>NZ_DAMAUN010000014.1:0-86894 GCF_032078915.1 Lacrimispora sp. | reverse complement strand
CTGTGCGATGAACATAGTTTTCTTCATCCAAGGGGATGTCATAGTTAATAACCAGAGAAATATTCTCTATATCTATCCCTCTTGCTGCTACATCTGTGGCTATGAAATAGCGGTACTCTCCCCTTTTAAAACGCTTTATTGCAGATAATCGATCGTCTTGTTCCATGCCGCCATGCATTTTATTACAGGAATAACCTAAACCATTCAGACGTTCACATATCGCATCCACTTGGTCCTTTGTACTGCAAAAGATGATACAGCTATCCGGATTTTCAACAATCATAACATCGGTCAGTAAGTCAAATTTATCTTCTTCATCCGTAATATAAAGAAAATGATTAATATCAGCCGTCACGATACCGTCCTCGCTGACATCTATATTGACAGGATCTCTCATATAATCTGATGATAAACTTTTTACTTCATCGGACATAGTAGCAGAAAACAACATTGTCAGCCGTTCCTTGGGCAATTCTTTCATAATTTCTTCTACCTGTTCAATAAATCCCATATCCAGCATTCGGTCAGCTTCATCAATGACTAAGCAGTTAATCTTATTTAAAGGTAACGTACCTTTCCTGATGTGATCCATGACACGCCCCGGAGTACCAACAACTATATGTGTTTTTTGCTTCAACTCTGCTTTCTCGATAGAAAACTGGTGACCTCCATAGATTGCTGCTGCCTTTATTCGTTTAAATCTGCCTATATTAGTAAAATCCTCTTTTACTTGAACTGCAAGCTCCCTTGTTGGAGTCAAAATAAGCGCTTGCGGTTTATTTTCCAGCCATTCAATAAATTCACATATCGGAATTACGTATGCGGCAGTCTTGCCGCTGCCCGTCTGGGCTTTGACGATAAGATCATTTTTTTCCAAAGCGGCCGGAATGACTCTAGCCTGTACTTCCGTAGGTATATCATACTCAAGGCCATTAAGCGCCTTTACGATATCCTCACTGATTATATAATTATGAAACTTTCTAACATCCATATCCAGCCTTTCTTTCCATTCAAAATCTGTATAATAATAAAAAAGATTCCTTAATTTGGGGTAAGTTATGTGCTAACCCATTTTACATGAGAATATCGTTCAATGCAACAACTACTGTTTTATCAACTTCCCTCCGAGGTAGACTTGATTTTTCCTACAGATTCATATATTATGCATTTGCTATTATGACATGCATTTGATATCATGTAATGTGTAAGAATATTTAAAGCTGTCAGCTTCTCGGACGCTTTGTATCATAGATAAAAAATAGATATTTAAAAAGGCGGAAACAAAAATGGATAATCAAGAGCAAAAACATCAGCGTCGCCCAAGATATAAAGGCACTCACCCAAGAACTTTTAAAGATAAATATAAGGAACTGCAACCAGAGTTATATGCTGATGCTGTGGCAAAGGTCATTCAAAAGGGAAATACTCCCGCAGGTATGCATCGCTCCATTTGTGTAAAAGAAATATTAGAAATCTTACAAATCACCCCAGGACAAACTGGATTAGATGCAACTTTAGGTTATGGCGGTCATACTTTAGAGATGCTTAAATGCTTAGATTCAAAGGGGCACTTGTATGCTACTGATGTAGATCCTATTGAATTACCCAGAACCAGGGATCGTTTGGAACGCTTAGGTTATGGCCCGGAAATTTTAACGGTCAGGCAAACAAACTTTTCCAATATAGATCAAGTTACTTCCGAATCAGGACCATTGGATTTTATATTGGCAGATTTGGGCGTCTCTTCCATGCAAATAGACAATCCTGAAAGAGGATTTTCTTTTAAAACAGAGGGGCCGCTAGACCTACGGCTAAATCCATCAAAAGGTATCTCTGCAGCGGATCGTCTTAAAACTATTACACAGGATGAATTACATGGTATGTTGTTAGAAAACGCGGATGAACCCCATTCTGCAGAAATCTCCCGTGCCATTATTTCCGCAATAAAAAAAGGCGAAGATATTACAACAACAAGTCAGCTCCAGCAAATTATCAAAGATGCTTTGAAATTCATTCCGGAAAAGGATAGAAACGATGAAATAAAAAAATCCTGTCAAAGATGCTTTCAGGCGCTGCGAATTGATGTCAATAATGAATTTGAAGTGTTATATACATTTTTAGAAAAACTTCCTGCTGCCATGGCTGAGGGCGGGCGGGTTGCGATCCTTACTTTTCATTCTGGCGAAGACCGCCTTGTTAAAAAATCTTTTAAACGCTTCTATCGTGAAGGGATCTATAGAGAAATTGCTCCTGAAGCAATTCGGCCATCAGCAGCCGAATGCAATTCCAATGGGCGTGCTCGATGCGCAAAATTACGATGGGCTATTAAAGCTTAATAGGAACAGATAGACCAAGAGGACATTAACGGGCTTGAAACATATTATATAGCCGGTTAACTTTCTGGTAACTAATGGCTAAAATGAATTTGCAAAAAACTTGACAGCACCCGACTTCTATTAGTTTATTCACTTAAATTTCTTTTCTAAATAAAGATAGACGTGAGCGTACTTTCACTCACGTCTTTTATATGCTAGATGGTTACAATTTAAAACTTTTTTCTTTTAATCTTCGATAATAAAATCTAGATATTGCCTTTTAATTCCGAAAGTTTCTGCGAAATCTTTAACCTTATCAAATTCTTTTTCAAAACTGTCTATATGCCTTTCTATTTTAAATAAATGATTGGGTAGACATATAAACAAAATTTCTTCATTCCAAAAATGCGCATACCATCCATTTTTTAGATATTCACATACTAATTCAACGGCTTTTTGGATTTCATCTTCTGATATACGCAGCATGAATAAATGCCAAAACTCAGGATAATTAATATCATTATGTTTTTCTACTTTTACATTAATTTTTTCAAAGGTATTTAATACTAGAGGATTACTTAGCGATTCCGATAATACAAAGCCCTTATATAACCCTTTTTTACTTTCCATTTAAACCTCTCCTTTTTTAGATTTTTTATTGAACCCCTATTTGAATTCAAAATATTGTCATAAAATCCATTGAAAATGAATTTATTCATTCCTTCATTATTTTCCATAAATATAATGAAGAATATTCATTCCCACTTTCCAGTGTGCTATCGTTTTCACTAATGAGATATGCTTTAAATAATAAGTCTTGAAAATCATCCGTCTTTTCCCCATTATTAGAAACTCCCTGGCGAATTATTTTCATATCACAATCGTTTGGTAATTAAATTTTATATTGAATACTGATCATTATTATTTCCTCAGCCTGGGTGATCCTCTTCGCATATACAAGCTGCATCCGGCGCTCTTTCGGCCCTCTTTCGGCGCTCTTTCGGTGACTTTCTCAATTTTTTTCTTCTTACCAATGATTTTTTCTTGACTTATTTCAAACATTGTATTATAGTATAACTATATTTTAAATAAGGTCTTGATTTCGCATATATATGTAAGTCATTATTCTATTGATGATTTACATATATATGCGATTTTCAGTTTTAGTAAAAATATAATATTAATATTTAAGGAGGTATCTTTCATGACTAAAGGTACAGTAAAGTGGTTTAATCCACAAAAAGGGTTTGGTTTTATCTGCGACGAGCAGGGCAACGATGTTTTCGTTCATTTCTCCGGTCTCGCAATGGACGGTTTTAAAACCTTAGATGAGGGTCAGTCTGTAACATTTGATGTAACAGAAGGTAATCGCGGATTACAGGCCATTAACGTTCAAACTGTATAAACTCATAATAAGAAAGACCGCTTATAAGCGGTCTTTCTTTATTTACGTCTTCTACCTCTATAATTTATTAAATATCATTTTATGCCTGATCCTCTGTGATATCCACTAACCTATCCACCCGCACATCCGCTGCCTTTTACCGGATCCGGTCACCTTCTTTCGGCATATGGATTGATGGGTGCCACTTAGGTAAATCGCACTCATTGCTTCCATCAAACACGCAAGTTTTAGCGCCGTCTGGATAATCTGCACAAATAATAATTTGCCGCCTAACAATCTTGATCATCGTAATATTAATTTTCCAGAAAATCATTTTCCAGCTTCATCAAGTGAACGCATACCCGTATCCCAGGCACATCAGCATACATCATGCTTCCTGGCTCCTTAACTTCGCATTTATTATATAGAAACATATTCTTTCCCATATCTGTTGCTGCTTTTTCCGCCTCTTATTTGGTATCATATAATCCGCAGTTCCACCTGATTTTTTCCCGCACTTCTGCATTTACTTCATATCCGGCTTCCTTAACTGTACGAAATTCAGCTTCCGGTATATGGTTAATCAAATCCCATGCGGCTGGGTCAATTTTCTCAGATCAATAGTTTTGCTGTTTGACCAGTTGTATATATGCTGTCATCTATGTAAATAAATAGCTTGTCATAGACAAGGAACCCAACATGCAGCTGTTGTTATAGGTCGATATCTTATCCTCTTCATCGGAGGCGCCAAGTATGTATAAGATTGGGTTAAAATGATCCGGCATAGGTACGGCTGATTTTGCTGTTTCACCCAAGCTCAGATAATGAATGACATTCTCATGATTTCTATTTTCAATATTTTCTTTAATATAATCATCAAACTTATATGCCCAATCAAAACCTTTGTCGTTCATTCCCCAATCAATCATTCGCAGGTTGTGGACAATATTTCCGGTGCCAAACAAAAGTACGCCTTGATGCCTTAAGGATTTTAACTCCTTGCCTATCTGATAATGAACCTCCGGCGGTGCGGAGGCATCTATACTAATTTGAAAAACGGGTATATCCCTTTCGGGGTACATATGGACCAGTACAGACCAGGTACCATGATCAATGCCCCAGGAATTATCAAATACACTTTGTTTGCTGATTAAATTTTTTACATTCTCCGCGAGTTTCGGATTGCCGGGAGCGTTATATTGAATTTCATATAACTCTTTAGGAAAACCGTACATATCATAAATAGTCTTTGGGTTTTCCTCATTCATAATCTTTGTACCTTTCGTATACCAATGAGCTGAAATTGATACGATTGACTCAGGCTTAGGTATATTCTTCACCATTTCCCTCCAACTCCTCGTATAGCGGTTATCTTCCATTGCGTTCATAGGCGAACCATGGCCTATAAACATCATCGGCATTTTAGACATATTGTCAACTCCTTTTCATTTTATATGCATTGGTTTTGGTAGTATTGATCTCATATTCCATATATAGAAATATCTATGTATCCGTCCTCAGATACCTCTACTCCTTCCGATATAAGAAGTTCTCTTTGTCTTGCTGCATTTCTTGTATCCGTGATTGATATTTTGCCTTTGGAGTTAATTATCCGGTGCCATGGGAGATTGTATTTCTCAGACATAGAATGAAGGATCCTGACTACCTGCCTCGCACCTCTTGTGTTTCCTGCAAGTCTTGCTACCCGTCCGTAGCTCATAACTCTCCCATATGGTATTCCCTTTATTATTACAAGGATCTCCTCAGTAAACTGTGTCATATCGAACAAATCTCCTTATCTAACCATTAAATTTATTATTTCATCATAGAGCTCTGTTACTGCCAATAAACAGATGTCATTGCTGGGTATGACCGCAGGACTGGGAATGTTTGCTTTCAGTCTCTTCGGAAGTATCCTCGCCTTGTTTTTATCTTTCTCTGTTTCAATTTCATGAATATGACCTATAGACTGCGTATATTACGGCACTCTCCACCTTTGGATTAGCCAAGTCAGAGTGTGTCTAAAAATACGCATCAAAGTGTATATAAAACATCCACAGTTTTATTATACATCAAACTGGTTGAATAAAATAATTATATCATATTTTTAGAATTAATAAAACGCATGCTTTCAAATGCTTTGGTGATGTAATTTTATGACCATCGTACCTGCTTAGTTTCATAATAAAACAATTTCATCATCCTTCAAATTCAGAATATCTTCAACTGGCATTTTTCGGCTATTGGCACAGGCAATGCTGCTAATCTATTGTAATCGCCAATTGAATCAACACGATGTCCTATACCCTTTTCAATAACTATATACTGGAAAATTGTATTCCTCTATAAAAAAACTGCACCCCTTTCGTCTAACATGTTGATTCTATCACATGCCTGACTTTGGGAGTGCAGTTAAAACTGAGGGTAATTTCTCTGTGTTGTTTAAACTGGTTTTGCCGTTACTTTTGCATAATATGTATGGCAAAGCCGCCAAACTCACCGTCTAAATAGACGTTCTTCAATTTGCCATCCTCGGAATATGCGGCAGTATCCATGTTGAAGGAGAAACCTTTCTCTTTCAACTCTTCTGCAGCAGCGGTCAAATCAGGTGTTCGCATAGCGATATGACCGTTTGCACCCAGAAATGGAGCCTTCATACACTCGAAGTAAGGGCCGCCGAATTCAGACTTTTGTCCGTGACGAGGCTCCAGGTTAAACATCATGCTCAGAAGCTGAGCCAGTTTTTCTGCCTCCTCAGCATTTAGGGTGTTGATGCCGATATGCTCTAGTTCAAATTTATGATTCATAATCATACCTCTTTCTCAAAATGTCGGAAGATTCTCCGTTTCATATAAAGTTGGATAATGAAGCAATAAGATTACCATTTATTTAAGTAATTCAGAAGTTTACATTGGGAATATCAGCAACGCTCCGGCGGTCAGTGCAAGCAGGCGGATGAAATACATCGGAACTGTGAATTTCCAGAACTCGGTCAGCTTGTAGTTGCCAAGGCCCATGATCATAGCCGGCATGCCGTCTATGGGCAGGAAATGGCCGTTCCAGCCTGAAACTACGATTGCAGCCGCAGCAGCAGTCGGATTTAGACCCAGGCTTAAGCAGGTAGAAATAGCCAAAGGTGCAAATACATATACAGTACCCAAGGTAGAACCTGTAAGGGTCGCAAGTACACTTGTCAGTATACAGAAAGCAAAAACCAGAAGGAAAGGATTGATGCTGGTACCAAGCATTTGGGCCACCGTTTCACCAACTAAAGCAGTCAGGCCTGTATTGCCAAGAGCATCGGCAACACCGATAACACCGGCAGACATCAAAATAATCGGAGATCCGATGCTGTTGCGAATTTCATTAAAATCCAAAACATGGGCAGCCAGCAGCACAGTTACAGCCAAACCTGGAATTACATAGCCTGCATCGCCAATTTTGCTTTGAAGAATCATGCCAACAACGGCTGCCGCAAAGGCTGCATAGGTAGCGTATTCTTTCCATTTTGGCATTTCGGTAACGTTTTCGCCTTGGAACTTGGCATTCTCGGTTACCTCTGCGATCGGGTGGCTAGGCAGTCTTTTGTAAGCAATTAAGCACCATCCCAGGAAGGCTAACGAAAGTATTAAGTTCACAACAGAAAATTTCACTAAGGAAACCTCACCAACAGCTGCTCCGGCAGCTTGCAGAACAGCTACAACAATGCCGTATTGCAGTGCCACGTTCACCGGAATCAGAGGATGGTTGGCTGCGAAGCCGGAAGTCATAATGATTTTAGATCCAGGTAATTTTTCATTAAATGGTATGGTGGACAGGATACCTAAAGTGAGAACATAATATGCAGTTGAGCCTGTGCCGAATAGGCTGGTACCTAGCATGACCACAAGAATCAACAGTACATAAGCCTTATAGCCGCCTTTGCCAGCCATGTTGTACATTGCATTTTTGAAAGAAGCAATAAAGCTGGTCTTTTGCAGAGCGGCTATGATTGCCATAAAGGAGGCAAGCATAACAATGGTAGAGTTAGAAAACCCTGCGAAAGCAGTCTTGATATCGGCTACGCCGAAAAGTACCAATAGCAGACATGCAAGAATTGGAGGTGCACCGAATGGAAGCTTTTCTGTCATGATTAAAATAATCATGACTACAGTGATAGCAAGAGCAATAATCATTGGGATAGTCATTTAATTGAACTCCTCTCTATTATTCAGGAATATTTTTGCAGTTGGCACATGATATCAATTCAAGCATTCTGTTTGGCGAAATGCTTGAAAACCGGCTTGGATAAACGCGTATATATTGAATACACCATACAATGTCAGGCTTCTTTCCCGGCATTAACCATAAGGATGGCATAATCTATGGCATTGACCAGGCTCAGCTCGCTGGAACGGCCGCTGCCTGCAAGGTCGATGCCGGTTCCATGGTCCACACTGGCACGAATAATAGGCAGACCCAGGGTTACGTTCACACCTTCGACAGCCTCCCAGTGCTTTTCCTCACGGTTATAAACAAAGCCTTTCACCTTTAGGGGGATATGACCTTGATCGTGGTACATGGCCACAACGATGTCATACCATCCGCCCAATGCCTTAGAGAACACGGTATCGGGAGGGGTAGGCTTCTTTTCAGGGATCAAGATGCCCTCAGCCATGGCAGCTTCGATGGCAGGCTGGATTTCTTTCACTTCCTCCCAGCCAAACATGCCGTTCTCACCACAGTGGGGGTTCAGCCCTGCAACGCCAATTTTAGGCTCTTTAATTCCCAGCGCTTTGCAGCCTTCGTTGGCAATGCGGATGCAATCCAGGACACGATCTTTCTTGACACGGTCACAAGCTTCACGTAAAGACACATGAGTGGAAACATGGACGACCCGCAGATCGCCGTGAGCCAGCATCATAGTGTACTTAGGGGTATCCGTATAATCAGCATAAATCTCGGTATGGCCTGAGTAGTGGTGGCCAGCCATGTTAATGGCTTCCTTGCTCAGAGCATTGGTAACCGTAGCATCGATTTGGCCAGCCATAGCCAGCTGAATAACTTTTACAACATACTGGAACGCTGCCTCGCCGCCCAGGGCACAGGCTCCCACGCCAAAAGGCTCAGGCACATCCAGTTTGGAGGTATCCGGGATTTCTTCTGCAGGAACCAGCTTCAAATCCATCAGGTCGATGGTGCCATAGGTGTACTTGCCTTCGGCGGGTGTGGATACCACATTCAGCTCCAGATGAATGCCGTGAACTTTCCCGGCCACCTTCAGAGCGTAACGCATGGAAGTCTCGTCACCTACTACCAAGGGTTTGCAACGCTGGTAGATTTCCGCATCTGCCAGTGCACGAACCGTTATTTCCGGGCCATTTCCAAAGGGGTCACCCATAGAAATGCCTATCACAGGTTTTAATTGTATACTCATATTAACACATCCCTTTATCGGCGTTTTCCTTCAGAACTTGTTTTAGTGCGGCGGCGCCTTCGTCGCATAGGCAGTTGAATGGACGGCGGCAGCCGCCTACAGGATAGCCAAGCAGAGAAACAGCCTTTTTAACAACCGTGTTCGGATTGCCATATTTGAAAACGGCACGGAAGGAGGCAATGGAGTCTTGAGCGGCTTTAGCCTCTTCGAGCTTGCCAGCCTTGAACAGTTCATAAATAGATGCAAGAACATGAGGATATACATTGGCACAGCCTGCGATGCCGCCTGCACCGCCTGCCTCTAAGCAAGGCAGAATCAGTGAATCGTTTCCGGACAATACACGGAAGTCTTTATCTAAGTCTTTTGTAAGGTTGATGTAAGCAAGTAAGTTATCCCAGTCACCGCTGGAGTCTTTGGCACCCATGATGATGTCTACATCTTTAGCCAGCTTTGCAACGGTTTCAGGAAGCAATTTGTTGCCAGTGCGTGCAGGAATGTTGTACAGCACGATCGGAATGTCCACATGCCTGGCAACTTCTACATAATGGTCGTAAAGCTCTTTTTGTGAAGCAAGCGCAAAGCTGGGAGTAATAATGGATAGCACGTCTGCACCAAGCTCCTGCGCCTTCCTGCTAATACGAATGGTATCAGCCGTGGAAATGCAGCCGGTACCTGCGTACACCGGAACACGATGTTTTACTTGGTCGATCGCAGCCTCCAGAACCTCGATTTTTTCATTTTCACTTAGGATGTAACCTTCGCCGTTGGTTCCGAATGGGAACAGCCCATGGACGCCGCCCTCCAACATGCGTTCAATCTGGTTACCCAGTTCCTTTAGATTGATCGATTCATCAGGATTCATGGGGGTTAAAATCGGTGGGATAATGCCTTTTAATTCAACATCCTTCATAATAACGTTCTCCTTTTTATTTGCATAATTATTTACAGGATTTCTAAGTACAGATTTCTTGCATCCTCTGCAGTTACAAGACGCATATTATTTACCAGCAAGCGCTGCACTTGCAAACCGGCCTCTACTAAGCCATCCAAATCCTCGAGTGGAACGCCGAATGCCTTTAAGCTGGTTGGATTTTCCGGAACTGCAACACAGCATGTCGCCGTTTGGCAGCTCCAGCATGGCAGGAGAATGACAGGTGGCGAAAGGGCCGGAAGGTACCATGGATTCCACAGTACCCATTTCTTCATTGCGGTAGATACGATCGTCTAAAGTCAAACCGGCGAGAGCAGGGTAGTTCATCATATATACCTCCAGTTAATATTTTGATATTTCAGGCAATCTTTTCCGCTAATTTTATAAGCAGATCCTGATCTCCAAAGCCACCGGATTTTGAAATAATATGATATGTTTTTTCTTTGTAAATAAATTCTGTTAAAACAACGCCGGTTGCCATTTCGCAAATTGGCGTCAGCTCCGAAACGCCTACCGCTTGCATTAATGCCATCAGCGTATCGCCGCCGGTACACAAAAGAGTAGCGTTCAGACCGTCGTCAAGCATCCGCTTGATCAAAGCTGCCAGATTGTCTGAAATCTGCACCCGAAGCTGTTCCGTTGTCAAGTTATGTTCCCGTGCGTAGATATGGGTATCCTCACACCCTTCCGGATCATTAACATCAAGAATAAAGCGCTTTTTAACATATGCCTGCGCCAGCCATTGACGAATGCATTCCACCGCTGCCTTACTATCCACCCAGTAACCTTCCAGTTTTTGAACAGGGTTCAAATTTACATGTGGAAAGCCGTGTTCCTGTGCCGCTTTCATTTGGCTGACCGTTACTGGATTGACACTGCCACAAGCTATAAACAGGGTATCTTCAAGCTTTGGTATCTCCGGGGCAGGCCCCTTCAACTTCAGCATATCAGCCAGCACCGCCGCAAACCCGGCACATCCTGCACAGAATCGCAGCCGATCCAGGCCCAGTTCTCTTCCGATGTGTTTTAAATCTGTATCTGTTTCAGCATCAAATACCTGGATGCCGGGATTTAAGATCTTATGTTCTTCATTTCGTGGGTGTATCAACACCGGTACATTCGTTTGCTGTCCAAGGATATCCGCCACCGCCGAGTCCAAAATCGGTTCAAAAGGATCCTGGCCAAATACGCTCTGATCCACAGGCACGCCGTCGATATAGTGAATCCCCTCCCGGGTGACTCTGCCCAGCTTGGGAAAGGCAGGGAGAAACGGTATGGTGTCGATACCGGCTGCGTCCATCAGCGCCATCAATTCACTGCCAATATTTCCCCGCAGTGCGGAGTCTGTCTTTTTATAAATGTAAGCAATTCCGGCTTGAAATGCTCTATGCACTGTGCGGTACACAATCTCATAGGCCTCCTGCGGCTGCAGATGCCGGGTTTCTGCAACCATAACTAAAACTTCCACTGTTTTTTCAATTGATCGGAAATCATAGTTTAGATCTGTGATCACGATTGTTGCTGCTCCCCTGGCTGCAAACTGCACGCCCGTGTCAAGTGCTCCCGTGAAATCATCAGCAATGATCAAAAGCTTTCCCATACATACACCTCCTTTTGTTTCATTTTGAAACAGTTTAGAAGGGCTAATTCCTTTTTTGTACATTACAGAAATTGTTAATCCCTTTTTCTTTAAATTTATATTCATTTTATATAAATTCCATTGCTATCGTCAAGTTATTTTCATCTTTAAATCGTTTTTATTTGAAACATGCGAAAAATTTGTTGCTTAATTTTTGTGCATTTGGTATAATACGTTCAAATATGAAACGAAATATCGAGGTGACTATGAAGAATTATATTCGTGTTTTGGGCATTGCGCCCTATGAGGGAATGAAAATTCAGATGCTTAATCTGGCGAAAGAATATCCCCAGATTGATTTGACTGTCTATGTGGGTGATATGGAGCAGGGGCTTATTATCGCTCGGAATAACTTTCACGGAGATTACGATGTGGTAATATCCCGTGGTGCTACGGCGAAGATGTTGCGGCAGCAGCTAACCATTCCGGTTATCGAGATTGAAATTTCTACGTACGATATTCTCTGTGCCATCAAACTGGCTGGCGGGCTGAAAAAAAAGACAACCATGATTTCCTTCGCAGATATTCGAAACCATGTGCTGCCCTTATGCGAATTGCTGGAATGCGACATTGATATCCATACAGTAGATTCTATTGAGACGGTGGAGCCGACCCTTTGCAGTCTCCGGGATAAACAGTGCGAGACCATCCTCTGCGACGTGATTGTCAACACCGCAGCCCAGCGGCTGGGAATCAATTCCTTTCTGATCACCTCCGGGATAGACAGCATCCGAAATGCCTTTAACCAGGCATTGCTGCTGTGTGAAAGCCAACAATACCTGCGGGATGAGAACTTGTTTTTTCGAGAGCTTATTCGTGGGCAGATCGGGCATACGATTGTCTTTGACAGTCAGGGAAATCTGTTTCTGTCTACGCTGGAAGATTTAAAGCCTGAATTATTGGAATTGCTGCGTCAGGAACTATCCCAAACCGGGCAGGAGGGGGATCAGCGAATCAGCCGTTCTCTGAAAGGCATGCGCTACTCCATTCGGGTTCGGCAAATTGCCAGCGGCTCTTTGCGATACACCGCCTTTTTCTTCGATGAAAGAAAATTGCCGGTATCCTCAAACCAGATGGGTATCAGTTTCTCCGGCCGAGCTGAGGCAGAAGCAGCTTACTACAACAGCATTTTCAGCTTTGCAGGAAATCTCCAAGGCTTTCAGCAGGAAATTGACCAAATAGGCCAAAGCACCGCCCCTGTCATCTTCACAGGCGAGGATGGAACGGGCAAGGAATCCATCGTCAGCATGTTTTACATCAGGGGGCCGCTGCACAACAACCCCTTAGTGTCCATTAACTGCAGCCTGCTGAACGACCGAAGCTGGGCGTTTCTTATGGAGCATCATAACTCCCCATTGGCAGACGAGGGCAGCACCCTATACTTTTCAGATGTGGATGTATTATCTCTGGATCGGCAATACCAGCTAATCGCTGTTCTAAAGGAGATGGATGTGTGCCAGCGAAACAGGGTTATGATTTCCTGTGTTTGCCAGAGCGGCGAATATATCTCTAAAGTGGGTGCTCTTTTTCGGGAAAAGCTTTCCTGTCTTTCCTTGTATCTGCCGCCGCTGCGTCAGCTCTCCCATCAGATTCCCACTCTGATGAATCTATGTCTGAGCCATATGAACGTCAACATGCCCCGGCAGATTTTAGGTGCAGATCCGGAAGCGCTGTCTCTACTGCAAAGTTACAACTGGCCCCATAATTACACCCAATTCCGCCGGGTAATTGGGGAGCTTGCGATAACGGGGACCAGCCAAATCATCACCGCCGAAAATGTCCGTCAGGTACTGCGTAAGGAGCGGCACGTTGGTGCTTTCTCCTCCCTGAAAGAAAATGCCGCCGCTCCTCTGGATTTAAACCGTACTCTGTCAGAGATCAGCCAAGACATCGCGATCCGGGTGGTCAACGAAACCGAGGGCAACCACACCGCCGCAGCCAAACGCTTGGGTATCAGCCGTACGACCCTATGGCGTCTGTTGCAAAAATAATTCGTAATAAAGCACACAAGTATCTGTCAACTAAACATATGAGTGCCTGGGATAGGCAAAAAAGCCAGTAAAACATTGTTTTACCAGCTTCAGATTACAGACAAAGGAGCTAGGGTACAAGCCCTAGCTCTATTTTTATCTTATTTTTAAATAATTCCAGTACAGAAACAAAAAGGTTATTTTATAGTTCTTTTCTAAAGCGGCTGCATGCCTCTCAACACCTTCTCCATCGGCTTGCCTTTTGCCAGTTCGTCCACCAGCTTGTCTAACCAGCGGATCTTCTGCATCAGCGGATCTTCGATTTCCTGGACACGAACCCCGCAGATTACTCCGGTTATTTGGGAAACGTTCGGATTGATTTGAGGAGCTTCGGCAAAGAACGTCTCAAAATCAACATCTTTTTCGATTTGAGACTGTAATCCGTGTTCATCGTAGCCTGTCAGCCATTGGATGACGGTATCGACTTCCGTCTTCGTGCGTCCTTTACGCTCAGCCTTTTGAATATACAAAGGATAGACGCCAGAGAATTTCATTTTGTAGACACGTTCGTTATTCATCTTCCCCCCTCCATTTCCTTCGGCGCTTCTTCAGCGACGACATTCCAGTTCACGCCGAACTTGTCCGTTACTGCGGCGTGGAACACGCTGTAGAAGGTCCCGGTCGGCGGGAGCACCACCTCGCCACCCACGCAAAGCGCATCAAAGATGCCCGTCGCTTCCTTACCCGTAGGCACCGTGGCGGTTAATTTGATGTTGCTGCCGTTCCTGGGCGGCATAGCTTCATCAGCAAACCAGAAGTTCGTACCGCAGACAACCATCTCAGCGTGCATAACCCAAGTACGCAGCAGTTCAGGCGGCGTCTTTGAACCTTCCGGCATATAGTCACCGTAAGGCAGGACTTTTGGCTCGTCGCAATGAAAGACGGCGCGGTAGAAATTCAGCGCGTCTTTGCAGTTACCGTTGAATGTAAGGTAAGGTGTGATCATGGTTTCTTCTCCTTTTTTTGCTTTCTTCTTAATCAGGTAGTACTTGCCTGCACCTGCTTGTTGAATTTAGTATAACATAATATCCATTTAATACGCACCCATCAATTAACATCTATAACCTTATTTGTCCTGCCTTTCATAAACTTGAATGCTAAGGCATAAATTCTGATCCAGGTTCCCCTCCTCCGGCTTGCCGGATTTGAATTTAGATAATATAGTTATCAATAGTTTTGGCTGGAAATAAAGTAAAAACTATGCTATAATTTTTTAGTTAGCAGTATCTAACCGAAAGAACTGATTCCTATTAAAATAAGTATAGAAGGGGGCTTGCTCGTGGAGAGAGAGTTTTATATAAATTCAACAAGAGGGTATGCCGCTATGCTTGGGCAATATAAAGCTATGCATGAGCAGCTTGGGACTGCTCGCTTCTTGCCCAACCATGATATTAATAAAGGCATCGTTTATGATATAAAACCGGAGTATGGGAAAGGAACAATACAAATATATAATTTGCTTGGTAACGTCATGCTGCTCGTTTATGACTTTGTGTTTTCTGAAGATATAATAACGGTCTTTGATTTAGCAGAGGATTATTTTGAAATAGAGTATTGTATTGATGGCTGTATGTTCATTGAAGAAGAAAAAGCAGGTGATACTTGCTTTGGTCCCAATAATCTATCAATTTCTCTGTCACAAGACATGAAAGGAACAATAAAACGTTGTGCCGGACAGAAATATCAGGGCATTTCGATTACAGCGAATAAGCACGCTTTGTCTTCTTATTTTGGAAGTGCAGGAATAGGAATATGGCATGATACCATAGAAAAATTAGGCGATCAACTTCGTTCCGAGTATTACCTTGGTTTAAGCACTCCACCAGAGATAGGCAATATTTTTCTGCAAATATTTAACTGCCGGCTTCCTGTAAAATCACGCACCTTGTTTTATGAAAGCAAGGTCATGGAAGTATTTTCGTTAATCGTTTCAGATGAAATGATTAAATGTGAAGGATGCGAAATAATTGCACTAAGCCCATACGAATTGCGAAAGATCAAGGAAATCCCGCAAATGCTGTTAGAGCAGCCATTTGAATTGCCAAATCTCCTAACGTTAGCGGAGATACTGGTCATCAATCCCAAAAAACTAACGAAGGGTTTCAAACGGGTTTATGGAGACACCATTTATAACTATCATAGAAAGTTTTCTTTACAACGGGCATCCGCTATGCTGCTGGATACAGAAAAATCGATCAACGAAATTTCCTATGAAATTGGCTATTCAAGTCCCAGCAATTTCTGTGCGGCATTTAAAAAACAATACGGTGTTACACCACTAAAGTACAGAGAGGCTTCATTGCTGAGGAATGTAGAATAAAAGTACAGCATGTCAGAAGGGGCTTGCCCCCCTTCTGACATAGCATACCCCGCTTTATCGGGCGCAAATAAGTCCTCACCCACCACTTATGTCTTTCCGGCATTGAAGTGGGGACTTACTTGATGAAGTTAGAATATACCATCTTAACCACAGGTTTATGCCTGTGGTTTTTTCTATGTTGCGGGCTTTCATTCAACATAATTGGACCGTGCAGGCAGTATAGGTGCAATGCCGATATGTTGTAACATATGTTATGTGTTACTAGTCCGGCTAATCTGATTTACGAGGTTAGGCTTATCTAACACACTTTAATATAGGAGGTTCATACATGTTTAAAAAGACAGCATCTATTTTATTGGCAATCACTCTTTGCGTTACAGCATTGACGGCTTGCTCACAACAGGATACAGGGCAAAGCGCTGTATTCACTGCTGATTCACCCAATCAGGACACCCCTTTACAGCAGGGCAGCCATTACCCGCTTAATTTGATTATCTATGACAATAAGGGGAACAAATTACAGCAAACCATCGAAAAAGAGCCTGAACGAATTGTTGTAATAGGGCAGGGACTGGCGGAGCTAATGATTCATTTCGGGGAAGAAAACAGAATTGTTGGCCTTGCATATCTGGATAATTCCTATTCCAAATATGAAGACCAGATTAAACAGCTTCCATTGCTTACGGAAATGTGGCCTTCTAAGGAATCCATTATCGCGCTTAAACCCGATTTAATTGTAGCTATGTCCTCGGCATTTACCGATGAACGCCTTGGCAATATTTCATTTTGGAACGAACGAGGTATTTCGGTTCTCACTGGTATTAACTATACAGTAGGCCGTACAGTAGATAGTTTCTTTGATGATATTAACAATCTTGGAATGGCACTTAATATTGAAGAAAAAACAAATGCTTTTGTAGAAGAACAGCAGACACGCATTAAGTCCATTCAGGACAAAGCAGCACAGGTAACCGAAAAGCCACGGGTTTTGCTGTTTGCAGGTGGTCAGAATGACACTTACTACTATTACGGTCCTACCCTCTGCCTTATTGATGAAATGGTAGAAGGGGCAGGTGGTGAGTACATAAAGGTATCCGAAGATACTTATGTGGAAATGTCTGCCGAATCTATTTTAGCTGTTAATCCTGATAAAATTATTATGACTGAATTTCAGAAATCCGACAGTGCAACAGCAAAAGATTTGTTGCTAAATAATCCTGGTTTAAAAAATGTTGCAGCGATTAAGTCCGGTAACGTAATCATAGTCGATTATACAAATGCGATTCGCGGAAGCCTTGACCTGGCGGACTTATATGAGGATGTAGCAGAATTTGTTCATCCCGAATTATTTAAGGGAGAATAAGAATGAGTTCAGGACAAATAGAGCAAAAAAATACCCCCAGAGGCGTTCACAAAAGTATACTTCAAAAACGCTTTGTATTCTCTGCAGCCTTCATCGCCTTGCTTTGCGCTGTCATCATATCAGTGGTGATCTCGGTATCCATTGGACAAGTGTCAATTCCTTTTCAACAGTCCTTGCGGATACTGATACAACAAATGGCAGGAGGACAAATCGGAAACACAGGCGAAACTGCAAATGGGATGTTTATAGATATTATCTGGCAGATTCGTTTCCCCAGAGTTTTATTAGCAATGGTTATGGGAGCAGGCCTCGCGCTTTGTGGAACAGTTATGCAAGCCTCTGTGCAAAACCCGCTGGCAGACCCTTATATTTTAGGAATTTCATCTGGTGCCGCCTTAGGAGCAACGTTCTCAATCATGCTAGGGTTTGGCGCGGGAGGAATACTTGGAGAATTTGGGGTTGCATCATGGGCATTTATTGGTGCGCTTGGTGCCGCAGCTCTGGTTTTAGGTCTTTCCAGTATCGGAGGAAAAACGTCCTCTGTCAAACTGGTTTTAGCAGGAACGGTAATTAATGCCCTGTGCAATGCTTTTTCAAATTTTATTATCTACTTTGCAAAAAATGCTGACGGGATACGTTCCTTATCCTTTTGGACAATGGGAAGTTTGGCATCCGTTGAATGGGGAACGCTGCCTCTTGTAGCAGCGGTGGTTATTATAGCAATCGTATTTTTCCTGTTTCAGTTTAGAATATTGAATACAATGCTGATGGGAGAAGAAACCGCAATTACTTTGGGGGTTAATTTGAACTTTTATAGGAGATTGTATATGGTCATCTCTTCTGTAGTGACGGGTATTTTGGTTTCTACCTGTGGAATTATAGGATTCGTAGGCCTTATTATTCCACATATTGTACGAAGCGTTGTAGGTTCCGATCATAAGCGGCTTATTCCAACGTCAATTTTATTTGGCTCCTTGTTTATGATATGGACAGATGTTTTTGCCCGAACAATTATCCCTAACGGAGAACTTCCAATCGGAATCGTAACCTCCCTTCTCGGCGCACCTGTATTCATGTACATGTTGATTAAGAAAAGCTACGGGTTTGGAGGAAAATAAGATGGATCTAAAAGCAGATAACATATCGGTTTCACTATCGGGTGCAGATATTGTAAAAGATGTTAGTATTTACGTTGAGGAAGGGAAGTTTGTCGGGATCATCGGACCAAATGGATGCGGAAAATCTACCTTGCTAAAGAGTATTTACAAAGTCATAAAGCCGCAAAAAGGTGTTGTTCATTTGGGAGGTAAAGATGTTTTGAAGTCAGCTCCTCGTACAATCTCAAAGGAAATGGGGGTGGTTGGTCAATTCAATGAACTGAGCTTTGATTTTACTGTACATGAGATGGTGATGATGGGCAGAACTCCACATAAGCATTTAATGGAATCAGATAATGCCGAAGATTACAAAATCGTCAGAGATGCATTAGAAAGAGTTAATTTGACAGCGTATTCAGACAGAAGTTATCTAACACTTTCCGGCGGTGAAAAGCAGCGGGTGATACTGGCAAGAGCAATTGCACAAAAACCAAAACTTTTAATACTAGATGAGCCAACAAATCATCTGGACATTAAGTACCAGCTTCAGATATTATCTGTTGTGAAGTCCTTAAATATCGGTGTTCTTGCGGCTCTTCATGATCTTCCTATGGCATCTGTATACTGTGACATACTCTATGTAATAAAAGACGGAAAAATGATGGCTTCAGGAAGTCCGAAGGAAATATTGACAAGAGAACTAATAAGGCAGGTCTACGAAATAAATTGCGAAATATACACCAATCCAATCACTGGCGATTTAGCAATTGCTTATCTGCCCTCAAACTCATAGGAGGGATTAAAAATGGAACTAGATATGACGAAGGGAGAACCTTCACGGATCATTCTAAAGTTTTTCATTCCGTTGTTTATCGGAGATTTATTGCAGCAATTTTATAGCATCATTGATGCAATTGTAATAGGAAAATATGTGGGAACTGATGCGTTTGCGGCAGTTGGTTCTTCAAGTGCTGTAATTGTGTTCATAACTTCTATCTTACTAGGCCTTGCCATGGGAGCTTCGGCAATTTTTTCACAGCTCTACGGCGGCAGGCAGTATGATGAACTGAAAAAAACGATTTCTACCGCATTAATATTTTTGTTTTGTGTAAGTGTGTTGATTACGATTGTAACATCAGTCTTTTTGCCGCAGATTATCACCCTTTATCAAATCCCTAAAGAAACCGCTGCCTATGCTGCCGACTATTTAAAATATGTTTTTTATGGTTTTATTTTTGTTGGTATGTATAATGCTTTTGCCTTTCTATTACGGGCTTTTGGAGATTCTAAGACACCGTTATATTTCCTCATTGCCTCCTGCATATCGAATCTTATTTTAGACTTGCTTTTTGTAGCCGTATTTCACATGGGTACTGCCGGAGCAGCGATTGCCACACTCCTTACGCAAGCTTTTGCTGCTATAGGATGCGGTATCTATACCATAAAACGAATACGGTTTCTAAACTTCCAGCGAAAAGACTTAGTTTTCAGTTTCAATGTTTTTAATAAAATTGCTGCTTTTTCTGTGTTGACAGCACTGCAGCAGTCAATTTCCAGTTTTGGGATGATGCTTATTCAGGGGCTGGTAAACACATTTGGCTCAACGATTATGGCTGCCTTTGCAGCTTGTTCCAAAATCGACTCTGTTGCTAATGCACCATTGCAAGATTTGGGCAATTCTTTTTCTACTTATACTGCTCAAAATCAAGGAGCCGGGGAAGTCAATAGAATTCGAGAAGGATTTCATGTGACTTCCAAGATAATTATAGCTCTATCGGCAGCAATTAGCATTGTGGCATTTATTTTTGCTCCAAACTTAATCGCACTTTTCATTAGCAAAGATGCGACTGAGGTAATAGCCGTTGGTGTTGGATATCTTAGGATAGTCTCTGTGTTTTATATTCTGCTTGGCTTTATTGTTATGTTTTATGGATTTTTCAGAGGGCTTGGGGCTATTAGAATATCAATTTTAATGACGATTGTATCACAAGGATTAAGAGTCATCTTAGCCTATTCATTTGCACCTATAAGAGGTTTTTCAGGCATTTGCTGGGCAATTGTTATAGGTTGGTTGTTATCAGATATGTTAGGTTTCTATATGTACAAAAGAGTCATGCGGCAAAAAATTAATACATAAGATTTACCACAAATATAGAATACACGGAAATTCCACGCACATATCCTTGCTCCTGTTCAATATTATATTATAAAAAAAGGAAATAAATTAGAGGCATGCCTCTAATTTATTTCCTTTAACTCACCGGTGATCATGTATATCGTTCTTTCACAGATATTGGTAGAATGGTCAGCAATTCTCTCAAGATACCGTCCTAAGAACAAAAGTTTTGTACCCTGTTTTGTAAGTTCCCTTTTTTCTGTGATCGTGTTAAGGATATCATTTATAACGGTTTCATAGAGCCTGTCAACATCTTCGTCCCTCTCAGCTGCCTTTACTGCAAGGGCAATATCCTCATTTACAAAGGCATCAAGACTCATTTTTAACATTTTCTGAGCAATATCTGCCATCCTTGGAATATCTTTCAGGGATTTCATAATGGGTTCTTCGCCAATCTCAAGTATTACCTCTGCAATATTTACTGCATTGTCTCCCATTCTTTCAAGATCTGTTATGATTTTCAGAACCGATGCAATTGTCCTTAAATCCTTGGCGAGAGGCTGCTGAAGGGCAAGAAGCATCATACATTCCTTTTCAATTTCAAGTTCTAACTGATCAATTTCGTCATCTTTCTCAATAACATTTCTAGCAAGATCAAGATCTTGTGTCTTTAAAGCAGTCACTGACGCGTCAATAATATTCTCAACCAGAGCTCCCATTTTTAACACCTTTTGTTTAACGCCAAGTATCTTCTGTGTAAAACGTTCTCTAACCAATATGCTCATCTCCTTTTACAAAAAAATATAAAATTTATGGAATCTTATCCAAATCTTCCGGTAAGGTAATCGTTCGTGCGATTGTCCTTGGGGAATGAAAAAACCTCTTGGGTATAACCTTGTTCTATTAGATCTCCCATTAGCATGAACGCTACCCGGTCAGCGATACGCCCAGCCTGCTGAACCGTATGTGGTGCAATGATAATGGTGTACTGCTCCTTAAGCTGTATTAAGGATTCCTCAATTTTGGCCGTTGATATTGGGTCAAGAGCTGAACAGGGTCTGTCCAGCAAAATAACCTCCGGCTCAAGAGCCAAAACCCTGGCAATACACAAGCGCTGCTGCTGACCACCGGATAATCTGGCTGCAGGAGTATCCAGCCTATCTTTGACATCATCCCAAAGAGCAGACATACGCAGCGCCTTTTCTACTTCCTCTGCCACATCCGCCTTGGTTTTCATTCCACCCATACGGGGTCCCAATGCGACATTGTCAAAGATGGACATCGGCAGAGGTGTCGGTACATCAAAGACCATCCCTACCCTGCGGCGCAGTTCTGTCACATTAACGTCCGGGTCAAAGATGTTTTTCCCATCTAAAAGTATCTCACCCTCATGACGGGCTCCCACAGTCAAGTCACTCAGACGGTTTAATGTGCGAAGCAGTGTTGTTATACCACTGTTGGCTGGACCAAAAACAGACATAATCCGATTTTTGGGTATCTCCAGGTTTAGTTCTTTAATAACCTGCTTTTGTTGATAATAGAAGTTTAATCCTTTTATTTCTATTTTTGATTTCTGTGTCATTTTTCACCTCTTAACGGCCTTTAGCTATGAATCTATTGACCAGCATATTGAAACCAACATTAAGCAGAAGAATAAGAATAATCAAGAGCGCTGCTGTTCCATAAGCGTTATCCATGGATATTCCCTCCCTCGCCAGTATATAAAAATGTACTGCCATCGTTCGAGTTGGGGAGAAGATTGATGTAGGCATACGCAGTGCTGAGCCGGCTGTTAAAATAACAGCGGCCGTCTCGGCTACACATCTCCCTATACTCAAAATCACTCCATTAACTATACCAGGGAGTGCGGATGGGAGTACCGTCCTGGTTATTGCCTGCCACTTAGTGAGTCCCAAAGAGAAGCCTACCTCCCGGTATAGCTGTGGCACAGTACGAATCGCCTCTTCTGATGTACGTATGATAGTAGGCAGGATCATGATAGCCATGGTTAATCCGCCTGATAAAATTGACCATCCCATTTTTAAGTATATAACAAAGAATATAAAACCAAAAAGTCCATAAACAATGGATGGTATCCCTGCCAGGGACTCGGCACTGAAACGGATAATGCGGGTGACTCTGCTCTCACGGGTGTACTCCGTAAGGTATATAGCTGTTCCAATTCCAAATGGTGTTGCGACAATAACGGCTACTGCAGTCACAATCAGTGTACCGACAATGGAAGAAGAAATACCTCCGGAACGGCCCATATCCCGCGGAATATCCGTTAAAAACTGCCAGCTGAGCATAGGTATGCCCTTGACTAGTATATGGATTATTATAGAAAAAAGAATTGCAATAACAAGAAGAGCAGCTGTCCAAATTAAAAATTTTGCTATCTTTTCGGAAGTTTTCGCGTTAATTCTCATAGTGGCCTCACCTCTTTCGTGTGATGTATTGGGCAGTAGCATTTAAAATCATGATAATGACAAACAATACAATACCTGTGGCAAAAAGCGCCTGCTGGTGTTCGCCAGATGCATATCCCATTTCAATACCGATATTCGTGGTCAGTGTTCTGACAGGGTCAAGAACTGATTCAGGAAGTGCGACAGCATTACCCAGAACCATAATCACCGCCATAGTCTCACCAATTGCCCTGCCTAAACCTAAAATTACGGCTGCAACAATACCCGATTTGGCCGCAGGTAACAGCAGGGAACGTATCGTTTGCCATTGTGTCAATCCTAATGCAAGCGCCCCATCCTTATAATGGCGCGGCAGCGCAAGGAGAGATACTTCCGTGATGCTGATAATCGTTGGCAGGATCATAATACCCAAAATGATGGAACCGGCCAATATGCTTAAGCCCGGCCCTCCCAGGTAATTACGTATCATTGGTACAACGAACAATACTCCCCAGAAGCCATATACAACAGAAGGTATGGCAGCCAACAACTGGATGGCGGGTCTGAATATGTTTCTAAGTTTTGCAGGAGCAAACTCAGCCAAAAAAATACTGCAGCAAATGGCAATGGGAACTCCCAGGATTGCTGCTCCTAAAGTAACCGATACAGATCCCACGATCATCGGGAAAATGCCATAGGCGCCTTGGCTTGGAGCCCATTTCATGCCAAAAACAAAGTTAATTATACCAACCTTGGCAATAATAGGTATACCTTTTATAAATATAAACACAGTGATGAGTGCCAGCACCGATAAAGTCGAAAGAGCAATTAGAAGAAACACACGCTCAGATAATTTTTCCTTAAAACTCTTCATTTCCCTGCCCCCTCTTCTGATGGAATAAGTCCCTCATTACTCAGTAATTTCTGCCCCTCTGAAGAAAGGGTAAAATCTATGAATTCCCTATTTAATCCGGTCGGCTCACCGTCGGTGACAAATAAAAACTGCCTGGAAAGTTTGTAGCTGCCATTCATTATATTTTCCCGTGTCGCTTCGATGCCATCTAAATGTAAAGCTTTCACTTCATCCGTAACCAAACCCAAAGAGATGAATCCTATCGCATTGGGGTCATCCGCAACCAATTGCCGTACCGCCCCATTGGAGTCCTGGACGATAGCTTTTGGAGTTATCTCTTCTTCATCCATCAACAGCTCCGCAAAGGCACTTCTTGTACCTGATCCTTCTTCACGCGCTATGATATTGATCTTTGACTTTGAGCCTCCCAATTGACTCCAGTCGGTAATTGTAGCTGCGTAAATATCGCGGATCTGATCTGAAGTAAGGTCTTGTATCGGATTCCTGGGGTTCACGATTAATACCAATCCATCCTTGGCAATTTCCACATTCCACAGATTTTTCTCCTCATCGGTCAATGCACGGGAGGACATTCCAATATCAGCACTGTGAGTCTTGGTTGCCGTAATGCCGGCCGAAGATCCTCCGCCCTGGATATCAATCACAGCGTCCGGATTTAAAGCCATGTACTCTTCTGCCAGAATCTCAGCATAGGGTTGTACGGAAGTTGAGCCTGCAACAATCGTGGCTGAGCCAGGTGCCTGGCTGCATGCAGTCAGCACCCCCATAGAAAGGGTCAATATCACTATGCTGACAGAACCTTTTATTCGTCTTAATAATTTGCATGTTACAATCTTTTTCCTCATGTCTCTCACAAAAATCAAACATCAAAATCATCTACTATGATAAAACTCCAATGTTCGATTTCCTCCATTTCTCAGAATATATTAAAGAACTGCAAGTTCACATTTTAAAATTTTTTATCCGAATCGACCTGTAATATAGTCCTCGGTGCGTTTATCCTTAGGATTAGCAAAAATTTCTGCTGTTGGAGCGTATTCGACCAATGTCCCCGCTCTATCATGATCCATCATCATAAACGCAGTCATATGAGACACCCTTGCCGCTTGTTCCATACTATGAGTTACAATAATGATCGTATATTTTTGGGCCAGTTCTTCCATTAACCCCTCAACTTGCATTGTAGATTCCGGATCAAGAGCACTGCAGGATTCATCCATTAATAAAACCTCAGGCTCTACAGCCAATGCACGGGCAATACACAGACGCTGCTGCTGGCCCGGAGAAAGATCAAAAGCAGATTCTTTCAATTTGTTCTTAACTTCGTCCCATAAAGCAACCTGGTTTAAGTTCCTTTCCACGATCTCATCAAGACGGGCTCTTTGCTTTATTCCATGATGCCTTGGACCAAAAGCCATATTATCATACACAGACATGGGAAAGGGATTAGGTTTTTGAAAAACCATACCAACTCTTTTTTTCAGTGCAACAACATCCATATTTTTATCATAGATAGAAACACCATCAAGCAAAATTTTTCCCTCTACCCTAACTCCTGGTATCGGGTCATTCATACGATTAAAAAGACGCAGAAGTGAAGATTTACCGCATCCCGACGGCCCAATTATGGCTGTTATAGCACATTCCTTAATATCCATTGTAACATTTCTCAGCGCTTGGAAGTTGCCATAAAAAAGGTTTACCGCATCTGTTTTTATCTTGGCTTTTTGCCCAGACTTTAACATTTGATCATCCATTCGTCACCCTCGCTAATCGACTCCTTATTAAAGCTTTAATAAGAAGTGCTATCCTTTATAATATTTTATTCTATCTTCCTTTTCACAACAAATATTAATTATACAATAATAAATGATATTTAAAGCATTATCTATGTTAATTATAGGTAAAATTTGTGTAAAATTTTCACCTCCGGAAAGACCAGCAGGTAAGGTAATATAAAACCCTCCCTGCGGGATTCATATGATACCGATATTCTTCAAGTATAATATCGAAGCAATCTTTAAAATAAAACTTCGAAAATAATTGCATCATGTCCTTTATAACTATCTTGTCCATAATTCGAAATATATTTTCATATCTTACTGCTCAAATTCCCAAATTCTTGTTTATTTATACTGTATTTAGGTTCGTTTGCAAAGAACTACGGGCAGACCGTGTACGGACTGCTGACAACAAAAGGCGGTATGCACCTGATAAAGTGCATACCGCTGTTATGTTGTGAGGAATCCATAGGTGGCAGTATCCCCATTGGCACACGGTTTTGCGAAGCAGAGTGTCGTGTGTTATACACTCTGCAGGCGCTGCCGTTTCAAGTGCAATTGCCGTTTCAAATGCCGTTGCTGTTTCAATACCGTTGCTGTTTCAAATGCCGTTATCGTTTCAAATGCCGTTGCCGCCGGAGACATATCTTTTACCAAATGGAATGGGGCGGGAATGTCACACGGAGGCTTTTTTACCTTGTTTTCCATAAGCGAAAACGGGAGGGAGTGCCAAGGGCGGCGTAGCCGCTCGTATTATCCTTGACACTCTCTCCCACTTTTACTACCTCCGCCTTATGCCAATAGGGCGCAGGGGTTTTATTAAGTTGTGATTTCTATAACAACGCAAAATGGGGACTTTCGATCAATGATTTCATCTGACATAAGCAAAAAGGGTGTCCGGCGGGATCAAGCATGACTCTCCAGTCATCGGAAAATTGCTTATCTGCGATTGTCGCTCCACAATGAATTGCATATTCAACTGCTTTTTCCAAATCATTGACGGCGAGGTCTAAATGTGCCATTTGCTGCTGCGTTTTAGGCTCATCCGGCCACACAGGCGGTTTATACTCAGGATTCCGTTGAAACGTTATACCTGGATACATTCCCTGCTCCGTTCCCGGAGCGCCTACACATGCCCAGTCTTCATCATAAAATGGTATTTCCCACTTGAGCAGCGCCGCATAAAACTTTGCTAGTTCATAAGGGTCTTTGCAATCCACCGTAAATGAGTACATTTTGATTTTCAGTTCATCAGCCATAGCGCGAATACCTCCAAATAAAGAATCCTTGTACGCCTTAAATGCCAAAGGCGATCATCTTACTTCGGACTACTTTGGCCCGAAGCCGGTTACTGTCTTGTCCACATTCTACCATAAGCCGGGTTTTTCGTCTATCTTGTTATCGCTTCTTTCCCTGTGCTGGATCGGGCCTTTTGCCAGTTCGGACATCACCATTTTTCGTATCTTACAATTTCCTCCATCGCTTTTCTCGGCCGCTGTTTTGGTGTCTCATCACCATATCCTAAAGTAATGATCCCGCACACATATTTATCATCTGGAATGTTTAAGACAGGTCTGACAGCATCTTGCTCAAACCAGGCTGTCCAGCAGGCCGCCAACCCCAGATGCTCCGCTTCGAGCAATATATGTTCCATTGCAATTGCTGTGTCCCGAATAATTTGCTTAAGTTCCGGCTCAGAACTATTCTCATCCAGCCTGACTTCAGTACCTATGGGTATACGGCATCGAATATCTGCAACACACACAATGAATAACGGAGCTGTCATCATCCATGTTTGATGATGATCGGCAATTGAAAGTTTTTCTTTCGTATCTTCCGATTCAATGATAATGAACGTCCAAGGCTGTGTATTGCTTCCAGAAGGTGCTAGCCTAGCGCTTTCTAATAGCTGATCAAGTTTCTCTTTTTCAACTTTTTTATTTACATATTTCCGAATGCTTCTTCTGTTTTCTATTTGTTTTAGCATAGCAATCACCTTTACTAACAACTCACATACTAAATGTTGAGTGAACTATAAATATCATCAGGGTCATTTCCATAAGAGACAGCAAATTTCGCAATGTGCTGGGACAGCAGTTCTATACTGTATAATGAAACTTATTGCAACTATGTCATTGACATTTTCATTTTTTTAATAATCTCTTCTAGTGACTCCATCAGAACCTTTGCCATTTCAAATTCATTCGTTCGAAGCAGCTGTTGAATTCTGTTTTCTGTCTCTTTTTTCTTTTGCTCCAGCAGCAGATAATCTTTATCGAAATGATTGGCATAAATCATCTGTCGAAATTTTCGGCTGCTCATTCTGCGCACAGTGTTGTTTTCTATCAAAAGTACATAGTCCATACAATTTGCCACCGTATAATAATCATGGGACACCATAAGAATTGCACCTTTGAACTCAGAAATCGCCTGTTCTAATGCAATCTGCGCATAAACATCCAAATGCCCCGTCGGTTCATCTAACAGCAGGAAGTTGGCTTTTTCTAATGAGAGCACCGCTAATTGAAACAGATCCTTTTCTCCGCCAGATAATTCACTCACTTTCTGACCAAGCGTCTCTCCTTCAAAGCCATATTTTTTCAAATAGTTTTCTATATCAATTTTTCTATCAAAGCCTTTATCTTCGAAGATTTCAAACAACGTTTTTGTATCGTCATATAATGAGCCAGTAATCTGGGAAAACATGCTGACCCTTGCATCTTCACTAATCCTGATCGTGTCTTTTTTATTTTCAAAGATTTCACAAAGCATTGTTGTTTTTCCTGTTCCATTACTCCCCAAAATTGCTACATGCTCTGCAGGCTTCATTTCAAAATTCACATGCTCTAAAAGCTGCTCATCAAATGCAACGCTGTAATCTGTCAATTCCAGAATATTTTCATCTGCCACTTCGTTTTCCGGTCCAAAATAAATCTCCGGCTGTTTGATATCTACGAAAGGGGCCTTTGTTTTTCTTGCTTTCAGACGATCCACCAAGGTCTGTCTTGCGTGTACGGCTCTTCCAAGGGATGCGTTGTCAATCTCCGACGCTCTCGCTCTGGATTTTTGCAAGATTTTACTTTGACGGTCGATCTCAGCTTGGTCTGCAGCTGCTGCTTCTACTAAATCAATCTTCGTGGCGAGAAGTTCATAATTATATTCTGTATAGGTTCCGTTAAATTCCTGAACATCCATATTTTCCATATGAAGTATCTTGTTAAAGCAATGGTTTAACAAATACCGGTTATGAGTAATAATAAGAAGTGTTCCTTTGTGGGCATTGATCAGATTTCTTAATGAATTCAGATGATTAAAATCCAAAAACACATCCGGTTCATCCATAATAAGAAACCTTGGACTCAGCATCATCTCTCTGATTACCTGAACCAGCTTAAATTCTCCCCCACTCAGACTATTGATTTTCTGTTCTTCTAACTTTTGCAGATTAGCCAGTTTTAATTGTTTCTTGATATTGATTCCGTGAGACTCTCCATCAATCGCATTCCATTCATCTAACTCTTTTTGATATTCCTCGAAGATATTTTCCAGGTCTTCAGCAGTCTCCATTTCCTTACAAAGGTCTAATATTTTCTGCTCATGCTTTACAAATTCATCGCTGATATACTGAAACACGGTCATATCTTCTTTTGGGTCTAATTGCGAAAATTGACTGACATATCCGATTCTGCCTGCATTGTCATTTTCTATTTTCCCATCGTACAGATACTCTTCGGAGTGCATTAGTAAATCGAGTAACGTACTTTTTCCTGTACCGTTGGTACCGATCAATGCACAATGTACATTATCTTCTATTGTAAATGAAACTTTTTTATATAAATCCTTTTGCGGATATGAGTAGGACAAGTTTTGAACCTTAATCATGATTACCTCCTATGGTATTTATTTCCGATATAGTTTGACACAAACTTCACAATGTGATGCAACCGTTCTTTTATACTTCGTGTCAAAATCCCACTTTCCCCCGCCTGCTATTAAATAAACAAGATTATTCAGTTGTTGCATTGTCATTTTTATCACCTTATTATATCGGCGTTTTGGTATAACGTCAAGATATGCGGAAATAACCGGCGATTCAGGCATCTCAAAGCTATAGCTGATAATCACAAATCAATCACCTTATCGCTATTTTTCATAACTTTCACGTTCATGAAATATATGATATAATGAAACCTTAAAATCAGAATAACAGCATGACCGAACCTAATGGTATTTTTTCTTCGCTTATACAGATCTTATGAAATCCAAATCACGCTAAGGAGGCCTTTTGAATGTCGCAGATAACAAAGCGGGCTCTGGAAACCTCGCTCAAGAATCTTTTATTACAGAAACCACTGAATAAAATCACCATTTCAGACATTGCAAATGATTGCGGAATCAATCGAATGACCTTTTATTATCATTTCAAAGATATTTATGATTTAATTGAATGGATTTGTAATGAGGAAACGGCAAGAGCAATTAACGGTAAAAAAACATATGAGACTTGGCAACAAGGTTTTTTACAAACATTTCAAATGGTTCTTGATAATAAACCATTTATTTCAAATGTTTATCATTCGATCAGTAAAGAAAAGATCGAAGACTATTTTTATGCAATCACTTTTGACTTGCTGATCGGAGTTGTCGAGGAAAAAGCAGCCGGCATGTCTGTTACGGAATCAGATAAAAAGTTCATCGCAAACTTTTATAATTTTGCCTTTGTGGGCTTACTTATGGATTGGATCAAAAAGGACATGCGTGAGGACCCCCAATTAATTATAGATCAGGTCAGTACTTTGATTCATGGAGATGTATCAAGAGCCTTAAACCGGTATCAATTTAACAGATCTAATCAAATCACTCAAAATGATTAAAAACTATACAATATTGCCGGCATGATGTGATTCTTAACAAAACAGCTATATTGATGATTGTAATAATTTCAATAAATAATATACTGGTGATGTTGAGACAAACTAATAATCATGGAGGTAATTACTATGTATTATTCTAAAGGAAATTATGAATCACTCGCTCGACCAGAGAAACCAAAAGGTGTTGACGGCAAATCAGCCTATCTCATTGGTTCAGGTCTTGCTTCACTTGCTGCCGCGGCTTTTCTTGTTCGTGACGGACAGATGGATGGAAAAAGAATCCATATTTTAGAAAAGGATTCTCTTGCAGGCGGCGCCTGCGATGGTTACAAATATGACGACGTTGGATTTGTGATTCGCGGCGGACGCGAGGTGGATAATCGCTATGAGTGCTTATGGGACTTATTCCATTCTGTTCCGTCGCTGGAAAAGGAAGGTGCCAGTGTGCTTGATGAGTTCTATTGGCTCAATAAGCATGATCCCAACAGTTCTCTCATGCGTGCAACAGTTAATCGAGGCGAAGATGCCCACACTGACGGCAAGTTTACCTTGTCAGACAAAGGCATGCAGGAGATCATGAGACTATTCTTCACACCGGACGAGGCTCTGTATAACCGGCGTATTTCTGAATTATTCAGCGACGAAGTCCTGAATTCCAATTTCTGGCTGTACTGGCGTACCATGTTTGCTTTTGAAAATTGGCATAGCGCACTGGAAATGAAACTGTACATCAAACGATTCATTCATCATATTGGTGGTATGCCTGATTTTACGGCAGTCCGGTTCACAAAGCTCAACCAGTATGAATCCATGATTCTGCCGTTAGTCAAGTATTTGGAAGCTCATGATGTCCAGTTCCATTACGGCACCAAGGTGGAAAATATATTATTTGATACTCAAGAAGATAAAAAAATTGCAACCTGCATTGAAATTATCCGGAACAATGCGAAAGAGCACATCGATCTGACTGAAAACGATTTGGTATTTATCACGAACGGCGGCTGCGTTGAAAACTCCTCTATCGGCAGCCAAAACGCTCCTGCAGCTTTCAACCATGAAATCAAGCAGGGCGGCGGCTGGGATATGTGGCGCAAAATAGCGGCTCAGGATCCGTCCTTCGGACACCCGGATAAATTCTGTTATGATGCAGAGCAAAGCAACTGGATGTCTGCAACCGTAACAACGCTTGATAACCGGATTCCTCCTTACATCCAGAAAATTTGTAAACGTGATCCATTTAGCGGCAAGGTGGTTACCGGTGGCATTGTAACCGTTAAGGATTCCAACTGGCTGCTCAGCTGGACGTTTAACCGTCAGCCTCATTTCCGCAATCAGCCTAAGGATCAGTTGGTTGGCTGGATATACGGTTTATTTACTGACAAACCCGGCAATTATGTCAAAAAACCTATGCGTGAATGCACAGGCAAGGAAATCTGTATGGAGTGGTTGTATCACATGGGTGTTCCGGAAAATGAGATTAAGGACATGGCTGAGCACAGCGCTAACACGGTACCTTGTATGATGCCTTATATTACTGCATTCTTTATGCCGCGAGAAGCAGGTGACCGCCCTGACGTTATTCCGGCAGGCAGCGTAAACTTCGCTTTCCTTGGCCAATTTGCCGAGACAAAACGTGATACGATTTTTACAATTGAATACTCTGTCCGTACCGCTATGGAAAGTGTCTATACGCTTTTGGATATTGACCGAGGCGTACCCGAAGTCTGGGGAAGCACGTATGATGTTCGTGATCTGCTTAATGCCACTTCAAAATTGGGAGATGGTAAAAGGATTACAGATTTAGAACTTGACCCCAATATTAAAGTTGTATTCAATGAAGCTATGAAGAAGATTGCGGGTACAGATATTGAAAAACTGCTCAGAGAATATCACTTGATTTAATGATATAACAACAGCAAAAACAGAGCATCCCAAAGTTTGTGTGAGCCTTCAAACTGATGTAAAATAAAATTACTCAGTTTGGAGGTTTACACTTTTTTCAAAATTACATTGCTGTTTTCCAATATAATATGCCAAAATAAAAACACGTCCGGTTTTGTCTTTATCCAAAACTTTGAACGTGTTTTTAAGATGAAGCTGTTTGAAAGCAAATTGCCGTATTTTGTACTACTGCCAGTTAAAACACGTAACTCTATACAAGGGCTCCGCCGCCATCTACGATTATGAACTGGCCCTGAACATAACTGGAACTATCGCTGGAAAGATAGAGAACCGTACCATTTAATTCCCCTCTTCTTCCTGGACGTCCTGCCGGGTTCAATGTATTATATTGGTTCAGAAATTTTTCTGACTTAAATAAAGTTTCACTCGTCATTTCACTTTCAAAAAGAGCCGGTCCAATGGCATTCACAGTGATACCATATTTAGCATAAGAAGCTGCCATACCTCTTGTCAAGCCGACCACTGCAGCTTTGGAGGAATTATAGGAATGTCTGATAAATACATCAAACTTATCTGCAACAACTGCATTTACGGATGCGATATTAATAATTTTACCATAGCCTCTTTCCTTCATCTGCGGAAGGACATATTTACTTGCTAAAAAGATTCCCTTCACATTCGTATCAAAGGATTTATCCCAATCCTCCACGGACATGCTGTCTACACCGCCGCGAACAGCAATTCCTGCATTGTTTAGCAAAATATCGATGTGGCCGAAGGTATCAAACACTGTTTGCATTGCTGTCTTTACACTTTCCTCATTTGTAACATCACATCCGACTGCAATTACCTTTCTGCCTGTTTTCTCAATTTCTGCTTTTACTTCGTTTAACTTTTCAGTACGTCTTGCCAGTAATGCAACATCTGCTCCTGCTTTTGCATAGGCTAATGCCGCATCTGCACCAAGACCTGAACTTGCTCCTGTTACTACAGCTACTTTTCCAGTTAAATCAAAAAAATTTTCCATATTTATATACATCCTTTCTTTTTTATCAATCGAGACTACAAATAATGTTCCCAAAAATCGAATTAAATACGGCCTGTTTCCATAAATGCCGTACGGTCATAGCGTCCGGTCAACAAATATGGAATTACATCATTGGCTTCTAATTTTTCCACTAAATTAAGTTTATGTACTAACAAACTGTTCTTTGAATAAGCACCGCCTATTATTGTGTTAACAGGAAGCTCTGCCCATGGGTCATCAATACTTGATTTTAAATTGAGCGATACAATTCCCGGCTCCCATGATTGATAATTATATTCGCATTGATTCATAAGCAATGCTCCGTTCAGGAAATGAGAAACACCGTTTTCATCCGGCATCCGGTCAAAATGGAAATAGAACCCGCCTCCAAATGTCTGCTTGCCTGCTGCCGGGAATTGATAGAGAGCCGCGGTCAGAGGATTATTATATTCACCTAATTTCATGGTTGCTTCTACAAGCTGTGTTCCTCTTCTCGTTACTCCTGCAGTTACCGTGTCACCATTTCTTCTAATGACAAATTCTCCTCCCAGCTTCTTTGGAATACTTCCATTATCACGGCCGCATTGTACTGCCATTTCAGCTCCGGATCCGCCAAGTACCAGACCCATCGTATATAAGCCAAGTGTCTTGCCGTAGGTCGCATAAACCCCCAAAATAGCTTCATAGTAGTCATCTGCAAATGTGGGATTATTCACATGGCAGATGGATAAGGTAACTACCGGCATAGAAAATGGTTTCAATGGGGGCGGAAGTATCCGCGCAATTGCTGCCGGGTCAGTAAGATAGCTGATGTAGAGTCCCTCCTGATTATCCATTAGAGATATCTTGCCGAAGTTTGGTATTTCATCTTTTGAAACCCGAAAGCTTGGAGCTTTTTGTTTTTCCGTAAATAATTCACATCCTGCTTCATAACCTGTACGTACTGCAGGTGCGATAGCTCCATCTTTTATGGCACTTCCTATTACCTTCACCTCTGCACCCTTTGCTTCTAATTCAGAAACCAGAGATTGATCCGGTCTGAATCCAAGAGAAAGTACGACCGCATCGGCAGATACATTTACTTCTGCGTGATCTTCCAATCTCTCCAGTACAATACTATCGGTTTTTATCTCTTTTAAGGAATGCCCCAGCAAATAATCTGCACCGGATTTAGCCAGGCGTCCACAGACATCAGCTACATTGGTATGGTTTGCATTTGGAGCAGGCTTATCAAGCATATCAATAATGGTAACCTGATTTCCCTCTTCACAAAGATATTCTGCCGTCTCAAGTCCTGTAAGCCCTGCACCGATCACAGCTACTTTTTTCCCTTTTAATGCTGAATTACCTGACAGCACCGATTCCACCGTAAATACGTTGTCGCCCATTATTCCGGGGATTTTTCCTGGAATAATAGATGCAGAGCCTGTGGCAAGAATGACTGCATCTGGCTTATATTCCATAATCATATCTGCGGTTGCTTCCGTATTTAATTTTACTTCTACTCCAAGCCGTTTGAATTCACCGCTATAGTAATCGGCAATCCACTGCATACGTTCCTTTAACGGCGGTTTCTTGGCCAGATTAACGGTTCCTCCAAGTTCACTCTGACGGTCAAGCAAAGTCACTTTGACTCCACGAAGGGCAAGGGTTTGTGCTGCACACATTCCAGCCGGTCCGCCGCCAACAACAATTGCAGTATGTCCTTTGGTATCGTGAACAAGATTCCCATATTTCCGCTCTCTTGCATATCTGGGGTTTAATGCACATTCCGGCGGTAAACCGGCAGCGTTATATTCATTCAGACTTTCAAAGCAGCGCAGACAGGAGATGCATTTGCGTAACTCATTTTCTCTTCCTTCCTGTACTTTTTTCCCCCACTCTTCATCGGCATTCCAGGTACGTCCCATGGAAATAAAATCCACTACCCCTTCTTCCAGGAATTTTTCCGCTACTGCAGGTTCTCTAAATACCGATACACCGATTACAGGAATTTTCACATGACTTTTTACTGCCAAAAGCATGTCATGTCTCCACCCCTGCGGGAAAGAAATAGGTTCTATGCAGGTCATGCCTGTTTCATATAATCCACAGCTGGTATCAATAAAATCAATACCTGCCTGCTCTAAGGCCATGGCAATTTTTACACCATCTTGAATGTGGATATACTCTTCTGTTACACCTGTCTTATCCAGAAATTCTTCTACACTTAACCGGACACCGACCGGGAAATCCGGACCACATTCTTTCCGTATTCCATCGATAATTTCAATCATCATTCTTAGACGGTTTTCAAAACTTCCCCCGTATTCGTCTTCTCTTTTATTTGTATAAGGAGACAGAAACTGATGCAGCAGATATCCATGTGCTGCGTGTAATTCCACACCGTCACAACCTGCTTTTTGAACTCTGACTGCGCCTTCAATAAACTGCAAAATCAATTGTTTTATTTCATCTGTGGTAAGTGCACGAGTCTCCTGTTTTACTAATTTACAAGGAATCGGAGACGGTGCAACTACCGGCTGTCCGCCAATAAGTGCAGACACCGTTTCACGTCCAGGATGATGCAACTGTATAAATATCTTGCTGCCATGCTTATGTACTGCTTCCGCAAGTTCAGCCAGTGGCCCGATATGCCTGTCTTTTGTGACTGACAGCTGTCTCATAAGCCCTGCCCCATGCGCATCATTGATACGGGTAATCTCTGGTATGATGATTCCTGCACCGCCAACCGCTCTTGCTTCGTAAAAAGCAATCATATCATCAGACGGCGTTCCATCAAGATTGGCAAGTCCGCACCCCATCGGAGACATGACCAAACGATTCTTAATCGTTACCTTTCCAATTCTTCCCTCTTCAAATAATTTGTAATACATTTTTCCCCTCCTACGATGTTCCTGTATATAAGATTATCTGCATGAAGCCATAACCTTCATAATGCCATAAGAATACGTTAAAATCAGCAATTTATCAATGTGTACCATGTATGATAAAAATTTGACAATTTGTTCATCGTGCACTATAGTAAAAATATATTTTAAACAGATCATTTCTAAAATGGGGGAAACTATGAAATTTACAAAGTTTGTAGAAAAAATCTCAGAAGAATATTCAATTGATATCCTATCACAAGGAGAAGATTTAGAAATACAGGATGTTGCTTTGATTGACAACAAGCATGATAATACGATTAGGAATACTCTTTACTTTGGTTATGATAAACAATTAGAAAATGCAGTATCTATTCCATCTCAATGCATAATTGCACGCACGGATTCTGCAGCGCCTCCCCTTTCCACTGTGGGAAGTAATATCGCTTTGGTAGCAGAAGACTCTTTATTTACCATATTCAACGATGCAAAAACTTTGATTGAAGCGGCTCATAAAGGAATTTTTGAGGAACTTACTGCTATCGCTGATAAAACCCATAACATTGAAGCCGTTATTGATGCTGCCTCTGTAAGGCTTGGAAATTCTTTGCTGTTCTGTGATATGAATTTTAAAATCATTGCCAATTCTACATCTATCCCTGTCCTCGATCCTCTTTGGATAGAGAATACAAAGAAGGGATACTGCTGCTATGAATTTATTAATGAAGTAAAAGAATTGAAATCCATACGCAACGCTTCCCAGACTACAGCCGCCATAGAAGTTACCTGCACCAAATCTCCTTTCCGTAAGTTAAGCAGTAAAGTATTTCATAATCAAACCCAGATTGGATTTTTATTGATGATAGAAGGAGAAAACAACTTTCTTCCTTCCCATTTTGAAATGTTAAGTACAATAAGCCATGTGATCAGCTACACCATTTCATACTATAAATCGGACTTATTTGAAAAAAACAGCATTTATCATGAAGTTTTATTTGATATGTTGATCGGAACACCATCAAAGGATATCATGCCAAGACTGACAGAACTTCAATTTCCAGCCAAAATGCGGGTTTTGTTCATTCGTCCTGCAAGAAATCCTGGACAACCTTACTTAAAAAATTTTATATGCAAGAATCTGAAAACACAGATACCCGGTACCCATGTTACTTATCATAATAACGGGATCGTTGCGGTTATTCCGTTAAAAGAAGATACTGAAATAGGTTTAGAGCTACTGGAAATATTGAAATATTTTTCTAAAAAGGAACACATACGGATGGGAATCAGTAACTCTTTTTCCTGCATTGAAAACTTTGTAAGCCACTATGAACAATCCCATGCCGCATTGGAGCTGGGCCATAAATTAAACCCGGAAGAATTGGTATACCTCTATCAGGATTATCAGATTTATGATTTGTTTTCGGAAGTAAAGAATCCAGATAAATTAGGGTGGTACTGTCATCCTGCTCTGGCAGCACTCAATCAGTATGACCATGAAAATGGTTCGCAGCTGTATAAGACCTTATATATCTACATAGAAAAGGGGTGTAACATTAAATTAACTTCAGAAAGTTTATATATCCACCGAAATTCCCTTGTCTACCGTTTAAATCGTATCACTGAAATATGCCGGATTGATCTTACAGACATTAATACGCTTTTCCTGCTTCGGCTTTCTTTTCTCATAGACCGGTATAATGAGCAAAATAATAGCTTGGCATCCTATCAAAATAATATAATGACAAACAATTTAATATACTCGTGAGGGAGCCGTTTGTCTGATTGCGCGGCCGGGATTTTGTCCGCAACAGATAATCTACAAAGACCTCCAAACCGAATCCGTTATCGTCATCGGTTTGGAGGACTTTATAGGTTCGAGGATCTTTACCAGGTCATTCTATTCTGCATAGCTTCCCATAACCTCTTTATAAGTCTCTGGAGTCACAACAATTGCATCTACTGCAATTTCCTTTTCTACTTCTTTTCCATTTATAAGGTCCAACAGTACCTTTACGGAGCCAGCACCTACTGATTCTGCAGAGAAATAAGCGGAAGCTTTTACGCAGGTTCCTTCGGCCCCCTTATTATTCCACTCATCTTTGGACATGTACGCACCAAGCCCTACTACGCATGCCTCCCCGTCAAGCCCTGCGCTTTCCAGTGCACGCGCCGCACCAATACAGCCTTCCTCATTTGCACCTGTTACCAGCCATTTCTTAATCTGTGGGTTAGCAGTAATAACTGCTGCCGCGGCCATATTTCCCTTATCAGTGGTTCCGTCGTAATCCGCCTTGAAAATGTTGCCGCTGTTGAAATCCGGAACCAATTCTGTGAACTTATCTAACTCACCTTCTGCTCTTGGTACGCAGCTGGATACAGTATCCATAGTCATAACCATCAATCCTACTTCTCCATCAGAAGAAAGATTATTATCTTTTACGTATTTCCCCAACCATTCTCCATTTGCTTCACCAATTTTATAGGCGTTGATTCCAACCCAGGGTGCAAGTTTTTCACCAGCAGCATTCTGAAGGGCATCATCAGCGGCCACAATGGGAATGCCAGCAGCCTGTACTTTGTCAATGACCGCCTGGGACATGGTTTGATCCGGAATACAGGTTACAATACCGGAAGCATTGTTGGCAATTGCGTTATCAATGGCCTTTAAATACTCCTCTGGATTCATCTTTGCATCAACATAGATAAACTCTCCGCCTGCTGCTTCTACTGCTTTTTTTGCAGCTTCTCCTTCATCAATAAACCAAGTCTGATCTCCGGCTTTGTAAATACCATAAACAACTAATTTTTCATCCCCCTGAATCTTTTTTTCCCCACCGGTTTCCGTTTTAGTTGTCTCCGCTGTGCTGCATCCTGCTAACATTGCCCCCGCCATTGCTGCACATACCAATACACTTATCAGCCTTTTTTTCATTGTTTATTCCTCCTCTAAGATTTTTATATCAATCCACATTTTCATGTGAAATGTTACTGAATACTGTATGTATCTATATTGAGATCTCTATATCACGATCTCTATATTGCATTTTTCATGCTTGCTGCCAATAATTCCTTTTCCCGTCTTTCCTTTCTGATATAGTCTGATGCCAATGCAAACAGCAGCAAGGCTCCCCGGGCTACATATTGCCAGAAACTGGGCACATTAACCATAATAAGTCCTGTATTAAATGCCTGAATCAGAATGACCCCTAACACGGTTCCGCCCATGCTTCCCACACCGCCTAAAAAGGAGACCCCGCCTAATATAACCGCTGTGATGGCATCAAACTCCAGGTTAATATTGGCTGACGGCTGACCTGCATTCATTCTTGCCGAAAATATGATTCCCCCTAAAGATGTGAGCAAACCAATAATAACAAAGCAAAGGGTGTTCATTCTCTGAGGATTTAATCCTGCTAATCTCGCAGCTTCCGTGCTGCCCCCTATTGCATAAATGCTGCGTCCGAATTTTGTTTTTGATAGAATGAACCCAAAGATTACAAAGGACAAAATCATGCACCAGACTGCCAGCGGAATATTCAAAATCCTCAGTTTTCCTAATAGGATAAAGGATTTGTTGCTTATGGCAACCGGCTTTCCGTTGCAGATGATATAGGCAAATCCTCTCACAATTGCCTGGGTTACCAAGGTGGCAATAAATGCCTCCAGCTTGATTTTATTCACCATCCAGGCGTTAAACAGCCCTACCACTGCTCCACTGCATAAGGTCAGAGGAATGGCAACGGGCAGCGGCATTCCCCAGTTCAACAATAAGGCTACAAGGACTCCGGAAAATGCTGCCAGGGATCCTGGAGATAAATCATTCTGTCCAGCAATAATCAGATAAGTATGGCCCACTGCTACCATTCCCACCAGGGATGCGGCTACCAATAGATTAATCATGTTCTGCATACTTAAGAAATTTCGGTTTAAGGAAGTAAACAGTACAAATACTACAATAATCGCAGCAGACAGGACTAATTTATCTTCTCCGATTCCATTGACAATTCGCTTTGCAATACCGGCCTTCATCGGCTTATTCTTTCTCTCATTTTTGTTCATTATCATTACTCTCCTATCATTCCTAATCTTAATAATTCATCTTCCGTTGCTTCCTCACGCTTGATTTCTCCCGATATCCGCAACGATTTCATAACAATAATTCGATCAGAGAGACCAATTACTTCGGGCAGTTCTGAAGATATTAAGATAACTCCAAGCCCTTGCTTTGCGAATTCACAGATCATGCTATAGAATTCAGACTTTGCACCCACGTCAATTCCTTTGGTCGGCTCATCCAGAATTAACACTTTGGGATTTGTGGCAATCCATCTGGCAACAATACATTTTTGCTGATTGCCTCCCGATAATTCCACAATCTTCTTATCCGGTGAAGGAGTCTTTATCCGAAAGTTTTTTATGCTTTTTTCTACTTCAACTTTTTCTTTTTTTGTATCAATTACACCAAATTTATTAGAATTTTTATCCATTAAGGATATATTCACATTGCCGGAAACACTTAAGTTGGATAAAATCCCTTGCAGTTTACGGTCTTCCGGTACAAGAACAATGCCGTTTTCTATTGCCTCTTTGGGGGATCGGTTGGTGATCCTTTTTCCCTCCAGATAAATCTCTCCGGTCCGAAGCTTATCTGCCCCTATAATTGCCCGCATTAATTCTGTTCTGCCTGCCCCTACCAAACCGGAAAATCCCAGCACCTCACCTTTTCTCAAGGTAAATGAAGTTTCCTTCACATAATCGGAAGAGATATCTTTTACTTCTAAAAGGACATCTCCTATTTGCTTATTCCGGTCCAGATTATTGAAAATATCACCCAGGTCACGGCCGACCATCATCTTGATCAGCTTCTTCTCCTCGATTTCCTTGGTTATTACCGTATCCACGTATCGGCCATCCTTGAATATAGCCACTTTATCTGCAATACGCTGTATTTCACTCATTCGATGTGAAACATAAATAATAATCTTTCCCTGTTCTTTTAGTTTTTCTATGATCCGGAACAGACTGTCAATTTCCGAATCACTTAAGCTGGCTGTTGGCTCATCAAAACAAATGACCTTTAGATTCTCTCTGCTATAAGCCTTCATGATTTCAACCATCTGCTGATAGGCAATGCTTAAATCTTTTACTTTGGCAGTCGGCACTATCGGCAGACCAAACTCATCAATGATTTTCTGTGTCATTTTATTGGCTTTGGCAGTATCTATCACGCCCAGCCGGTTGGCCGGCATTCTGCCCAGAAAAATATTTTCCGAAACGCTTAACTCCAGCAGTATCTGCCTTTCCTGATAAATAACACTGATTCCCTCCTGAATTGCTTCATGAGGCGTGTTAAAATGCTTTTGTACCCCATCCAGCAGGTACTCTCCTTCCGTTGGCTGATAATCCCCATTCAGCACTTTTAATAATGTGGACTTTCCCGCTCCATTTTCCCCCAGGAATGCAAGTACCTCTCCCCCAAAGGATTGGAAGCATATCTGATCCAGCGCTTTCACACCCGGAAAATATTTTGAAATATTTTTAAACTCAAGTACATGGCCCATGTGTATTTTCTCCTCACCAAATATCAAACCTTTTTGACCGTTTCATGATATGTGTTATGCAAATCAAATAAAACACACTGATGTTTTATGACTTTCTATAGACATTATATCAATCATTCCAATGATTCTCTTTAACTCACAGGAACTTTATCTGGTTTTTTGTGTATTATTCGGAACTAATTGATAATAATTTTACACACAAAAAGACAAGGGGAAATGCCGATTCTCCCTTGTCCTTTTTTCTTCCCGTCATGCCATAAAGCTAATACCACTCTTCCTGTATATGTTCCCTGGTAAATACATACACCTTTCCTGGATTCTTATGCTCATCCTGAGCTGTGGTAACAAATAATAAATTCTTAGCCGCCCCGCCTATTATGCAGCAGGATACATTTGGATCCGGCACCTGCACTTCTTTGATTTTACTTCCTGTACCGGGGTCATAACAACAAACTTTTCCCCCGCCCCACATTGCAACCCACAGTTGGCCGCGGCCATCCATGCACATTCCATCGGGAGCCCCTTCCTTCTCATCAATGGAAACTGCTGTTTTTTTATTGCTTAAGACTCCTTCTTCCACCACGTCATATACATCAATCTTTTGGGTTGGGGTATCGATGTGATAGAATTTATCTCCTGATGGATTCCAGACCAGCCCATTGGAAATAGTGAAGCCATCGTATTTGGATATGACCCTTCCTCCTTTTATACAGTATAAGGATCCCGCCCCATGAGCTTTGGGATGGGTCTGATCAATAGCCATGGTCCCGACCCACAGATTTCCATATGGATCCAGTTTTCCATCATTGAAACGAATATATTCGGGCAGGCTGATCTGCATAACGGACTCTTGCTTCCCGGTGCTCAGATTCAAACGGATGATCCTGTTTCTGACCGCTGCAATCAAGTCACCTTGATCATTTAATGCAATACAGCCAACATAATCTCCCATATTAAATTCTTCTATGGTTCCGTCATGCAAGGAATAAGAATAAATGGTAAATCCTTCGATATCCACAAAGTGCACCTTATTTCGTGCCTGATCCCATATACACCCTTCCCCTAATCGAAGATCTGTGGCGATGACATCTCTTTTATATTTCATCCGCAGTTTCTCCTCTCCACATCTCTCTGTAGTCCGCCGGTGTCATGTCTGCATATTTGCGAAATACACGGCTGAAATACTGAGAACTGCTGAACCCCGTCCGCATGGCAATGTCAGTAATACTCTTGTTACTGTTCCAGAGCAATTCCTTGGCTTTTGCTATGCGGAGCATGGTGATATAGGTTGTGCAATTCATCCCAAGGTATTTATTGCAGTATTTTCGGATGTATCTGTCACTTACATGGTACTTTCTGGAAATTTCCTCCATATTGAGTTCTTCTTCTATGTGGTCGTTGATATACCGGATTACTTTTCCCACCACCCCATGTAATTCAGAATCTTCCTCTTCTTCCATTTTAATATACTGTTCCGAAAACACGATATACATCTGAGCCAGAGCCAGCTCCAACTGGGCGCTTGTGTATTCATTTTCTTCCGTCTGTTCCCGAAAAATTCTGCTCACATTCTCCAGGGCCTTACACAAATTCTCACAGGATACCATTTTCCTATAAGTTCCCGTCTGATTCAATGCCGGTATTTTTCCTTCAAGCTCTTTTGGAACGGTTACCGAATACTCTAACTGGGTAATGCAGCATGCGTTGCTCATGTCAACCATAAAAGAATGTCTTACATAGGGATTAATAATAATGCAGTCACCCGCTTTTAAGGGAACATATTCATTATGAATCTTCATGACACAACAGCCTACGTTTATGTAATTAATCTCTTGCTCCTGGTGCTTATGCATCTCAAATCTGTAACTTTTCTGGAACTTATATTTTCCGGCTTTTCTTATTGCCACTTTATAATCTTCATGGTTTAATAATGAATAAATGTTTTTCATGATTCCCTGCATACGATAACCCCTTTGACTTTCTTAGTGCAATACAACCAAAATGCAGCAGAGCAATATTCGGTATCATAATATCATAACCGGTGAGATATGGCAATTCCAGTTGTTTACATTATCCCATATTTGTCAAATGATTCTTTCGCACCCATTCCGCCCTTTATTGCCTCCGCCACGATCTTCTCCCCCGTAGCTTTTTCATATGCCCTTTGAATGACTTCCTTTTCTACTGCTTTTGGAATTACCAGAACCCCCTCTAAATCACCGAAAATAATATCACCCGGATAAATGCGTACTCCTTCAATCTCAATGGGCACTCTAAAGTCAATAACTTTTCCCCTGGGAGCCTGGTCCTGTGCGTATCTGCCATAGGAGAAACAGGGGAATTTTAATTCCTCTATTCCATTTGTATCTCTATGGAAACCATTGGCTACCGCCCCTGCAGCGCCTAATATCTGCATCCTGGTACACATCAGTTCTCCTACCAAAGCGTAGGAAGGAGAAGAGCCGGTACAGATATACACCTCATTCTTTTTTAAATCATCCAAAGCTTCCAGCATCAGTCCAAAGGGTTTCCTCATTATGGGATTTTTCCCATTGGAAAGCTCTTCGAACGCATCGGCCTCCAACACCGTCATTGCACGTCCCGCCACTACCATTCCGGTATTGATTGGCTGTATTCTCTGGGGCAGAAACTGATGAAAATACCCCATCTTATCTAAAATGTCACCGATTACGGCTGAATACAATTCACTCCTCAATAATTCAAACAATTCATCATCATTTTTCCATTCAATCATACTATGCTCCTATTCCACCACTGCGCCTTGTGCCGCTGATTGGCTGATTTTTTTATAAGTATTTAAATATCCGTCTAAAACTTCTTTTTCCGGACGGATCCAATGGTTTCTTCTTTCATTTAATACGGTATCTTCCACTAATAAGGATATCTCTCTTTTGTCCACATCAATTCGAATGATATCGTCATTCTCCACCAGAGCAAGAATCCCGCCTTCGTAGGCTTCCGGTGAAACATGACCAACAAAACATCCCCGGTTGGATCCGGAAAATCTTCCGTCTGTAATCAATGCACAACTATCTGATAAATTCATGCCTTCCAGGCATTTCATAGGACGATACATTTCCGGCATACCGGGGCCGCCTTTGGGGCCCTCATAGCGAAGAACAATTATGGTATTTCTTTCCACCAGCCCATTTAATATGGCATAGCACGCCTCCTGTTCACTCTGGAATACCTGGACCTTCCCCTCTATTCTCATCATGTGGTCCGGTATGGCTGCCGGTTTTACAACGGCTCCAAGGGGTGCTAAATTTCCTCTTAGGACTGCTACCCCTCCTGTTAAGTGAAAGGGTTCACTGGTGGATTTGATTACCTCCCTGCGTCTGGTAAAACCGAACTGTTTTAAAGACTCTCCCATGGTACTTCCGGAAACATTGAGACATTCCATATGGAGCAGAGGCTCCAATTCTTTCATGACCGCAGGTACACCTCCAGCTTCATAAAAATCCACCATATCGTAAGGAGATGCTGGATAGACCGATGCTATTTGAGGTATTTTTCTGCTTAATTCATCAAATAGGGTAAGAGGCAGCTCCCCTAATCCTGCTTCTTTGTGTATCGCCTGTAAATGCATAATGGCATTGGTTGATCCGCCGATTCCCATTAAAACGGCCATTGCATTATAAATGGAGTCTTTTGTGATGATCTGACGGGCTGTAATTTTTTTTGCAACCAAATCAACGATTACTTCTCCCGTGGTGTATGCAATCTGCATGCGTTTGGAATAAATTGCAGGCACGGTTCCGCTTCCCGGTAAACTCATTCCCATTGCTTCCGCCAAACAGCCCATTGTATTTGCAGTTCCCAGCATGGCGCAGGAACCAACACAAGGCTCCGCAATATTTTCGATCTCCCGGAATTCTTCCTGTGTGATTTCTCCCCGCTGTTTCCAGCCGATTGCCTCTGTTACTATATTTCCGTCATAATGTTTATTCTTATACACGGCAGGCATCATGGGGCCGCTATTGCAGAAAACAGATGGGATATCCAGCCTTGCAGCCGCCATCAAAAGACCCGGTACAATTTTATCGCAGGAACCAAGCAATACCAGTCCATCAAATTTATGAGCCCTAACCATGCATTCAACCGAAGAGGTTATCAAATCCCGGGATGGTAATATATACCGCATCCCATCATGCCCTTCTGCTATGCCGTCACATGGTGCAATGCTACCGAACACCATGGCCGTACCGCCGTTTGATTCGATACCTTTTTTCACCTGATCACACATTTCATTTATGTTATAATGGCCCGGCGTTGCATTGGTGTATGTATTGACAATGGCAATCAGCGGCTTTTCCAGAGCGGAATCCGTAAATCCCATAGACTTATACAATGCTCTTTTCAGGGCACCTCCATCTCCTTTTAAAAGCTGATTGTAGTATTGATACTCCTCCATCCTACTTTACCTCCACAAAGTCATTGGCGGCAACCACAGGAAGAGTGGCCCCTCCTTCTATCATTAAGGAAGTCCCTGTAATATATGCCGCTTTATCCGATGCCAAATAGACGACCGCCTGAGCGATCTCCTTTGTAGTTGCGAATCGTTTGAAAGGGAGCCGTTCTGCCGCTTCCAACCGGATATCTCCAGGCTCCCAGCCCACATCCGTATAGCCCGGAGCCACTGCAACCATGCGTATTCCCTTTAATGACAGCTCCATCGCCGCATTTTTGGTAAACTTTGTAACAGCCGCTTTTGTCGGTCCATAGATGGTCGCTCTTGGCCAGCACCCTTCTACCTGATTGGATGAAATGTTAATGATTACTCCTTTCACATTCTTTTCCACCATCCTTTTTGCAGCAATCTGGCTGCTGAAAAACAGTCCTTTCCAGTCAATTGCAGTCATATCATCAAACATTTCTTCTGTTGCATCTAAAAAATATACTTCACTGCTGATTCCTGCATTGTTTACAACCAAATCTATCACATCAAATGTTTCAAAGGCAATTTGATACATCTGTTCAATATCTTTGACGCTTCCCAAATCTGCGTATACAGCCAGACTTTCTACCCCATTCTCTTTGGCTTTTTCGCATATCTCATAGGCCGATTCCTTATCACTGCGGTAATTAACTACAATATTGTATCCTTCCGCAGCTAAATCCAAAGAAATCTGCTTCCCTATTCCTCTTGCTCCACCTGTAATCAGCGCTGTCTTTCGATGCATCCTTAATCCTCCTCGTTGTTTATACAAACCCTTTTCTTTATTGTAATTTCTTTCGAATGATCCGGCTTTCACAATATGGCATTTTTTCAATGTCTTTGTGTATTATTCGGAACTAAAATACGCAGTCCTGTTTTTTGGACTGCGTCTACCGTATTTCTTATGTTTTTGAATAAATAAACGGGTTCTTTTGAATAACACACTCTACTTGCCTTGAGTATACAAAAAAGAAGTCCGATGAGTCTGGTGAGGCCTTGGTTTTTGTTAATTGCAATTACTATTTAATATTATAAAGTTAAATAAATTTATATTTTCGTTTGTATGATATGGGTGAATTTCCATACCGCTCTTTAAAAGCTCTTGAAAAGTGTGCAACATTTTCAAACCCTGTCATAAAGCAGATATCTGTAACCGATATATCGGTGTTCATCAAGAGTTCTTTTGCTCGATCCAGTCTTCTCTCTCTAAGCCAATGATAAGGAGACATGTTATATATGAGCTGAAAGTCTCTTTTAAAGCTTGAAAGGCTTCTGCCTGATAAATAAGCCAAATCCTCCAGTGATACTGGATTTTGTATGTTTTCTTCCACGATCTTAGGAATATCTCCGCGTACCTGCTGTTTTAACTGCATCAGCTGCTGCATCAGATTTTCATCTGTAGCAGCAAGGTCATATAACAACTCCAGTAGTTTGATTTTTATAAGGTTTCCATCCACCTTTTCCGGTTCATTAAAGTATGGTTCCAGGGACTCCACATACTTGATAAGCCGCTCATTTACCGGTCTCACAGAAACAGGAACCGTCAGCTGGGGATTTTTTGCTTTGATATCCGCCATTTTAAAAAATTCCCTTAATAAATCATCTTTTAAAAAGAACATTTTATACTCTAATAAGCACGGGTCACCAGGGGCTTCTGTTTTTTGATATTGGATTGAAATTGCTTTTTTCAGCAATACCATCTCATTTTGATGAACCGTATAAATTTCCCCACCATAGCTGATGGAATAAATCCCGTGCTGAACGAACAGCAGAAGATGATCCTCCAGAAATAAAGTACCTTTCCGTTTTTGAGTAAACGTATAGGATTTAATAACAGAAAGTCCATTAAGCTTAAGTACGCGCTGACTATTTTCCGGTGATACCAAACCCTGAGGGACTTTTAACACTCTTTCAACCATTTGTTCTTCCTCCTTTCAAGGGATTTTTCCTGTCATATACATATATATCATATCATTAGGGAGTAGGGAAGTACTTGGGCTGAATTGTCATGTATATTTGAGCTGAATAGAAAAACATCCTCCTTGTCGTTATGGTATCATCATTGTACAAAATATAATATTAAAACAAGTAACCGCTTATAATAAACAGAAAAACACTAATAAAACGGAGGTATCATCATGAATAACTTTGCTTATCAAATTCCAACTGAAATATATTTTGGAAGAGGTCAGATCAAACATTTAGAAGAGTCTCTTCTAAAATTCGGACATAGGGTATTGCTTGTCTATGGGGGAGGAAGCATAAAGCGTACCGGCCTATATCAAACCATCCAGACCATCTTTTCTCAAAGTGGAGTTGAAAGCTTTGAACTTGCCGGTGTGGAGCCTAACCCCAGAATTGACACTGTACGTAAAGGAGTCCAACTGTGCCGGCAAAATAATGTGGATGTTATTCTTGCTGTGGGAGGCGGCAGCAGCATTGACTGTGCTAAGGTAATATCTGCAGCTGTGAAATATAAGGGTGATGCGTGGGATCTTGTGAAAAACGGAAATCTGATTAAGGAAGCGCTTCCGCTGATCGTTATTCTGACCATCGCCGCTACCGGCTCAGAAATGGACCGATTTGCAGTTATATCCGACATGAATACAAACGACAAACTGGGTACCTTCAGCCCATTGTTCTATCCAAAGGTTTCTATCCTGGATCCGGAATACACCTTTACCGTACCGAAAAACCAGACAGCTGCAGGAACCGCAGATATTATGTCCCATATTATGGAACGTTATTTTCACAATATTGAAGGAGCATATGTCCAGGATCGTTTGTCTGAAGGCCTTTTGAAAACCTGCATCCACTATGGACCAATCGCTTATCATGAACCGAATAATTACGAAGCCCGTGCTAATCTTATGTGGGCATCCAGTCTCGCTATTGACGGGATTACCTGGAGAGGAAATGATGTTGTAAATTCCGCTCATCCTATGGAACATCAGCTAAGCGCATATCACGATATCACTCATGGCGTCGGTCTGGCAATCATTACACCTCATTGGATGAAACATATCCTCAACGAGAAGACTGTAGGAAAATTTGTTGACTTCGGTGTAAATGTATGGGGTATTGATTCTAGTCTTGATCCCTATGAAATCGCTGATTCAGCCATTAAGAAATTAGAGAACTTCTATGCTTCCCTGGATATTCCCTCTACTTTAAGGGAGGTTGGAGTAACCGAAGAACATTTGGTTACTATGGCTGAAAAAGCATCTAATGGTCTTGAAAATGCCTTTTATCCCTTAACAAGTGCGGATGTTCTCGCAATTTATAAAGCATCTCTATAAACAGCCGTAAGATCCCCGAAGAAAGCACGGTGCAGTAAAAAAGCACCGTGCTTCTGATTTTTTTGTAAATTCCTCCTAAGGATGGCGTATTGGTATTCCATCGTTTTCATCCTTTCCCACATTTTTATATCATAAATTTTCAATAACCAAATGATTTCTCCAATATATCAGCTATTCTTTCACTTGCATGCCCATCACCATATGGATTGTTCGCATAGCTCATTTTTTCATACTCCGCTTTGTCATTAAGGAGCTGTTTAAATGTTTTATAGATTACTCCTTCATCTGTTCCAACCAGCTTTAAAGTGCCCGCTGCTATCCCCTCGGGCCGTTCTGTTGTATCACGCATAACCAGAACTGGCTTTCCCAGACTCGGCGCTTCTTCTTGTATCCCACCGCTATCAGTCAATATCAAATAACATCTTGAAAGAAAATTGTGAAAATCCAAAACATCAAAAGGTTCAATTATTCTTATTCTATCATGTTTGCCAAAGATTGTACTGGCTGCTTCCCTCACCACTGGGTTCATATGAATGGGATAGAGTACCTTGATATCTGGTGTTTCATCGACAATTCTCTTTATTGCTCTGAACATATTGTTAAGTGGTTCTCCAAGATTTTCTCTGCGATGAGCAGTCAGCATAATGAGCCTGCTGTCTTTAGCCCATGTAAGCTGTTCATGAGTATACTCCTCTCTCACCGTAGTTTTTAGTGCATCAATCGCAGTGTTTCCAGTCACATAGATCGATGAAGGGACTTTCCCTTCATGAATTAAATTATTCTTAGATAATTCTGTGGGCGCAAAATGATACTTTGCTATAATACCGACTGCCTGGCGGTTAAACTCTTCCGGATATGGTGAGAAAATATTATACGTTCTAAGTCCAGCTTCAACATGTCCAACCGGAATTTGCAGGTAATAGCAAGCCAGAGCAGTTACAAAAGTGGTAGAAGTATCGCCATGTACTAATACCACATCAGGTTTAACTTCTTCTAAAATATGTTTAATGCGATTAAGAATGTTGGTCGTTATATCAAATAGCGTCTGATTTTCCTGCATAACTGACAAATCATAACCAGGTATTACATTAAAAGCTGTCAATACTTGATCCAGCATTTGACGATGCTGCCCAGATACACAGACTATTGTTTTTAAATTTTTTCGAGTCTTTAATTCATTCACCAAAGTGCACATTTTAATTGCCTCCGGGCGTGTACCAAAGACCAGCATAACTGTTTTCATCCTGCTATTTCCTCCTTTTGTATTGTCAGAACATGTGTCACTTCAATCTTATTTCATTTTTTGATATATTTTCATTAATCTTTAAAAACTTAATTATCTTCAACCACGCTAACTTTGTATTTTCAAAATCGCTATAGTGTTGTTCAACATGTGAGTGATAGAATTCAAGTTCGTCTAATATATTATTAAATTGATCATTCCCAAAATAATTGCAAATTTTAGGAATAACCACAGATAAATCCTCTTTCATTTTTTTTATTTCTGCTTCATAATTATCTCTTTGCGTAATATAAAGTAAAAGTGGCTTGTACCTGATCCAGCCTATTGAAGCTTTTAGAAATCTAGTTGTAATAGCCCCTGAATCCGCTTTTAAAGCTTTTAATCTGTTAGGAAGAACTCCTAAAAGTAAATGTTCATAATTAGAGAAACCGTCGTGGAACGTATAGCAAGGAACTTTTCTTATATTACATTCAACAATGCAGGTACTTAAAAAAGTATCTTCTCCTCTTGCTCCCGGTGGGTTATAAAAAGGAAATAATTTATCAAGATTTTTGAGGTTAAAGCCCAAATTAGCACCCGAAATAAATTTCATTCCATTTACTTCTTTAACTGTTTCAATTGTATCACTATTAATAATATCAAGGTCGGCATATGTAACACCGCCATCGTTCATTTTTTCTTTTATTGAGTCCCAATTAATAATATCATTGCTTATAGATTCAATGAAAATTCTAAACTCGTCTTCCGAAAGCTTTTCGTTAAAATCCAACTGAGGTATTGGAGAAATATAACCGCAATGATGCCCATGAGTCATATCTGCATATTTAATATTGTTAATATGTGTTGATAATACTTCTTGACCTTTCCAAACAATACTGTTGTTTATTTTTATAGTTGCGATTGGATATTCGTCATCATCAAGGAAAATAAGATAGTCCATTTTGTTTTTTAACGCAAAATATAAAACTGCATTTCTTTTCATTGCATAACCTTCACCAAAAATCATTTTTGCTTCTTTTAGGGTGATAACATCTTTTTCTACCAGATATTGCATTTCATTTGCTATTGCAGAATTTCCTAAATAATAAGCGGAATCCACCAATGTCAATATCTCATCGTCTGTAATTTTGTAATCGCTTACTTTTGTACTGTAATACTTTAAATCATATGCCACAAACAGATGAACAGCAATTTTTTTCTTATCAATAAGTCCGGATTCATTCCAGTTATCGACATAGGTTTTTACAACATTTTTAAAATTTTTTCGTCCTGTTACAAAACCAACACCAACATTTATCTTCTTTTTTTCAATTTTCATTGCATTTAATCCTCATCCCATTCTACTAAATTTGGATCGGTATCCAGGATGGAATCGTATTGTTCTTTAATTCCAAATATAGCATCCGGATCTAAAAGCTGATACCTTTTATACTTTTCTTCTCGATCGACGGGCGTTGCCCAGCCAAGATGTTTTACTCTGAACTCTGATTCTGCTTTTGGAAAAGAGGACGTGTTTATGGGAAATCTTCCACAATGTTGTGCCGCTTCATTCCATATATATTTAAAGTCAGGTTGATATCTCATTAAAAACGGTCTATAAACGCTATGTGCATTCCAATATTTATCTTCCCGATATTGAGTTTTATCCCACATATCATATAGCCGAAAGCAATACAAATCATAATCTGGGTTATTAATGAGTTCCTGTACATTTTTCCAAAAATTCTTTTCTAATATTTCATCAGCATCCAGGTTTAAAATCCAATCTGGATTTGTTTTCACAGTTTCATCCCATTGCTTTTTCCTAAGTTCGGCCTCACCCGCAAACATAGATTTATCATTTTGTATGATATGCACCGGAATTCCTTTTAGTATGGCTCTGCACATATTTATTGAATTATCAGAGCTTGCGTCATCTATGATGACAGCTTCATCAATATGCCCCTTTAAACTTTCTAATACCTGTTTCAGATAACGTCCTGCTTCATTTTTTACTATCATGGAAAGAGTGATTTTATTTCCTTTTTCTTTATATTGACGCGCAAAGGCAAGGTCAGCTTCGCAATCTTTTACGTAAGCTTCAACTCCAGCCAAATCCTGCTCTCTATAAATATGATATGCCGGATAGGTAGTATCAACAAAAAGATCAATGCCCAGAACCGCTGCACGTATACAGAAGAATCTGTCTTCACCATGTATGGTCAAGTTTTTAATTGGCTTAAAACAGACGCCTTTCATCAATGATGCTCTGCTTAGCAATGTACACGCTCCCAATCCGCCCACTTCATACACGCCCGGTATCTTAAGCTGGTTTAAAAACTTGGTTTGCCGTATTCCCATCTCTTTATCACTTAAAACTTCGCCTAATTTCTTAGGAACCAAATCATATTCGTCATACAGCCAAACATTCGGTTCGAAAGGTCTGTTTTTATGCCATTGAGACCAAAATATTTCAGAAATTATATCCTTATTCTGAATTTTCAAATGCTCTATTAAATTAGGGTGCAAAACTAAATCGGAGTCCACAAAAAACAGATAATCATAATTATTGTCGATTGCATAATTGATAATAGAATTTTTGTAATTCGCTACTTTTAACATTAAGCTGTCGTTCCATAAATGGGACTCGTCATTACACTCATACACTCCTAGTCCCTTACCCCGGATGATAATAACCTTCGATTCTTCTCTTTCAAAGCCAGCTAACAACTGACTGGTTTCATCATCAAAATTGTCGTCAACAAACATATAGTCAATCTCAATGGTATTCCGCCTAAGATTTTTTAATGAACTTAAAAACGCCTTCAAAATTTTTGTTTTCTGATAAACCGGGCTGCCAACTAATACTCTTTTTTTATTCAAATTAAGTATCTCGCTTTCGTTTTATTTATTATTTTTTCTTCGTTTTCTTTGCTGCGACTGTTTCTGCTGCAATTTCCGGCTGTACAATTTCTTTCTTAACTTTTTTCTTCTTTAATAGCTTCTTTGGATTTTTATCTCCCATTTAAAATCACCTCTTTTTCCTTTATTTGTTTTTTTGATATCAGAACTTTAGTTCTGTACCTTTCTACGCTCTCTGCTAACCTGAATGTACCAGAGCTTCTTTCATACACAGCATTTCCCCTACCAGATAATTATCCGAGAAGCTTTCCCCGTTTCTTCCCACCTTCTTTCAGATTCCACCTCACGATGGACACCCTTGATATTCCGTTATGCTCTCATCGCCAGGCCGAACACGCGACTTTCACTCATGAGACTGCGCACATTGCTGTTCGTATAATAAAAAAAGCCACTTTTATACAAAGTGACTTTTATTAGCTCTATTTATTTGTATGTTGTCAGCATCTGTGATCAGAGAGTGCTAACGTATTTATTGTAACACTTATTTAATATATTGTCAATTTTAATTTCAAAATCAAAAATATTTCTCTGATAATTTTACTCTCCATCTTTAAATTTACAGATTTATATAGTACTGTTTTTGTCTATTTATACATAAAAACATCTGACTAAAATCCAGAGCCAAAACGACAATTGCTAGAACCTTTTTCGCAAAAGGCCACTTAACTTTCAACATACAAATTCTCTACTCCAAAGGTCGGGAGGGACAACGGCATCCGCGCCAAGGGACAGTGTATATTGACAGCGGCAATACCCAGGGAACTGTTATCAAAAATGGGCCTGCATTATTTAGTCTACTCTATTGATCGGCTGTCCATCAGAAAAAGCTCTGATATTACCTTGGATCAATGAAACTAAACGTTGTCTTGTTTCTAATCCCCGCCATCCCATGTGCGGAGTAACGATAACATTATCCATTGTATACAATGGACTTGCATCATCTAATGGTTCTGCTTCTTGCACATCTAATCCCGCACCTGCAATTACATTATTTTGCAATGCTTCAATCAATGCTTTTTCATCAATTAACGCTCCCCGTGCAGTATTGACTAAATATGCTGTCGGTTTCATCATTGCTAAGGTTTCTTTATTGATCATGTGTCTTGTTGATTCGTTTAAAGGGCAATTAAGAGAAATAAAATCACTTTGCATTAAAACTTCTTCATTTGTTGTAAAGTGAATATTGTCCACATCGGCTCTGGGAGTTCTGGTCGATACTAAAATCTTCATTCCCATTGCCTGAGCTACTTTGATTATTTCTTTTGCAATATTTCCATAACCGATAACTCCCAGTGTTTTACCGTTTAATTCCACATGGTCTACCATTAAATGTTTATGAAAATTATCATGATTACCTTCTGAAAGCATACGAATCTGTTTTTGCATTGAGCTTGCCAGGTTTAAAATCATAAGAATAGCTGTATGGGCCACTCGCTCACTGCTATACGCAAAGATGTTGCATAATATAATTCCTTTTTCACGCACTGCATCCAAATCTATATTATTATATCCAGTTCCGGCTTCGCAAATCATCTTTACACTATGAGGAAATTTTCTAATAATGTCACCAGTGACTTTCATTTCTTTTGTTACAACGATTGTAAAACCGTCAACTCGCTCTAAAATTTTATCTTCAGACGTTTCATCATAGATTGCCACTTCAGATGCAATTTGTGAGTAATCAATGTTCCCATCATAATTTACCAAACTGGCATTTAAAACCACAGTTTTATCATTCATAATTTTATCTCCTTTATGCCACCTATATTTTAACCTGTTTTAAGGATGTAAAAAACAGCTTTTTCAGCCTGTGTTCAATTTTGAACATATAAATTTATCCCAGAGTAAAATAAGTTTCCCCTGACTACTCATCAAGTCAAAAAAACACATCCCTCATTGCTTCACAAATCATTAATCAACAAGGTCATTTTGGAATCTTGAAAGATGCTCGTACGGAAGAATAAGTCTTCCTCGGTACAGGCCACATCCATCGTTAATAAGTGAATTATTCACTGCTGAAAACATATTTACATCCAATTTCGATAATTCAAGCAGCTGCAGCATGATACCTCTTTCATAAGCATCATCAAAATAAATATTTTCTCCTTTTGGAATTGCATCTCGTTTAGCTCTTTCACTTTCCTGTCGTTTTTCGTAACCTAAATGATTGGCAGGACCAATTTCAGCAAAATCGTCCATTTCTTTTGTACGAAGTTGTACTTCCACATAACAACGTGCAATGTTATCATAAAATGTTATATGCAGTGAACGATAGCCACTAGACTCTGGATTTACAACATAATCTCTATAATATGGGCTTATGCTCTCTCTTAACAAAGGCGATTTATTCTCTCCCTTAAAGGAAGCGATTTCTGCAGTAAATCCGCGTTCCTCCATGAAACCAAGCAACTGGTTGGCAACATCATATAGATATTTTTTTTCTTCATCCGCACAAATCTCACCTTCTTTCAGATGACATTTGGGAAGAGAAATCACGATTCTGTATGCAATCAGGTCCCGAAAACAGTTTAAATAGCTTTTCAGTTCAGGAAGTGAAGGATAATAGCCGTGTTTAATATAATACTCGTAAATATATTCCACAATGTATCCGTTAAATTTTGCTTCCGCGCGTATTAGAGATTTAATTCGGCCCTTAAAAGAAAACGCAAGAAAAGGATATTCATTTGCCATATATTTATAGAATTCCCGAATACGCTGAGACTGCGAAGTCAGGAATTCGTTGTGCTGTAAAAGTTCCGTAATTTGAAGTAGAAAATTACAGTGCACAAGATCAATCTGATTATGAGTTTCTTTCGACGACTGTTTCAAATCCTTAGTATATCTCTGTAATATCTTAAGAACGGTATCGCCTGAGTATAAATAATCATTTAATTTTATCATTATAATTTTCCGCATCTGTTCATTTATTCACAGATACACGTTCCTTTCTTAAGTGCTTATATATCTATTTATCAAAATATAGTCCATATTTTCAGCTCATTTTATCGACCAAACAATATTACTTCCCAACATTAATATGCAGTTCCCGAAATAGGATACCAATACATATGTATACGTACAGTTTTATGGTCTGTCAATTATTAAAAATATCTTCTCTTCACATAGTCAATCATTTCTTTTTCATCTATGATACAGCTGATTTCATCCCTAGCAATCTTTCCACCTCCACTGTTTGACAACCAATTATTAGAACCAATAAGCATAAATTCTTCATCAATTATCAATGCTTTTGTATGAATGGGAGGAGAATACTTAAGGTTTTCTTTTATTATATCTTTCAATTTGTTAATAGCTTCAAGATGTCCTTTTTTATCACCAAAATTATCTGCTTCAACTATCTTTTCTGCTTGATCCAGGGTATATTTCGTTTGATTATATCCGAAGCATATAGCAAATTGATTCTCATCATTGATTTTGTGCCTTACCAATTCAAGCATCTCATCGTTCACTACTGCATTTGTAATCCAAGGACATACAATGTGTATAGATTCCTTAGATTTTTGTATTGCATTTAAAAGAAAGTTATGATGATTTTGAGGTGTAAGCATCAAGCCATTAACCGTGTATTCTTTAAATAGTTCTTCGTATTTTTGAGATAGTGACGTTTCAATTTTAAATAAATCTAAAAACTGCCCAATGTATACTTTATCAATATTTTCTGTTAGTTCAGTTTTATAAATTGAAAATATATGCCCATACTTTTCTATTGTTTCCACTGCATACAGCAGATAGTTATTGCTATATTTATATGCTTCATAATTACCTACTACTATTAATTGTGTTTTTGCTCTTGTAAATGCAACATTTAAGAAATTAGGCTTTCGGCCAACGAAACTCACTCCATTATTTCTCTGTGTATCATCAACAGCAGTGCTTAAAATAATTATTTCTTTTTCTTGTCCCTGAAAAGAATGAACAGTTCCAATATCAACCCTGGGTATATGTGTGCTTAACAGTTTAGCCTGGTTTTTAAATGGTGTGATGATCCCAATTTTATTTCTATACTCCTCTCCGTATTGCTTTATATATAAATTTACTATATTTTTGCAAATACTCACTTCACTGAGATTCTCATTATTTTTATTCTTTGTGCCTCTAACATCAATAAAGCAAAGATTTCTTTCCAAAAACGCCTTCCTCTCATCCCCCTTAATTATTTTTAAACGATTTTCATAAACATATTTGTTTGAAAACTCCACAATTGCCTTTTCACAGCGTCTATGCTCATCCAATATAATTCCAACTCTCTGATTATTTAACATTTCGTAAACATCAGATCCTCGGTCTGCACCATTCTGTACACTATTTCTCTCGATGTCTATAGCACTTTCTATTTCAGCTTCAAACTCATAGCTTTCTACCAGACGTTCCTCAACTCCCCGTATTGGTTCAAGCTGAAATACATCTCCCACTATAATAGCTCTTCTGGCCCTGAATAACGGTGCCACTGCAGTATGCAGAAGTGCCTGTCCAGATTCATCAAACATAATTGTGTCAAAAATACCTTCAATCATATGAAATTTACTTTTATCAAACGAATGCAGGGTGGTTGTAACAATGGGAAAACATAAAAACAAAGTTTCCCACATCACCTTTATATACTTTGTATAAATCTTATCATATTTAAAATTCCCTCTGAAGAAATCCCGAAACCAGCTATCAGGATATACCTTTTCCAAATTATATATAATTTTCTTTTTATTCTTATAAATATACGCCTCGTTAACTTTTATCCCAAGATTAAATAAGTGATTTCTTTTTTTAACAAATGCAATATCATTAAACAGCAGGTATTCATTAGTATCCCAATCACAATTTAATAGATACTTCCTCTTAATTAAGTCAAACTTTTCTATTAAGCTTAGAAACTGTCCCAATATGATAAGATTTTCTTCTTTCTTCTTATGCTTCTTTTTTTGTTCCTGCAACTCCGACTTTATTGCTTCAACGTTTTTATTCTTTTCCTCATATTCCCGGAACATATTTTCTTTGATTAAACTATAATGGCTGATCCTACGCTTTCTCTCTTCCAATTGCTTCTCTAATTCTTCCTGCGTTCCGTTTTCCTTTTCAACTTTAGTAATTTTAACAATTAGCTCTCCTATTAATGGAACTTTTCTGTATTTGCAAATTTGATCAACTATTTTACTTATATTCTCAATATCCACTTTCTCCTGCTTTATATTATTTTCTGTATCGGCAAGCAGTCTGGTAATATCAATCATTTTATCCGCGTACACACACAAGATTTCTTCATTATTATTAATTAATTTAGTTAAATCGTCATAACCGTCTTGGAATTCATTCTTTGCGGTCTGAACCAGTTCAATGGTTACTTCTTTTTGAATGATATCATTGTGTATTAACTGATTTAAAAGAGTTGTCCGGCTGTTTATATAATCTTTGATTTCGGTTTCAGCAGAAGCAATTAACTCCCACCCACTATTGAAGTCCTCAATCAGTTGCAACGATAATTGTTCGTCATAAGCATCCGTGTCTTTTAATAATCCTATCAGCGGTTTAAGTGCTCCGAGGTTGAAAGTATCTATATTGCTTTTTCTACCAAGCCTTGCACAAAAAATCCCTTTAAAATTTTCATTTTTATACTGTTGTGACAAATGATTCTGTGCGATATCCTTAAAATACTCAACTTCTCTAAGCAGCTCCAGACCTATATTATCAATTGCATCATTATTAGTACTGGTTAATACCATAGATTTATTGCATTCTCCATTAAAAGGGGAACAAAATACTTTTTGGTTTCCTTGACCAAATTCTTCCCATGGTTCATTCCAAACAGAAATTAAGTCTTTCATCTTTCTAACAAAATTGTCAGAAATAATTTCTTTTAGAACTGTAGTTTTTCCAGTTCCCGGGGGGCCGCTAACAGATATCAGCTCGCTTGAATTATATGCTGATATAACCTTCCATTGCTTTTCATTTACAGAAAAATTGCTGTCATAGCTGCCATAATGAGTTCCATTATGTATATAATCAATAGGCACCGCTCTTTTATTTGAGTACAGATACTTCTGAATAATAGAAGGAACCTTTGAATTCTTTGTAAGTTCCTTCAAATGCTTCAATTCCTCGCGAAAAATAGGCTGCTGTAATTCATTAAACGCTTCGATGGTAATTACCAACTCCTCAGTTACCGCCCACCATTCATAGTCCTTGATATCCCATATGCTCGTAAATCCTTCATTGGCAAATTTACCTTTCATATCTTCATTAATAATCTTTATGGTTTCAAAAATATCCGGATTTTTAATACTGGATAAAGAGCTTAGCAATTTGTAAAATTCACTGCCTAAGGCATCATGCACTTCTCTTATTCCGCAATTCAGTATACTGGCAACAATTACTCTAAAAGCTTCCTGTTGTACTTTATAGTTTTTAATAACATACTTATCTTTTTCAATTTCACACTCAAAGGTTATAAATGGTACTTTTCTTTTCCCACAAGCTAAAATTGGATACAGAACCAGTAATGTATTATCCATAATGATACTTGAAACAGCGCAAATATTATCATCATAATCATCTGGAAAGCTATATTTGTCTTTGTCAATTATGCTTTTCAGGCTTTCTTTTACCGTATTTTTTCCGTTATTGTATATCAATAATTGTAGTATATCCGGTAATATTTTCGCACAATATTTATTATCCTTAAATTTAATTTTCTTGACTAAATTCGTAATCTTATCGACTTTATTCTCATTAACTATCGTTCGGATATTATCAACGTCAAAAAAGGTCTCTTTACTTAGATGTATACCTTTTCCTTCTTTTAGTTCGATATCATTTAATCTGTTCATTATTTCATATTGAATAAAATAATCAATTGTTTTCTCAAACTTCTCCATTTTCCCCTCCACTTCACCATTATTTCTTATATTTTATTTTAATAAGTATCTCCTTTTTTGGTCTTTGAGATGATAATTTTATGACCAACTTTCATATAATCATCCTCATTTTTTTTATTATTTTATTTATCTTAGCATATTACATAGCGTATTCCAATATAAACTCTTATATTTTTACGCAAATAAAAGACGCGAATTTTTAATCACACGCCTTTTATTTTAGCGTTTAATGTATTGTCATTTTTTACTGAAACGATTTAAGATTTCTACTTCTATGAAAAAAACACCTGCCAAAGCAAGGTGCTTTTCAAAATCTCCGTAGTTGCTTATGCTCTAAATGCATCATCATACTGCCTCAGAATGGGGCAATAGTAGTGGTGATTATGAAGAATGCTCGGATTTGATTGAACCTCCATCGCAGCCACTGTTCCAACATAACTTGCGGCTTTATCGCAAGCAATCAGGCCGCTATACCTCCACTCTTATTTTCTAATGTCTAATTTTAGTCTTAGCAGTTTTCAGTATAATCACAGCTTACTTAATATCCAATAAATTTAGGTTTAACTCTTCTGCCTGCGATTTGTTCTATTGCATAAGCTGTGTTTAATAGTTCTTCATCAGTTTGAGCGATGATATTTATACCAAAAGGCATTCCATCATTATATAGCCCGCAGGGTACTGTAATCGCAGGTAAACCTGTATATTGAACAATTGGGTGATCTTTAAATACAATACACACATTTACATCCTTTAGCTGATCTTTCATATATAGTTTAGTGAACTCTATATCTTTTAACGTATCCAGATAAATAGATTCTGTCATTTCACCAGAGGTATTATTCTGGGCATCTTCTAATAATGTTTGACCATATCTTAATGTTTCTTCTTTATGAATATTGTTAAATTCAATTATTTCCTTTAAATTTTTTATTTTATAATCCAGTGGTAACTCAGCTAAATATTGATTCATAGCATGCTTAAACTCATACTTCTTAATATTATCCATCTTTTTATTAGGAATTGTTTCGAGATGTATTCGTTTTAAGATCGCCCCAGCTTCCTTTAACTTATCTAAAACGCCATTAGCCTTCTTTTCTTCTTCCTGCGACATATTATCTATGGCAGATTGATCAATTCCTATTACAGTACCTTTAAGATTTGTTTTTTCTGCAAAATGTATTTTATTAGCTGATATTTCATTAAAAATAATGATTGCATCTTTAACAGTTCTTGTCATGGGACCAACCATATCAAGAGAAAAGCTTATCGGTATAATGCCTTTTATGCTCAAATTACCCTTACCTGGACGATACCCTACAATACCATTCTTTAAACCGGGGGATATGATAGAGCCAGAGGTATCCGTACCCAAAGCTGCCGTACATAAATTAGCTGCTACTGCAACTCCTGAACCGGTGCTAGAACCTGCCGGGTTTTCACCTAAAACGTATGGTGATTTTACAATTCCTCCTTTGGAGCTATATCCGTTTGGCATTCCTTTCGTCATATAATTGGCAAATTCAGTCATATTTGTTTTGCCAAGAATAACAGCACCTTTTTTTCTCAAAATTTTAACAATCTCAGCGTCCGTTTCTGGACTTGAATCTGCCAATGCCAGTGACCCTGCGGATGTGTGCAAGCAATCTGCTGTATTTATATTATCTTTTAAAAGAATAGGTACCCCATAAAGCAAACCAGAATCATCATTATTTCTTTCATCAAGCTCCTCTGCTATTGTTATAACATCAGAATTTATCTCAAGAATAGAATTTAATCCATTAAAACCTTTGTCGTAAGAGTCAATTTGCTCTAAATATTGTGAAACAATCTCTTTTATAGAGAAAGTCTTATTTTTTATTATCTTACTTAATTCAGTTATTGTTATTTCGCTTAAATTTATTTTGGCTGCCATATTAATCTCCTGCATCTATTTGACATTCTCTCATGTATCAATAATAGTTTTATCTTTACTATTATCTTCCTATATATTTCGATTTATTCATAGTAATGTCAGCAGATAAGTACTATAAAGCTTATTTCTTCCCAAGTGTTTTACGATTTTGTATTTATTCTGAATATCTCATCCAACACTCTGCCGTCACAAGGTCCAAAATCAATGCCGAGAATTGCTGCAATCGTAGGAGCTATATCTACCATCTGGATTTCTTCCAACTGGTATTCTTTCTTAATACAATTTCCTGATACTACAAAGCAACATCGATACTCTGGTTTCTCTGGTGAATACCCATGAGTTGCATACTTTCTATTCTCTTTCTCCAAGTCAGTCACAAGGAACCCGGTAAGACTGTCATCAAAACAGTAACCAGTCTTTGCTTCCAGCATATACCCCGAAACCGGGAACGCATGAAAACGTTCCAGTTCTTCTCTGGTATAGATCCTCTCAATACCTAAATTCTTATCTTCTGCCGCTTTTAGAAGAATCTGTAGTGCACGCTGCTTCGCTTCCTCGTCATTTTCCTTTAAGTGCAAATAGGCAGACCCTCCTGTAGATTGTATATAGGCTCTCCAAAACATTTTCCCTTTTTCTTCATAAATAAGGCCTTCTTCTTTTAACAATTGATTCAGCTTTACCTTGTACCTTACAGTTTTCTGCCCATGATCTCCCAACACCAGAAAAACCGTTTCCTCAAAAATGCCTGCCTCCCGAACTGCCTCGATAATCTTACCGATTCGTTCATCCATCCGGATCAGAACCTTGTCGATCTCAGGACTGTCTGTCCCATAATGATGCTTCGCATCGTCCAGTTCAATGAAATGCATCATCAGAAGTTCCGGTTTTTTTCTTAAAATGGTGTCTTTTCCGCACATAGCTGTAAAATCATCCAGGTAAGGCTGTTCAATCCCTTTTCTTGATTTTCCATATTTTTTCTCAAGCCCCATGCAAAAAAATGGACTTCCATTTTTTAAGATCTTAAGAGATTGATTCTCACGTCCGATTGCCTTTATCTCCGGAAGATTATAGCGAATGGAGGCCTTTCCGGTAACAGGCCACAGGATTCCGGCTGATTTCATTTCACAATTTCTCAAAGCATCATACACAGCAGGTGCCTTGATATCCTTTTTAAACCAGAACCACGCCTGTTCTTCTTCATCAATGAAAGGCTGGAGAGGGGTATTATGGTAGATTCCATGCTTATCCGGATAAACTCCGGTCACCATAGTGGTATGCACTACATAGGTAAGAGTCGGATAGACGCTTTTTAATTTTGTACTGAATGCTCCGCTTTTTATTAATCGGGAAAGGTTGGGAAGCCGACTTGCCTTTTGCCAGTTATCTTCAGAAAATGCATCATAGGAGATCACTACCAAATGCTTTGCTTTTCCTTTGCTCATTTTTCCAGCTCCATCATCTTTCATCTTATTTATCTTATTTCCATTGCTCCCTTAAAACTTACCCCCTGAATCATTTACTATATTGTATCATATTACTTAGGAATTTGTAACTATTCCGTTTGGCTTCGTGGTCATGATACGGTAACGCTCTATATCTTTTGGTAATTTATCAGCAAATGACAAAATCACACAACTTTTGTTTTGACATATTTAGTTATCTATTAACAAGGTTCCATAATAATATTCACATATTCTATCCAAAGAAATGTATTCCCCCGATCCTACAATTTTCTGGCCTTAATGGCAAAAGCCGTTGGCAACATTAATGCTTTTCTGCCAAAATCATTATCTGATGCCATTGCTTTTTCTTTGTCAGTTTCTTCAATAAGTTCTTCAACAATAAAACCATTTCCGGCTAAAGAGTTAATATATGTACTCATCTTACGATTAGAGAGCATAATTTCTTTGTCGCTCATATCACCACAATACCATTCTTCATTAAAATAAGAATTACTAAAAACAAGTTTGCCATCTTCAACTGATACACATTTATGAATAGGATGTGACCAACCGAAAACGAACACTCCATCTTTTTTCAAATAAGAATGAATGCGCTTAAAGGTTTTGTCCAAGCTTGTTGTCCAACCAATTCCATAAACGGAATAAACCAAATCGAAATAATCAATTGGTAATCCACATTCATCCTCCATAGGTGAACAAATTAGTTTAGCACTGATTCCCTGGGTTTGAAGATAATTTTCAGTTCTTTCAATTTGATTTTCAGATATATCTAATCCCCATAAATCAGTTGCCCCTAAATCTGCAACATATCTTAAGGAGTGACCATTACCGCAGCCGATTTCGAGCACACTTTTATCTGACAAATCTCCAAGTAAGTTCAACTTCTCCTCTGATGGTAAATAACCTCCCCACTTTGGTAACGCTGTTACACCCAAAAACTCACTACCTATTGTATTCCAAAACTCCATATTAGTTTTATGGGCTTCGCTCACATTCATATCAATATTAGCCACCTTACCTAAAACTTTACCACCGACAATGTTCTTTTTCATTTTCTCCGATTCTTCTATAAGCTTCATTATATTTTCCTCTGCTTTCTTTTTGTAGTCTGCATCGGTCAGCTTTTCTCCTGAAAATAGCTCGTTAAGATTGATTTTGAGAATTTCACAAATCGGCATCATAAGGGACAATTCAGGCATTCCGTTTCCACATTCCCATTTACTTACAGTTTTATTGCTAATTCCAAGAGTATCAGCTAATTCACACTGAGTCAAATTCTGCTGTTTTCTCATTTTTGCAATAAATCTTCCGATTTTAACTTGATTCAAACCGACACCGCCTTTCTTTGAGGATATTATATTTCAATCACTCATAAAATCACACCCACGAATCGTAGAATTTATATAGAAATTACTATAGAAAGCTTTTCAATTAGCTACAATCCTAAAATGCTTCGACGCTTCCGAAATCGCCTTTTCTTTCTCCTCCAGACACTGTGGTCGTCTTGCCTCCTCTGACATAAATGGCTTTTGATTCAACACTTGTTGCATCCAACTCGCCCAAATCCAAGTCAGCTTCAATTCTATCTTTTGGTTTTTATTGGGACAACAGAATAACCGTCTCCATATGTCTCGACGTTACAATAATGATGCCAGAAAGTATGGTTATCCATTGGCAGAAGCCTTACCCTTTTCGATATGTACATTACTAATGCTTTAAAATTATCTCCCAAATCAAAATCACACTAAGAAAGCAAGGTTCCGATTATTATCTTTGCCTTGCTCTCTTAGTGAACTAAATCTTATTTTGTCTTTTGAGATACAAAGTGTCTTGTACCAATTACTAATCTCGCCTCTTATCCGGTTCCAGTGCCCCCGTTGGACGTCTTCCGATATTCTCATATTGCCATGAAGCCCAAACAGGTATGTTCTCACGACAACCTCTCGCCTCACATTATGAATACGTATTTTGAGTTGCTGGAAAGCTCCTTGCAATAAGTAAATCCTAGCTCCTTGAAATCCTTGAGACCATTCAGATCAGAGATATTATTCTCTGCCATGAACCGCACCATATCACCACGAGCCATCTTAGATATTGTTCCCTTTTGCTTCACTTTCCCTTCCACTAGCTCACCAAACTCAATCGTAATAAATCGATCCTTCGGTGTGATATATTTCTCGATGCATTGTGAGTATTCCTTAGAAGCCAAGTTAAGGATAATTCTGTCATCGTCCACTAGACTATGATACAACCGTTCTCCCCAGAAATCATATAAATCTTTACAATCATTCACGGATAGCTTTGCCTGCATTTCTAGTCGATATGGCGTTACCCCATCAAAGGGCTTGAGTACACCATAGAAGCCTGACAAAACCCGCAAATGATCTGATAGGTACGAAAGTGCCCTAGTTGTAAGCACTTTCGGAGCCATATGCTGATACTGCAAGCCCTCATATGCTATTACTGCCGGTGTTAGTCTATGCATCAAATCCATATCTTTGAAGCGCTTATAGTTTAATTCTGCCAATTTATCATTGCATTTCCACAAAGCTTTTCCCTCTGATAAGGACAAGGCCTTCATTTCATGCATCAATATTTTAGCATCATTAATAAATCCGGGCATTCCGGTAACCTCAATGGAATCCGCATCCTCAATCATCTTCTTTGCCGGAGAAATTATTATCTTCATATCCTAAAATTGCGCCAGCATTTGTGCCGGATTCTCCTCTGCCTTCACTTTGCCAAAAGCATTTAGAATTATTCCATCTTCATCGATGAGATATGTGGTTCGAACCACTCCCATGCTAACCTTACCATAATTCATTTTTTCCTGCCAGACACCATATGCCTGAATACAGGTAAGTTTCGTATCAAAAAGCAATGTAAATGGTAGTCCATACTTTTCCTCGAATTTTTTATGAGATGCCACACTGTCTTTACTCATCCCAAGAACCACAGCTCCCTTTTCCTGAAACTGCGGATACAACTTTCCAAAGTTGCAAGCCTGCTTGGCGCAGCCCGGAGTATTGTCCTTTGGATAGAAATATAAAATAACCTTCCTACCCTTGTACTCCTCCAACGTGTGCATCAATCCATTCTGATCCGAAAATGAAAATGCTGGTGCTTTTGTTCCTGCCTGTACCATATAATCTTACCTCCTGATTCTTCTGTTAAGCATTAAATCCTTCTATTCCGCCTTTTTAGTATTCATTTCACTATTACAACTTCCATCAATTCCTATACTTCTATATCACTATGCCATCGCAGTGGTCGATTTCATGTTGTATAATCTGTGCAATCCATCCGGAATACTTCTGGCACTGTTTATTGAAATTAATATCCTGAAACTCTACCTCGATATCCATATATCTGGTGGTCTTGCGAACTCCAACCAAAGAAAGACAGCCTTCCTCCGTCTCGTACGCACCAGACTTCTTCACAATCACCGGATTAATCATAGCAATATTAGCAAAACCCATATTCACTGCTATTATTCTCTTCTTGACACCAATCATGTTAGCCGCCAGTCCTACACAACCTACTTCATTCGCTTTTAAAGTATCAAGCAAATCCCGAACCACCTGCTTGTCCGCTTCCGTTGCCGGTTCTGACTTCTGACTCAGAAAAATGACATCCTTCATTACTGATCTAATCATTACAAACCTTCTTTCATTTGCTCAAGATAGTTGTATTTCAGAGCATTCTACCCCCAAGACATTAACGTATATTTACCCTACGGTACAATTACACTAATGCCTATCTTTATTTGCTGTATTATTTACTTATCCGTTTTAATATGTCAAATTGGTTAACTTTTCTGTACTTCTGCCTCAGGCTTTCTGCAACAGAGTATTACCTCCACATGTGTTGAGGCAGTAATGCAGATTCCTGAAAGACGCATTTTGGCCTTGGCGTAGACATTAAATTGACTAATACTTATAGAAAAAAAGAGACCCGTTGGCGCCTTGAGCTTATCTACTTGCATTTACTTATTGCTCCAATGGGTTACCAACCAATTTAATGACTCCTGCAAAGATGCAACCGTTTTTGTTTCAATCACACACCTGCAATGATTACGCCTGACAATATTAAGCTTTTCAAGTAAATTAATATTTCCTTCACCGAAAATTAGGTGATAATTTTTCTGTATTACTGACAGTTCTCCCATTTATCATAAGCGAAATTCAGTTCTTTTTCCATAGTTTCTTTTTTTAAGAATAGTTCCTGTAAATATTCGAAATTGGAATTATTATTATTTATCTCTTGTTCCAATGCTTTTAATGCAGTTTCTATGGCTTCAATCTCATTCTCAAGAATATCTGACTTTTGCGTATTCAACTTCCTGGATTTGTTATCCGTTCTGCTGTATTGATTCACTTCTACCCCAATGGAAGGCTTTTTTTCATATGGCTTTTGGGACTGTTCCTTCCTATAACGCTTATCATCTTCATAAACCTTTAACAAGTTGCTTAGACCCCTAGCCTTTTCGTTTGACTGGTCCTCAAATTTTCCCGCCTTTTGCAATTCTTCCTGATAATACGTATAATCTCCCGGATAAGTAATAAGATGGTTATTTTCAAATGAGATGATTTTACCTGCAACTTTATTTATAAAATACCGGTCATGGGATACAAATAGCAGGGTTCCTTCAAATGCGGTTAAAGTTTCCTCCAGCACTTCCCTGGAATCAATATCCAAATGATTGGTAGGCTCATCCAGAATCATAAAATTCACTTTTTCAAAGGTTAAAGAACATAACCTTAACCGGCTCTTCTCCCCACCGGATAAGAATCTTATTTTCTTATGGACATCATCTTTAAAGAATAATACTCTTGCTAGCTGGCTTCTGGCAGCTTCATAAGTAATATTGTGAAGACCAGAAAAGTACTCAAGTATGGTCTGCTCTTCATCTTCAAAAACAACCTGTTGAGGCAGATAACCGATTTTAACCTGAGCACCAATTTTTACCGTACCGTAATCTGGTTTTAATTCTCCTAATATCAGCTTAAGCAGGGTAGATTTGCCGCAGCCGTTTTTCCCGATAATGCAGGCACTATCCTGATAATAAACTTTCATATCAATGTCTTTTAGTAATACCGTATCACCAAAACTTTTACTTAAGTGTTTGGTTTCTAATACCATTTTTCCGGAACGGTTTGCGCTATCCTGATTAAGGCGCACCTTCCTGCCTTCAAGGACCGGTTTATCCAATACTTCAATCTTTTCCAGACGTTTTTCCAACTCCTTTGCCCGTTTAAACATCGTTTCACTGTCTCTCATATTTCCCCAGATACGGTAACGCTCAATCTGTTTTTCCATCTGTTCGATCTTTTTCTGCTGGTTGATATAATTCCTATAGTCAATTAAGAACCGTCTCTCTTTTTCCAGTACATAATAACTATAATTCCCCATGTAAATATTAGCCCGGCTAAACTCTAACTCCACGATTTTCATAGCAACATTATCCAGAAAATATCTGTCATGGGATATAATCAGAACAGAACCTTTATAATCCTTTAAAAAGCCCTCCAGCCATTCTGTGGTTTCTAAGTCCAGATGGTTGGTAGGTTCGTCAAGAAGCAGAATATCTGGCTCCTCAAGAAGTATCTTCGCCAAAATCACTCTGGTTTTTTCTCCGCCGCTTAAACTGTGAAATGGCAGTTGCTTTAAAATATCATTAATTTTAAGTCCTTCTGTAATCTTGTTAATCTTCGTTTCCAGCTCATATCCACCGGCTATCTCATACTCCTCCGCGAGCCGTCCGTAACTTAACAGCGCTTTTTCAAGCTTCTCACCCGAAGAAGTCTGAAACACCCCTTCAAGCTCTGATAACCGTCTCTTCAAATCAAAGACTTTTTGAAAAGCCATGCGGATTACATCAATCGCTTTGGTATCCTCACTGTAAACAGGTATCTGATTTAAATACCCTACCTTAATCCCTTTACGAAGATTTACCTCTCCTGCCTGATAATCTTCTGAAACCTCCTCCCCATACGAAGCTTCCCCAACCTGCACTTGCCCGGTATCCTCAAACCGCCCTTGTAAATTTAAGTTACTTTCCTTAAACCTGCCCATAATAATCTTCATAATTGTAGTCTTCCCACACCCATTCTTACCAATTAACCCAATCCTCTCCCCAGTTTTCACCTCAAAGCATATCGTTTCAAATATCTTGTTCGCTCCATAAAATTTCGTTAAATTATTAATACTTAATTCTATCATGACTCTACCTGACCTTTCTTATAATTAAACTCTGACATTACACTTTACTTAAAAATGAACGAAAAAAAACCAAAGCCAATAAGCTTTGGGTTGCTAATTTTTAATTATCACCGTAATATCAAATGATATTAATCTGAATACTCCAAAAACCTTATATGGTTAACTTTGAATCTATTAAATTTGGACGCACTTCTAGCCTTAACTTGAAATATTGCGATCATAATAGATTCCAATTTTACCCATTTAAGTATCGAGTTCATATTTGTTATTACCTTTCCTAGTTTAAAGATACTATATTTCCTTTATAATAAGCGAAAACACATATCCCGTCAAGGTGTTTTTCTGGTTTTTTCTGTTCTATACATGGGGGGCAATATATGGTATTAATAAAACAAATATAAAGCAAAAGTCTATTAAGATACTCCATATTCCCCCACGCTTAATTCTCCAATGACTCACCGTGATACTATTTCTGTTGTTTGAACTAACCATTCCGAGTTTGAAATTAATAAACGGAATACTATAATCCTTGAAGCCAATTTTCACAAAGTTTTGGCCAGATTGCTACCGTAGGTTCAGCCTCACCTAATCCTAAACCATGGGGACCTTGGGAGAATCATGCAGTTCAAGCAAGGTATGCTTTTTTTCCATATTATTCTCCAACTCCACAACTTTATCTCTAATTGATGTTAATTAATTTATTTTCTATTCCAACCTTTTAAGTAACCTATTTTACCACAGGTATCACTTCCCATATTTTTGATAAGAAAATTATACCACCTGGTAGATGCAATCAGATACCTCAAAAATCATTGAGAAATAAGAATGTGCCAAGATTAAAAGAGAATGTGCCATTTCGAATTTTCTCCACAGTTACGTTAATATGTGTGTACAGAGGTCATACACATATTTTCACAAGATAATGAAACCTAAAAAAACAGACTCCCAGAACATTATGTAAAAATTCTGGGAGTCAATACTTTTTCAATATATTCTATGCATTTGCTTTGATTACATCTGTTTAAGATGTAAATCTTTATCGGCATAAGCAGAAATTCAAACCACTATTTTCAAGTAACATCAATTCCTTAGAAATTAATTAATTGTAGCTACCTTTTATTTTACCATATAGAGGCTATAGCGCACATTATCGTTTGTTATTTTGTGCGACAAATTTCGACGCAAATCTCACAATGCTCGGTCGCTGGAAACAAATCCACACCCCATCCCATTTTCGCCTCATACCCTTTCTTTTTAAAATACTCCAAATCCCTTGCCAGCGTCTCCGGCCCGCAAGACACATAAACAACCTTATCCGGTTTCATTTTCGCTACGGAATCAATAAATTCCTCCGTGCTTCCGCTCCTAGGCGGATCCATAAACACTACATCCACATGCTCTCCGTTTTCCGCCATATTTACCATAAATTTTCCCGCATCATTACAGAAGAACTTGACATTCTTAATACCGTTGATCTTGGCATTTTCCACTGCATCCCTTACAGCATCCCGGTTTAGCTCAACCCCAATAACCTCCTTTGCATACTTGCTGGCAACGATACCTATGGTACCAATCCCGCAATAAGCATCAACTACTCGTTCCTTACCAGTGAGCCCTGCGGCCTTAATGGCTTTATTATAGAGAATCTCCGTTTGCACCGGATTTACCTGATAAAAAGATTTGGAAGAAATATGGAAACGGCAGCCACACAGAATGTCCTCAATGTATCCTTTCCCATACAGCACATGTTCCTTATCTCCCAGCACCATGCTTGTTTCCCTGCCGTTTACATTCTGTATAATTGTAGTGATCTCCGGATGTTTCTCCCTCAGCGCTTTCACAAAATTATTCTTGGAAGGAAAAATCGGTGAGGCGGTCACCAGAACAACCATGACCTCTCCTGTGGTAAATCCCCTTCGTATCAGTACGTGACGCAATAATCCATACCCCGAATCCTCATCATAGGTACGTATCTTAAAGGACTTCAACATACCTCGAATAGTCCCGATAATCTCATCCGCCTTCTGGTCCTCGATCATACAGTTTTCTACCGGAACAACTCTATGGGAGTTCGCCTCATATACGCCTGAGACCGGATTTCCTTTTTTGTCATGGTCAAATACTGCATGAACCTTATTGCGATAATGATTAGGATTCTCCATCCCAATAATCGGCGCAACGTGGCAATATGGCTTCAGCAATTTTTCCAGATATTTCTGTTTCTGTTCCAACTGTTTTTCATAAGGCATGTCCAAAAGCTGACAACCTCCGCATATACGGGATACCGGACATTTGGATGAGGATCTTTTTTCTCTACTTGTCCTATTAGGCATATTTCCACTATGCCCTTTCTTACTGCCAATACTACTGTCGTTCCTGCTGTTGTTCCTACTGTCAGCGCTATAGCCGTTCCTGCCGCCGTTCCTGCTATCAGTGCCATAGCCGTTCTTGCCGCTGTCCCTGCTGTCAGTGCTATAGCCGTTCTTGCTGCTGTCCCTGCGGTCAGTGCTATAGCCGTTCCTGCCGCTGTTCCTGCGGTCAGTGCTATAGCCGTTCTTGCCGCTGTTCCTGCTGTCAGTGCCATAGCCATTCCTACCGCTGTTCCTGCTGTCAGTGCCATAGCCATTCCTGCCGCTGTTCCTGCTGTCAGTGCCATAGTCATTCCTACCACTGTTCCTGCTGTCAGTGCTATAGCTGTTCCTACCACTGTTCCTGCTGTCAGTGCCATAGCCAGTCCTGCCTCTGTCCCTGCTGTCAGTGCTATAGCCAGTCCTGCCTCTGTCCCTGCTGTCAGTGCCATAGCCAGTCCTACCGCTGTCCCTGCTGTCAGTGCCATAGTCATTCCTGCCGCTGTTCCTACTATTGGACTTACTGCCGCCCGCGTTGTTGCCGTTCCTGCTGTCGATGTTGTTACTGTTCCTACCGCCATTCCTACTATCAGCCTTACTTACGCTTTTGCTGCCAATGCTGTTGCTGTTCCTACCACCGTCCCTACTATCGGTTTTACTGACGCTTCTGCTGCTGATACTATTACCGTTCCTACGATCGGTCTTACTGTCGTTCCTGCTGTCAGTGCTGTTGCCGTTCCTACCGCTATTCCTACGATCGTTCTTACTACCGCTCCTGCTGCCGATGCTGTTACCATTCCTACTGCCATTCCTACGATCGGTCTTACTGTCAGTCTTACTATCGCTCTTACTGTCGCTACTGCCACCCATGCTACTGCCATTCCTACGATCGGTCTTACTATCAGTCTTACTATCTCTCTTACTATCGCTCCTACCACCCATGCTGCTACCGTTCCTACTGCCATTCCTACTATCGGTCTTACTACCGCTCCAGCCGCTTTCCTTACCCTTTTTCCCCTCTATCTTCCTATTATCACTGCCTTTTGCCATTCTATCACTTCTGAATTTCTCTTTCTTCAACCGGTTATCTATCATATATGCAATCTACCTTCCTATTTTTAAACTCACCTATCTTTAAACTCTTCCTATTATTAATCTCTTTCAAATCTTTAATCCATTCCTAATTTAATCCCTTTACATAATAAAATCCCGGCCTCCTCAAAAAATACTTCCAATCCTACCTTTCCGCCGGGTCTTTAGCTTCCATTTTTATTCTCATCTATTATAATACATCTCCACCTCCAAAACCACTAAATACTTCCACACATTCAAGAAATACTTGAATTTTTTCTCCTCTCATATATAATAAATCATAAAAAGACAAAAGGAAGTGCAACTCATGGTTCATACAAACGATACCTTTTACCTGGATGAAACCCTTTATAATGGGCGTCCCAATGATTTAACCGGACGTCTTCCCAAGGAAGTCCGCACCTATGACCTACTGGATAAACTAAATATATCCTATCAGCGTGTAGATCACTCCCCACTCCCAACCATAGAAGCCTGCCGGGAGGTTGATGCGCTGTTAAAAATAGAAATCTGCAAAAATTTATTTCTCCGCAATGCTCAGAAAACTGATTTCTATCTCCTGCTGCTGCCTGGCGAAAAGAAGTTCCGTACTGCTGCCCTTTCTAAGCAAATCGGCTCGGCCAGACTCTCTTTTGCAGAACCGGAATTCATGGAAGAATTCCTGGATATCACCCCCGGTTCTGTTTCAGTCCTTGGGCTTATGAACGATAAAAACCGCCGTGTCAGGCTGCTGATTGACAAGGATGTGCTATCTCAGGAATTCTTTGGCTGCCACCCCTGCATAAATACCTCCAGCTTAAAGTTTAAAACCGAGGATCTTCTGGATAAGTTTCTCCCAGCAATCCAATGTGAATACACACTGGTAGATTTACCCTCCGAGCAGGAATAGCATAAATAAAATGGGACAGGATAAACATCTCCTGCCCCATTTTACCTTTCCATTCTATATAATCCATCACCATAATTCCTAAATCATCAATCACCATAATTCCCAAATCATCAATCTTCATAAAAAAAAGCAATCCGGTTTTTTCCATTCTGTTTTGCCTGATACATGGCCTGGTCCGCTTTGGAAAACAGCTTTTGATAATCCTCCCCGCGCTTTCCGGTGCTGGGAGCAATTCCAATGCTGACAGAAACGTGCCACTTTTCTTCCGGTATGATCTTTTCTACTCGATCCAACAGATTGTCCGCTCTTTCCTGGACGTTATCTTTGGTTGTAAAAACAACAAACTCATCTCCGCCTGCCCTGCCCACCAGATCCGGATCCGGATAAATATCACAGAGCATTCCGCCTACCTGCATCAGGATCCGGTCGCCGGCCAGATGGCCGAAGCAGTCATTGATTTCCTTGAAATTATCTATATCGATCATGCAGAGCCAACCTGGTCCGCCGGACTTTAATTTCTCTTCTACCCGGTATTTAAAGGCCATTTTATTGTATAAACCGGTGAGTCCATCCTTTAAGGACTGGAGTAACAGTTGCTCTTCCCTTGCCTTAAGTCCGGTAATATCCTGAAGCTTTCCAATAAGCTTGACCGGGCTTTCTGTCTGATCCTCCCATTGAGCAGTTAGCTTGCAACTGCACCAGTGATATGGTTCCCCCGATTTTCCCAGACAGAATTCAAACGAACGGATCTCTCCATCTTGGGGGGCATTGCTTCTATGCTTAATAAGAATACGTTCAAAATTCAGCAAATCTATCTGTCCTTTGGCGTTTGGTGACAGATATAGTCTCTTATCTACATAAGAATATTCAAATAAAACCGTATCTTTAAATAAGTTTATATTTCTGTACAATTGCTCCGTCTCATCATAACGGAAGAACTCATGCTCGTTCACCGAATTCCACCTTTCGAACCGCCTTCCTGAATTACCTGCCATGATCCTTCCCCCTGTACCTGCCGGAATCATTCATCCCGCTTCTTTTCCATTCGTATAAGGTATATGATAACGCTTTTCATCCGTATATGCAACCTGTTTTTCTGCCATTATTACGCATACAATACGTAGCATCTGCGCAGAATATCCTTTATGATTAACCTAGAGGTGATAATGTTGGATGAACAGTTTGTCAGGAATCGAATCACGGAGCTTCGCTTGAAAAAAAATATCTCAGAATATCAAATGAGCCTGGATTTGGGAAAAAATAAGAGCTATATCCAGGGAATTTCTTCAGGACGTTCCATGCCATCTATGAAACAATTTTTTGAAATCTGCGATTATCTTGAAATTACTCCCATAGAATTTTTTAAAACGGAAAGAAAAGATCAGCCTCTTTTAAGGGAAGCCGCTGCGTTGATGAGAAACTTAAGCAAAGAAGATCTGGAAGCGGTTTTTCCCATATTATTGCGGCTTAAAGCAAACGCGGACAATCAAAAAAAGGCAGAACCATAATCTACGGTTCTGCCTGGTTATATTATCTAAATAGTTCTTGTATTCTCTTTCAGCCACACTGCTTCCTCTCCTGTAAAATACGGGGAAAGGGCTTCATAAACGGCTTTGTGATAATCATTTAACAGCTTCACATCATGTTCGGTCATAATGGAGGGATCAATGGCTTCCAGATCAATAGGAACCATGGTCAGGAATTCAAATTCCATAAATTGTCCATACTCATTCTCTTCCGCCTTCTTACTAACGATCAGATTCTCTGTACGGACGCCGTGACTGCCCTCAATATATACTCCAGGCTCGTCAGAAGTGATCATGCCTTCCTCCAGAACACCGTTATCCTGGCGCTCCGGTACCATGCGCCACCGGATCCCATTGGGTCGCTCATGGACATTTAGCAGATATCCTACTCCATGACCGGTCCCGTGGTCATAATTAATGCCACGGCTCCAGAACGGTTCCCTTGCTACATAGTCCAGGGTCAGTCCCCGGCATCCGTATAGGAATTTCACCGCTCCCAGGCGCAGCATGCTGATAACAGTAAGAGTAAAATGCTCTCTCTCTTTCTCTGTCAGCGGCCCTACTGCAATGGTTCTGGTCACATCAGTCGTTCCTTCATAATACTGTCCGCCTGAATCCACCAGATAAAGCCCTCTAGGCTCTATCTTCACATCACTTTCCGCTGTGGCCTTATAATGGCACATCGCTGCATTGGCGCCATAGGCGGAAATCGTATCAAAGCTCAGTCCCAGGTTCGCCTCCTGTTCGGAACGCAGATGATCCAGATACTCCTGGGCGCTGACCTCTGTGATCGTTTCTTTTCCCACATTCTGTTTCAGCCAATAGATGAATTTTACCATGGCTACGCCATCCTTAATGTGAGCTTTTCTCATATTTTCCACTTCCACCGGATTCTTCATGGCTTTTGAAAGGGCGGTGGGGTTCATTTTATCAATGATGCGGTTGGAGCTGTCAAGATTTTTTACAATGGCATAATTGGTCTTACCTGTTTCTACTAGAACCTTCTGATCTCTTAACTGTGAAACTGCTGTGTAAATGTCATTGTAAGGGCATATTGTTACAGAAAGATCCTTTAAGTAAGCTTTCACTTCATCCTTTAACACCTTTTCATTGATGAAAAGATAGACACGGTCCAGGGTTATCATTGCATAGGAAAGAACTACCGGATTGCATTCCACATCATTTCCGCGGATATTTAAAAGCCATGCAATGTCATCCAGAGATGTAAGGATATGAATGGTTGCCTTTTCCTTCTTCATCTGGCTTCTTAATTCTTCTATTTTTAGTGCAGAAGATTTTCCGCTGTATTTTTCCTCAAGGATCCATACCGGTTCCGCCGACTGTTTCGGACGTTCTTTCCACAAAACATCCACCAGGTCTTCCTGATAAGCCAGGGTCACATGTTTTTCGGCCAGAAGCTTTTCTAAGTCCTGCCCCAGCTGGCAGTTTACCACCCGTCCGTCAAACCCCAGACAGCCGCCTTCCAAAAGCACCTGATCCAGATATTCCCCGATCTCAGGAACTCCATGCTGTCCCATTCTCTGCAGGGTGATTCCGGTCCCCTCAAGCTGCTTGCCTGCTTGTACAAAATAACGGCCATCGGTCCATAAACCTGCTTCATCTTTCGTAATTACAGCCGTACCAGCTGATCCGCTGAATCCGGTTATAAATTCCCTGCATTTAAAATATTCTCCCACATACTCGGATTCATGAAAATCCGAGGTTGGGATCATATAAGCATCCATATGGTGCTCCGCCATCAGTTTTCTTAACTGTTCCAGTCTTTCCTGAATCATCGCTTTATCTCTCCTTTGGTTTCATAATAATTTTCTATAGCAGCACCGATTCCTTCGCTGTAGGTAGGATGTGCGCGCATGGCAAGCATAAGCTGTTCTGCTGTCAGACCGTTCGCAATAGCCGTCGCCATCTCACTGATCATATCGGTTGCCCTGGGACATACGATCTGGGCTCCCACAAGAGTACCGGAATATTCTTCAAATACCAGATGGATAAATCCATTCTGCTCCCTGGCTATAATGGATTTTCCGTTTCCGCTCATGGAATAGCGTCCGCATCTCACCTTCATGCTGCAGGCGATAGCCGCCTCCCTGGTAAGCCCTACAGAGGCGATTTCCGGTTCCGTATAAATGCAGCTCGGTACCACAGGGAGCTTGACAAACATACCGTTGGGCACCACAGAAAGCCGTGTAGTATGTTCAACTCCTGCAATCTTTTCTATTACATATGTCCCCTGTGCGGCCGCCACATGGGCAAGCTTGATGTCAGCCACTACATCACCGATGGCATAAATCCCCGGCTCACTGGTCCTGAATTCTGAATCTACTTTCAGATGGCCATTTTCCATCTCAAGATTCACATCCGGTCCCATCAGTCCATCCAGATAAGGAGCCCGTCCGGCTGCCATGAGGACCTGTCCGGAGCGGATGGTTTGTTCTACTCCATTCACTTCAAAGATACAAGTCAGTCCTTGATTGGACTCCTCCCGGATCTCCTTAACATTTGCCCTGCAATGGATCGCGATTCCTTTTCTTTTAAGTTCCTCTTCCAGGGCCTGGGATACTTCTGAGTCCATAGGCCCTAATAAATGGGCTTTGCTCTCCAATATAGTCACGTGGGAACAGAGGGCGCTGAAAATGGTGGCAAACTCCACCCCGATCACCCCGCCGCCAATGATCGTGAGGCGGTCGTAATTCCATGTATCAGAAGCTAACAGGCGGTCACTGGTCAACACCCCGGGAAGGTCCGCTCCCGGAATCTTTAGCATTACCGATTTTGCCCCGGTGGCAATGATGATGTGATCTGCCTCATAATAATCCTTGCCTTCCAGGCCGTTCACCTCTACGGTCCGCCCCCGGCGTATGGTTGCTGTTCCGCAAATGATGTCTATCCCAGCTGTTTTAACTAGCTCCTCCACTTCCTTGCGATACGCTTTTACAGAACGTTTTTTATAATTCTGCATCTTTTTAAAATCAAAAGAAATAAAATCTGTGGATACCCCGAATTCATCGCTGTTTTGAAGAGTTTCAAAAATACTGGAGGCATGAAGCAAGGCCTTTGTAGGAATACAGCCTTTGTTAATACAGGTTCCTCCCAGTCTCTCCTTCTCTACAATGGCGGTCTTAAGTCCCAGACCAGCGGCTTTTATAGCAGCTGTATATCCGCCTGGACCTCCGCCGATCACAAGTATATCGTAATGTTCTGCCATTTTTAATCCTCCTGCCGGATCATTCCATAATGGAGGCAGGCATTTTTAATTCCCTCTTGATCAATAGGATCCGTGACGTAATCGGCCGCTTTCTTTAATTCAGTCATGGCATTGCCCATGGCAATTCCCTTGCCTGCTATTTTAATGATATCATAGTCATTCATGCTGTCTCCAAATGCTATTGTATCCGTAAGAGGTATTTTATAATATTCGCAGAGCCTCATCAGGCCCATGGCTTTTGAAGCCTTCCGTTCCACCACATCTGCTCCCCGTTTATCAGCAAACATATGTACATGTATTTCCGGAAATTCCTCCTCCATGGCTTTTGCTCCAGCCTCATCTCCAATATAGGCCATGGTCCTCACTTCAAGCTCCATAAGCTTTTTGGGATCTTCAAATCTTCTTCCGCATTCTCCCCAAAGCGTTGCATCATGTCTTTTTACCACTTCGGGATTTACATAATAATCCCATTCCCCAACGGTAGTTCCAACGCTGTAAGGAGTTTTCTCCGCATAGGCCAGAATATTTCTCAGAAGTACCTTATCAAAAGTATGTTCATAAATAACCTTATCTCCCACAGTTACCTTCGTCCCATTGAGATGGATGACCGCATCCGGTCTTACCTCATCCCGGATTGCAGTGCTGAAAATAGAATCCATGTCTCTGCCTGTTGCTAGTACGATGGTATAATTTTCCCTCAATTTTTCAATGGTTTCCAAGGCACTGGCAGGAATTGTCCAGTCTTTATGGTCCAGCAGTGTCATATCTACATCAAAGCTTACAATTGGCTTCATCTATCTTCACCTATTTTTCTTCCTATATAATCGTCTCCTTACCATAATATATTAAATTTGAAATTTTTTCAAGAAATATACTTTACCAATCGGAAACTTTCTGCTATAATACCATATGTGTCAAGAAAACGGAGTATGGCGTAGCTTGGTAGCGCGCTCGGCTGGGGGCCGAGAGGTCGCAGGTTCAAATCCTGTTACTCCGATTGATATTCCTTCCCTCGATATCGCTTGATATTATCGGAAAATAAAACGACATTGCAGTCACCTCACTTCAGATCAAATCTTGTATTTAAAAAGCAGCCGAAAAGGCTGCTTTAATTGTTTTCTATATAAAAAAGTGTTATTAGATTATTCACTGATCTAGCATGCTCCAATCGCAAAGGGATTCATTTTGTGTAATCCTGCGAAGCTCATCTCTCACTTCCATCAACGCAAATCCCAATAGGTTTTGTCCGCGCCATTTCAACGGGTTCTGTGCATCAGAGGAGTCAGCAGAGAGTCGAATTCCCCATATCGCATCATAAGGGCTTGCTTCCACCAAAACACTGTCGCCAGTCGATAGCAAAAAGTCCCTTAAAGCTCGGTTCTGGTAGAATTTGCACCAGTTTCCATTAAGTACAATGGAATATTTGGTCTTATCCCATAGCGCTTGATCAAAACCTCGGACTTTTCGTCCAAGCGTCTTAATTTGATTGGGATTTTGAATCTCAATAATCTGTTGCCCTATTTCCTTGTCTCCAAACAGTTTTGCTTTCTGTTCCATCATAAATTGTTCCATGCAACAGTAGTTCTGAGCTAAAGAGCAGAATTCCTCTATCCACCATTGACTGAAACAGCTTTTGGTGATACTTCCATCTTTTGACGGTTGGTGCCCCCAAAACAGGCATAAGTCATGCCGCTTACCATTGGCAACCTTCTGTTGGAGTTGTGTTAGAGTATATTTAGGCACTCCAAGTTGCTGCCATAAGGGAATATTAAATTCTTCATGTGTTAGTACTTGATTGGTATCATCATCTTCCCACCAGCCTTTCCAAGTGACTGGTTCTGGAAATAAGGTCTGGTACTCCGTTCGTTCTTCTTGGGAAAGGGTATCCCACCAAGTGGAAAATCGAATCATGTAATCCTCTCCATAACCCATGCGCCAACCAATTGAGTATCGTTCAATCTTTGGGTAAGCCAGCCAAGGAGGAGGCATTATTTTATTACCTTTTTTTATATGCATTTTCTATCGTCCCTTCTAATTGGAGGCTAGTGAAAAACCCTTACCTTAACATCAGCCTCCGATGTCATATTATTATTATTTTATCACAATTCTGAGAGCATGAAAATATCTTCTTTTTTCTCACTTCTTCTTTGAAATATCTCTCTCAAGCCGTATTTTCATAAAAAACTGTTTTACTCGTAATAAAAAAGCAACCACCGTTTTAGATAGTTGCTTCTATATAATCACCTTATTACTCTTCGCTTCAATATTCTCTGAATTCTCTACTCTGTACACAGGTATAGACATGTATGTTCTGACTTCTGCTAAATAGATCGGGCAGTACGCCTATGAGCATTAACCTATTCCATCTGTTTCCAGTATTTTGATAGAAAGCCAAATGTTACGATAGGATTTATCAAACCGGATAATGAGGTTATAATACCTACATCATGTATTGCCACATTTAGAACTATTATAATTATTGTAAAAACTACAATGGCATAAAAAGCAATCTTTCTTTTCTTAATTAACAACAGTATATAAGCTGCGCAGACAGCGGCACCTATAACAGCCAAATCAAAAAATCCCAACGTACAATTGACAATTAAAGCAAGTGTGCTTAAAACGATACAGATGATGCTCCAAATTTTAATACCTTTACCAAATACTAATGTTTCTTCATTCATCTTATCACCTCACATTTCCTTTTATAATACTACATATTTATAATCGACCTTATCGATATATTCTTAAGGTTTTAAAAAAGAAAAGAAGCCAAGTGTTTTGCACCGTTTCTGAATTGACGATAAGCGGTTCAAATCAGCATTTTATTTTTCTTTCACCATAACCGCTGTTCCACCAAATTTATCAGTTAATTCAAACTCCGGAACAGTCAATTAATAGCAGCGTTACAAATTCTAGCAGCGTTGCCATTGGTATCTTCTTGGCTAATAGCTCAGTCGATTAGAGCGCCTGTCTGCTAAACAGGATGTCGTAGGTTCAATTCCTACTTAGCCAGCTACCGTATTTTACGGAAATACATATTAAGAAAGAAGGTTTTTACAATCGTAGAAATTACAAAATCAGAAAGTGCTGAGCTGCATCGATTAGGATATTCATTTGGTAGTGAAGGTAACCTGCATCACACTTACAGCCAGTACAAGAAATATTATGTAACTGAATCCAGAAATCAATTGCACATTTAAATAAGATTAGAAAGTCTAAAAATATTAGACAAGTAAAATAATTCGGAAGAGTAAATACACTCTTCTATTTATTGTTTGAGGAACGGCGCTTTATTGTTAATTAAAATATTTTTTAAAGCAAACGTAGTTTCGTCACTGATAAGATGCTCCATTTTACAAGCATCTTCACTCGCTATCCGCTCATTAACATTACAACAGGTAACTAAGAATTGTTTTATTAGTTGAAATTTAGATATAATGATTTTCCCTTGGTTATACCCTTCATCTGTGAGATAGATTTCCCCACGTAAAGGTTTAATAACTAATCCTTCCTTTTGCAATATGGTCACAGCATTATTAACACTTGGTTTAGAAACTCCTAAATAGACAGCAAGATCAATTGAGCGTACTGCTTGTTCTGTTTCGGATAACTTATATATAGCTTTTAAATAATTTTCCTTTGAAGGACTAAGTTTTTTTCTTGAATGACAATGCATATTCTGATACACCGCTGTCCATCCCCCTTTTACGATAATCATACGCAAAATGTGTATGGTTTCCTTACTCTTTGATATAATGATTTATTCATCTTGCTTTTTTAAAAGTTCTTCAATTTTATTATTTTCCTCCACGTTGTCAATAGGATTGTATTGTTGAAGCATTGAATATGCATATGGATAAAAACCAAGGGGAGCATACGAAGCAAAGGAATTATAAATAGCACCGAAAATCCTCTCGTTAGTTTGAAGCATTTGTCTATATCTCCGCTCATTAGTTTCAATATTATCAGTAGTAATATCTGCTTCTGATATTCTTTTCTTTTTCATGTTAGTTACTCCTAACCTAATTATAATAAAAATGTGTATAGTTACCATACACTTGTGCAAAAATTTTATTCAACAATATTTTCATCGAAATTTTCAATCCTGCTTATAAGGGATAACAAGAAGCTTGACAAAAAATTCAATTCAGACTCAGTGGCATTTTGCAGCTCAGTTTCCACGACACCATTTAAAATAGCATGGTAATGCATATGGATTTTATGAGCTTTTTCCCCTTTTTTCGATAGGCTCAGTGAATATCTAGATAAATTCAGCTCATCAACTTCCTTTATAACCAGAGCCTTTCTCTCCAGTTTTTTGATTATTTCCGAAACAGCCCCTTTTGTCACGCCTAGAATATCCGCCAGACCACCCACGTGAATGCATGGATGTTCGTATATCGCCTTTATTACATGTATTTCAGAGTGAAAAATTGGCACATCCGTTCCATAGTAACGTGTCTTTTTATCTAGTTCCATTAGAGCAAACGCCAAATCTAAAGATTCATATGCAATTTTATGTTTGTTGTTTTTAATCTCTTCCATATTAATAGTATATGGTTGCTATACACTTTTGTCAAGCACCTTTTGCTTCGCTATTTTTATAGTGAAATCGGAGGAGATATATCAAACGGCATTTTATTATCCCGCATAGAATAAGGAATCTTACGTTTTCATAATGCACTTGACTCATATGATACGACAATCTATAAATCCGTGCTTTCATTTAGAAATTAAATATTGTAACTATTAACATGCACCACTGTCCTTACGGTTAGTGTTTATTTTATTAATTAGAAAGGTGGTGTGTGTAAATAGCACAAGAAAAATATAATAGATGCGTTGCTTCTATTGCGCAGTCTGAAAATACGGCAATTCCAAAACTCTAGCTAAATAAGAACGAAGCACCAAATTTCTATAAGTGTCTTACTTGTGGAGCAAGATATTTGAAGTCAGATAAGTTTGTACACGACACTATTGACTCCTTTCCATTATTCTATTATACTAATTTTGAAGACAAGCTTGAAGACAGATGATACACACGTCAAAAAAAGCTTGAATTTACAGTTTTTTGTACGGGATAACAGTTCAGATCCTGTTACTCGGATTGACAATATACTTAAGAATGCCGGTTTTCCTTATTATTTTATAAGGTTTCCGGTTTTTTTTGTATCATGATTGCGCATATTACCTGCGCATTTCCTAAGGCTCTATGCCGCAATTGGTTTATAAAATTAGGAGGTATGTTTTATGAGTTATCAATATCTTGACATGGAACATTATCTGCGAAAAGATCAATTTAACCTTTTCCGCAAATTCGCTTACCCATACGTAGGTATGACTGTAAATTTGGACATTACATATTTTATGAGCGCCATGAAAGAAAAGGAACTGCCCTTTTATTTGACATTCCTTTATGCGTCCGCCCAGGCAGCCAACTCTATCCCGGAATTCCGCCACCGCATTCATGGAGATGGAATCATCGAATATGACCATTGCATTCCTTCCTATACTCTGGCCTTAGAAGGCGAAAACTATTGTTACTGCACCGCAGACGACCGGCTGCCCTTTGACGCCTATCTAAAGGATGGGAAGCAGCGGCAGGAAATGGCCAGACAATCCCAGTCTCTTTCAGACGGGAAAGACGAAGATCAGCTCTTTTACTTTTCCAGCCTTCCATGGGTGAGCTATACGTCTATCATTCAACCAGTTCCGATTCCTGCAGACAGCAATCCCCGTATTACCTGGGGGAAGTATTTTAAGTCAGAGGGAAATTTAAAGATACCGGTATCAATCCTGGCTAATCATGCCCTCATGGATGGATACCACGTATCAAAGTTTTTTATGGAGCTTCAAAGCAGGTGCGATCAACTGGATTGGCTGCTGTAAAATCTTCAAATTTATGAAAGAATTTCGCTTGCCTTTTTTCAGGTTTTCAGTTACAATGCTCCTATGGAGACATAGCTCAGCTGGGAGAGCATTTGCTTGACGTGTAAAGGGTCGCAGGTTCGAGCCCTGTTGTCTCCATTATTTTACCCTGGTAAATACAAGATTTCATTGTAAATACTAGGGTTTATTTTTATAATGTTGCTCATAAATGCTCCTTCCGGCCTCTCTGGCATAAAATAAGCCCCTTAAGGGACTGGTTTAAAAGCTTCTTTTCTACATCAAAATTTGCTGTTAGTGCTGATTATCTGCCATTTATTAAGGGAACTCACTAAAAAGTTCCCTTAATTCAAAATATACAATGAATTGAAATAACAGCTATCCTAAAATCCATTCATATATGCACTTTTGCCGCTCTCCTCTTTCGTACATCTCATTATATGGTGGTAAATTTACTATTTCTTTAAGTTTAAGTCCTGCCTTTTCGCAGGTTTTTCTGGATGGCAGGTTGTCTGGATTGCATGTTATAATAAGTCTATTCATCCCGTGTGCAACCGCTACATTTTTGATGATTTTACACGCCTTTGACGCATAACTATTTCCTCGATAACTTTCTTTAATCATATAGCCAATATGCCCCCCGTAGTACAAGTTTTCATTGTTCCCGATCCGAATGTCAATAGAACCTATGTCATCGTCTGATTTATGTAATGTAATTCTGTATTTATATACAGGTACATAGCCCTTTTCCTCATTAGATGGTGCTTTTTCTTCAATCTTTAAATCAATTTCTCCATCGGTCAAATAATCAAAATCTTGGAACTCAAACATATAGATTCCCCCTTAACTGAATGCACAACAATTATTTCATGTTATTATACATCATATAGTTTCATTATTCCAATTATTAATATTCTTTCTTAGAATGATTAAGAAGCATTAAGGGATGCATTAATTTTTTCATATGATTAGGTAAATAGCATGAAAGAAGAGATAGTTCTACCATCTATTGACCGCTTGTTTTTATCTCTATACCTTTTCCAAATATGAATCTTAAGGCTAACATTACGATATGACTTATCGCAATGTGATATTATTGATTGATGAAACTATATGTCTTTGTTACATGGACCGAATCAAAAAAGAGCATTGACAGACAAGCGGGCAATTTATTTATTATATAGAATTAAAGCATAGTAAATAATAATATATAACGGAGGTTTTATTATGCACGCATGGGAATCAATCCAAAAGGTACTTGATCACATTGAAGACAATTTAGCACAAAGCTATTCGCCGGAAGAGCTTTCAAAGATTGCCGCTCTTTCGCCATTCTATTTTCAACGCCTGTTTACCCGCCTTGTGAAGCGTCCTGTAAATGAGTACGTTAAAATGCGCAAGCTTGCAAGGGCATGTGAAACGCTCGATGATAAGGGCAGGCGCATACTGGATATTGCCCTTGAATATGGCTTTCATAGCCATGAGCATTTTACAAAAACATTCAAAAGCGCATTTGGAATAACGCCAGAGGAATACCGCAATAATCCAGTTCGGTTGAATCAGATTATGAAGCCTGATTTATTGCTCGGCTATACAATGATTGACGAAGATGTACCGCTGATTACTG
>NZ_DAMAUN010000013.1:0-87738 GCF_032078915.1 Lacrimispora sp. | reverse complement strand
CGGGGATTGATTCGCTTTCCACCATGGATAAATAGGAAGCCATCATCATAGAAGCCGTTCTCTTTGTTGGAATCAAGAATTACTTTGATGATACGTCTTGCTTCTTTAGTAAGATAAATCATACGGTCACCAGCGGAGGATTTTGTATGCTCCACGGCTTCCCATCTGGCAGGATACCATGATCCGTCTGGGCGTTGCCGTTCCTGCTTCTGAACCATTCGTTGAATATGTAGGTATTTTCCGTCCGGGGAAATGTCTGATTCCTTTATTGCCACAAGCTCTCCCAAGCGTACGCCTAACTGAAAGGCTAGTGGAACGGCAAGGGCAGAAGTACAGCCCCTTTCCTTAAAGTCTAACCATGCTTCACACTCAATCAATGGACGTTCATTGGTGAGAAATACCTGTGTCCCATCTTCTGGCTGTTTAACTTTCTTTAACAGCTTTTTGTCTACAGTAAATTGATTGTAGGGATTTAGGGGGATAAGTTCATGGTCAACGGCATAATCAAGGCATTGGCGGATAATCATGGACATGTTATAATACTGGGTTTTGGTTAGTTCTTTGTCCCTGACCATATTTAATGCCCATTCCTTTAGTGTGGCTTTTGTAAAGGTTCGAATATCCATGTCAATGATAGGGTCGTTAGTATAATAAGCGTTCCAGTCATTGTCTATGCGTCTGATATAGCTTGTGGCGGTTGTTTCTAGACCTTTGATATTCAGCCATAAAGGATAGATATTCCTTACGGTGGATAACCGTCCCTGTTCTTTCTGGCTTTCTTCCTGCTGTTGCTGTTCCAGATAAAAGTTGATGATCTTTCGCTCCAGTTTCTCTTTCGTTGTAGCGGTAACGGGCTTTCGCCCTTTTGGTTTTGTGGAATCAGGAAGATACGAAAGAAAAACTCCTTTGTCATTTGTCCAGATATGGTAAAAGTTTTCAATGTGCTCTTGTAGAATGGCATTCTCTTTTTTAAGTTGTTTTTTCATGTCAATTAATTCGAGAAGCTCTTCTGTACTTAAGTCCATTATATCACATTTAGACAAATATATCCATCTATTTTGTTGTGTTTCATCTAATTTATTGTTAAAAATACACAATTATTATCACCTACTCGGTGCTAAGTAACTAGCAATTTTGTATTTGTTATATTCAAAATTAAAGGCCTTTAAAATTGTTTAATCTAATCTATTCTATGTAAACCCAGGAATTAGGGTAAAATTGAGAAAGTGGAATCGTCATTCCATTTTTCTGTGAAACTGTAGCTTTAATTCTTCCGTTTTTTATTTCATCTATAATTTGTGGGAGTGGTCCCCCGGTTATCTTTGATAATTCAGTCGCAGTTACATATATTTCTTTTATGTTGCAAACCTCCATTCATTTAAAATATTGTAAAAGATTCAGGATCATCAAAAGGATTCTTGAATATTTCCCCTGTTTCAGGGTCCCATTGTGGCTCAAAATCCGTACCTTTACGGCTGGTGTTGATAGGAAACTGCTTGTTTCTTTTTTCTCTTAGGAGATGAATCCTTTCATCAGCATGGACAAAAGTCTCTGGTTGTTCGTCACTTTCATACCATTTTAATAGTACATGCTCATTTTCAAAATCGAAATCTACTTGCTGTTGTGGATCATAGTATCCGCTAACGGTTACTTCTGCCCGGTTAAGGCCTTGTGAAGCATAGTATAAATGGCCTTTAGATTCTATAATTCCGTTATCCATGGATTTTGAAATGTATTTGGTTACATATTTTGCACTGGCTTCTAAATCCCGTATCGGTTCGAGGTTACAGAAGCCGAATTTCTTTCTGTACGCTTCCCAGTCATAAACAGGTTCATTCTTTAGTAGTTTATAGCGTATGTAGTATGGAAGTTGTTCTTCCAGTGTAAATTGCCGTAAGTGCTCTTCTGGTAAGCCCATTAGAAAACCGTGCATATGCCAGTTAATACCGTCTTTATGCTGTTCGGGGACTAGGAGATACTTTACATTTATCTTGTGCCTTTCCCTGTATTTTCGAATGAACCGTGCTAAATCTCTATGAAATATCTTCAATTTAGATCGGTCATATTTTTTCGGGTCAAGGGTAAAAGTAAGAAACCATTCCCAGTTATTGCATAATGCCAATTCATAAATTGTTGACCTGGCACGGGAGAGATTACACGCAAAACGTTGTTTCTTTGCTTCATCGGTAGGGGGCTTGTTGCAGACTGTTTGGGTGCCTGGTGGGTCTGGCCCCGTTTGGGGTGGAGGTGGGGATTTACCAGCCGTATCGGTTTTGGTGCTGTTATCAAAGGCACCATTCAGACCGGATTGTCTTATCCTGTTTTTGCAGACGGTTAGCTTCTTCTTTCTTCCACCGTAATTTTTGACTGTAGCAGAGTAAGGGGCTTTATACTTTTCAGTGTTGTTTAAAATTAATGGGAAAGATGATACTTTTCTCATGTTGATTTCTCCTTTGTAAAATAAACGTGCGTTCGCTAGAACGTTTGTTCTGAAAAAGTGGTATGAGCAGGGGGGTGCTTTATGATACTTAGTCAAGTAGTGAGGGATAAATGCTCATATTATAACGCTGGGGAGTATGGCTCGCCTTACGGCTCACCAGCCAAAACCCTTTCGTGGGGTGGGGCTTATGGCTCCGCCACGCCCCACCCCACGAGGTCTTGGCTGTTAGGTTCCATATTCCACAGCCCTTTTAATGTAAAAATCCATCTTTTCTATGTTCGTGACGGTAGGAACTACGATCTTTCGGAAGTCTGAGCCGTTGGTCAAAATATAACCAGTGCCCAACCCACGGTCATTGTCTATATTTTCGCTAAAGTCACTATATACCATATTAACTACCGTCTTATCAGGATTACCGAGCGTAATAATAGTATTGAAATTTTGGCGAGCCTTTGAGAAATCTTCGGCATATAAAACCTGCTGAGATAATAGAATATGAAAATTGAAGCTCCTACCTAAATTTAATAAAATCGCTAAATTTTTTCGATATTCATCCGCCTGCTTTTTGTCTAAAAAATTTAAAAATGAACTCCATTCATCAAACATCAATAGACGCAATGTCCTACTGGTATCTAATCCTGCTTGCCGATGAAGAAAGCCATTATAAAAGTCATCAAACCCGGTCATACATGCTTCAAATCTGTGATATCGTTCGCAATTCTCGAGGAAAGTGTAAGATTCGTCCCCTTTAAAGTCACAGATGGTAATTTCGGAAGTGGGCAGGTATAGCCCTATTCTGGCTAGTATCTGCTTGACCAGATAGGTCTTACCTGTGCCCGTAACCCCAGAAATTGCCATATGAGGATTTTTTGTGATATCCCAGGGGACATAAATGGAGTGGTGCAGTTTCAACATGTCCTCGTCATACACCAACGGGATAATCTGTATTTCTATCAAAAGTCCTTATCCCTCCTATCCCCCGGCTTCTGTGGTCTGGTACTGGAAAACTGGTTTTTCATATCAGATAAAGCCCAATTTTTAGCACTTTCTGAATTAATGGGCAGTATGAAAAGCTTTAGGAACTGAGAATCCCTTTGATCGATCCTTGCAAGGTAGAGCCAGAAATCTTCTTGGTTAAAACGATTCTGAATTGCTGATTTTAGGTCAGACATTTCAACTGTAGACTGAGCCTTTTTTTCTATGGTATAAATTAGCATAGGTTCAGCTAAGTCGGTAACTCTGATATATTTCTCGGCAGAATAGATGGAATTTATTGTCGTAGGAATGATTCCTAAAGGCATTTTGTATTCCATAAGTATGGGCAGGATAGCCCTTGCTACTCGCTCATAAAGCTCCATGTACCGCATTGTTTCCTCCTGTTGAACCATGTCTTGCTGGTTTTTTTGACCATGGGCATAGTCGATAGCACACCAACCGACAAACAGAGTAATCAACACTATAATTGGAAGGATTTTTATTACTAAGTAATAACCCATAATTCCTCCGCCAACCATGACAGTGGCCATGGCAAGCACTATAAGTACTTTATCCATTAATGAATTGCTATTCCAAAACTCTAATAATTTTTTTATAGCCTTTTCCATAAATAAAATTCCTCCTTTGTTAGTGAGGTGGTCTGCTTTCGGCAAACCACCTATGTAGTTGAGTTAAGCTAACAAATCTTCATCCTCATCATTAACCAAAATTATAGAATCGGAAGAAGCCGTCAACCGATATTCACCGCTCCTGAAGTCTTTGTAGAAGCGAGCGTTAAAGCCTTTGAACGTACAACGGACAGCATTTGCGTCTTGTAAAGCTTCCATACTAATAGCTGGTTTCAAATCGCCTACCTTAACAGATAATTTTTCATAGCCGTTACGATCCAAGACAACTTCATATAAAATGCCAATCTGCCGATCAGTCCGTTTTCGGTTCTCCTTATCATACTCCATAATTGGAGAATAGCCGATGAGAATAGCAGAGTCCGAACCGCCATTCAAAAGCGATAAGTTCAGGCTTAACTTGTCTGGTGTCATGTTTTTACCTCCTTTCATTCAGGCTGGTGTATACACAGCCCATCATTATCTATGTAAAACATCATTTTGAAAGATGATGTGTACTTCTTGATATAGTCAGTTTAACACCTAAAAAGCCAAACTAGAATGCATGCAAAAGCATAGAAATTGCCGAAAAAATGTTTTTCCGGCAATTTCTATCGTAAAATAATTATTCATCTACTGATTTCAGCATGTTACATATTTCATTTCTAAAATCTTCTTGATACGATTCAGGAATATGAGTATTAATTTCTTCATTTATAAGAACTATCAATTTTAAGATGAACTTATATTCTTTTGTATTTTGAACTTCTTTGATATCTTTATCTGTGTCAGCTTTTTTGAACAGATCCGATATTGAAACACCAAAGTATTTGCTAATTTCTTCTAATTTGCAAATACCAATATCTAAGTGACCATTCTCCAAATTCGAGATTGATGATGCTTCCACATAGTGCAGACGCTCCGCCAACTCTGCTTGTGTAAGTTTTTTCGCTTTTCTTAAGCGTCTGATATTACCTCCAACTAAATTTCGGATATCGTTTGTATTATTTTCCTTTGCCATTGTACATTATTGACAAGCGCTTGTTTTTCCTCTCTTGTATGTTTCAGCTGATATAATAATAATAATCTATATATTATGGAAATAAGACATAAAAAAAAGACAACCAAGTCAGTGGTTATCTTTAGGCTATTTTTCCATAACGGTCAGCATGCTTTCCATAAGAGGTGACATTTTTTCCATATATTAATGCATTCATGGAAAAATAAATAATTTTATATATAAATTAATTCTGTTTATGTATAATCATAGCGGTTACTAATTGTTCTTGTTTCTTTAATGCTCTTAAAAGTTCATAAAGATTTTTGCTTTCTATAGCGTATAAGTCTTTATAAGATACATTATTTAAAGTTTCTGTTATTTTTTTCACATGCTCTTGCTTTTCATCAGATATAGTACCATTTTTGATAAAATAAAAAGCGTGGCTCATATCTACATTTGACAATTCGCCTTTGTCAAATTGAGACTTACATTTCGTTAAATATTTTTTAATTTCGTTGGAGCTACGTTTGTACGGAGGGCAATAAGTATCTTGTTTCATTCGCTTAGAAACGAATACTCTAAGGGTATTGCTCATTTCAGTATCATTATTTATGGGTAAAATAAGCCTTTTGCCTAGAAATATATCTTTAGGAATATTTGTTTTATTACTTAATGCTTCAATCGTTTTATAATCAAAATTCCTATTCCTCATGTATTTACCGTCTTGTTCCTTATATATCATTATGTCATGTGCTTTTTCAACTTTAATTCCAAAAAGATTAAAGAAATTCATACCCTTACCATCTCTGCCCTGTGGAAGAGATGAAAAACTTGTTATTTTTGTTTTCTCCGGTTTATTATCATATGTGAGCCTCCAAATTGTGCGTAGAATATGCCAGTTTATACATACTATTTCTTCTTCTTTAAAAGTTTGTCTCATAAGAACATCCTTTCTGTATTTTTAATTGTTTTATATTAGTATTTTATAAACCTCCCTGCCACTAGACAAGGAGACTGTGTTAGCGAAACTCAAATAATTTAGCAACCGGAATATTCAATACTTTTGCGATGGTAAAAATCACATCAAGGGATACTGCACAGTCGTTATTTTCAATACGGGACATATGTGTACGGCTTATATCAACTTTATCGGCAAGTTGCATTTGAGACAGGCCTTGCTCTTTCCGATAGTATGCAATATTTAATCCAAGCTTCTTGTATTCTTCATGATGTTGTCGTTTCATACGCTATTTCACCTCCTGGTATAGCGTATAAAATTTTTCTCATCAAAGCGACAACGTGTAATATAACTTATATTATACTACAAGTTGCAAATAATGCACTATATGTGATATAATCAACTATATATCATAATATTATAGTGTGTTACTATTATAAAGGAGGGAAATAATATGGGAAAACAAGTAAGAAAAGTTTTAATCTTAACGGGTTTAGTGTCATTATCATTATTTGGTGGTGCAATGACTTCTTATGCATCTGGGCCTGTGGAGACAAAAACATCACAGACAACACTGCCAGCGACATACAATCAACAGTCAGTAAAAGCATTAGGGCAATGGGAACCACAATCGAATGGGACCTGGGTCTTCCGACAATTCACTGGTGGGGTGTTGGTAGACTCGTGGATTGAATCGCTAACAGAGCAAGGGGCATACTACTATGTAGGAGCCGATGGAGTTATGTTAATAAACAGTAGAACACCAGATGGGTACAATGTAGATGCTAATGGCCTGTGGAGGGATAAACTAACTTGTACCGCACCAAGCGTATCAGAAAATAGTACAAACTCAAGTAGTAGGACTAACTATAGATACGACGATGAAGTATCCCCAGAAGCACTTGAAATGATGGAAAGAATGGCAGTCAACATGAATCATGGTAACCTGCACTAAACTAAGTACAAGCAAAGGACTGGATATCATTCCAGTCCTTATATAATGGAGGAAATACATATGATATTAAGTAGACCAAGAAATAAACTTAAAAAGATGCTAGCCATAGCAACAATAACAAGTTTATTGACTAGCCTAGTCGCTGGGGTATCCTTTGCTGGAATAGATAACGGCAATGCGAATGGTGGTGGAGCAGTTGATGTAGGAAACGATCCCGTATACGCTCATAAATTTATGGCCTACGTAGACAACCAGGGATATAGACTATCAATAGTTGATAAAGATGGTTTGAGAGTAGCAAACTCAGTAGACAAGCTAGGAAAGGTGAAGAATCTTTCCTAGCCATTTCTATTTTTGGGGTGATTCCTTTTCTGATTCAAGCTGTCAAGGGCAAGCTTTGTTCCTACGGAACCCTTGACAGCTTTTAGTCTGGTGGTCTTTAATTTTTTTAAAAATAAAAGGTCTTCTAAATATTATGGTTACCAAATACGATTGGGATTTTGTTAACGAAAAATACAATATTTACCAGATATTTAAAATTTTGATATATTTATTATAATAGTCTGGATAGTTACTTATTCTTATGATAATATATTTATATAATTTTATATCTGCTTATAGCAATAATAGGGTGCCATAAAAATAGATATTTAAAATGGGAGGGTAAATAATGTTTGCAGGGTTTAATTTAATAATTAATGAATCATTTTTTGATTCACAAGCAAGATCTTTTCAAGAATATCAGAATATTGGTGAAAAACATCTCAAATCACAAAGCAATGCCGTAGAAAACGCATTGAATGAATATATAGACAATAATGTTGTTAATGGATCAAAAATACAAAAGGATTGGTTTCCAGAAGTAAATACTGACATTTTTCTATCACATTCAAGCATTGACAAAAATTTGGTAAATGCAATTGCCGGTTGGCTAAACGATACATTTAGGCTAAAATGCTTTATTGATTCAAATGTTTGGTGTTATGCTGGAGGTATCGCTGACAAACTTAATGATAGATTTAGTAAAAAAAGAAAAGACGGTGATGGTGGCACTATATATGATCACAAAGATTGTCTAAAAGTTTCAGAACATGTGAATACAATGCTAAATATTGCACTTCAAAAAATGATAGATAAAAGTGAAAGTGTTTTTCTAATTAATACTGAAAATTCAATTCACATCAATAATAATGATATAAGTATTGATGTAACATACTCGCCATGGATATATTCTGAATTAGTATGCAGTGAGATAGTACGAAAAAAGCCATTGTATTTGTATAGATACAATAGAGATGTGAGGCATTCATTTAATGAAAGTAAAGAATTCGCTGCAAAGGATGATACATTAACTATATCATATGATGCACCAACACAACATCTGAAAAAAATAAATGAAAATGTCTTGGTAGATTGGAAAAGTAATTATGATGGAAGGCATCCTTTTCCGCTTGATTTATTGTATAAATTTTATTTTGAAGAAGAAGTTACAAAAGTAAAAAATAAATTAAATTATTATTAAGGGGATAATAAGATGAGTGTAGAGAATGACAAAATTTCAATTCAAGAAATTCACAAAGAGATTGATTTGATTCAATCATGCATAACAAGAATGGCTCAAAATTCATTTATGGTTAAAGGTTGGTTTGTATCACTTTATGCAGTTATCTTAGCATTACTTCCTGAAAAGGTTAATATATTTCTATTGTGCGCAGCGTTAGTAGCTATAAATATGATTTTTTGGTATCTAGATGGATTTTTTCTCAGAACTGAAAAAGTTTATAGAAAAATATATGATTGGGTGTTAGAAGTAAGGTCGAAAAATAATAGAGAACTTTTATATCAATTAAATCCATACGCATTTAAAGGGAGGATTAATGAAACGGAATCTGTATGGAAAGTTATGTGGTCGAAAACATTACGTTGGTTTTATTTTATTCCATTATTATTCGTGATAATTATATTGTTGGTCAATTATTTGCCATCTCCATGCTCGTTTTTCAAGTGTTCATGAAATAAAAGGGAAGGTGAAAGGTAATGTTTTCAAAATTTAATTTAGAGATAAGCGAATATTTTTATAATGCAGAACTGAATAGGCATTTGGAAAAGGGAAGAGAGATTTATAATGAATTTGAAGCAAAGGCTAAAAAAAGTTTAAAAGAATTTATTTATGATAACAGACATATTGATGGAACATCAATGAAAGACAATTGGTTTAATATTGGAAAGGCAGACGTTTTTATATCACACTCGCATAAAGATATTTCTAAAGTAAAAGCGTTTGCAGGTTGGCTATACGAGGAGTTTAAATTAACAGCATTTATTGATTCATGTGCATGGGGATATTGTGATAATCTTTTAAAACAAATTGATGATAATCATTGTAAGAAGAGTGACGGAAAAACATATGACTATGATCGTAGAAATTATTCAACAAGCCATGTACATATGATGTTATCAACTGCTTTATCAGAAATGATAGACAATACAGAATGTATTATGTTTTATAATACTCCTAACTCGATTTCATTGGTAGATGATTTAAATACGATAAAAGAAGAAAAGAAAAAGATAACATTATCACCTTGGATATATCATGAGCTATCAATGACATCATTAATAAGACCGCGTAATCCTATAAGAACTATACCCCTACTAGAGAAAGCAATTGAACATAGAGCATTTAGTGAAAAGAATAGTCTTAATATTGAGTATGATGTTGAAAAATATTTAAAAGATATGTTTTTTATATCGTCAAATGATCTTAATTCTTGGAAGAAGCAGTATTCGATATTAACACATAAGATAGATGGAGATTGTATTCCAAATATAATAGGATATGAAGATATATATCCATTAGATGTACTTTACAATGTTCTGATGGCAGCAAAATAAAGAGGTAGGGAAATATGATAAGAAAGAGTTTTGTTTTTCATTATAAAAATAATGTAAATCCAGCAATAGTAGTAAGGAATAGGGTAGCGCAGGGGGCTATATGATGTATATTACCCTCAATTGCAAACTTCCCATTTATTTATTTATTTAAGGAATATATTATAACAGGAAAGAGTTTTCTTAAGCGTTAACATTTTTGTAATAATTACAGTATTTTGTGGATAGGATAAGACCAAGTATTGCTCTAGGGTAAACTTTGACAGTTTCTAGTGCAGAGTTTATAATATGGGGTAGAGTAAGGGGTAGAGTACAGAAGAGCTTCTCTCAAACCTCCTATATTTACTATGCTTTTGGAATGAAGATAGGGTTCGAGTCCCGTCTCGCGCTCTTTTGAAAACGCAGTATTTATGAGGGTTTCCGAATTTCGGGAACTTTTTTTTGTTTAAATAAAAGTAATCAAGTTTATAGTTAAAGCTTTTGAGTGACCACGAAACACATTCCGATACCCTCAAATCATGAGTGTTTATAAGAAATAATCACCTATAGACATTTATCTCATATTCTATATTAGATAAATGAATAAATAGCTTATTCCATTAACTGGTTCTTTATAAGTACATAGTACTTTAAAGCTGAAATTTTAGAACTTTCAATGGAAGGAGTAAATAATATGAATTTATCATCAAAAGCTAATTTTAAGGATGATTATAAAAATAGTAATAAAAGCTGTGACTCATGCGGACAAATTATAAAATGCGGAGAGGTTAGCCAAGCATTATTATTTAATGGTGCGGCTATAGGAACTACTGTACCAGCCGCTACTATGACACTAGATACCTCTAAATTTTGTAACCCATGTATCATATTTGAATTTTCATCAAATGTAATTGGAACACTTTTTCAAGGAACTTTAAATTTTCAATTATATCGGTCTTGTAAAAATCAACTGCCAATTCCTGTTGGCCCACAATACTATTTTACACAACCGATACCGTCAATTTTTGCTAATATGTTTTCATTTTTTGTTTGTGATTGTAATTCATGTTCAAATGAATGCTGCACCTATAGTATTGTTGTTTCGGCCGGTGGATCTACTCCTGTTGTTGGTAATGTTGGCATTTTCGCAGCAAGGCTGGCCGCGATGATTGTAGATAATCCGAACCATGACGATGACTGTTACCCCTGTAATAATCTTTGTTGTAAAGATAACAGGACTATTTTAAAGTGCGGAGCACCAGGCGGTACATCAATAGCACCAGGCGCTTTGTCCGGTACTGCATCTACCATAAGTACTCTTGCTTTAAATACTTCCTGCTTATGCAATCCATGTGTAAAACTTGAATTTACAAGCACGATAGCTTATTCAAGCCCTACCACGATCGATAGCACCGTTGTAAACTTTCAGGTATTTAAACTCTGCGACAATCAGCTTAACCCAATACCAGTTGGACCGCAAGTAGTTTTTTCAGTTCCTTTTACAACTGTAGTTCCGCCAGCAATACCTGGATTTTCTGGTACTTCAACGTTTTCTTTCTTTGTTTGTGATTGTGACAACTGCACCCATGAATGCTGCACCTATTCCGTGGTAGCAACGACTGCTACGACTGATGCCACTGTTACAATTAGCAACGCAAGGCTTTCCGCAATAGCCGCAGAGAATAACTGCAGATGCTGATAATTCAAAATTTGAAAATTTTACTGTTATAAAAGGCTCTGATGATTATCCGGGCCTTTTATTTTATTGGCAAGTCATCCTCAATTTCTACCAATATTAACGTAACATAGTCGTCTCTGTTTTTAGTGCCAATCTCAAATATAAGATACTCCTCATAAACATTTTTTCCGAGGTTTATCTTATGGTCCTTTGCGTACTGCATAATCTCTGTGTACATTTCACTGATCCTTCGGTAACTTCCCTTATAATAAACCTGGAGATACCAACCCTCTTTTCGCACAAGAGTGTTGTTTTTTTTATCAGCATTATTCGTTTTTGTATACAGATAGGAAAAGCTGTCGAATCTTTTATCACGGATATTATCAATGGTAAGCGATGCTCCCAGAAAATCTATCATGCTTGCATTGCTGTTATTACGGAATGCGATCAGCTCTGTTAAAAAATTCGGGTAAGAGTTGTCATTGTCATTATCCATTAAGGTACTGCATAGCGCTTTCATGCTTTTATGATAAGCCGTCCCTATGGTATTATATTCCACGGATAAGGCCTTTTCTGTTAATTCCTTAAGGGAGTCGATCTCACGTTTCGTGTTTTTTAACTTTTTAATTTCCTTAGACACTTCATTTGACTTTTGTTCCAGTAAATCTACCAGCTTTACGGGATTTCTTTCATCCATATACTTTTTGATTTCTTTTAATGGCATTCCCAGCCTTTTTAATGCAGAGATAATAGAAAACGTATCGAATTGGCGGAAAGAGTAATAGCGGTAACCATTTTCTTTTATGATCTCAGGCTGAAAAAGCTTGATCTGATCGTAATGAAATAAAATATGCTTAGGAATTCCGCAGATTTTTGCAAACTCACCAGTTGTTAAATATTCATTTTTATCTTTTGACATTAAATTACCTCAGTTCTATGCTGCATATTACGAATTTCATGTTTGCAGCCGCAGCATTGGCACAAACCTGATTATTTCTTTGACATATATATGTTTTATCTCTACAAAGCAGGTATTAAAAAAGCAGGAAATATCAAACAATAAAGATAAGTGATTTTTTGGAGTTTATTTTTCTTGACTATAAGACAACCTTATAGTTTATAATAGTCAAGCAGCCTTTTCCTGTCAAGGATTGTAGCTGAAATTATATATGTATTTATACAGTAAAGGGAAAGGAGTCATGTTATGAAATTAATGTTAAAATATCTGAAAAGATATCCGAAGCTAATTCTGTTAAACACCATAGGAATCTTTAGTTTCGTAGTAGTACAACTGGGCATTCCCACGGTTATGGCGTGGATGATTGATAACGGAATAGGCAATGGTGATATCGCTTATATTAAGAAAATGGGAGGAATCATGCTGATTGTCTGCATTCTTGGAGGTGCAGGCACCATTTTATTAACTTTCGCTTCATCTAGAATTTCAACCTATATGATCCGGGATATCAGAAACGATGTTTTTGCACAATCGCAGAAATTTTCCCATACAGAATATAATAAATTTGGTGTGTCTTCCATGATTACCCGAACAACGAATGATGCATTTCAGTTAATGCTGTTCTCCAATCTGTTGTTTCGGACTGCACTTTTGGCACCGGTCATGATTATTATCAGTGTTTTTATGACGATCAAAACCAGTATTAATCTCTCTATGGTTATTGGAGGAAGCTTTCCCTTTATAGTGGCGGGCGTCATTATCATTGCCAAATTAACCAATCCGCTTTCCGAGAAACAGCAAAAAGGCATGGACCGGCTGAATCGGATTTCAAGAGAAAACTTAACTGGGGTACGTGTGATCAGAGCTTTTCGAAAAAGTGAATATGAATCAGAACGTTTCGCAGAAACCAATGACGACTATGCCACTAATTCGAAGAAATTATTTAAAATCATGTCATTTACGCAGCCGGCCTTTTTCTTCTTATTGCATCTTGCAATGATGGCCGTGTTTTGGATATCAAGCTTAATGATAGATAAAGGAACGTTACAGGTCGGACAGTTAGTAGCTTTCTTAGAGTACCAGTTTCATGCTATGTTCTCTATCATGCTGTTTTCCATGGTATTTGTAATGTATCCAAGGGCGCAGGTTTCTGCAAACCGCATTCAGGAGTTATTAGATGAAGAGCCGTTAGTAAATAATCCTTCTGAGGGCATTACAGCTGATAATAAAGGTGTGGTTGAATTTGACCATGTTACGTTCCAGTATCCGGATGGTGAGCTCCCGGTGATAAAGGATGTATCTTTTACTGCGAACAAAGGGGAGACCGTAGCATTTATCGGCAGTACGGGCAGCGGAAAGAGCACATTGATTAATTTAATTCCAAGATTTTATGATGTGACAAGCGGTTCCATCAAAATTGATGGTGTGGATACACGTAACTATGATTTAAAGGCGCTCCGTCAAAAGATTGGCTTTATCCCTCAAAAAGCTTTTTTATTTAAAGGAACCATAGAAGATAATCTTAAATTCGGCAACTCCAATGCGACGCAGGAAGAAATAGATCATGCAATTGAAATCGCGCAGGCAAAAGAGTTTATTCAGAATAAGCCGGACAAATTACAGGAATTTATAAGTGAAGGTGCAAAAAATGTATCAGGAGGACAAAAACAAAGGATCTCGATTGCGAGAGCATTGGTTAGAAAGCCTGAAATCTACATTTTTGATGACAGCTTTTCTGCGCTTGACTATAAAACAGATGCTACCTTACGAGCCGCCCTTAAGGATGAAACAAAAGAATCCATTGTATTCATTGTGGCACAAAGAATTAGTACCATCATGAATTCAGATAAAATAATCGTTCTCAATGAGGGCGAAGTGGTAGGTATGGGGACCCATAAAGAATTATTAAAATCGTGCAATGTATATTATGAAATTGCGGATTCACAATTAACAAAGGAGGAATTGGAGCGATGAGAAAATTATATCCATATATAAAACCATACTTGAAATTTTTTATCGTGGCGATTCTCCTTACCATCGCATACTCCGGCTTCTTATCAGCAGCGCCAATGGTGGAGGGTTTCATTACGACCAGACTAAAAGATGATGTTGTGGATATCGCGAACAAAGTTCCTGGGGCCGCCATCAGTTTTTCCTATATTATTAATATCTTAAAACTGCTGCTTGCCATCTATATCGGAAACGTACTTAGCAGCTTTGGCTCCCAGTATTTTTTGACCAATGGTATACAAAATACAATGCGTGATTTAAGAAATGATGTCCAGAGAAAGATTGCAAAGCTGCCAATCAGCTATTTTGATAAACGTTCCGTCGGAGATATTCTCAGTATCATCTCAAATGATATCGATACCATGTCAAATGCGCTGCAGCAGAGTTTATCAAGAATACTGAGTGCTTTCTTATCCATTATTTTAGCAATAGTTCTAATGTTTTATATTAATCCGATGATGGGTACGGTTGCAGTTTTACTGATACCGGGAAGTGCTTTGATTATGAGGTATATCATGAAGCGTTCTTCCGTTATGTTTAGTAAACAGCAGGCTGCACTTGGTGATTTAAATGGTTACATTCAGGAAAGGTATACCGGGTTAACCGAAATCAAACTATATGGAAAGCAGGAAGATTCCATAGAACAGTTTAAGGAGATCAACAATAATCTTTGTGAAAACGGATTTAAGGCACAATTTATATCAGGGTTGATGTCACCGTTAATTTCTTTCATTACGTATCTTGCAATTGTAGCTGTCTGCATATTAGGTGCAACATTTGCAATTACAGGTGCCATAACGGTTGGACAGCTTCAGGCATTTATCCGATATATGTGGCAGTTAAATGAGCCGCTGGAGCAGGTGTCACAATTATCTGCATCCATTCAGTCTGCAATTGCAGCTTCGGGTAGAGTATTTGAGTTTCTTTCTGAAACAGAAGAGGTCCCGGAGGCTTCTGCTCCGGTAAGAATCGAGAACTTAAAGGGAAATGTTGCCTTTGAAGATGTCTCTTTTGGTTACAACAAAGATAAAATGCTCATTGAGCATCTGAATATTAACGTAAAGAGCGGTCAGATGGTAGCAATCGTAGGCCCGACTGGCGCCGGAAAAACCACGCTTATTAACCTCTTAATGCGTTTTTATGACGTAAATAAAGGCGCAATTAAGGTTGACGGTGTGAAAATTAAGGATATGAAACGGGATGATCTTCGCTCTATCTTTGGTATGGTGTTACAGGACACCTGGTTATTTAACGGAACGATCGCAGATAATATAAAATACGGAAAAGAGGATGCAACGCAGCAGGAGATTGAAAATGCAGCAAAAACAGCAAATGTAAATCATTTTATCAAAACACAGCCAGATGGCTACCATATGATATTAAATGAAGAATCCTCAAACGTATCAGTCGGTGAGAAACAGCTTTTAACAATAGCGAGAGCGTTCCTGGCAGACCCTGCTATTTTAATCCTTGATGAAGCGACAAGCTCCGTAGATACAAGACTTGAATTAATGCTTCAGACAGCAATGAAAAATATCATGAAGGGCAGAACAAGCTTTGTTATTGCACACCGTCTTTCTACGATTAGAAATGCGGATTTAATCCTTGTTATGAATAACGGATCAATTATTGAACAGGGAACCCATGATGAATTAATAGCTAAGAAAGGATTTTATGAAAAACTGTATATGAGTCAGTTCCAAAATCAAGCTTAAATATAGTTCATGTTTTTTAAAAGCAGGCTCCCGTAATTGAGAGCCTGCTTTTGGTTTATCTGATATTCAATTCATCCAGTACGTCCAATACGTCAAAAAGCCCGTTTATGGAATAATCCGCAAGACTGCGGTCAAAACCAAACCTGTCATCAATGATGGAGGCAACGGTCATTCCCGCTCCATGACCGGCCATGATCCCATAGGTAGAATCTTCCACCACCAGGCATTCCTTTGGCTCGCGCTTTAAGGTGTCTGCCGTATGGAGATAAATTTCGGGATTAGGCTTGCTTTCCTTAAATTCCTCACCGCTTACAATGTAGTCAAAGTCACCTTTTATTCCGCAGGACGTGAGCACATCTTCGATCCCTGCCCTGCTGGTAGAAGATGCCAGTGCCACCTGATAACCTCTGCGGTGAAGCTCCTTTAAAATCTCCGGGACTTCCTTTCTTAAAATGGAAGGGTAATCCGGGCGGCAATCAGCCCAAAGTCCTGTATATAGCTCTTGGAACGTGAGGGAATTCACATCCTCTCCGATCACGTCACTTACAATCTCCATCGTCCTTTTTGTGGTGGATCCCACCACGGCAAACAGCGCCTCTCTGTTGATCTGGGGGTACTTAAGCTTCAGCTTCTCATACATATGGTCCAAATATATGATCTCGCTGTCGATCAGAACCCCATCCATGTCAAATATAACTGCTTTTATCATTGGTCAAATTCCTTCCTCAAAGTCCTCAGACGCTTCTACCGGCTCATATTTGTATTTTCCGATCTGCGTTTTTCCTATTTCAATCATCTCATCTGCCAGCGTGTCTGCTTCCGGTATCTGGCCCATCATACAGCGCATTGCCAGTTCTACGGTCATGCCCAGGTTCGTTCCGTAAAGTACCTTTATCCGTTCATCCCCAATGCTTAACATTACTGCATTTTTAAAAGGGGAGCCTCCCAGAATATCGCATAGGACAAGAACTTGTTCGCAGTCCTTTAAGCGGTCAAAGGCGGCCTTTAGATTCTCCTTTAGCTGTTCCTCGCTATGCTCCTCCCTAAAATCTACCGGTACGATAAAATCCTGATGGCCGGTGAGAAGTTCCACTGCGCTTGAGATTCCGGTTGCAAATGTTCCATGGCCTGAAATAATGATTCCAATCATAGTTTCCTCTTTCCTGCCCTCGTTTTATGGGCATATAGGTATGACTTCCGGGCATTTCACGATTTATTTCTAATCCCTGTATACGACAAAGTCAAATCGGTGTGTGTTGCCCGGATAAGTTTCAATGCTGTAGTCGATAGGGCGTTCATATTGGTCGTAGGCGATGCTTTCCAGCATGTGCACCGGAGAGCCTTTCTCTATGTGAAACAGGTGAGCCTGTGCCGGGGCGATGATTTCTGCCCGTATGGATCTGACCGCCTTGGCCGGATAGATGCCATACACTTCTCTCATAATGCGGTAAAGAGAGTCTGTTCCGTAATCATAGGCTTCAATTCCTGGAAACAGATCCATGGGAACAAAATTTTCAATAAAAGTAAAAGGACGTTTGTCCGCATAGCGCATGCGCTCCAGATGAAGGCAGTGCTGTTTGGGATCCAAACGCAGTTTCTCGTAAACCGGGACATGGTAAGGGATGATTTCCTTCTTCTTTAAATCGGTTCCAGGCGCCATACCGATCATGGCCAGTTCTTCACGGTAGCTGACAAGCTGCATCAAATAGATTCCCCGGTCTGTATTTGATCTTACAAAGCTTCCGGAGCCACGCTTTCTCACCAGCATTCCAAGTTTGTTTAAATCTCCGTAGGCCTGCCGGACGACAGGGCGGGAGATGCCGAATTTGCGGCATAATTCATCCTCTGTGGGCAGCTTTTGTCCCGGAATCAGGGTTCCGCTTCGGATTGCATTAATCAGGCAGCCCTTTAACTGCTCATACAATGGAACCGGACTATATTTATCAATTCGTATAAATTCAAACTTCATGTATACACCTCCATAACAGGAAATCCCATTAGTACAGTATATCATCGGGAAATTTTACCTGCAATGTTATTTTAACGGATATCCATATAGATGTCCACTCGGTGCTTTTAACGGTATCAGAAGCCGCCTTTTCCATGTGGTTTTTTGCTGCATAACGGAAGGGGCCATACAGGAGACGGTAAATTCTTCCAGCTCTTCCTGTACGGCCCCCGGCAGAATTCGATTTGATTCCTTCCGTGAGTTACATGATTTTAAAGAAAGACAATACGATTGATACAAGGATGATAAGAATAATCAGCATCAGTGTATTAACATGTTTTTTCTTAAACAGCCAGTAAAGGGTAAATACAAACCCTAAAGGCAGTATGTTCGGCATAATGGAATCAAAGATTGCCTGTATGGATACGCCGCCGGGAGCTACCAGCGTTTCGGCAAAATGAAGGGATACGTAGCTTGGGATCAGCCCGCCTACCACCATCATGCCCAGGATGCCTGCTGCCTTTGTAATGGCGCTGGCATTGGAACTGATTAAATCAACGGCCCCCACACCCATGTTATATCCCATACGGCCAAACCACAATCTTGATATGGCGCCTAAAAACCAGATAGCGATATAAAGGATAGGACCCAGTACAGAGCCGCCGCTTGCAAGGGAACAGCAGATGGCTGCTGATATTGGAAGCAGGGTGAACCAGAAGATTGCGTCTCCCAGTCCGGCCAGAGGGCCGAATAGACCGGTTTTAATGCTCTTGATCAGAGCCCTGTCCTGTCCGTTTTCTTCCAGGGAAAGGACAAGACCTTGAAGAAAGGTTGCCATGTGGGGTTCGGTATTGATAAAGTCCATGTTATTTTTCATGGCATCTGAGATTTCTTCCTTCTGGTCACCGTAAATCTTCTTTAATCCGGGAAGCAATCCAAGACAGAAACCGGGAGCCTGCATACGCTCAAAGCTGAAGCAGGACTGTTCTAATATAGAAAGCATGCTCATCTTATTGATATCTTTTTTGTCCAATTTATTTCTAGATACCGTCATCGTCAGCACCTCCTCCTACCGTTAAGGCGTTCTTTTTGATAGTTTCATCATTGAGATAACCAATGAATGCAACGGCGATTCCTGCGATAGCTACCGGAAGGATATTGTCCAGTTTTAAGAAAGTCATGATTAAGAAGCCAATAAAAAGATATGCCACGTTCTGCTTCTTAAGCATTACAACCAGGAGCAGGGTAAGACCGACTGCAGGAAGCAGGCCGCCGGATATTTCGAATCCGTGGATCAGCCATTCCGGGAACATGTTTACAAATCCTGCGATCTGGTTATGTAATGCAAAGGCAGACAGAAACGTGATCAGAGCGTAGATTCCCGCTTTAATTACAAGTCCAAGAAGAACGATCTGTGTAAATTTCTTTGTGTCTGCGTTCTCGCATGCGTGATCCAGGGGACGTAAAAAACCTGCAAAGGTAGTATTGCAGATAATTCCGACCCACTGTGCCAGCAAAGCGAAGGGCAATGAGAGTCCCAGAGCTGTTTCTGCGCTCTGTCCAGTGGTGAATGCGATGACTGTTGTCATCATGCCTGCCATCAGAGGATCAGGCGGAACGGTACCGCCTACGGTCAGCAGTCCCAGATAAGAAAGCTCTGCAACGGCGCCCGCAGCCAGACCGATCTGAACATCACCCAGGATTATTCCGGCGAAGAAGGCGACAACGATGGGACGGAACCAGAAAAAGGCTTCCCAGCAGGCGTCACAGGCACAGATAAAGGCCAGTAAAGCCAGCAAAATCCCCTGGATTAAAGTAATTTGCATAAAAAACCCTCCTTTTATTGAACCGCAGGTTTCTTCCTGCGGTTTTCATCATTATTGCTTATGCGATTCCAGGCATAAAGGTATGCCTGCAGGGTATTTCATCTCATTCTTCCTAAACCTGACGAATAGTTTTACTTCAACTCAAAATCATGCTTTTTATCTCCGGGAGCGATCTGGATATACACATCGATGCCTTTTCCCCGAATCATTCTCAAGTCTTCTAAATCCTGTTCATCCAGATATACATGAGGCTCATTGGACACTTTCTTTCCCGGAGCTACATGCATGTTGCCGATGCATAGCTTATCGATGGGAACTCCTCCCTCTGCCAGGACTCTTGCAGACTGCGGATTTCTTACTACTATAAATATCTTCTGGCTTGGCGCTGCTTTATGGATGACTTCAATTGTTTTTTGAAGCGTAAAGAATCGGATCCCCACGCCGGTGGAATCGGCGGTCATCTTCATCAGAGATTGCTGGACCGGATCACCTGCAGCCTCATCGTCTGCTACTACGATCAGATTACATCCGATGGCTCCCACCCAGGAGCATCCCACCTGACCATGTACCAGCCGGTTATCGATCCTTGTTAATAGAATGTTGGGCATATGTTTGTCACTCCTTTTGAAATTTTGTATCCCCTTGATATTTTGTACTATTTTTCATATTTTCACTCTCTTTTATTAAAAAAGTATAAATAATGTATAAATAAATAATAGTATCATGGGGAAAGTTTGTCAATATGTAATTACAATTATTTGTATGTTTCCGATACATTATTGACTATACTTAGGGATATGATATAATTATTGCACAAAATACTTTCTGACTCATTTTTACTAAAACGAAAAAAGGAGCGGTAACAAAATGAATGAAAAAATAAAAGAAACAATGATGACGTATGTGGAAGAGTCTCCTGAGGTAATGCTTAATAATATTAAAAACCGGAAGAAGCTGGCAGCTCCGCTGATCGCAGAATATGAAAAGGGAGATTACAAAACCGTCTGGATCGTGGCTTCCGGGTCCTCCTATAATGGTTCGTACTGCGCCCGCCAGTTTATGAGGTATTATTTAAAGTCTGAAGTAAAGATCATATCTCCCTTCACCTTTCTTAGCAGTGAACATGATTTTACGGACAGGGACTTTGTTTTTGTTGTTTCACAGAGCGGATACAGCACCAATTCCATAGACGCGCTGAAGATGATCCGCGAGCAGGGGCGCACCTCAATCGGAATTACAGGAAGTATCTCCAGTGATATGAAAGATTATGCGGATGTGCTGATTGATTATGGGGTTGGAGTGGAAACCGTAGGTTATGTGACAAAGGGTGTGACCTCGTTTGCCTTGTTTCTGATGCTGTTTACCCTTGAAGCTGCCGTAAGAAAAGGACTGAAGACAGAGGAAGAGGCAGAATCGGTATGCCGGGATATGGAGAAGGCGGCCCGGATTCATGAGACGGTGCAAAAGGAAACCTTGAAATTCTATGAGGATCATTATAAGGAATTTACCTCCATGGTAAATGCTTATGTGTGCGGATTAGGCGCTAATTACGGCACGGCACTGGAAGGTGCATTAAAGTTAGGTGAGACGGTAAAGATCCCTTCTGCAGCTTATGAGACTGAGGAATTCCTCCATGGACCCAATCTTCAGATGACTCCGGAATATACGGTATTTCTCATTGACGGAGGAAACAGCAGCAGCCGGATCCAGACCATTTTTAAAGCCTGCAGGGAGGTAACTGACAGGGCGTTTTTAATAACCAATCAGCCTGGATACACCGGAGAAGGGATTTTAAACCTTCCGGTGGAGCTGCCGGAGCTTTTAACCCCCTTATGCTTCCTGCCGTTTTTCCAGATCCTTGCATATCAGGCAACGACAGCCCTAAACCGCTGGAAGCAGCATCCTCTGTTAAAGAAGATGAAAGATACTGCCGCATGTAAGACGGAAAATTATGAGAGTCAGGATGAGGAAGATTGATTCTTAAAGGAGACTATTTATGGGGAATATTAAGATCAGCCAGAAAGAACTTGCCGCTTATTTTGACCACACTCAGTTAAGAGCCTGGGCATCCCATCAGGATTTTGTGACGCTCTGCGAGGAAAGCATGGAATATGGCTTTAAGATGGTAGCCATCAACCCGGCGCAGGTGGTCCGCTGCCGGAAGCTTTTAGAAGGCAGCCCTGTCCATGTGGGTGCTGCGGTGGGATTTCCGTTAGGTCAGACAACCATAGAAGATAAGCGGAATGAAGCAAAGACAGCCATTTTAAACGGCTCTGATGAGATCGATTACGTGATCAATATTACTGAGCTAAAAGAGAAAAATTACAGCTTCATAGAAAAGGAAATGGCAGAGATAACGGAAATCTGCAGAAAAAACAAGGTAATTTCTAAGGTGATTTTTGAAAACTGCTATCTTACAGACCAGGAGAAAGAGGAATTGTGCAGGATCGCGCGGAACGTGCATCCGGATTATATTAAGACCTCCACTGGTTTTGGAACTGGCGGGGCGACCTTTGAAGATGTGGCACTGATGAAGCGTATGGTAGGAGATGAAATTAAGATCAAGGCGGCAGGAGGTGTAAGGACCCTGGATACTGCCCTTCAGATGATAGAGCTTGGAGTCAGCAGAATCGGTTCTACGGCAAGTGTTTTTATCGTGGAAGAGCTTAAGAAACGTATGTAAGCCGGAATGCCCCTTGAGAAGTATTTTTTAATCCCTGAAGTGAAAAGCTGTTAAATGACCGATTATGCTCTGCTTAATGGGTTATTTAACGGCTTTTTTAACACCTTTTAATAAGATAATGGGAAACAGGCATTGCTTTTGTCGCGGGAAAATATTATAATACGGAAATGCTAAATTTCTTTACTGATATACCAAGGAGGCACACATGGTTCATGTTAAAAACATATTTAAAATTTTTGCCGGTGATATAAAACGCATTGCGATTAATCCGGTAGCAGTCATTATTGCGCTGGGACTCACACTGATTCCAGCTTTATACGCATGGTTTAACATCGCAGCAAGCTGGGATCCTTATGCCAATACAAAGGGTCTTAAGGTTGCGGTTGTCAACCTGGATAAGGGGGCTTCAATTGACGATATATTTGACACGGATATTGATGATTCTTCCATTAATATTGGTGAAATGATTCTGGATGAGCTTAGAAAGAATGAACAGATAGGCTGGCAGTTCGTCAATAAGGAAGAAGCAATCGATGGAGTGGAATCCGGGAAATATTATGCGGCAGTTATCGTTCCCGAGGATTTCAGCCAGAAGATATCAAGTGTCCTTACCTCTAACATTGAGCGCCCGGTGCTTGAATATTATGTAAATGAGAAGAAAAACGCCATTGCCACAAAGATCACCGGCAAAGGGGTGGAGAGCGTACAGCAGCAAATTAATGAAACCTTTATTAATTCTACCTCAAAGGTGGCTGGGAAGGCATTAAACAAATATTCAACCAACTGGGATACTGACAAGGAAACGGACAGAGACGATGCTGTCAGCACTCTTACGGATGTAAAAACAGATTTGAATCAGCTGGTAGATACCATTACCATGCTCCAGTCCACTCTCCGCACCGTCAACAGCTTAAATGGCGGCATGAAGGGAACTCTCCCGGATGTGAGCAAAATGATCGATTCCGGCGGACAAACGGCTGAAAGCGCAAAAACCCTGATCGATTCCTCCAGAGGATTTTCTGATACAATGACAGGAGGTATTAGAGATACCCTGGATAATATCAACCAGGTACAGGAATCCGTGTATGAGTCTTTTCAGGTAATCGGCAAGCTGACGGACACATCCGCTGACGGAGCAATTGATGCATTAAAAGCCACGGAAAATCTGGTCACAGGAAGCATCAACCAGTGCAATAGCGTAAACAAGGTTTTAGGGACGATTAACCAGAAGCTTCCTATTCCCTTAAAAGATATAACAACTCTTCAGCAAAAGCTTTCAGATACCGTTAAGCAGCAGCAGGAACTGGTCAGGAAGCTGCAGGCTGCACAGCAGACTGTAAAACAGACAAAGCGGCTGCCGGATACCATGGAGAAGGATATCGGAGACACTCTTGACGGGGTCACCAACTCCATATCAGACGTTCTGAACTTTTATACCGGTAAGGTGGAGATTCCTTTAAAAGACAGCCTGGATAAGACTTATGATGCCCTGGGTACTACTGCGGGAGCTTTAGACAGCATTGGAAGCATGGTAGGACAGATCGATACCACCCTTGACAGCGTAACAGCCTCATCCCAGAGTCTGATCGAAGCGTTGGACAGCGCCGTCAGCCTGATGAACAGGAGCCAGAAGCGGGTGGATGATATGATCGACAGCGTGAACAAGCTGGCGGATAATGAGAAGTTAAATAAGATCATGGACATCATGAAGAATGACCCGGATCAGCTCAGTGATTTTATGAAGATGCCTACGGATATGGTTACCAATAAAGTCTACCCGGTAGAAACTTATGGTTCCGCCATGGCCCCGTTCTATACCATTCTGGCCATCTGGGTGGGAGGACTCATTTTGGTGGCTCTGCTAAAAACCAAGGTGGAAGAGAACAGATCCACAGGACTTAAGCTGTATGAAACCTATTTTGGAAGGTATCTTACCTTCATGCTGTTTGGAATCGCCCAGGCGCTTGTGGTGGCTTTGGGAGATTTGTATATGTTAAAGATCCAGTGCCTTTATCCGGGAAAATTTGTGCTGGCAGCTGTGGCAGCCAGTATTATATTCACCAATATCACTTATTCCATGACGGTTTCCTTTGGGGACGTGGGCAAAGCGATCGTAGTAGTCTTTATGGTCATTCAGGTGGCAGGCTCCGGCGGCACGTTTCCCATACAGGTAACTCCCCGGTTTTTCCAGATGGTATACCCATTGCTTCCATTTACTCATCTCATCAATGCAATGAGAGAGTGTGTGGGAGGTACTTATGGGAATGATTATTGGAAAGATATACGAAATGTACTGGTCTATATTCCTATATCACTGTTGGTTGGAATTGTATTGCGGAAGAAGGTGTTAAAACTGAATGAATTTTTTGAAGAAAAACTCAGCCAAACAGGGATCATGTAAGATGAGAAAGGAAAAAAAACCGCCGGGAATCAGACGGCGGCTGGCCTGGGCCGGCGGGGTGGTACTGCTTTTAATCGTTCTCGGTGTTTGGGTATGGAACTATCTTCCGATTCATTATGCAAGATTTTACCTGACCCGTTCGGCACTGCAAACCAGGGGACGGTTATTGGATCTATGGGGCAAAGACAAGGAGGGAGAAGAGGCAGAGGAAGACTCTCTGAAGCTCATAGCGGATGAAGTGGATTGGAATGGCCGTTCTGTGCTGATACTACCGGGAGGGTTTGGCATCAACTGGAAGGAGCAAAGGGATGAAAAACATACCTTTACCCAGGGAAGCCTTGACGTGTATTTTCTTGGGGCCATAAGGGACGGAGTCCATTATTGGGCTGACAGAGATAATGCCGTAATATCCATACCTGGGATGAAAGGACCGACCATAAGAACCAGCCAGGATATGTTAAAAGAGGTTATTGGTTTTTCCATTGTCCCGGAAGAGAGAAATCATTTAAGAGATCAGCTCGAAACCTTAAAAAAGGATACCATCCACATGATGAACCAGAGTCATATGGAATTTGTCAGAAGGGATAAGAGCGGCGTAATCATTAAAGCATCAGCCCCTTCCGGCCTCTTTGACGCCTATTTAAGCAAGATAGGAGAACTGCTTAAAGAGGGGCCGGGAAAAGATATGAAAGAATGGGGACAGATGTTAGAGGAACGGAAGACCCAGGGAGAGACTCAGGAAATACTCTTTACCATTGACAAGGGGCTGCATATCACAGAGATCAAAGTGGAAGGCCTGACTGATATGAGCCTTTTACTGGAGTCTAATGGAGGGCTGTCAGCGGCAGGAAGCGTAATGCTTCGCGAACGGAAGCTTGATATGAGCGCAAAGGTCTATTTTGGCAATGGGAAGGAAGGGAAAAGGGCATTCCAGATCCCTGAGCTGAATATTACATATCATAATGAAAGATTTGAGCTTGGACTGAAGCTGAGCGGAGGATATGAAGGCGGTAAGATCTCTTCTGATGCTCTGGAATATGGGAGACTGTCTGAGACAGCTGAGGAATCCTCCGGTGACGGATTGCAGAAGGCCAAGGACGAGTTTCTAAAAAGAACCGGGCAATTAGGCCTTGACTTTTATAAGTAAATAAAAAAATCTATTGACAAATACAACTGTAACTTTTATAATAACAGTAAAGATACTGAAACTCACAAAGTTACAGTTATCCCAGGCAATCATCCAAAAAGCGGGGATATTTAAGAAAATTATGATAAAACTATAAAAAAGAGCACCGTCAGTTGGAAAACATTGCAGAGGATGTACGGTTCATTATAGGATCGGCGCATTCCCGGATTTTGAGTAATGTAGATAATTATGAATAAAAGGCGCTTTTCGTGAATACACAAAAAGCAAGTCAAGAAGGAGGAACATAATATGGCAGTTTTAACATTAACACAGGAGAATTTTCAAACAGAAGTGGCAGATAACAGCGGCATTGTGCTGGTGGATTTTTGGGCGACCTGGTGCGGTCCCTGTAAGATGTTTGCACCGGTGATAGATGAAATTGCTGAAGGGAATCTTCCCGGTGTTAAGGTAGGCAAGGTAGATGTTGACCAGCAGCCGGACTTAGCAGGACAGTTTAGGGTTATGAGCATTCCAACCCTTGTACTCTTTAAGGATGGAAAGGCGGCAGTCACTTCCGTAGGAGTAAAATCCAAGAAAGAAGTTCTTGAAATGATCGAGAAATTAAGATAAAATACAGCAAAGGCCACGGGTCTTCCGGTTACCGGAACGTCTGGTGGTCTTTTTTTACAATTTTTTACTGCTTCCGGTTGACTTCTTTTTCGTATAAAATAGATAACATAAGTAGTTGTTGACATTCCCCTATACAGGAAGGATTATACTAAGTTAATCAGTACAAATAAACTCGTAATCGAAGAGGGAAACTATTAATGGACACATAGATAAGGCATATGCTTATGGGGGTTTCAATGAAAGAAAAAAAATTGTACTCAATTGGGGAAGTGAGTAAGATCTGCAACATATCTACAAAAGCTTTGAGATTTTATGATAAGATCGGTATCATATCTCCGGATATGATCTGCAAGGAAAACAGCTACCGGTATTATAACAAAGAGTCCCTTCTGACTGTTCCGGTGGTGAAATACTACAAGCAAATGGGATTTAAACTGGAAGAGATGCAGGGGCTTGTCGAAGGAAATAATTATTATTACCTGGAACAGAATTTCCGGAATAAGATTGACCAGTTATGCCTTCAGGAGCAGCAGATCCATAACAGCTATATAGCGGTTAAGGACTGGTATGAGCTGATACAGGAAGCCAAGTTGGTGCTCCAGAATGATGTTAATGATGTTGCCGTAAAGTATATACAGCCTGCGACCTATTGCGGCATGGAGCAGGACTTTGACTACAATTACATGGAGTCCATTATCAATATAGAATGGACCAATCACTTAGAGTCAGCTGAGAATGAGATCACAGGGCCGGTAATTTTAAAATTTGATTCATTTGAGGAAAAGATGGCAGGCAAATGCAGCCGCACCAGAATCATGCAGCAGGCCATTCATCCATGCAGGAACTGCTTGAACCGCCAGGTCTTTGGAGGGTTCATGGCTGCGTCGGTTTATCATATCGGAAAGCATGAAACGATTGATGAAGAGTATGAGAAAATACTTAAATGGGCGGGGAAAAGGGGCTATAAGTGCGGGAAAGAAAGCTTCGAACGGTATGTGGTGGATTACTGGACCACCAGAAACCGGGAAGAGTTTGTTTCAGAGATCATTGTTCCGATATACAGAGAATAAGGGAGCATGTTTTAACGGCCGGCTTCCCTGGATACAGTATTCAGAAATGTGCTGTACCAGGGGGGCCCTTTTTTTGTTTTCCGGGCTGGAAGCGCTTCTCCCAATATTTGGAGCATAAAAAAGTTTAAAAACCTGTTGACATTTCCCCTAGGGGGAAGATTTATACTAAATGCATAGAAAAACACAGAGCGACTACGTAAAATTAGTAACATTAACTGGCGTGATGTGTTTTCTAAACGTTTTCAGCTGAACGTGAAGAAAAAAGCAGAGAAACATGCTAACTTGAATTTTGTGCAGCACCAATTGGGGAAGGAAAACTTAAATGACGGAAGCACGAAAAAAATTTAAAGCAATTGGCGTTACAACAGGTTTGATATCCGGTCTTATGTATGGGTTATATACCACATTCGTTTTGATTGCCGGTTATTACAAGCCTCTTGCCGGAGCGGTTGGGTTGTTTGCTGCTCCCTATGTAACCTCGGGCCTGAATGATCTGTTTGCAGGCATCTGGCTGACCGCTTATAACGTAAAGACCGGAAGAATCCGGGAAATCGGAAGAAGCTTACGCCTGTTCCCGGGAAAAATTATTCTTATCGGCTCTCTGGTGGGCGGACCCATAGCAAGCGGGGCATACCTCATGGGACTTGCCATGGCAGGAGCTTACGCAATACCGATCTCCGCCATGTACATACTCTTTGGAGCATTGTTTGCAAGGATTTTTCTAAAGCAGAAAATCGTGCCGAGAGTAGGCATTGGAATGGTGATCTGTGTGGTTGGAGCGATTGTCATCAACTGGGTAAGGCCGGAAGGCAGCACTAATTTTACCCTTGGGATCATCTGTGCGTTTGTTGCGGCCATCGGCTGGGCTTTGGAAGGTGTATTCGCAGCTTACGGAAGCGCCATGCTGGATACCGATGTGGTAATCAACATCCGCCAGCTATTATCCGGTATTGTGGATTTGATTGTTATTCTGCCGATGGTGGGAGGCATGGGACTTTTAAAAGGCACCCTGTTCTCACTGCCGCCGGTCATGTGGCTGCTGGTTTCCGGACTTTGCGCCGCAATCTCCTATTTGTGCTGGTATAAATCCAACAGTACAATAGGCTGCGCCATGGGAATGTCACTGAATATTACCTACGCGTTCTGGGGTGTGCTGTTTTGTATCCTGTTCTTAAAACAGCCATTGACCCCGACTATCATCATTGGTTCCATTATTATCATTTTGGGCGCGGTTTTAGTATCCGTAGACCCATTTGAATTGCTCATGAAAAAGGAGGAAGTAAGCAATGAAATTTGATGCATTAGGAATGATCGAGACTAAGGGCCTGATCGGTTCAATCGAAGCTGCAGATGCAATGGTAAAGGCAGCAAATGTTACTCTGGTAGGAAAAGAATTTGTCGGCGGCGGTCTTGTTACCATTATGGTAAGAGGTGATGTCGGTGCGGTAAAGGCAGCGACCGATGCAGGTGCTGCTGCAGCCCAGAGAGTTGGAGAACTGGTTTCCGTTCATGTAATTCCTCGTCCTCACGCTGAGGTTGAAACCATTCTTCCGAAAGAGAAAAAGGAGTGTAAATAATGAGTAACCAAGGAATGACATCTGCATCCGCGGATGCAAAAATGGCGGCAGTCAATAAAAAATTCAGGACAACCGGTATGACAACCGGTGCATTATCCGGACTGACATACGGGATCTATACCGTACTTGTCCTGGTGGCCGGATATTATGAACCTCTTGTCAGTGCGGCAGGACTTTTAGCAGGACCATATGTGTGCTCCGGCTTAAACGATCTTTTCGCAGGAATCTGGCTGACTGCTTATAATGCAAAAAGCGGCCGTATCCGTGAGATGGGAAGAAGCCTTAATACATTCCCTGGTAAAATGATTGTCATCGGATCCATTCTCGGAGGTCCCATTGCCAATGGCGCTTATCTGGTAGGTCTTGCCATGGCCGGTGCCTATGCGATTCCGATTTCCGCTTTATGCAGTTTATTCGGAGCAATTTTTGCATGGATCTTCTTAAAACAGAAAATCACCAAGAGAGTCATGATGGGTATGCTGGTATGTGTGGCCGGTGCCATCATCATCAACTGGACAAAGCCGGAAGGCAGCGATAACTTTACACTGGGAATTATCTTCTCCTTTGTCGCAGCTATCTGCTGGGCCCTGGAGGGTGTATTTGCCACTTACGGTGGAGCCATGATCGATACCGATGTTGCAGTAAACTTACGCCAGCTGATTTCAGGTGTTTTGGATTTATTCGTGATCCTTCCTATCGTTGGCGGCCTGGGACTTCTTGGCGGAACACTTATGGCAGGAATACCAGCCATCTGGCTTGTAGTATCCGGCTTAAGTGCCGCAGTATCTTTCCTTTGCTGGTATAAGAGTAATTCCACCGTTGGATGTGCTGTGGGAATGTCCTTAAATGTAACCTATGCGTTCTGGGGAGTTTTCTTCTGTATCCTGTTTTTGGGACAGGCAGTGACACCTACGATTGTAATCGGTTCTTTTGTAATCGTATTTGGTGCGATTCTGGTAACCATGAATCCACTGGATTTATTCAGGAAAGGGGAATAAGGAAATGTTATTACCTGCAAGAACAGCGGTTTTAAATTATTTATATGGAGTAAAAAATGCGGATATTGCCCAGATCATGGAGGCTTTAAAGCCGCTTTACGGCGGAGAGCGCCAGTTTACCAAAGATCGTTACATGGATCATGTCATGTCTTTGGAAGCAAACGGTATGGTCAGCTTATGCAGCTATGACTTAGATCAGAACGGGGAGCTGCGCATGCGTTACGAAATCAATGATGACGGAAGAAGCGCAGTTGACAAATATGTGGATAAGAAATACCGCAAATAGCATAGAGGAGGTTTACAAAGGTGAGATATTACGGCGAAGAAGCTTTAGGCCTGGTAGAGACCGTTGGACTGGTTCCTGCACTGGAAGCAGCAGACAAAATGCTTAAGGCAGCAGATGTAGAATTGATTTCCTATGAAAACGTAGGTTCCACCCTGGTGACCATTATGGTAAAGGGTGATGTGGCAGCAGTACGTTCCTCCGTAGAGGCAGGTGCAGAAGCGGCAGCAGCAATCGGCAAGCTGACAGCAAAGAATGTAATGCCAAGGCCGATCAAAGAAGTCGGAGACATTGTATCCGTACACGATATAGACGCATAGAGAAAGGAAAACAGTATATGGAAAGATATGAAGCCATAGGCTCAATAGAAACATTTGGTCTGGTATTTGTTCTCGAAGCGGCGGATGCAATGTGCAAGGCGGCAGATGTGGAACTCATCGGCTATGAAAATGTAGCTTCCGGTTATATTTCTGTTTTAGTACGGGGAGATGTGGGAGCCTGCAAGACGGCTGTAGAAGCTGGAATTAAGGCAGTAAAGGATATGGGAGCGGATGTTTACAGCTCCGTAGTCATTCCAAGACCTCATCCCCATCTTGAAAAAATCATCAGACGATATGCCTTAAGCATTGCTCCTGAACAGGAATAGCAGGCATCCCGGATGAAGGGAGAATCGAAAATGAATTTTGTAGATAAAGACCTGCTCTCCATACAGGAGGCAAGGATTTTAATGGAAAGTGCACGGGAAGCCAGAGAGACCATGCTTACCTTCCCCCAGGAAAAGCTTGATCTCATTACAGGCACCCTGGCTGCGGCAGCGAAGGAACTGGCGGAGGAACTGGCGGTCATGTCCGCAGAAGAGACCGGATATGGACGTTTCCAGGACAAGTACGTGAAGAACACCTTTGTCTGCAATTTCCTGCCGGAGCGCTTAAAAGATATGAGGTGTGTCGGCATCTTAGAAGAAGACTCACGGCTTAAAACCATGTCAGTAGGCGTTCCGGTTGGTGTGATTGCCGCCCTGACGCCGGCAGTGAGCCCGGTTTCTACCGCGATTTATAACATTTTAATCGCTGTTAAGTCCGGCAATCCCATCGTTATCGCGCCTCATGAAAGGGCAAGGAAGGTAACGGGCAGGCTGATCGACCGGCTGATGGAAGCAGGAAAATGCTGTGGGCTTCCGGAAGGAGCCATCGGGTATCTAAAGACAGTGACAAGGGCAGGAACCCTGGAACTGATCCGCCATCCGGCGGCAGCCATGGTAGTCAACACCGGAGTACCGGAGCTGTGCCGCGAGGCAGCAGAAAGCGGAAAACCTTATATTTACGGCGGTACGGGAAACGGACCGGTCTTTGTGGAACGGACTGCCGATGTAAGACAGGCGGTAGAGGATATCATTGCAAGCCGTACCTTTGACTACGGGATCGTGTCTGCGGCCGAGCAGTATATGGTGGTAGACAGCCTCATTGCAGCAGAAGTAAAAGCCGAGATGCTTAAGAACGGCGCCTACTTTATGAATGGGGAAGAGGAGAAAAAGTTGATCGACCTCCTTTGTCTGGAAAGTGGGAAGGCGGATACGGAAATCATGGGAAGACCTGCAACAGAACTTGCGGTCAGAGCAGGATTTACGGTGCCTGATTCCACAACGGTGCTGGTTTCCGAACAGAAGTATATTTCTGACAGGAATCCGTTTGCAAAGGAGCTTCTGTGCCCCGTACTGGCTTATTACATCGAAAATGACTGGATGCACGCCTGCGAGAAATGCATGAGTCTTCTGGTTAACGAAAGCCATGGACACACCCTGGTAATCCACTCCAGGAATGAAGAAGTAATACGCCAGTTCGCCTTAAAGAAGCCGGTGGGCAGAATTCTTGTCAATACACCTGCCACCCTGGGCAGCATGGGAGCAACTACGAACCTGTTTCCGGCCATGACCCTTGGAAGTATTACGACAGGCGCCGGAATTACGGCTGATAACGTTTCACCCATGAATTTCATCTACATCCGGAACGTGGGATATGGAGTCCGGGATGCGAAAGAATTCCTTGGGCTTACAGGAAACGCTTCGGGCGTACATGGGAAAGCTCCTGAGACAAATGGAGGAAGCGAAGATGCAAAAGCGCTCCTGAAACAAATTTTAGAAACCTTGTCCAGGGAGCTTGATGATAAGTGTTGAAAGAAAAGCGTCTTTCAACCTTGAATTTGTGAATCAACTGGATATGCAAGCATATCCGCTTGATTCATTAGGCGACAAATAATTGAAAGAGAGGGAAACCAGATTGGATATTCGTGAATTTTCAAATAAATTTGTGGAAGCAACGAAGAACATGACACCAGAAGAAAGAGCTTCTCTGATGAAAATGTTTGAAACTGTTTCCGATGAAATCAACAAAAAAGAGCCTGCTTCCCAGGCGGCAGTAAGCTTTGAGGGAGGAATAGAGATACCGGATGGCATTACTCCCAGACTCCAGAATTTAAAGGAAAATTATTTAAAGCATAAACCATCGATTACAACATACCGTGCAAGGGCTATTACCAAGATCGCAAAAGAAAACCCTGGTATGCCAAAGATCATGCTTCGTGCAAAATGCTTCCGTTACTGCTGCGAGACAGCTCCCCTGGTCATTCAGGACAACGAGCTCATCGTAGGTGCTCCCTGCGGCGCTCCCCGTGCAGGCGCATTCTCTCCGGATATCGCATGGAGATGGATGGTAGATGAGATCGACACCATCGGAACACGTCCTCAGGATCCATTCTATATTTCCGAAGAAGACAAGAAAATCATGAAAGAAGAGCTGTTCCCATACTGGTCCGGCAAATCGGTTGATGAGTATTGTGAAGATCAGTACCGTGAGGCAGGCGTTTGGGAATTATCCGGAGAATCCTTTGTATCTGACTGCTCCTATCATGCCATCAACGGCGGCGGAGACTCAAACCCCGGCTATGACGTAATCCTTATGAAGAAGGGTATGCTGGATATTCAGCAGGAAGCCAAGGACCATTTAAATGAACTGGATTATGAGAATCCTGATGATATTGAGAAGATTTATTTCTACAAATCCATTATCGATACCACAGAAGGCGTTATGATCTACGCAAAGAGACTTTCCGATTATGCAGCAGAGCTTGCAGCAAAGGAAACCAATCCAAAGCGTAAGGAAGAACTGTTAAAGATCTCTGAAGTAAATGCTTACGTTCCTGCTCACAAGCCAAGAACCTTCTGGGAGGCAATCCAGGCAGTATGGACCATCGAATCCCTGCTCGTAGTGGAAGAAAACCAGACCGGTATGTCCATCGGACGTGTGGATCAGTATATGTATCCATTCTACAAAGATGATATCGAATCCGGACGTATGAATGATTACCAGGCATTTGAGCTTGCCGGCTGTATGCTGATCAAGATGTCTGAGATGATGTGGATCACCAGTGAAGGCGGTTCCAAATTCTTCGCAGGCTACCAGCCATTCGTAAACATGTGCGTAGGCGGTGTGACCCGCAGCGGACACGATGCCACCAATGAATTAACCTACTTACTTATGGATGCAGTCCGTCATGTAAAGATTTACCAGCCATCACTTGCATGCCGTATCCACAACAAGTCCCCGAAAAAGTACATGAAAAAGATCGTAGATGTGGTTCGTTCCGGTATGGGATTCCCAGCCTGCCATTTTGACGATGCCCACATCAAGATGATGCTTGCAAAAGGCGTATCCATTGAGGATGCTCGTGATTACTGCCTGATGGGCTGTGTAGAGCCTCAGAAATCAGGACGTCTCTATCAGTGGACATCCACTGCTTATACCCAGTGGCCGATCTGTATCGAGCTTGTCTTAAACCATGGAGCTCCCTTATGGTATGGCAAGCAGGTTTGCCCGGATATGGGTAACTTAAGCAGCTTCAAAACTTACGAAGAGTTTGAAGCAGCTGTAAAAGAAGAAATCAAATATATTACAAAGTGGACCGATGTTGCTACCGTAATTTCCCAGCGCGTTCACAGAGACTTAGCTCCAAAGCCACTCATGTCCATCATGTACGAAGGCTGTATGGAAAAAGCCAAGGATGTATCCGCAGGCGGTGCGATGTACAACTTCGGACCTGGCGTGGTATGGTCCGGTCTTGCTACCTATGCAGACTCCATGGCAGCAATCAAGAAGCTTGTATTCGAAGAGAAAAAATATACATTAGAGCAGATAAACGAAGCGTTAAAGGCTGACTTTGTGGGATATGACCAGATCCGCACCGATTGCCTTAATGCTCCAAAATACGGAAATGATGATGATTATGCAGATTTAATTGCAGCTGACCTGGTTGACTTTACAGAGCATGAACACAGAAAATATAAGACCTTATACTCTGTATTAAGCCATGGTACCTTATCCATTTCCAATAACACCCCATTCGGACAGATGACAGGCGCTTCTGCCAACGGCCGTAATGCATGGCTGCCTCTTTCTGACGGAATCAGCCCGACCCAGGGTGCAGACTTCAAAGGCCCGACTGCAATCATCAAGTCCGTATCCAAGATGTCCAATGACAGCATGAACATCGGCATGGTTCATAACTTTAAGATCATGGCTGGCCTTTTGGATACTCAGGAAGGGGAAGAAAGCCTTATCACCCTTCTTCGTACGGCCTGTATGTTAGGAAACGGCGAGATGCAGTTCAACTACCTGGATAACAATACCTTAGTTGAGGCTCAGAAGCATCCGGAGCTGTACCGCGACTTAATCGTCCGCGTAGCCGGCTATAGCGCATTCTTTGTAGAGTTATGCAAGGATGTACAGGATGAGATCATAAGCAGAACCATGCTGACACATTTCTAAAAGAAAGTTGAGATCAATCACAATGGACCATGGAACGACAGGAGAGATTGAGCGTAAAGCGTTTATCTTTAACGTGCAGAAGTACAACATGTATGACGGGCCGGGAATCAGAACCCTGGTATTCTTTAAAGGCTGTCCGCTCCGGTGTAAATGGTGCTCCAATCCAGAAGGAATGGTGCGGAAATTCCAGGTGATGTATAAGCAAAATTCCTGTGTAAACTGCGGGGCGTGCGCTGATGTGTGCCCCGTAGGAATCCATGTGATATCCAAAGATACGGGAAAACATGAAATCCAGCGGGAAAAGGATTGCATTGGATGCATGAAATGCAAGAATGTCTGCCCCAATGCAGCGCTGACCATTGCCGGAGAGGTTAAGACCATTTCAGAGCTGCTTAAAATCGTGGAAGAGGATTCTGCCTTTTATGATATTTCAGGCGGCGGCGTAACTCTTGGCGGCGGTGAAGTGACTGCCCAGCCGGAAGCAGCCTTAAATCTGTTAATGGCCTGCAAGCAGGAAGGGATCAATACGGCAATTGAGACCTGCGGTTATACAAATACGGAAACGATTTTAAAAATTGCAGAGTATGTGGACTTATTCCTGTTTGATATCAAACATATGGATCCTGTCCGACACAATGAACTGGTGGGTGTGAACAACGAACAGATCCTTACCAATTTAAAGGAACTGCTCCACCACCGTTATAATGTGAAAGTCCGCATGCCAATGTTAAAGGGCATCAATGACAGCCGGGAAGAGATCGATGAGGTCATTAAATTCTTAATGCCCTTCCGTGACTACAAAAATTTTAAAGGAATTGATTTACTTCCGTATCATAAGCTGGGCGTTAACAAATACAATCAGCTTGATATGAAATATCCCATTGAAGGGGATCCAAGCTTAAGTCCGGAAGATTTAGACCGGATTGAAAGCTGGATGAAGGAATATCAATTTCCGGTTACTGTGGTGAAGCACTAAGAAAGGGGAAAAGGCCATGAATGAGATGCAGCGTGTCATAGAGGAATCCGTTCCTGGTAAACAGGTGACCATCGCCCATGTGATCGCATCTCCCATTCCGGAGGTGTATGAATGCCTTGGCATCGATGAAATGGGAGCCATCGGAATTCTCACCCTGTCCCCTTTTGAAACCTCAATCATTGCGGCGGATATTGCAGCAAAGGCAGCAGATGTGCAGGTGGGCTTCTTAGACCGCTTCACAGGCTCTGTGATCATTGCCGGCGATGTGGACAGTGTGGAAACCGCTTTGACTGCGGTATGCGATACCTTAAAACGCGGGCTGGGTTATATGGTGCCTGCGGTAACCAAAACATGAGAAAGAAAAGAATCATGATCATCGGCCCCGGCGGCAGCGGGAAAACTTCCCTGGCTCATGCCATAAACGGTTTTACCGGTCCGGCCAGAAGAACCCAGAACATGGTGTATGGGGAGAAAACCTTGGATGTACCGGGGGTTTACTTAGAAAGTCCCTGGATGCATAAGCATATCATTGCGGCTGCACAGGATGCCTCCCATGTACTGATGCTGGTAGACCAGTCCTCATGCCGGGAAAGTTACCCGCCTGGATTTGCAAAAGCGTTCCGGGTTCCCGTCATCGGTGTGATTACGGGAAGCGGAGAAAAACCGGAACATGACGGCTGGTGTATCCGTCAGTTAAAAAAGGCCGGGATTCGGGAGCCCTATTATCATATTAATCTGTCTGAACGGACAGGCCTTCAGGAATTAATGGAGGCATTAAAATAAAAGGAAAGGAGGGAAATGTAACGTGGAGCAATTTGTAATGAATACAAAGGTATATATGGGATCTTCCTGTCTGGATAAGTTAAAGGATCTTCCTGTGACAAAGGCTTATATTATCTGTGACCCCTTTATGGCCCAGTCCGGAAAGGTAGACTGGATTACAGAGCTTTTACAGGAGAAGGGGAGCAGCTATGAAGTGTTTTCTGAGGTAGTGCCCGATCCGACCATTGAAGTCGTTTCAAAAGCCATAGGCGGAATGAAGTGCTTTGGTCCTGATGCAGTGATCGCCCTAGGCGGCGGCTCTGCCATTGATACGGCAAAAGCAGCAAGCCATATCTACAGTCAGATGGGAAATGAAAGACTGTTCTTAATCGCGGTTCCAACAACCAGCGGAACCGGAAGTGAAGTAACTAATTTTTCTGTAATATCCGACCCACAGGCCCAGGCGAAATATCCGCTGCGTTCCGATAGTATGGTGCCGGATGCAGCATTTCTTGATCCCCGTTTTACGGTGTCGGTTCCGCCTCACATTACAGCGGATACGGGGATGGATGTTTTAACCCATGCCCTGGAAGCCTATGTTTCAACCAATGCAGGTGATTTTACCGATGCCTGTGCGGAAAAAGCGGTGAGACTGGTGTGGAACTACCTGACACGTACCGTAGAAGAAGGAAGCGATATGGAAGCCAGAACTCATATGCACAATGCTTCCTGTCTGGCTGGAGTTGCGTTTAACGGAGCTTCCTTAGGGCTTTGCCACAGCATGGCTCATGCTCTGGGAGCGCGCTTTCATATTCCGCACGGAAGAAGCAATGCCATCCTGCTTCCTCATGTCATCAGCTACAACGCTGGCCTGGAAGACGCCAGCGAACAGAACGCCTGCAGCAGGTATGTGGCAATTGCCAATATGCTTGGAATTGCAGCCGGAACAGAAAAAGCCACGGTACACGGCCTGGTGCGTCACATCAAAAATCTGATGAACAAGATCAAAATACCGCAGCAGATTACAGACTTAAAGATTGATAAAGACGAATTTGAGCAGGCCGTACGGGAAATGGCGGAAAAGGCCCTGGCAGATAACTGCACATTGACCAACCCAAGGGTGCCTACGGTAGAAGAGATTGAAACCATCTATCGGAAACTGTGTAAGGGGGGTTATTAATGAAATTCATCACGGAAGATGATTTGAGGATTTTATTCAGAAGAGAACCCTTTACTTCATATGATCTCCCTGCGGGAAGCAGACTGACACCCGGAGCGCGCCAATTCCTGGTGGATAAGAAGATTCTCATAAGTGACGATCCCATGATGGTAAAACGAAAAAATGAGAAACCTGCAGAGAAAAAAGAAGAAGCACCGGAAAAAGAGATCTGCCGGGACCGTTTCTTGTTAAAAAAGAAAACGCTTCAGGCGCAGTTTTTGGAAGTGGGCCTTGAACTGTTAAGCCGGGACGTTCTTCTGGCAGAACAAGTATTTGATCTGGAACGAAAACTTTCCAACCTTAAAAAAGAGGGCAGGGAAGAGGAAACCGGATTGAAACCCTGCACCGGATTTCATGAGGATAATCTGCAGGAACCTTTTGAGGATTGCTTTGAAATAACAGGTTTTCATGCACAGTCAGAAAAAGGGAAAGAAATCCTTCTTCTGCACCGCCTGCGCTGCTGCACTAGAGAGCTGGCGGCTGAAGCAGGAAGCGAAAACTTAAACCCAGTCATTAACCGCTTATCACAGATGATATGTCTGGAATATGGAGGAAAAACATGTCAAAGGAAGTAATAACATTTGATGGCTGCAATGAGCTGGTGAGCCAGTTTGAAGCAGTTGTTAAGCAGCCCCTTAAGGGAAGCTCCTCTATTTACTATACCGGTGTCGATCTGGGAACGGCGTGTGTGGTACTGGCTGTTTTAGATGAGAATTACAAACCTGTGGCAGGCGCTTACCGGTATGCGGATGTGGTCCGGGATGGAATGGTCGTGGATTACATCGGCGCCATCCGGATCGTTCGGGAGCTTAAGAATGAACTGGAAGAAAAGCTTGGCACAGAATTGATTTATTCGGCGGCTGCCATTCCTCCGGGCACCGATTCTCTGGACTGCGGAGCCATTAAGAATGTGGTTCAGGGAGCCGGATTTGAAATAACGGCCCTTCTCGATGAGCCTACGGCGGCAAATGCAGTTTTAAAAATTAAGAATGGTGCAGTCGTGGATATCGGAGGCGGCACCACTGGAATCTCCATTTTAAAAGATGGAAAGGTGGTATATGTAGCGGATGAACCAACAGGTGGAACACATTTTTCCCTGGTGGTCTCCGGTGCTTATCAAATGTCCTTTCAGGAGGCAGAGGTTTATAAGAGGAAAGAAGAACACCATAAAGAACTGCTGCCGGTTTTAAAGCCGGTTGTGGAGAAGGTGGCTTCCATTATAAAACGCCATATTGAAGGACACGATGTTCAGGAAATCTACTTGGTAGGCGGTACCTGCTGCCTGACTGGGATTGAAGCAATCATTGAAAAACAGACAGGAATCAGGACAAGGAAGCCTGAGAATCCAATGTTTGTAACCCCTCTGGGAATCGCATTTTCCTGTACGCAGGAAGAGCTGGCATAAAGGATGTGGACAATATGGAATACCGTATAATTAAATCACCGTCACAGGGAACCATCGATATTTTAAACCGCAGGAAGGGCTCCGGCACTTCCACACCCATAGGACCAGTGGATGCAGTGGGGCTGGTACAGGGAAGGATCATTGAAATGGTTTGTGCCGCAGATGTGGCAGAAAAAGCAGTAGGTGTTACGGTAGAAGACATCAGAGGAAGCTGCCCGCAGAACATGATCATGCTTGCGATTTTTGGAGATACGGCATCGGTAGAGGCAGCTATGGATGAAATTAAGCAAAGAGAGAAGAGAGGGGTGGAAGAATGGTAGCGGCCAGATTGATTGATAACATATGGGCAACCAGAAAAGCGGAGTCCTTAAATGGGTATAAATTTATGCTTGCCGAGATCATTGGAGGCACACGGGAAGGCGAGCGGCTGATCGTAGCAGATATTATCAGCGCGGGAATCGGTGACCGTGTGATCATTTCCACCGGCTCTTCTGCCAGGCGGATGCTGGGAAGCGATGAGATTCCAGTCGATGCCGTAGTAATTGGGATTATTGATGAAGATTGCCAATTTATTTAGAAGGGAAGTGATCATATGAAGCAGTTGATTTGTGCAAAAGATGTAGAAAAGTTAAATGCTGAGGGAAAAAAGGTATTTTACGTGGAAACCGGAAGTATCATCACACCGTCTGCAAAGGATGCAGCAGATTCGTTTGGCATCAAGTTCTGTGATAAGGCTAAAGAGCAGACACAGGCTCCTGCTGCTTTCGCAGCCATGGATATGGACAGCGAGAAAATTTATATGGTACTGAAGACTTTAATGGAAAAGGGTTTTTTAAATGATATTTTAAAACCCTATGAGTCTGAAAGCCATGGAAACGGTCTCAAGGTGGTTCGTGGAAGTTCTGTGAAAATGGATGTATTTGATACAGGCGATCCATCTGTCAAGGCTTACTACCAGGAACTTGTAAGCAAAGACGAATCCCATATCAGTGCAGGTTTCCTTGTGATCGACCATTCCAGTTTTGAATGGGAATTGACCTATGAAGAGATCGATTACGTAATCGAAGGAACCTTAACCGTTACCATTGACGGAAAGACCTATACGGCAAAAGCCGGAGATGTGCTCTTTGTACCGTCAGGCTCCAAGGTAATCTGGGGTTCCCCAGATAAAGCAAGAGTATTTTACGCAACGTATCCGGCAAACTGGGCTGATTTGGTTTAAGGAGGTAAACAATGCAGGCACTTGGCTTTATAGAAACAAAAGGCGTGCTGGCGGCTATTGAGGCGGCAGATGCCATGTTAAAGGCGGCAGACGTGTCTCTTTTGGAAAAGACCAAAGTCGGCGGAGGTCTCGTCGCTGTTACGGTGACCGGCGATGTGGCGGCAGTAAAGGCAGCGGTGGACGCCGGAGCAGCAGCGGTAGAACGCATAAACGAGGCTGCTTTAATAACACGCCATGTTATCGCCAGGCCTCATGATGAGCTGACGGCTGTAATCGGCGGAGGTACTCCTGACGAACCGGAAAAAGAACCAGTTCCGGAAATCGCAGAAGAACCAGCGGCTGAGGTACTTGAAGAGATACCGGCAGAAGAACCAGTTGAAGAATCTTCCAATGAACCGGAAACGGTGGATACCATAAAGCGGGAAACCGTGGACTTGTGGATGAAGCAGGACGGTCTGGAAGAAACCATGAAGATACTTGAAGATATGAAGGTAACAGAGCTTAGGACACTTGCCAGAGAATATCCGGAATTCAGTATAGCTGGACGGGAGATTTCAAAGGCAAATAAAACCCTGCTGCTGGAAGAATTCGGGAAGTATTATGGACAGAATGATTAATATTTTTAGAAAGGGAGAACGGGAACATGGAGAACTTTGATTTTGATTTACGTTCCATCCAGGAAGCAAGGGATTTAGCCAGATGCGGTGAAGCAGCCGCAAAAAAAATTGCCGGATTTACGGCAGAACAAATTGACACCATTCTTAAGAGTATGGCAAAAGCAGGAGAGGAACACGCTCTTTGCCTGGCAGAGATGGCTGTAGAAGAGACTGGTTTTGGAAAGGTCATGGACAAGGCATATAAGAACCATGCAGCTTCCACGCTTTTATATGAAGAAATAAAAGATATGAAGACAAGAGGAATCCTTGCAGAGGATACCGTGAATAAGACCATTGATGTGGCAGAGCCGGTAGGCCTTGTAATGGGTATCATTCCATCAACCAACCCAACCTCAACCGTATTCTTTAAATCCATGATTGCAATTAAATCAGGAAATGCAATTGTATTTTCTCCCCATCCTTCTGCTGCAAAATGCACCTTAAAGGCTGCCGAGGTTATGCGGGACGCTGCAATTGCAGCAGGAGCACCGGAGGGAATCATCGGCTGTGTATCCATGCCTTCCATGGGATCTACCAATGAACTGATGAAGTGTAAGGAAGTCTCCGTTATCATTGCAACCGGCGGCCCGGGTATGGTAAAAGCTGCATACAGCGCAGGAAAGCCAGCCATCGGCGTAGGTGCAGGAAACTCTCCGGCTTACATTGAAAAGACGGCAGATGTGAAGCAGGCGGTAAAGACAATCCTTGCCAGCAAGACGTTTGACTATGGTACCATCTGTGCTTCCGAGCAGTCTATTATCTGCGAGGAGAGCAATCACGCAGAAGTTGTAGCAGAGTTAAAAAGCCAGGGCGGTTACTTCATGACAAAGGAAGAAACTGACAAGGTCTGCGCCCTGTTATTTAAAAACGGCCATAACATGAATGCCAAATTTGTCGGCCGTTCTCCTCAGGTGATTGCTCAGGCAGCCGGAATCCAGATCCCGGAAGACGCCAAGGTGCTCATCGGAAAACAGGAAGGTGTCGGAGAGGGATATCCATTATCCTACGAAAAGCTGACAACCGTACTTGGTTTCTACACAGTAAAGAACTGGGAAGAGGCCTGCGGCTTAAGCATCCGCCTTTTACAGAACGGAATCGGACATACCATGAGCATCCATACCCAGGACAGGGATATGGTTCTTAAGTTCGCTGCAAAGCCTGCTTCCAGAATTCTTGTAAATACAGGCGGAAGCCAGGGTGGAACCGGAATCAGTACAGGTCTTCCAATTTCCTTTACATTAGGATGCGGAACCTGCGGAGGAAGCTCTGTTTCAGAAAACGTGAGCCCGAAACATCTCCTTAATGTGAAAAAGGTTGCTTTTGGTATTAAAGATTGCTCTACTATTGCGGCAGATGATCCAACCTTTACCTGGAAAAACAAAACCCAGGCTGCTTCCTTTAGCCCTGCTGACCTCGTAGCTTCTTTTGATAAAAAAGAAGGTGTGGCCTCTTCTGCCTGCCAGGGAGGAAACGATGACAATGAGAAGCTGGCAGCTCTTGTAAAAGAGATCGTACTGGCCATGAAAGGCCAGTAAAAACAGCAAGGAAGGAGAACAGGAATGGATAAGTATGAAGCGGTAATCAAACTCTTAATGGAAGCCGTGAAATCGGAATCCGGAACAGATGAGTTTCGAATACCAGTTGGCGTTTCCAACCGCCATGTACATTTGTCCCAGGAAGACTTGGAGTCCCTTTTCGGTAATGGATACGAGCTGACCAAGATGAAGGAGTTATCCCAGCCGGGTCAGTATGCATGCAAGGAAACGGTTACCGTATGCGGCCCTAAGGGAGCCATTGAGAAGGTCCGTATATTAGGTCCGGTCAGAAAACAGACTCAGGTCGAGGTTCTGGCAGCAGACTGTTTTAAGCTTGGAAAGAAATCTGAGCCTAAAATGTCCGGTGAATTAGCAGGAACGCCAGGGATCACCCTGGTGGGACCAAAGGGTTCCGTCCAAACAAAAGAGGGCTTAATCATCGCCCAGAGACACATTCATATGACTCCTCAGGATGCCTTGAAGTTCGGCGTTCATGACGGTCAGACAGTAAGCATTCAGACAGAGGGGATACGCGGGGGTATTTTTCATCATACGGCAATCCGCGTAACCGATACATCAAGCCTGGAATGCCATCTTGATACGGAAGAAGCAAATGCCATGGGACTTGGCAGTTCTTCTGGCGTAACCATTGTAAAATAAGTGAACCATTAAAAATTAATTATAAATCAGGAGGATTTAAAAATGAAATATGATGCATTAGGAATGATTGAAACAAAAGGTTTAATTGGATCCGTTGAAGCAGCAGATGCTATGGTAAAGGCAGCAAACGTTACACTGATCGGCAAGGAATTTGTAGGCGGCGGTCTTGTTACCGTCATGGTAAGAGGCGATGTAGGTGCTGTTAAGGCTGCAACTGATGCAGGAGCAGCAGCAGCTCAGCGCGTAGGAGAACTGGTATCTGTACATGTAATCCCACGTCCACATGCAGAAGTTGAAACAATTCTTCCAGGTACAAAAGAAGCATAATTAATAATTTGATAAGGTCTGTTTTTTACGGGTTCTTCCTGCAAAAGACAGGCCTTTTTTCAAGGAATTTTTTACTTGAATCGTGTTAAAAAATAAGTTTTTTGATGTGTCAAGTTAAAATTCCGTATATAATAGACAAAATAAGTTTTTTTAGGTATAATACCAGTTATATGTGCAGGATGCAGAAAGCAGGTGTAATTATGCGGCATAAAAAGAGCGTAATGAGAAGTTTCATGATGGTGACCCAACTGGGGATCAGCGTCATGGTACCTGTATTTGTCTGTATTCTTGCCGGTTACTATATTGACCGGTATGCTGGGACAAAGCTGACATTATTATTTATGGTTCTGGGGTTTCTGGCTGGGGGATCCAATGCTTATAAGCTGGCAAAGGCTACACTGGCCATGAATGAAAGGGAGGAGAGGGTTGAGGATCAGAAAGAGCGCGTGGAGCGGCAAGCGGAGGCTAAACCCAAGGTGCATAAACCGAAGCAGCCAAGCCGCGTGAAAGAACATGATGATGAGAAACTTTCGTAGACAGGAGGACTTGTAATGGGGAAGGAAACAAAGAATCTGATGCTTGAGGTTTCTGCCGGAATTGTTGTTTTCACGGCAGTGGCTATGCTAGGGGCATTATTTATGTATCCAAGTCGTGCTGTATTTGCAGGACTTATTTTGGGAATGGTGTTAGCCCTGGCCATGTTTTTATCCATGGCTATGGTACTTGAACGTTCTATGAAGACGGATGATCCAAAGGCTGTTCAGAAGCAGAGTATTATTAGTTCAGTCCTTCGCTATCTGCTGCTAATTGTCATACTGATAGCAGTTATTGTCCGGTTTTCGAACTGGTTCAATCCGGTCGCAGTAGTAATCGGAGTCCTCGGACTCAAGGTTGGAGCATTTTCTCAGCCTATTATCCACAAGATCGTGGTCAAAAGAACAAAGGGAGAGTAATCTCCTTTGCGGTCAAGTGGGATCTCTTAAGAAAGGAGGCTTAAGCGTATGGTCGTTGCGAGTGCCAATAAAGTAGACTTTATGATCAAAGGCGTTACAAAGTTTCAGGCGTTTGGTCAGGAACTTTGGGTTACAACCACGGAAATAGGCCTTAGCATTGTGACAATCGTAATCCTGATTATCGCAGTGATTGCCAACCGAAAAATGAAGCGGGCGACAGAAGTACCCGGCACCTTCCAGAATATTGTGGAGTTTGTCGTGGAGGCGCTTGATAACCTGGTAAATGATACTATGGGTCATAACGCAAAAAAATTTGTTAATTATATTGGAACGATATTTATTTTCATATTGTTCTGCAATATTGGCGGCTTATTTGGTCTTAGGACGCCAACCGGAGATTTCGGTGTGACATTTATGCTTGGTTTGTTTACCTTCGGCATCGTGCAATACCAGGGAATCAAGAATCACGGGATCGGTCATTTTACAAGTTTATTTCAGCCGTTTCCGATTTTGTTCCCGATTAACGTAATCGGTGAGATTACCAACCCATTATCCCAGGCGCTACGTTTGTTCGGCAATATGATGTCAGGCGTTGTTATTATGGGATTGTGGTATGGGATGATGCCTATCTTTGTAAAGATCGGTATCCCATCGTTTTTACATGTATATTGTGATGTATTCTCAGGCTGTATCCAGACGTATGTGTTCTGTATGCTGACTATGGTGTATGTCAACGATAAAATGGATTAAATTTCAATAATATTAAATTCAGGAGGAATTTTTTTATGAACGGATTTTCAGGACAGGATTTTATCTTAGGCTGCTCAGCAATCGGTGCAGGTCTTGCGATGATCGCAGGTATTGGACCTGGTATTGGACAGGGTATCGCAGCAGGCCATGCAGCAGCTGCCGTTGGACGCAATCCGGGCGCAAAGTCTGATATCACATCTACCATGCTTTTAGGACAGGCCGTTGCCGAGACAACAGGTCTTTATGGTTTCGCTGTTGCTGCGATCCTCATGTTCTTAAAGCCATTCAGCTAAAGGGCAGAGTGGCGGGAGGCATAGGCCTGCCCTCAGAATGGGGAAAGAATAAAGAGCGAAAGGAGGCGAAACCTTGGATCGATTATTGGGATTTGACCCACAGCTGCTTTTCGATTCATTTGTAACAGGCATCAACGTATTCATCCTGTTTTTTGCGTTATCCTATATGCTGTTCAATCCGGTGCGGGAAGTGCTGGAAAAGAGAAAACAGAGGATTGCGGGAGAACTAAAGAACGCTGCCGACGATAAGGAAGCTGCGAGGGCAATGAAGGAAGAATATGAAGCCAGACTTCTTGAAGTTAAGAAAGAGGCAGAAGGAATCTTAGAGGATGCCAGAAAAAGAGCGAAACAGCGTGAGGCAGAGATTATTACAGAAGCCAGGGAAGAAGCGGACCGCATTGTTACGCGGGGCAGCCGTGAGGTGGAACTGGAGAGAAAGAAAGCGCTTGATGATATGAAGGAACAGATCATATCCATCGCTTCTGTTATGGCCGGCAAGGTCGTAGCTGCTTCCATTGACACTACGGTGCAGGATGCCCTGATTGACGAGACATTGAAAGAGATGGGTGAAAGCACATGGCAAAGCTAGTATCAAAGGTATACGGCGATGCATTGTTTGAGGAAGCTCTTAATAAGCAGGAAGTGGACGCTTTGTTTGAGGAAGTGAAGAGCCTGCAGGTGATCTGGCACGAGAATCAGTCATTGGCGGAGCTTCTTAATAATCCGAAGATTGTAAAGGAAGATAAAATCGGCATTATTAAGAATATTTTCGGCGGACGCGTATCGGATGACCTGATGGGTTTTCTGGCAGTCATTGTCGACAAAGGCAGGCAGAAGGAGATTCCGGCAATCTGTGAATACTTCATAAACGCTGTCAAGGATTATAAGAAGATCGGCGTGGCCCATGTGGCCAGCGCTGTTGAATTAAATGCGGGTCAGAAAGCCCGGCTGGTAGAAAAGCTGTTAAATACAACTCAGTACGTAGATTTTGAGATGGATTATCAGGTTGACCCGTCAATCATTGGCGGAATGGTGATCAGGATCGGGGACCGGGTGGTGGATTCCAGCATTAAGACGCAGATTTATGAACTGCGCCGCAGCCTGTTAAAGCTGCAATTGACCTGATTTCCACGTTACCGCTCATGCTTTTTTACATGAAGGTAAACCTGAGTTTAGGAAATCAGTTGTCCGGAGAACCGTTAAGTGAAACGGACACATTATAAACTTAGAAAGAAGGTGCAAACCTTAATGAATTTAAGACCAGAAGAGATCAGTTCTGTCATCAAGGAACAGATTCAAAGATATTCCACGAAACTGGATGTTTCTGATGTCGGTACAGTCATTCAGGTAGCGGACGGTATTGCCCGCATCCATGGCCTTGAGAATGCCATGCAGGGAGAGCTTCTTGAGTTCCCGGGAGAAATCTACGGCATGGTGCTTAACCTGGAAGAGGATAACGTTGGTGCGGTTTTACTTGGTGCCGGTGCTATCAGCGAGGGTGATACCGTTAAGACTACCGGACGAGTGGTGGAAGTACCTGTTGGTGATGCATTGACTGGACGTGTTGTGAATGCTTTAGGACAGCCCATTGATGGAAAAGGACCGGTCCTGACAGACAAATTCCGCAAGATTGAGCGTATGGCTCATGGAGTTATTGACAGAAAATCAGTAGACACTCCCCTTCAGACCGGTATTAAGGCTATTGATGCCATGATTCCTATTGGAAGAGGACAGCGTGAGCTGATCATTGGTGACCGTCAGACAGGAAAGACAGCGATTGCCCTTGATACGATCATTAACCAGAAGGGCCAGGGAGTTCACTGTATTTATGTTGCCATCGGCCAGAAGGCATCTACGGTTGCCAACATTGTTAAAACACTGGAAGAGTACGGCGCCATGGATTATACCACCATCGTCGTATCTACGGCATCAGATTTAGCCCCTCTTCAGTATATTGCCCCATATTCCGGATGTGCCATTGGAGAGGAATGGATGGAAAACGGTGAGGATGTATTAGTTGTTTACGATGATTTAAGTAAACATGCAGCCGCTTACCGTACCTTGTCCCTGCTGCTTAAGAGACCGCCGGGCCGTGAAGCTTACCCGGGCGATGTTTTCTATCTGCATTCCAGACTGCTGGAGAGAGCCTCAAGGCTTTCAGAAGAACTGGGAGGAGGTTCTTTAACAGCCCTTCCGATCATTGAGACACAGGCAGGCGACGTATCTGCGTATATTCCGACGAATGTTATTTCTATTACAGACGGACAGATTTACCTGGAGACAGAGATGTTTAACTCCGGTTTCCGTCCAGCCATCAACGCAGGTCTTTCCGTATCCCGTGTGGGCGGCTCTGCCCAGATCAAGGCTATGAAGAAGATCGCAGCTCCTATCCGTGTGGAACTGGCGCAGTACCGCGAGCTTGCAAGCTTTGCTCAGTTTGGTTCCGAGCTTGATAAGGAGACAGCAGAACAGCTTGCCCAGGGCGAGAGGATCAGAGAGGTATTAAAGCAGGGCCAGTATCAGCCGATTCCGGTTGAATACCAGATCATCATTATCTTTGCGGCGACCAAGAAGCTGCTTTTGGATATCCCTACCGGGAAAATCCTTGATTTTGAAAAGGCTTTGACCAGTTTCATTGACACCAAATATTCTGAAATTCCCGCAAGCATCCGCGAGACAAAGCAGATCACGCCTGAGACAGAAGAATTGCTGGTAAAGGCAATTAACGAATGCAAAGCAGGTGTTTTTTAAAGGCAGGTGAACAATCATGGCATCCATTAGGGATATCAAACGAAGAAGAGACAGTATTTCCAGTACCGAACAGATTACAAAAGCCATGAAGCTCATATCTACCGTTAAGCTGCAGAAGTCCAAAGCTAAGGCAGAGGAATCCAAACCCTATTACGAAATGATGTATGATACCATAGGCTCCATGCTGCGCAAGTCCGGCAGCATAGACCATAAGTATTTAAAGGCAGGCGGTTCTAAGAGGAAGGCAGTCGTTGTCATCACTTCAAACCGTGGACTGGCAGGAGGCTATAACAGCAACATTGCCAAGATGGTTCATGGGGATGAGAGGCTTACGCCGGAACTTACGGATGTGTATGCCGTTGGGAGGAAAGGGAAGGAAGCACTTGGAAGAAAGGGATATACGATCGCCGAGGATTATTCCGAGGTGATCAATGAACCGATCTACCGCGATGCTGCCGATATTACCTTGGAGCTTCTGGATGCATTTGGACAGAACCGGATAGGTGAAATTTATCTGGCTTATACATCCTTTAAGAATACTGTGACCCAAATACCGACTCTTAAAAAGCTTCTCCCGGTTGAAATGGAAAAGGGAAGCGAAAAAACGGATCTGACTTTAATGAATTATGAGCCGGATGAGGATCAGGTATTGGATTCCATTATTCCTAAGTATATGAGCAGCATGATCTATGGCGCTTTGCTGGAAGCCGTTGCAAGTGAAAACGGAGCCAGAATGGCGGCCATGGACTCTGCGACCAATAATGCGGAAGAGATGATAGAAGAACTTGGACTGGCATATAACCGGGCAAGACAGGGGTCTATTACCCAGGAACTTACCGAGATCATAGCCGGGGCCAATGCGATTTCATAAGGCGAATCGAACTTCATTTTAGCAGGAACGAGAGAAATATAAAAGAAGGAGAAACAAGATGGCAGGACAAAATATTGGTAAGATCACTCAGATCATCGGTGCCGTACTGGATATCAAGTTCAGCCAGGGCAAGCTGCCCGATATCAATGAAGCCATTGATATCACTGCAAAGGATGGCAGCAGACTGGTTGTAGAAGTATCCCAGCATCTTGGCGATGATACGGTAAGATGTATCGCCATGGGATCCACCGATGGACTGGTACGTGGTATGGACGCGGCGACTACCGGCGCTCCGATTACCGTACCGGTTGGAGAGGAGACATTGGGACGTATATTTAACGTTCTGGGTGATCCGATCGATAATAAACCGGCACCGGAAGTAAAAGAGCATTTTCCGATTCACAGACCTGCTCCCACCTTTGAGGAGCAGTCCACGGAAATGGAGGTTCTGGAAACCGGTATCAAGGTCGTTGACCTTCTCTGCCCTTACCAAAGGGGTGGTAAGATCGGCCTTTTCGGTGGTGCCGGAGTAGGTAAAACCGTATTAATTCAGGAGCTGATCCGTAACATAGCCACAGAACACGGCGGATATTCCGTATTCACCGGCGTTGGCGAGCGCACCCGTGAAGGAAATGACCTGTATCACGAGATGCAGGAATCAGGCGTTATTAATAAAACAACCATGGTGTTCGGACAGATGAATGAGCCGCCGGGCGCCCGTATGAGGGTAGGTCTTACCGGCCTTACCATGGCTGAGTATTTCCGTGACCAGGGCGGAAAAGATGTACTGTTATTCATTGACAACATTTTCCGTTTCACCCAGGCAGGTTCCGAGGTTTCCGCTCTGCTTGGACGTATGCCTTCCGCAGTAGGCTATCAGCCGACTCTGCAGACCGAGATGGGCGCTCTTCAGGAGAGGATCACTTCCACGAAGAATGGTTCCATTACATCGGTTCAGGCAGTTTACGTTCCGGCCGATGACTTAACGGACCCGGCTCCGGCCAACACATTCGCTCATCTGGATGCAACCACGGTTCTTGACCGTTCCATCGTGGAGCTGGGTATTTATCCGGCGGTTGATCCCCTTGGTTCTACATCCAGAATTCTTGATCCCCGTATCGTAGGTGAGGAACACTACCGTGTTGCCCGCGGGGTTCAGGAAGTGCTTCAGAAGTATAAAGAACTTCAGGATATTATTGCCATGCTGGGTATGGATGAGCTTTCTGAGGAAGATAAGATCACGGTGGCCCGTGCAAGAAAGATCCAGAGATTCTTATCTCAGCCTTTCTTCGTTGCAGGACAGTTCACCGGGCTGGAAGGCCGCTATGTGCCGCTTTCTGATACCATTCAGGGCTTTAAGGAGATTTTGGAAGGTAAGCATGATGATATTCCGGAGAGCTATTTCTTAAATGCAGGCAGCATTGAGGACGTTCTTGCCCGTGTGAAAAAATAGGGGGTGGGAATATGGCTGATTTATTCAAACTGCAGATCATTACTCCGGAAGGTCAGTTTTACGAGGGAGAGGCTTCCATGGTGGAGCTTACTACTACGGAAGGGGATATCGGCGTATACCGGAATCATATCCCCATGACTGCCATTGCTGCCCCGGGAGTCTTAAAGATTCACGAGGAGGGCGGAGTGAAGAATGCGGCCCTGATGTCTGGTTTTATTGAGATTTTACCGGAGAAGATCGTCATTATGGCGGAAGTTGCGGAATGGCCGGAAGAAATCGATACAAGCCGTGCAGAGGAGGCTAAGATCCGTGCAGAGCGCCGCTTAAAAGAACAGAGCGGAAAAATTGATAATGCTAGAGCGGAAGCTGCTCTGAGAAGAGCTCTTATAAGGCTTTCACTTACAAAGTAATGAAAAGGGATTTGGACCTTTTAAAGCAGGTTCAAATCCTTTTTTATTGACCTTAAGGGAAGCGTTATGGTATCATTATTGCGGATAAAACGTCAGGAATTTGGGATAATCCGGCACTTATGGATTAAACATTTCTTTTGTGGTATACTATTAGGCAGATTATACAAACAGGGGGATAGTATTATGAAGAAAACATCATTAGTGATTATGGCGGCGGGCATTGGCAGCCGGTTTGGCGGAGGAATCAAACAACTGGAACCAGTTGGACCAAGCGGTGAGATTATTATGGACTATTCCATATACGATGCACTGAATGCCGGATTTGACAAAGTTGTGTTCATCATAAGAAAGGATCTGGAACAGGATTTTAAAGAGATCATTGGAAAGAGAATCGAAAAGATCGCTCATGTGGAGTACGCTTATCAGGAACTGGATGACCTTCCAAAAGGCTATACAAAGCCGGCCGACAGAACAAAACCATGGGGAACCGGACAGGCGCTTTTATGTGCAAAAGCGGTGATTCAGGAACCTTTTGTCGTGATCAATGCGGATGATTATTATGGAAAAGAAGGTTTTATAAAGATTCATGAATATCTGGTAAATGAGATGGATCCGATGTCAAAGCCTTTTGACATCTGCATGGGAGGATTTGTTCTGGGCAACACCTTAAGCGAAAATGGCGGTGTGACCCGTGGGGTATGCCAGGTAGATGAAAGAGGGATCTTAAAAGGGGTTACAGAGACTTATGAAATCAGACGATGCGAGGACTGGGCAGAAGGCCGCAGTGAGGAAGGAATCCCGGTGAAAATTCCTTTGAACCAAAATGTTTCCATGAATATGTGGGGACTTTCCCCTGCGTTTCTTGAAGAGCTGGAGAGAGGATTCCCGGGATTTTTGGCCGGTTTAAAAGAAGGGGATGTGAAAACGGAATATCTGCTTCCTAAGATCATAGATAGGCTTGTTCAGTCCCAGAAAGCGCAGGTAACGGTGCTTGAAACAAGAGACCGGTGGTTTGGCGTAACCTATAAAGAGGACAAGCCCGCGGTTGCGGCGGCTATCCGAAACCTGGTTTTTGAAGGCGTCTATCCGGAGCGCCTGTTCGATGTGAGGTAATAATAATAAACGGTTTTCTGATCGGCTGTCCATCAGAAAACCGTATTTTCATTTAAGGGGATGTTGCACTTTCCCTTTTTGCTATGCATACTATAGTGTTGTATAAGCAGAAAGCAGGGAGTGATAACAGCCGTGCCGATTAACCCGGATTATACTTATGGAAACAGATTTCAGGAACTGGAGCCATATATGCTTTATGGCGATAGGAGTGCCGCAGAGCGTTCCTTTGAAAGAAAAGATTCCATTGTGCAGGATTTGGAATATCTACAAGGAATGTACCCAGGACATATGAAACATTTGCAGGAATACGTAATTTCAGCGTGTGATCATCTGGATTATAAAAACAGTCCCATGTATGACGAATATCCGGATCGTTTGATGATCAACCAGGTCTGCGATTCCATCTGTGACCAAATACGCAGGGATAGTATCCTTATTGATGAACAGGCAGCAGAACCAGTAGATACAGAACAATCGGCTGCAGAGCAGGAAAGAGCAGAACAAATGGAGTGGGGAGCAGACGAGTTGGATGAATCGGATCTGTTGTCCCAGGACCGTGGTTCGTCATGGGATCGGCCGCCGTGGGGTCCAAGAGGACCAAGAGGCCCAAGAGGACCAAGAGGCCCTAGGGGACCAAAAGGACCGTGGGGGCCAAGAGGACCATGGGGGCCATGCGGACCATGGGGGCCATGTGGACCGAGAGGACCGTGGGGACCATGGGGACCGAGAGGACCTTGGGCCCAGAATCTCGATGATGGCTGGTTAGACGGCGTCGTTAACGTGCTTCTGATTAATGAGATGCACCGCAGGAGATGCCGCAGCGGACTTTGCAGATAGGAAGATGGAAAGCAGCTGTTCTTAGCGGGACGGCTGCTTTTTAAGTTTACCCGGTATGAGATGACAATGTCTTAAGGTATTTCTCAGTAAAAGGTTGATACTTGTTGTTGACCGGTATTAACTGTGAAGCGGAAAATACCGATATTTCTATTATTGTGAATCCTATGCGATCTCATCTGTAAAAAATACGGTGCCAAATTACAAGAAAAAAGCCCTTTTTTGTCAGACATCTTTTTCTGTAATTCCTTATTATAAAAGTATAAATATACATGAAACTTTTATAATAAGGAGGTTCTTATGGAAACGGAGAATAAGAAACTGGGACTTTTGGCACTGACTGCACTGGTAATCAGTTCTTCTATCGGAAGCGGAATATTTGGTATTGCGTCGGACATGGCGGAGGGGACAAGTCCTGGGGCGGCTATTGTGGCGTGGATCATCACCGGCGTGGGAGTTCTCATGCTGTGCCTGGCATTGACCAATATTATTAATAAGCGGCCTGAATTAAGTGGGATTTTCAGTTATGCAACAGAGACATTTGGCCCGTTTGGAGGATTCATCAGCGGATGGGGATACTGGTTATCCGCGTGGCTTGGCAATATTGCTTTTGCCACTATTATGATGAGTGCACTCAGCTATTTTATCCCCGCACTTGGGGACGGAAGCAATCTTCTCTCCATTATTGTGGCAAGTGTGATATTATGGATTATGTGTCTGGTTGTAAACAGGGGGATTGAAAGCGCAGCATTTTTAAATGTTATAATAACTGTCTGCAAATTAGTTCCTCTTTTGCTTTTTTCCATTGTGGCAATTATAGCGTTTAAAACGGACATATTTACTATGGATTTCTGGGGAACTGTTTCAGGAAAATTTTCTTTCAAAGATGTGATGTCTCAGGTAAATTCCAGCATGATGGTGCTCATGTGGGTATTCGTGGGAATTGAGGGCGCGGCAATGATGTCAGATCGTGCGAAAACAAAAAAAACGGCGGGGAAAGCCACCGTACTTGGTCTGGCAGGACTTTTATGTGTCTATCTTCTTTTATCTCTTTTGCCCTATGGATTAATGAGCCGCGGTGAGATATGTGAACTAAAGCAGCCTACCATGGCATATCTCCTTTCTTATATCGTAGGCCCGTGGGGAGCGGCTTTTATCAATATTGCAATGATTATATCAGTCGCGGGCTGTTGGTTGTCATGGACTATGCTTCCTGTTGAAACTACATTGCTGATGGCACAGCAGAATCTTCTACCGAAAAAATTTGGAGAAATAAATGCCAAAAATGTACCAACCTTCTCTCTGGTCTTTATGACTGTTCTTTCCCAGATTTTTATCTTTACCCTGTTATTTACGGATAAAGCCTATAATTTTGCTTATTCTTTATGTACTGCCGCAATCTTTATTACATGGATCCTGGTATGCGTATATCAGATGAAGCTTTCTTATGAAAATCGCGGAAAAAGGGGGGAGGCCGGACAGCTGGCAGTAGGAATTATCGGAACCATCTTTTATGCATGGGCAATTTGGGCTTCCGGAATCGGATATTTTCTGCTTTGCATGCTGGTTTATATTATCGGTATTTTCCTGTACGTGAAAGCAAGAAAAGAAAACGGAGCAGAAAAGGTCTTTTCAAAAAAGGAAGGGATCGTTATACTGTTCATTCTTCTGGGGGCCGCCATTTCTGTTTATATGCTGATAATCGGTGGAATTGCTGTTTGATTACCTGACTGAAAAACACCATTTGGAACTCCTTCGATGATTCTTCTGGATCAGGAGTGAGTCATAGTCTGAACATGGACAGGCAGTCCTTAAGCTGAGGGTACTGCGAAGCGGCCTGGGTTCACCAGTAGTACTACCAGCCGGGGGACTGTGAGCGCCCGGTTTACCTCAAAGAAACATCCAGGATAATGGAGGTTCGAATGAGTACAATAATTTTTATATTTGACATCGTACTGATCATAATTTTTGCCTGTTCCGGTACGCTTAATGTAACTGCATACTACAAACACAAGCATGTCAGGGATTTAGAGACCGGCGTGCTTATGTTCTTTTACTGCCTGAATTCCATGATTATTTTCATGTCTGATTTTCTTCTTAAAGTGCCCCTTTTCGAAGGGGCTTATCATGTGCTGACCTACTTCGGCGTTAAGGTTATCTGCGGAATTGCAATAAGCGCCCTGTATCTGTGTCTGACATCTTCTTTTCTTGAGAAAAAAATCGGGTTCCTTCATGCCATTGTTATGATGCCGCTTATATGTGTTACGGTATATGTAGGGAGCTTAAATGGTTCGGCTACGCAGCACTGGATATTTTACACAATCCGTCAGATATATCTGGCAGGCTATGTTCTTTATTATTTTATCTATTATGCATATTCCAAGGACAGAGAGTATCAGATGCGGATCAGTAAATATCGGTCCCTTTTTCTTGTTGGCGGTATTTTTGCTGTTCTGGTTTTCGTCGAAGACAGTACAGTTATCTTTAATTTTCAGTATGTAGTCAATATTCTTGACTTGAAAGTGTTTACGGAACATAATTTGAGCGAAGATATATTTTTTGCGATTCTGGCAATCATCGGAGTAAAGAATGGATTTTCACAACTGACTCAAAGCATAGAGCAGGCAGAAGCAGCTCCGTGTAAAGCCGGGTCGGAAAAGGAAGTCCCATTGGAAGAGGAGCCTTTTATCACAGCTTATGGACTGAGCAACCGCCAGCGTGATGTGCTGTTTCTGCTGATGAAAGACTGGACCTATCAGAAAATGGCAGAAGAACTGGGACTGTCTGTGGGAACCGTAAAATTTCATGCCCATGGAATTTATGAAAAAACGGATTCCAGGAACAGGTCGGAACTGATTCATAAATATAAGGAATTTTATGAAAGCCGGGGGCAAAATCCATTAACCTGAGTTCTGATTTTTGCTGTTTTCATACAGAACGCATAACTCCTGCCGGGATTTTGTGCCGGTTTTTTTCAGAAGGTTATGGACATGGGATCGGACGGTAAATGCTGAGATAAGAAGTTTGGCGCTGATCTGCTTATCGGTGGCATGGTTTAACAGCTCTGTAAGGATAGTTTGTTCCCGCAGAGTAAGATGATAGGAGTTACAAAAAGAATAATAGAAAGCAGGTTCGTCATTTGGTGAAGTTTCAACCCCCAAATCCGACTCCTGGAAATTCACAGCAGTTTTGCATGCATGCAGAGCTGCTGTTTTTTGCAGGAAAAAACAGATATAGATCAGGGCGGTGGCAGCAAATAAAAAATCAATGGAAAGAATACGGGAGAAGGAAATCATGCCATAAGTGGGAAAAGCAAAAATCCTGATAAAGGTTTCCAATATACCGGAAAGGGAAAAAATGATAAAGGCCTGGAAGACTATGGGATGAAAAACGGATAAAGGTTTCTCTTTCTGAGCAGTACCTGTCTTATTGGCAAGAGCATGAAACGAAAAACTTCTGTAAAGCAGGAAGATGGGGAATAGAGAGTTATAAATAAACAGGGCGCCCTTGCTGCTTTTTAAGGTGGGAACCACCAGCAGAAGAAAAATAAATGGATACAAAGCAATGGATTCATAGAAGGGAACTTTTAAGGTATGATTCAGCAGACAGCTCAATTTTAACAGGCAGATGGAAACGGATATGGAAATAACCGTACTCCAGATGGGCATAGAAATATAAGCATCCTGGTAGATCCGGGTGAATTCGGGAATAAATTCTGCCATAGATACAACAAGCTGATTGGCGAATAAAAAGAAATAGAGTGCAGACAGCCAGGCAGAGATACCGCATCGTTCACTTAAATAGCGGTAGAAAGCCAGAAGGCACACTCCGAAATATAAAATTAAAAGTGTATTGTCATACAAGTAAAGTATCAATTTCATGATTCCTCTTGAAATTTTTTCTTTCAGTATAGCGTGTAAGAAAAATCAAGTCAAGATAAATTGTGAAAAATGTACAAAGTTTATGGAAGGTTTTGTCTAAAATGTAGGGTATTCATAAAAATAGATGAAAAAGTTTATTCCAAACCCTGATTTTTGGTGCTATTCTCTGATGGACGTGAGAGCCGAAGAGCAAAAACGTTGTAAAGGATGCCAATGATAAACAATTGGATGAAGAGAAAACATAAAAGGAGGTTACTGATTATGCAGAGTATTAATGTAAAAAGTGAAATTGGTCGCTTAAAACGAGTATTGCTGCACAGACCAGGAAAGGAATTATTAAATCTGACGCCGGATACATTGGAGAGGCTTCTCTTTGATGATATTCCTTTTTTAGAGGCTGCACAGCAGGAGCATGATGCATTTGCTGAGACATTGAGGAACAATGGGGTAGAGGTGCTTTATCTGGAAGATGTTATGGCTGAGGTGTTGGACTTAAACGATGGAATCAGAGATGAGTTCATAAAACAGTGGATCAATGAGGCCGGAATATCCACCGAATTGTATAAGAAAAAAATTTATGATTATATGATGCAATTTAAGGATGACAGCAAGGCGCTGGTACTTAAATCTATGGAAGGAATTGTTTTAAAGGAACTGAATTATACAAAAAGCGGTTCCCTGGTAGACCTTATGAGTGATTCTTCTAAACTGGTGATCGACCCTATGCCGAATCTGTATTTCACCCGTGACCCATTTGCATGTATTGGGAACGGGGTCAGTTTAAACCGGATGTATTCTGTAACTAGAAACAGGGAAACCATTTATGGAGAGTATATCTTTAAATACCATCCGGATTTTAAAGATAAGGTTGAAAAATATTACGACCGTTACAACGCGTTTCATATTGAAGGCGGGGATATTTTAAATATCAACGATAAAGTTCTTGCTGTGGGAATTTCCCAGAGAACGGAGCCGGATGCACTGGAATTGCTGGCAAAGAATATTTTTGAAAAGGAAAACAGTACAATCAAAACCATTCTTGGATTTAACATCCCAAACAGCCGCGCATTTATGCACCTGGATACGGTGTTCACCCAGATTGATTACGATAAATTTACCATTCATCCGGGAATTCTGGGTCCCCTCCGGGTTTATAAAATTGAAAAAGGAAACTGCGGAAGTGAAATCACGGTAGAAGTCCTTCATTCTGATCTTGAGACGATTCTGGAAGAAAGTCTTGGCGTTGATAAGGTAGAACTGATCAAATGCGGCGGAGAAGATATGATTGCAGCAGAAAGAGAGCAGTGGAACGACGGCTCCAATACCCTTTGTATTTCGCCGGGAACTATAGTTACCTATCAGCGTAACACAAAGACCAATGAATTACTGAGACAGAGGGGGCTGAAGGTCCTTGAAATTCCAAGTGCGGAACTGTCCAGAGGCAGAGGGGGTCCTCGCTGCATGAGTATGCCGCTGGACCGTGAACCCGTTAATTACTAAATATTACCTGAAAATATAACAGAAAAAGGAGATAAAGAGATGGCAGTAAACTTACGAGGCCGCAGCTATTTAAAATTATTGGATTTTACACCGGAGGAGATCCGCTATTTGATTGATCTGGCTAAGAATTTTAAGAACTTAAAGAGAACCAACACTCCCCACAAATATCTTGAAGGAAAAAATATCGTTTTATTATTTGAAAAAACATCCACAAGAACCCGATGCTCTTTTGAAGTGGCGGGCAATGATCTTGGAATGGGAGTTACATATCTTGATCCGGGCGGTTCTCAGATGGGGAAGAAGGAAAGCATTGCGGATACGGCAAGAGTCCTTGGAAGAATGTATGATGGGATTGAATACCGGGGATTCAGCCAGGAACTGGTTACTGAACTAGCACAGTATGCGGGTGTTCCGGTTTGGAACGGATTAACAGATCAGTTTCACCCCACCCAGATGCTTGCAGATCTTCTGACCATTGAAGAGCACTTTGGATTTTTAAAGGGAATCAACTTTACTTTTATGGGAGATGCCAGAAACAATATGGGAAATTCCTTAATGGTGGCATGTGCCAAAATGGGGCTTAATTTTACAGCCTGTGCGCCGAATGATCTGTGGCCGGCCGAAGAACTGGTTGAAGTGTGCCGGGAGATCGCGGCAGAAAACCAGTGTACCATAACGCTGACGGAAGATGTGGAAGAGGGAACTATGGGAGCCGATGTCGTCTATACGGATATCTGGGTTTCCATGGGAGAGCCTGATGATGTATGGGAGACACGCATCAAGCTTTTAAGCCCGTATCAGGTAAATGAAGCGGTTATGGAGAATGCGGGAAACCAGGCCATCTTCATGCACTGCCTCCCATCTTTCCATGACAGAAAAACCACCATTGGAGAAGACATTTATCAGAAATTCGGCCTGGCAGAAATGGAAGTAACAGATCAGGTTTTTGAAGCCAGGTATTCCAAGGTTTTTGATGAGGCAGAAAATCGTATGCATACCATTAAAGCAGTTATGTATGCAACACTTTGCTAGAAAGGTTGACCAGGATGAAAAGAATTGTAATCGCCCTGGGCGGAAATGCGCTGGGCAATACATCGGAAGAACAGTTGGAGCGGGTAAGAATTACGGCGGCGGCAGTTGTAAATATCGTAAAAGCGGGATATGAGGTGGTCGTGTGCCATGGAAACGGTCCCCAGGTAGGAATGATAAACCTTGCTTTTGAAAAGGGTCATGAGGCGGGAATTGTACCGGATATGCAGCTTCCTGAATGTACGGCTATGAGTCAGGGATATATCGGTTATCATCTTCAGCAGGCCATTGATCAGGAGCTTGTTAGAAATCACATTGAAGATACGGTTGTTATTACGATGCTGACGCAGGTGATTGTGGATGAAAGGGATCCGGCTTTTGAGAATCCTACGAAACCCATTGGAAGATATTATGGTGAGGCGGAAGCAAAAAAACTGATGGAGGAAACCGGCCGGAAGTATGTAGAGGATTCCGGACGGGGATACCGCCGGGTGGTGGCGTCTCCGCAGCCGGTAAGCATCTATGAAAGAATTTCATTAAATACGCTGATTAATGCCAATCATGTAGTCATTGCCGGCGGAGGCGGCGGCATCCCTGTAGTCAGAGACGGGGATGGTTCCTACCATGGAGTGGCTGCAGTGGTTGATAAGGATCTGGCAGCTGAAAAACTGGCGGAGCTGGTGGAGGCAGATGTATTTGTCATACTGACCGCAGTGGACCGGGTTTCCATTCACTTTGGAAAACCAAACCAGGAAGATCTTTCTCAGATTACTCTTGCACAGGCTGAGCAGTATATAGAAGAAGGCCATTTTGCTGCAGGCAGCATGCTTCCCAAGGTAAAGGCTGCTATGAAATTCATAGAGCAGAAAAAGGATGGAATATCTATTATCTGTTCTCTGGAAAAAGCAGCAGAGGCTTTAAACGGAACAACTGGAACAAGGATTGTCAGCAGATAAGACGAAAGAAAAGATATCCCCCCCCATTTTATTTACGAGGACAGTGAGCTGGGCGAACATGCGTGCATGTTCAACAGACGGCGCCTCTGTATGCAGATAAAATGGGATATCTTTTCCTGATGTATGAATAAAACTACTTATATTACAGAGAAACGGATGAATATACAATAACTTATAAATGTATTTCGCAAAATCTGGAAGGATTTGACAAGATGAAAGAGTATATTGAGCTGCAGACGCAGTTCTGTTCAAAGATTGATATTAAAAAAATATGCACTTTTGATTACGAAACAATCACGGAAAGAACTTTGCCGTTGTATCACAGAAGTCCAAGATTCATTTTAGTGAGAGAAGGAAAAGGCAGTATTGAGATAGACAGAAAAAGGTATGAATTAAAATCAGGGGTACTGCTTTCCATACTGCCTTGGGAATGTACGCAAGTCGTAGAGGTGAAGGAGTCCTTAAATTTTGAAATTGTTAAATATAATTATGATGTGGTGGCGGAGAATCTAAAATCTTCTTCCTGCATATGGGATCCGGTTTCCGTATTAAAGAGACTGGAAGAATCTCCCTATGCATATCTATCGAATGAAAGGAAAAAAGAGATGGAATACCTCTTTTCTAAAATCAGGGAAGAGGTGGGAATTGAATCTGTAATGGATTTTCGGGAAAGAAGGTCCTATCAGGAAATAAACATTATTATGCTGGTTTCTTCTTTGATTATTGCATTTTGCCGTGTGATAGATAATCGGGATAAAATAATAAGTATGAAAAACGATTTGGAAGACAACCGGATGTTGATTCTGCGTTACATCTACATGCATCTGGGTGAAAAGATCACCTTGGAAAGAATTGCAAAACAGTTTTATTTAAGCAGATCATCGGTCCGGATGTATATCTATGAAAAAACAGGACTTGCGTTTCAAGAACTGGTGAGTGAAATGCGGATTATGAAAATAATCAATTACCTTTTGTATACGGATATGACGTTGGAGGATATTGCGCCTATTCTGGGATATGTAGATGCGGCGCATATATCCAAGGTGTTTTCCAGCCGGATGGAAAATAAGGTCAGTGAGTATCGGAGAACCTATCAAAAAGTTTTGAACATTACTAATATAGAAGAAAAAAGGCTGGCGTACCAACTTGTGGAATATATTACTAAAAACTATCAGGAGGATATTCAGGCACTGGGAACGTCTGAAAAATTCGGCATTTCCATAGAAGAGATGAACCGGCATTTGATTATGCAGGTAGAATGCAATTTTTCTGATTTTATAAACCGGCTCCGGATAGATAAGTCATGTGAAATGCTTCTTGATACGAATAAATCTATTACGGATATTGCCATTGAAGTAGGCTATGGCACGGTAAATACATTTCGCAGGAACTTTATTCAACTCAGACATGTTCTGCCCAATGAGTTCCGGACAACCCAGGCAATGCTTGTCAACTAATGGAGGCACCCTGCGGGTCTGCCTCTATGCAACAAGAGCGTTGCGAAAAAGTGGAAAGGTAAGAGGGAAAAGAATGGAATACCAAAAAGAAGAATATGTAACTTGTGATCATCTGATTAAAATGAAGTTTAAAATAGGGAAAATCGTAAAGTGTACGGAAGTAACCCAGTCAAACCGGCTTTTATGCTTTCAGGTAGAGATCGGGAATAAGATATGCCAGATTCTTTCCGGTCTTAAGGGATATTATAAAACGGAAGAAGTCATTGGAAAAAAGGTAATGGTTCTGGAAAATGTGAAGACCACCAGGCTGGCAGGGATGAAATCAGAAGGCATGCTGATGGTGGCGGAGGACCGGGCGGGGAAACTGGCCCTGATGGTTCCTGACCGGGATATGGAAACTGGAGTTGAAATTCTTTAGGAGATGTAGATAGAAGGGGAATGCCGTGAATGAATTAGAGAAAGATAATATAAAAAGCAGGCGCCAGAAGAAAATCCTTGAACTGATCAGGCGACACCCCATTATGACCCAGACAATGCTTAAGGATTGCTTAAGCCGGGAGGGAATTCATGTGACTCAGGCTACCTTATCCCGGGACATTCGTGAAATGAACCTTATAAAGGGAGTAAATGGAGAAGGATATTTTCAAAGCAGAATCGTTCCCAAGCGCCAGATATCCCACAGGCTTTTTGTACTGTTTTCCATGGCAGTTAAGGCTGTGGAGCAGTCAGGGAATGTGATTGTCATTGCCTGCGAGCCTGGAATGGCTGCCTCGGTCTGTTCCATCATTGATGAACTGGGCTGGAACGAAATCATAGGAACCATTGCCGGGAATGATACCATTTTTGTTATTACAAGGGAAGGTACATCACATCAGCTGGCTGAGCAGTTTAAGAATATTAACAGTTAAGAAGGGATGGAATGTTTATGGACAAGTTTTTAAGTATTTTAACCTCTGAAATGGGCAGGGCATTTGAAGCCTGTGGTTATGAAAGAGAAAAGGCAGCAGTAACCTTGTCTGCTCGTCCGGATTTGTGTGAATACCAGTGCAGCGGCGCCATGGCGCTGGCAAAGAAGGTTCGTAAGGCTCCGTTGGAGATTGCAGGTGAAATTGCGGGAAAATTAAAAGATTCCGGATTGTTTACCAGGATTCAGGTCCTGTCTCCAGGATTTATAAATTTTAACGTATCAGAAAAATTTTTAACTTCTTACCTCAATGAGATGCTGGGTGACAGCCGTATGGGCTGTGAACAGAGCAGAGAAAGAAAAACTATCATAGTGGATTACGGAGGCCCGAATGTGGCAAAGCCTCTTCATGTAGGACATCTCCGTTCTGCTATTATCGGAGAAAGCGTAAAACGGATCGGCCGGTATATGGGACATGAAATGATCGGTGATGTACATATCGGGGATTGGGGACTTCAAATGGGGCTTATTATTACAGAACTGAAGCATAGAATGCCGGATCTGGTTTATTTTGATGATGAGCATATAGGAGAGTATCCTAAAAAAGCGCCGTTTACCATTGCTGATCTGGAAAGTCTTTATACAGCAGCCAGTTCAAGAGCGAAAAAGGATGAGGATTTTAAGGAAGAAGCCAGGCAGGCGACCGTTTTTCTTCAGAGCAGGAAGTCTGGTTATTACGAGCTTTGGAGGCATATCTTAAATATTTCCGTTCAGGATATTCGGAAAATCTATGATCATCTGAACGTACATTTTGAACTGTGGTACGGAGAGTCAGATGCAGAAGCCTACATTCCGGATATGATTGACCGGATGCAGAAAGAAGGATATGCCTATGAGAGCGAAGGAGCACTGGTGGTTGACGTATCCTGCGAGGAAGATGATAAAGAGGTAGTTCCCTGTATTTTGAAAAAATCAGACGGTGCTTCTCTTTATACCACAACGGATCTGGCAACGATTGTCCAGCGGGAAAAGGATTTTCATCCGGATATGATTCTTTATGTTGTGGACAAGCGCCAGGAGATGCATTTTCTTCAGGTATTCCGTTGTGCCAGAAAGACAGGACTGGTTCCGGCTGGTATAAAACTGACGCATCTGGGATTCGGCACTATGAACGGAACGGATGGAAAACCATTTAAGACCCGTGAGGGCGGAGTCATGCGTCTGGAAGTGTTAATGAAAGAAATCACTGGGGAGATGTACCAGAAGATGGAAGAGAATTCCAGAAACAGACCGGAAGGCTTAAAGAAGGAAGAAATACTGAAAACAGCGGAAACGGTCGCTGTAGCCGCATTAAAATACGGGGATTTATCCAACCAGGCATCAAAAGATTATGTGTTTGATATGGAACGGTTTCTCTCTTTTGAAGGAAATTCAGGTCCTTATATTTTATATACCATTGTAAGGATCAAGTCTATTTTAAATAAGTATGAGAAAATGGGGAGAAACCTGGAAAGACCCATGGTTTTAATCCCTCATGACAGAAGTGAGAAAAACCTGATGCTCATTCTGGCAGCTTTCGGAGCAGTAATGGAAGCCGCCTATGAGGAGTTTGCACCTCATAAGATATGTACCTATATCTACGATCTTTCCAATGCATTTAACCGGTTTTACCATGAGACAAAAATCCTTGTCCAGACGGATGAAGAGGTACAGAAATCCCACCTTTCTCTGTTGGTGCTTTGCAAAAGGATTTTGGAAACCTGTATTGATGTTCTTGGATTCTCCGCGCCGGACAGTATGTAATAAAGAAAACTGACCTCAAAATTCTTCTAATTAACGAATGTTTAAGAAAGTTTTCATTGTAGTTTTGGATATTATTGTATACAATAAAGATGACGAGGTTGAAAGAAAAACATCTTTCAACCTTGAGTTTATGAGCCAATTGGATTACAAGCATATCCGCGTGATCATTAGTATACAAAAATGCGAAAACAGAGGAAGTTTGGGATGAATCAGTTAATTAAAAAAGTAGGAATTTTATCTGCGGTTTTCGTTATAGCAATCGCAGTTTATTTTATATGGAACCAGAAAAATGCTGAAAATAACGATGTTATGGTATATACCTCCATGGATGAGGCAGCCTTGCCCGTGGTATATTCCGATATGTACGGAAGAAAGATGAACCTTCTCCATGGATATACCCAGGATATGAAGCAGGGGGTTTCCCGGGAAGCCCTTACCGTTCTTCCTGCGGACAGATCCATGAACATACAGATATCAGACTATAAAGGCAGCATCCAGGGGATTGAGTATGAAGTCCGCAGCATGGACTTAGGACGACTGGTGGAACGGACAAAGATAGATGCGTGGAACAAGGGAGAGGGAGGCGTTACGGCCACGCTTCCGATCCAGAACCTTTTAACAAAGGATAAGGAATACCTTCTCATCCTGACACTGGATACCTCCGGGAATGGGAAGCTGCTTTATTATACCCGCATCATGTGGACGGACAGCACCAATGCAAAGGATATGATCGATTTTGCAGTTGATTTTACGACCCGGACCTTTGATTATGATCAGGCCCGGCAGCTTACCACTTATCTGGAAACCAGCGAGGGAGAGGATAACAGCTCCCTTGGCCATGTGACCATTCGCTCCAGCTTTTCCCAGCTTACATGGGGAGGGCTTACCGTGGAACCGGCAGGAGACATAAGGGTCACTTTAAAAGATTTAGATGGAATCATGTGCAGCGTGAAACTGGACTATGAGGTGACCAGAACCGGAGAAGATGATATTCAGGAGCTTTATGAGGTGGAAGACAGTTATACTATGAAATGGGACAGCAGGCGTATCTACCTTATGGATTTTGAACGGAATACCAATCAGGTATTTTCCGGCCAGAAAGGATTGTTCAACGGTAAACGGATTATACTGGGGATTGCAAACCCGGATGAAATACGGACGGCTAAAAGTCCGTCAGGGGATTGCCTGGCCTATGTGGTAAACCGGGATCTTTGGGCCTTTGACCAGAACCGTGAGCATGCGGTAAAGGTGTTCTCCTTCCGAAGCGGAGAAGACGATGGGCTTCGCAGCGGCTACAACCAGCATGATATTAAGATATTGTCGGTCAAAGATAACGGGGATGTGGATTTTCTGGTTTATGGGTATATGAACCGTGGGATCCACGAAGGAAGCTTAGGGATCGCCATGTATCAGTACAGCAGTCAGGACAACGCCACCACGGAGCGTTTCTTCACTCCTGTGACCCTGTCCTTTGAGATGCTTAAGGAAGACATCGACCAGCTGGCTCATGTGGGAACCAATGGGATGCTTTATCTGATGGCGGACCGGGCGGTTTACGGTATTGATTTAAACAGCAATGAATATATGGTCCTGGCGGACTCCCTGGTTAAGGGCGGATATGCGGTCAGCAGCAGGTCGAGCCGTTTTGCATGGCAGGAGAGCAGTGACCTTTATGGAGCCGGAGTGGTTCATCTCATGGATCTGGATACCGGAGTAAAAAGGGAGATAACCGGAGGCGAGAATAATATTTACAGGCCCCTTGGATTTGTAGGGGATGATTTTATTTACGGAATTGCCCGAAAAGGCGACATATGGGTGCAAAACGGAAGGATAAAGGATGCTCCCATGTACCGGATCGAGATCATGGATCAAAGCGGAAAGATCGTTAAGGAATATGAACATGAGAATGTTTATATCGCAGATGTGTCCGTGGATGACAGCCGGATCCATCTGACTCAGGTGTCAAAATCCGGTGATCAGTCCTATGTTGCTTTTAAGCAGGATACCATTGTCTGCAACCAGGAGCTTGCAGACGGAGAGATGGAAGGCATTGGCTGGTATGCCTCAGAGGACAGGCGAAAGCTGTATTTTGTCCAGTTGGATAAAGAGGCGGTAAGCCGGGACGTAAAAATTGCGGTTCCTAAAAAGGTAGCCTATGAAACCACGGAAGTGGTAGAGCTAAAGGGGAATGCCAGAAACCAGGAAAACCGGTTTTATGCTTATGGGGGAGGCCGTTATCTCGGAGGCAGCCGCAGCTTTACGGATGCCCTTGCCCTTGCGTATGATAAAATGGGAGTTGTGACCGATAAGAATCAGGAAATCATATGGAGCCGGGTGAACCGTCCGCCGGTCCGAAATATGAAGGAACCTCTAAAAACAGGAGCAGCCTTTCTGCGGAACTTGGAAGGGTTTACGGATAACAGCTTCTATGGGGATGGAGTCCTTATGTTAGATGCCAGGGGCTGTACCTTAAGCCAGGTATTGTATTTCATCGGTCATGGATGTCCGGTGGCAGCCTATACCATTCAGGACGGCTATGTGCTCCTTTCGGGCTATGATTCCTATAATGTAACGGTCTATAATCCAGGAACCGGAGAGAGCCAGAAGATGGGCTTAAATGATGCCTCTGCATACTTTGCCGGCCAGGGGAATGACTTTGTCTGCGGAGTATTTACGGAATAGAAAATGCGTTCTCTTTACAAATTCATAAGATATGATATAATCATAAAAGGTTAATGGATGAATTTTAAGAAATTTGTAATAGATAACATGATAATCAGAGGTGTGAAATGGAGCAGTATATTATGAAGGGCGGAAATCCCCTGGTCGGTGAAGTGACCATTGGCGGAGCAAAGAATGCCGCTTTAGGAATTCTGGCAGCAGCGATCATGACAGACGAAGATGTTCTGATCGATAATCTACCTGATGTCAGAGATATAAATGTGTTGCTGGAGGCCATAGAGGAGATCGGTGCCAAGGTAGAACGGATTGACAGGCATACGGTCTGCATCAATGGAAAGACCATCCGGGAAGTTTCGGTAGATGATGATTATATCCGTAAGATCAGGGCTTCCTATTATTTCATAGGAGCCATGCTTGGCAAATACAAAAGCGCCCAGGTTCCCCTTCCGGGAGGCTGCAACATCGGAAGCAGGCCTATTGACCAGCACTTAAAAGGATTCCGCGCTCTTGGAGCTGATGTGAAGATTGAACGGGGGGCCGTCATCGCCCATGCCATTGATCTGGTGGCAAGCCATATCTATCTGGATGTGGTAAGCGTTGGGGCTACCATCAATGTCATGATGGCTGCTACCCTTGCAGAGGGACAAACGATACTGGAAAACGTGGCAAAAGAGCCACATGTAGTTGATGTGGCAAACTTTTTAAACAGTATGGGTGCCAATATCAAGGGCGCCGGCACGGATACCATCCGCATCCGCGGGGTAAGAAAGCTCCATGGAACCGAATACTCCATCATTCCGGATCAGATTGAAGCAGGTACCTTTATGTGTGCTGCTGCCATCACCCGTGGGGATGTAATGGTAAAAAATGTCATCCCTAAGCATTTAGAGGCCATTTCTGCAAAACTTCTGGAGATTGGGTGCGAGGTCGTGGAGTTCGATGATGCGGTCCGTGTAGTAGGGAAGTCCTATCAGAAACATACCGATATCAAAACGCTTCCATATCCGGGATTTCCAACTGATATGCAGCCTCAGATGACAGTGACCCTGGCCCTTGCAAAAGGTGCCAGCGTAGTCACAGAGAGTATTTTTGAAAACCGTTTCCGCTATGTAGATGAACTTTCCCGTATGGGAGCAAATGTCAAAGTAGAAGGAAATGTAGCCGTTATTGACGGAGTCGATGGCTTTAGCGGGGCGTTTGTCAACGCTCCTGATCTACGTGCAGGTGCGGCGCTGGTGATTGCCGGATTAGCTGCGGATGGATATACGGTTGTGGATGAGATCGGATATATCCAGAGGGGCTATGAATGCTTTGAAGAAAAGCTTCAGGGCCTTGGCGCCGTGATCGAAAAGGTAGATTCTGAACATGAAGTAAAGAAATTTAAATTAAAAGTTGGCTAGGCGGGGATATTTCCCGCCTTTTCCTATTTGCCGGGCAACGAGCAGTACTATTGTTTTTCCATACCTTTTTCCGAAAGAGACCGTATGGAGGTGGCATATTCCGACGGCGTCATCCCGGTCAGCTTTTTGAACTGCCTGGAAAAATAGTGGACAGAGGTATAACCCAAACGGTCTGCAATCTCGGTAAAGTTCAACTGGTTGCTGCGGATCAGCTGCTTGGCTGCGTCGATTTTCATGCCTGTAAAGAAATCGATGACCCCGCAGCCATATGCTTTATGGAAAATTTTCTGCAGCTGCGACCGTCCGGTTAAATTATCCCGGCAGATGGTTTCAATGGTAAGGTGTTCCCCGATGTGCTCCTCCATATATCGGATGATGCGGTTGTGTGCATCTCCGTGCATGGGACTTGTGGTGACCCGTCCCGTGGAAATCTGCTCCGGATTTGAAAAGTATCTGCGGTAAAGATGGATGATCAGTTCTTCTAAATAATTTCCGATCAGCTGCTCTGCTCCAAAGGACAGGGAGGGCTGCCTTCGCACCAGTTCCTCCTGGTAGGGGTCGTCAAGCCTTCCTGAAAAGGCATTCCTCGCCTCAATGATGATTTGCGCAAGCAGAGCCATCTCCGTCTCCTGTACGGACAGGACTTCTCCCTCAAAGGATTTCATGAATGGAGAGCTGCATTCAAAGCTTACCACCACCAGATTGGGGGCAACGGTTCCGTTGGTCAGGATATTGTGAAACTCCCCGGGCTTGTGAAAGATGATGTTTCCCCGCTTTAAGGGGATCCGTTTTTCTCCGGCCATTACATCGATGACCCCCTTGTCAACGCACACAAACTCCCAGAAGTCATGGCTTTCCCCTGGAAAGGAGAAATCGCTCATGTATTCAAAATAGTGAATGGTTATAACTTTTTTTACGATCGCTGAGGAACGCAGCTGGGTGCTTTTATATGCCATGGAAACCTCCTTCCGTACAGATGTGAATGTGTTATGGACAGTATACCACATTCCATGGTAAAATGGTGAGAAGAGAACGATAATGCAAATTAAATAATAAATAGTGCAAATATCTTTTGGCCTGCATTCATTATACTGAGGGTAATAGAATTTAGGAGGTAACATCGATGAACAAGAAACCGGTTCTGGTAATTATGGCAGCAGGTATGGGAAGCCGCTACGGTGGTTTAAAGCAGATCGACCCTGTGGATGCCCATGGCAACAAAATCATTGACTTTTCTATCTATGATGCGGTTTGGGCTGGATTTGAAAAGGTTGTCTTTATCATTAAAAAAGACATTGAAAAGGAATTTAAAGAAAACATCGGGAACCGTATGGCGGCTCATGTGCAGGTAGAATATGTATATCAGGAGCTTGATAAGCTTCCGGAAGGCTATGAGATACCGGAGGGAAGAGTAAAGCCCTGGGGAACAGGACATGCAATTTTATGCTGCAAGGACGTGGTAGACGGACCTTTTGCGGTTATTAATGCAGATGATTACTACGGCAGAAGTGCCTTTGTTTCCATTTATAACCAGCTTAACAAGGTTTCTGACGGGGAGAGATACCAGTACACCATGGTCGGCTATCAGCTTTACAACACCCTGACGGAAAACGGTCATGTGGCAAGAGGTGTGTGCAGCACCGATGAAGCGGGAATGCTCGTTGACATTCATGAGCGGACCAGGATCGAAAAGCATGGCGACATGGCGGAATTTACAGAAGATGACGGGAAAACCTGGACAGAACTAGGAGAGGACACCATCGTGTCCATGAACATGTGGGGATTTACAAGCAGCATATTAAAGGAGCTTGAGGAACGGTTTGCCGCATTCTTAGACAGAGAGCTTCCTGTAAATCCGTTGAAGTGTGAATACTTCCTTCCCTTTGTGGTTGATGAGCTGTTAAAGGAAGGCAAGGCAGAGGTTTCAGTACTTAAGAGCGTGGACCGATGGTACGGAGTCACTTACAAAGAAGACAAAGAGACAGTGGTCAATGCCATCAAAGAACTGAAAGAAGCCGGCCTGTATCCGGATAAGCTATGGGAGGAAAAGTAATGGGAGACGCACAGTGCGGAAAAATCAAAGAGGCCATCGGGCTTCTGACCTTTGAGGGAGAGCCACTTTCATGGAACCGCTATGGAAGCGGTCATATTAATGATACATTTCGTCTGATCTGCAAAACAGAAGAAGGGGAAAAACACTACATCATCCAGAGAATCAACCATGACGTCTTTAAGGATCCGGTTTCTCTCATGAGAAATATTGCAGGCGTCACTTCCTTTTTGCGGGAACGGATCCAGGCCCAGGGCGGAGATCCGGCCAGGGAGACGCTTAATATTGTTAAAGCAAAAGATGGTAAGGATTACTGTCAGGACAGTGATGGGAATTATTGGAGAGGCTATCTTTTTATTGGAGGGGCAACCACCTATGATAAGGTAAGGCAACCGGAGGATTTCTACCGGAGCGGCAAGGCCTTCGGGCGGTTTAAACGCCTGCTGGCAGAATATCCGGCAGATGAACTGGCGGAAACCATCCCTGATTTCCACAACACCCCGGTTCGTATGGAAGCCTTTAAGGCGGCTGTGAAAGCCGATACCTGCGGCCGTGCCCATCTGGTAGAGGCTGAAATAAAATTCGCCCTTGACCGGGAGAAAGAGGCAGCCATTGCCATGGATATGTTAAAGGAAGGCAGGCTCCCTCTCTGTGTTACCCACAATGATACAAAGCTTAATAACATCATGATCGATGATGAAACCGGAGAAGCCCTGTGCGTGATTGACCTGGATACGATTATGCCAGGCCTGTCCATCTTTGATTTTGGCGATTCCATCCGTTTTGGGGCCAATACGGCAGAAGAGGATGAGCCTGATGTAAGCAAGGTATCCTTGTCCCTGCCTCTGTTTGAGACTTATACCAGAGGATATTTAGAGGGGTGCAAGGGAAGTCTGACGACGGAGGAAAAGGAGATGCTTCCTATGGGAGCAAAGCTGATGACCTTTGAGTGCGGCGTCCGCTTCTTAACAGATTTCCTTCAGGGAGATACTTATTTCCACACAAGCAGAGAAAATCACAATCTGGACCGTGCCAGGACCCAGTTTGCCCTTGTAGCCGATATGGAGAAGAAATGGGAAGAAATGAAAGAAATCGTCCGCAAGAGTGAAAAATGATCCACTTGAGTCATTCGTAAGTAAAATATGAAAAAGAAAGAGGAGAGAATATGAGAATATTGGTAACCGGAGGCGCCGGATATATCGGCAGCCATACATGCATTGAGCTTTTGGAACAAGGTCATGAAGTTGTAGTAGTGGATAACCTTTGCAACTCCTCCAGGGTATCTCTGGAGCGGGTAGAAGCCATTACCGGGAAAACGGTGACCTTCTATGAAGCAGATCTTTTGGACCGGGCTGCATTAGATGAGATATTTGATTATGAGATAATCGATGCTGTCATCCATTTTGCCGGGTTAAAGGCTGTGGGAGAGTCCGTTGCCAAACCTTTGGAATATTACCACAACAACATCACCGGGACTCTGATTCTGTGTGATGTTATGAGGGAGCATAAGGTAAAGAACATCATATTCAGCTCCTCAGCAACCGTATACGGAGATCCGGCATTTGTACCGATCACAGAAGAATGCCCCAAAGGTGCTATTACCAATCCTTACGGGCAGACAAAGGGCATGCTGGAGCAGATCCTCACAGACCTTCATACCGCTGATCCGGAATGGAGTGTGATCATTCTTCGCTATTTCAATCCTGTTGGCGCTCATAAGAGCGGTTTAATCGGTGAAGATCCTGCAGGAATCCCCAATAACTTAACACCCTACATTACCCAGGTTGCAGTAGGCAAGCTGAAGGAAGTAGGTGTATTTGGAAATGACTATGACACGCCTGATGGAACCGGAGTCAGGGATTATATCCATGTGGTAGATCTGGCCGTTGGGCATGTAAAGGCCCTTGAAAAGCTGGCCTCCTCAGAGCCGTTGGTACGTATCTATAATCTGGGAACCGGGCAGGGCTTTAGCGTGCTTCAGATGATCGAAGCGTTTTCAAAGGCATGCGGAAAAAATATCCCATATTCCATCAAGCCCCGCCGCCTAGGCGATATTGCAGAATGCTATGCAGATGCAGCTCTGGCTAAAAAGGAGCTTGGCTGGGAAGCGAAACGCGGAATTGACGAGATGTGTGAAGACTCCTGGAGATGGCAGTCCGGGAATCCTAACGGATACAGGTAAAGGCTTAGGACCTTTGCCTGCATGATGCACCGGCTGGTCTGAGTGTTGGCCAGCCGGGAGCAGATGCTCTATAATTTCCTTTCAATCCATCAAACAGCAATTATTTCAGATTACCGTTGAACTTTAATACTGATAAAATATGAATTTATTTTGGGGTAAAGATGAAGATAAAAAAGATGTTGAAACAGATCAGGAATAATTATGTCATTGGACAGGTGAGAAACATTAATATTCCAGAATTTGAACCGGATAAGATCATGCGGTATCATATTATTTTTTCGGGAAGAGTACAACGCGTTGGTTTTCGTCTGGAAATAGAGCAGCTGGCATTAAGACTAAAATTAACTGGATGGATAAAGAACCTTGAGAGCGGGAATGTAGAAATGGAAATTCAGGGAATGAAAAATAAAATAGACTTCTTATTAGAGTTTATGAATTCACTGAAACGTATTAAAATAAGCCAAATGCAGAAAGATATAAGAACTGTTTTAAACCAGGAAGAGGAGTTTAAGATAATTTAATTACGTAGTTATTTACTATCGTGAAGATTAAAACTGATTGTTTCCGTTGTCAAAGTATCTATCCTTAGGATTTTTATTCCATGGACGGATGCTTTTTTCTTTTATAGGGTTACTTCCGTTTGAAAAATCAGTTTTGTAATTTACTATAGCATTTCATATTTCTTCCCCTGATACCTTTCCCGACGCATTTCCATGAAATAATCAATGAGACGTATCCAACAACATTTTCTCTGATTGAGAAACTGTATAGAGCATACCAAGGATAGAGATAATGCCAAAAGTAATACAAAGAATCCAGGCATAATTGTAGCTTCCCGTGAAATCATAGATGGAGGCTAATAATGGAGTGCCAACGGCAAGCCCAAAACGAAAAAAGTTGATATGTCAAATTAAAAGTAATAAAACTTCGAAAACTGTCGATTGTTTGTTTGGAATTCATAAAAATAATTGATTTTTTTGGTAAAAATAACCATTGTAATTCTTGGGAAAAAGAAATAACATAAAAAGTAAACAACATACAGATCGATTGAAGATTTCGGGAGAGACCGTACATGCAGGATATAATGTCTGGATGATACGGCGCCGAAGGGGAACTGCGTGAGAAACTCTCAGGTAAAAGGACCGAAATTGGACGAATACTCTGGAAAGTGGCTGATGATGATGATGTTACCAGCCCGCCGAAGAAGCAACTTCTCATAGGAACTTTTGAGAAAGAATCTTTCAGGTTACAGGACGGAGGCGCACCTTAAGGGTGTGTCTCCGTTTTTTTGCGCGAGTAAGGAGTCAAATGAATATGCCGGCATATTCACTGGACGAATGCCGCGTCAGCCAGGAAAAGCTCGCAAAAAGTATTTTACCTGGTTATTATACTGGATTTGCATCCCAGGCAGCAAATCCGGAAAAGACGTTTGTAGGTTCTTTTGCCAGTAACAGCAAAGAACAACCTGCAGTTTAGCAGAATAAAACAGGAAAGGAAGAGGAACAAGTGGGATTAAAAACACCTTTGTACGATTGCCATGTAGCTGGGGGAGGTAAAATCGTTCCGTTTGCAGGATACCTCCTGCCGGTACAGTATTCCGGTGTGATTGCGGAGCATATGGCAGTCAGAAAGCAGGCTGGATTATTTGATGTTTCCCATATGGGAGAAGTCATCATATCCGGACCGGATGCGCTACAGTCCTATGTGCAACGAAGAGGGGGGAGTTGTGGATGATCTGATTGTCTACCGGATGGCGGCAGATAAGTATTTCGTGGTAGTAAATGCCTCTAACCGTCACAAAGATGTAGCATGGATGAAGGCGCATCTGATCGTACACGAAGTCCTGATGGCGGAACCAACGGAAACAGAAAGTAAAGCAACGTTGGATGAAGCGGAAGGCATTGCCATTCATATAGCGCCCAGACGAAAATAATGAGGAGGAATTAAGAAGCATGGTAAACGAAATTATGAATTATCTTACCCAGTATGATCAGGAGGTGGGAAAAGCCGTTGAAGCAGAATGCCGCCGCCAGCGCCGGAACTTAGAGCTGATTGCTTCAGAAAATATCGTATCGGAGCAGGTACTGGTTTCAATGGCCAATGTTCTGACCAATAAATACGCGGAAGGATATCCGTCGAAACGCTATTACGGCGGCTGCGAATGTGTGGATGTGGTAGAGGAGATCGCCATGAAACGGGCATGTGAACTGTTTGGAGCGGAATACGCCAATGTCCAGCCCCATTCAGGAGCTCAGGCCAATACGGCGGTTTATTTCGCACTGTTGAATCCCGGTGATACCGTACTGGGAATGAACTTAAACCACGGCGGACATTTAACCCATGGAAGTCCTGTGAACTTATCTGGAAAGTACTATAATTTTGTGCCTTACAGCGTCGATGAGGATACTCAGACCATCAATTACGATACGCTGAGGGAGCTGGCAAGAAAGCATCAGCCAAAGATGATTGTGGCCGGAGCATCGGCATATGCCAGGGAAATCCGGTTTGATATCTTTGCAGATATTGCCAAAGAAGTCGGGGCATATCTGTTTGTTGATATGGCTCATATTGCCGGTCTGGTTGCGGCTGGACTTCATCAGAGCCCCATTCCTTATGCTGACGTTGTTACGACAACGACTCATAAGACCCTGCGTGGCCCGCGGGGCGGTATGATTCTTTGCAGGGATGGAGAGTTTGGCAAACAATTTAATAAAGCCATTTTCCCGGGAATTCAGGGAGGCCCGCTGATGCATATTATTGCGGCCAAGGCGGTGTGCTTCGGAGAGGCATTAAAGCCGGAGTTTAAAGAATACCAGAAACAGGTGGTAAAAAATGCGGCATATCTGGCTGAGTGTCTGGTGAAGGAAGGATTTAACTTACTGACCGGGGGCACGGACAATCATCTGATGCTGGTAGATTTAAGAAATATGAATCTGACCGGGAAAGAAATGCAGCGTCGTCTGGATGAAGTATATATTACCGTCAATAAGAATACCATTCCAAATGATCCGCAAAGTCCTTTTGTAACCAGCGGTATCCGAATCGGTACGCCAGCTGTTACGACCAGAGGCATGAAAGAGCCGGAGATGGAGGTAATTGCCAGGCTGATCAAGATGACGGCAACAGAATTTGAAACAAAACAGGAAGAAATCAAACGCGGAGTAGAAGGAATTTGCGATAAATTTCTGCTGTACGAATCCTGATGATGCATACATATAAGTTGGAAAAGCAGACAATGAAGAAACAGATTAAGGAAAGAGGCGTCAGCTGACTGGCGCCTGTATTCCTATAAACCGTTTGATAAAGGGGTGAGAGCGAGGCATATGCTGTTTGTAGAAAATAATAACCGGGATCCTTATCAGAATCATGCCCTGGAAGAGTGGCTGATGGATCATGTGGATCAGGACTGTTTTATGCTGTGGAGAAATGAGAAAGCAATTCTGCTGGGGAAAAACCAGAATGCTTATAGTGAAATCAACATGCCTTATGCAATGGAAAATGGAATTAAAATTGTCAGGAGAATTACCGGAGGTGGAACCGTATTTACAGATGAAGGAAATGTGATGTTTACGTTTATCAGCTGTAATGGAAGGAAAGATTTTTCGGATTTTCTCATGTTCACAAAGCCAGTGCTTCATGCACTGCACAGAATGGGAATTCCAGCAGAATTTACAGGCAGAAATGATCTGACTATTGACGGAAAAAAGTTCTCCGGCAATGCCCAGTCCCGTTACAAGGATAAGTTGCTGCATCATGGAACTCTCATGTATGCAGCAAATACGGAGGAATTGGCAAAAGCCTTGAATGTCAGGGAAATCAAACTGAAAAGCAAAGGGGTATCATCAGTAAAAAGCCGGGTTACCAACATCAGTGATTATCTTACAGATAAGATGGATATTGAGGAATTCCGCAGAAAGATGTTTTATATGGTAATGGAAGAAATACCGGGTGCGGAGTTCTTTCGCTTAACACCTAAACAGTGGCAGGAGGTCAGGCAGCGTGCTTTGGAAGGCCATGCAACAAAAGAATGGATCTATGGCAGCAATCCATCTTTTGATATAAGAAGAGAAACAAAGCTGACTGGAGGTATTGTTGAGGTGTTTTTAAACATTGAAAAAGGGAAAATATCCCAAGCCAGAATCTATGGAGATTTCTTTGGTGATGGAGATATTCGTGAAGTGGAGCAGCATTTAAGCGGAGTTTTCTATGAAAAAGAGGCGATCCGGAATGTACTGGCAGAGTTTGCGGCCGGAACTTATTTTGGAGCAATAGGAAGTGAAGAACTGACAACAGCCTTTATATCGATTTAGAAAGGAAACCTTTACGCCCGGAAAAATGGGCAGTATAAGATGAGAGGAACAAGCGGCATGGAATATCTTAGAAAACCAGAGTGGTTAAAAGTGGAAAAGGGAAGAGGACAATGCGGCAAGGTCAGCAGGATCCTAAAGAGCCATCAGTTAAACAGTGTCTGTTCTGAAGCTGGCTGTCCAAATCGGGGTGAATGCTTCCAAAGTGGAACAGCAACTTTCATGCTTCTGGGAAAATACTGTACCCGTAACTGCACGTTTTGCCAGGTAGCAAAAGGCAATCCAGAGCCAGTTGATGAAAGCGAACCGGATCATGTGGCAGAGGCAGCCCGGGAAATGGGACTTACCCATGTGGTAATTACTTCTGTTACCAGAGATGATCTTCCGGATGGAGGCGCCGAACATTTTGCCAGGACGATCCGGGCAGTGCGCAGAGAAGTGCCGCAGGGTACCATTGAAGTTTTAATTCCTGATTTTAATGGGGAGGAAGCAGCCCTTAAAACGGTTATGGCGGAAAAACCAGATATTTTAAATCACAATGTGGAAACGGTGCCGGAGCTTTATGAAAAGGTACGGCCGAAAGCCATATTTGAACGATCTGTAGAGCTGCTGAGCCGTGCAAAAAAGATGGACAAAGCCATCTGCACAAAATCAGGGTTTATGGTAGGATTGGGAGAGACGGACGAACAAGTTTTTAAACTGCTGGAAACACTGCACCAGGCAGGCTGTGATATGGTGACGATCGGACAGTATCTTCAGCCATCCCGAGATCATTACCAGGTAAAGAAATACGTTCATCCGGATGTTTTTGACCGGTATCGTGAAAACGCATATCAGATAGGAATTTCCTGTGTGGCGAGCGGACCGCTGGTGCGGAGTTCTTACCATGCACAGGAGGATTATTTAAAATTAAAGTAGCCGCTCATTCAATTATAAGAGAGCGCATTCGTTTAATCGGAAAGCGTTTGGCAGAAGCGCTTCCAACGGAAGGCGCTGTTGCTCCGGCAGATGATTCAATCTGCCGGAGCAATAACCCCTTTATTACTCCCAAATCAACTGATGAACCGCTTCATGTATTTTTTTTGCTATGTAAGGATTGTTCATTGTATAAAGATGAATGCCATTGACGCCGTGTACAACTAGATCAACAATTTGATCAATTGCATAAGCGATGCCTGCCTCACGCATTGCATCCGGATTATTTTCGTACCGGTTCATCATCGCAATAAATTTTGAGGGCAGTTCTACATGGCAGAGTGATACCATGCGTTCGATCTGCTTTTTATTGATCACCGGCATAATGCCTGCCTCAATCGGAACATGGATCCCCGCAAGGGTACAACGCTCCTGGAATCGATAAAGATAGTCATTATGAAAGAAAAGCTGTGTAATTAACTGATCCGCACCTGAATCCACTTTTTTCTTCAAATTACGGATGTCTTCAATGAGATTTTTTGTTTCCGTATGCCCTTCAGGATAGCAGGCCGCTGTTATGTCAAAATCTCCATGTTCCTTAATAAATGCAATCATATCACTGGCATAGGGAAAGTCACCTCTGGGCTCCTTGGAATCCAAAATATCTCCACGGAGCGCAAGGATATTTTCGATTCCGTTTTGCTTAAAATCCTCCAACTGAGAAAGCAAATCTTCTTTCGAGAGGCCGGCACAAGTTAAATGGGCCAAACTTTCAATTTTATATTGATTCTTAATCGTGGATGCAATTTCACAGGTTGCGTGACTGCTGCCGTTGCCGCCAGCTCCATAGGTTACGCTGATAAAGTCGGGATTCAGTTCATGCAAAGCGTCAAGCGTATTGTAAATTGTCTGGATAGAGTCGGTTCTTTTGGGTGGAAAAACCTCAAAAGATAACGTCGCCTGATTTTTTAGGATATTAGATAGTTTCATTTCTCAACCGCCTTGCCGCCTGAACCATGTTTTCAAGACTGGGTATTGTTTCTGCATATTGCCGTGTTTTTAAACCGCAGTCCGGATTTACCCATAATTTTTCTTTGGGCAGCCTTTTAAGTATTTCATTCAGAGCCGATTCTATTTCTTCCACAGACGGAACTCTTGGTGAGTGAATATCATAAACGCCAGGACCTGCCTCTGTCTTAAGATGATTTTCTTTTAAAGAATCCAGAATCATCAAATCCGAACGTGATGCCTCAAAGGTGATCACATCAGCATCCATATGATCAATCGCAGGAATAATATCGGTAAATTCACTATAGCACATATGGGTATGGATTTGCGTATCAGGTTTTACGCCACTGTGGACCAAACGAAACGCGGGAATTGCCCAGCTTAAGTATTCGCTGTCCCAGTCGGATTTTCTTATAGGAAGTTTTTCCCTGAGTGCGGCTTCATCAACCTGAATGATCCTGATGCCGTTTGACTCAAGGTCAAGCACTTCATCGCGAATGGCCAGCGCGATTTGGTATGCAATTTCTTTCAGCGAAATATCCTCCCGAGGGAAAGACCAGTTCAGGATTGTAACCGGCCCTGTGAGCATACCCTTCATAGGCTTTTTGGTAAGATTCTGTGCATAAACAGACCATTCAACAGTCATGGGCTTTTCCCTGGAAATATCTCCCCAAACCACCGGAGGCTTTACGCAGCGGGTACCGTAAGACTGCACCCATGCTTTTTCCATAAACAGATACCCATGGAGGGATTCGCCAAAATATTCCACCATATCGTTTCGTTCAAACTCACCATGCACCAAAACATCCAGTCCAATCTCCTCCTGGATCTTGACGCATTCGGAGATTTTTACCTTAATAAAATCACGGTATTGTTCTTCTGTTATATTGCCCTTTCTATAGGCGGTGCGGTTGGCTTTTACATCTGCTGTTTGCGGAAAGGAACCAATCGTTGTGGTTGGAAGATACGGAAAGCCGAACTTCTTTTTTTGGACCGCCTCACGGACCGAAAACTCCGGAAGCCGTGTAAATTCACTTTCCTTTATATCTGTTACCCTTTGCTGCACCTTTTCATTGCTGCACTTTCTGTCTTCGCTCAATAAATTGACATTTCTTCTGTATTCCACTGTTTCAATGGGAGTTTGAGATAAGCAAATTTCTTTTAATTCGCTGAGTTCCCCAAGTTTTTCTACGGCGAATGAAAAATAGCGCTTTTGCTGCTCAGGGAGTTTTGTTTCATTCTGCAAGGTATAGGGAACATGTAAAAGCGAGCAGGAGGTCCCGAGTACAACACTGCGGCAATGTTTCTGCAACTCAGTGATAATCTGGAAAGATTTAGCGTAGTTATTTTTCCAGATGTTTTTGCCGTTTACAATGCCTGCAAACAGTGTTTTGCCAGAGGGGAATCCGTTTGCCTTTACAAGCTCCAGAGATTTCTTACCCTCAATAAAATCCATTCCGATCCCGTCAAAATCCAGTTCAGCAATTTCCTGATAACAGTCACGTATGTCACCAAAATAGGTCTGTAAAAGTACATTTACTGTTCCTTTTGCAGATAGGATGGTGCCGTAAAGCCGTTTAAATAAGAGAATGTCTTCATCGGTAAGATCTTGTACAAGGCATGGTTCGTCAAACTGGAGCCATTCTGCTCCTGTTTCACTGAATCTTGTAAGTAATTCCTGATAAGCCGCTATGATAGCCTCTGTAAAGTCATTCACACGCTTTTCACCCGTAAATCTTGCAAGCTTCAAAAAAGTAAATGCTCCGGTCAAAACAGGTTTCGTTTTAATTCCCAGCTGCTGTGCCTCTTTAAATTCATCAAATGGCTTATTTCCTGCAAGCTGTATGATTGCATTATCATCAATTTCTGGAACTATGTAATGATAATTTGTATTAAACCATTTTTTCATGGCAAGTGCTTTCACATCACCGTTTGAACCTTGATATCCTCTTGCCATTGCAAAATAAGTATCTAAAGGCGATAATGCCAGATCGCGGTATCGGGCCGGAATCACATTTAGCAGAACCGCAGTGTCAAGAACATTGTCATAAAGAGAAAAGTCGTTACTTGGAATAAAGTCGGTCCTATGATTCTCCTGCGTGTTCCAATGGATAGTTCTTAAATTTTTTGCCGCTGCCTGCAATTCATCTGCGGATATTTCTTTTCTAAAATATTTTTCACATGCAAATTTTAATTCTCTTAAAGCTCCCACTCTTGGGTAGCCAATAACAGATGTTTTCATGTAGCAAAATCCCTTCCGTTTATTTTACTACAAATAATAACACGGGAATGCGGTTATCACGTAATACCAAATAAATATAGATACCTATAGATAAAAACTATGACACATACTCCGCAATAAGACAAACTGGCCGGCAATATGCTCAAAGAACTCGGGCAAGGGCCTAAAGGCTTGTATCACGCTTTATATTTTTCTCAGACAGCTTTTTTATAGAGGTGGCATACTCCGAAGGAGTCATTCCGGTCAAATGCTTAAATTGTCTGGAAAAATAGTGGACCGAGGTATATCCCAGCTGATTGGCGATCTGGGTAAAATTAAGCTGCCGGTTCCGGATAAGCTGCTTGGCCGCATCGATTTTCATGCTGTTAAAATATTCAATGACGCCGGTGTTCCCCTTTTCAGAGAAAAGTTTTTTTAACTGGGAAGTGCTGATTAAATTATCCCGGCTGATCTGATCAATGGTCAGCTGGTTACAGATGTTCTTTTCGAAATAACAAAGGATGGTTTCATAGATGTCTTCTGCGGAAGGGGTGTCCTTAAGGAGGGCGGGAGCCTGTCTGGCTGAAAAGGAATGGCGGTATATCTGTATCAGGAACTGTTCCAGATAAATCTTTATCATCTGCTCTGCCGCAAAGGGCCCGTGGTCCTTTCGCACCAGCACTTCCTGATAGGGGTTGTCAAGCCTTCCTTCAAAGCACAGGCGTGCTTCTGCAATGATCCGCGCCAGAAGCTCCTGCTCCTCTTGCCCCACCTTTAAGATCTGCTCCTTAAAAAAGGCCATATGAGGCGATTGGCAGTCAAATCCAATGACCACAAGGTTGGGTGCAATGACTCCATTGGCTAAAACCCTGTGGAATTCATTTGGCTGATGGAAAATAACCTCTCCTTTTTGAAGCGTCAGCCGTTCATGATCAGCCACCACATCCACTTCTCCCTTATCAACACAAAGCAGTTCCCAAAAATTATGAGATTCCCCCGCAAAGGTGAAGTCGCTCATATATTCAAAATAATGGATGCTGATTATCCGGTGTATTGTCACCTCTTCTGTTAACTCCGTATACTTATATTTCATACAATCCCCCCTGGTTTCATAGACTAGATGCTTCTGTTTTTAAAATGTAATGTTGTGCAAATAGTATATAATTTATCTGTATTTTAACTTCTAATTATGAAAAAAGCAAATGAAAAAATCTAAATTGTTAAAAATGATGACCTTTTGTACAAAGCTTTTTGTCAAAAAGTATAATAATATAGAAATCACCAAGAACATCTGACAAAAAAGTCGGATAACAAAGGGAGGTAAAATTATGAAAAGACGTTTTATGAGTATTATGCTAAGTGCGGTCATGACTGCCGGTCTTCTGGCAGGATGTGCAGGAGGGGCTGCCACTGCTACCACAGCTGCGCCGGCTGGCGGAGCGGCCACGGATGCACCGAAGGAAACGGCTGCAGGCGGCGGGGAAGGACTTATCTACTGGTCCATGTGGGAAGCAACGGAGCCTCAGGGCCAGGCGATCCAGATGGCAATTGACAAATTCACTGCAGATACAGGAGTGAAGGTTGATGTTCAGTTTAAGGGACGTACGGGAATCCGTGAAGGTCTGCAGCCGGCTTTGGATGCGGGAACCAACATTGACTTATTTGACGAGGATATTGACCGTGTAAATACCACATGGGGACAGTATTTAATGGATCTGGAGGATTTAGTAAAGACTACCGGCTATGAAGCCAATGCCAATGCAGGCTTAATGAGTGCTTGCCGGGAAGTGGGAGATGGAACATTAAAATCCATTCCTTACCAGCCCAATGTATTTGCATTTTTCTATAATCAGACTATTTTCGATGAGGCAGGAATCAAGGAAGTACCAAAGACCTGGGAAGAGCTTGACGCAGCATGCCAGAAGATCAAGGATGCGGGCTATACTCCCATTACCTGTGATGACGCTTACATAACAGCCATGTTTGGCTATCATATGTCCAGACTATTAGGCGAACCGGAAACAGAGGCTGTTGTAAAGGAAGGCAAGTGGGATGACCCGGCAGTCCTTAAAACAGCTCAGGATTATGAAGATTTTGCACAGAAAGGGTATTTTTCAGAAACCATTGCTTCTAACGTATGGCCTGCTGGACAGAACCAGGAGCTTGCTCTTGGAACGGCAGCCATGTATTTGAACGGCTCCTGGCTTCCCAATGAAGTAAAGGATATGGCAGGAGAAGACTTTAAATGGGGCTGCTTCAGCTATCCGGCAGTGGAAGGCGGAAAAGACGGCACCAATGCCTCCAATTACGGCGCTCAGGTTTTGGCGATCAACAAGAATTCCCAAAATGGGGAAAATGCATTTAAGCTGATTGAATACATCACCCAGGGAGAATTTGACAAGAAGATGTCCGAAATGTCAATGGGTATTCCGGCAGATTCCAGAAATGCAGAGTGGCCGGCACAGCTTGCCAGTGTGAAGCCGGTTATGGAGAGCTTAAGCGTACGTTATCCCTGGGCAGCCGGAGCGGAAGCCAATGCAGACTTAACACCGATTATTAAAGAGAACTTTATGAAGCTTTGCGGAGGTTCCATTACAGCGACTGGGTTCGTGGATGCTCTTAAAGCAGCAGGCAAATAATCCGGATCAATAGAATTTTATGGTGGCACCGCCTTGGCGGTGTCACCCTGTAATTAAGGAAAGCCGGGGGAGGTATTTAACGTGAAGAAGAATAAGACAATGATTGCCGTATTTCTAACACCGGCAGTTTTAATGTTTGTCCTTGTGTTCCTTTATCCCATTGTCAGGACAATTATAATGAGCTTCTTTAAAATTGAAGGAATCACGGACTCTATGACCAAGTGGCAGTTTACCGGATTAGCCAATTACAGCAAGCTTGCATCGACCAGTTTATTCCGTATTTCCATGTGGAATCTGTTCCGCATCTGGTTAATAGGCGGACTGGTTGTTATGTCTCTCGCTCTTTTGTTTGCGGTGATCCTCACCAGCGGGATACGCTTTAAAAGCTTTTTCAGGGCAATGATCTATCTTCCCAACGTAGTCAGTGCGGTCGCCCTTGCGACCATGTGGCTTCAGTATGTATACAGCCCTAAGTTCGGTCTCCTTAAAAATGTATTTTCCGCCATGGGGCTTAACTATTTATCCAAAGTCCAGTGGCTTGACAATGATCATAAATTCATGGCCCTGCTGGTTGCCTATTGCTTTGGCATGGTGGGATATCATATGCTGATATTTGCAAGCGGGATCGAGCGGATCGGAGAGGACTACTATGAGGCGGCCACTCTGGATGGAGCAAATAAGGTAAACCAGTTCCGCTATATCACCCTTCCCCTGTTAAAAGGGGTATTTAAAACCAATATCACCATGTGGAGCGTTACATCGGTGGGCTTCTTCGTCTGGTCCCAGCTGTTTTCAACGGTTACGGCGGATACCCAGACCATTACCCCCATGGTTTATATGTATATGATGATTTTTGGTGCCGGCAACAGCATGACCGAGCGGAATGCAGGCCTGGGTGCGGCAATCGGTGTCCTTTTAAGCATCTGTGTGGTTGCGGTATTCCTGCTATGCAATAAACTGATAAAAGAGGATGATCTGGAATTCTAAGGAGGGGGATCTATGGCTAAAAAGAAAAGGTTTATGGAGCCATTTAACTGGAAAAGAGAGCTAAAGCTTTTTCCGGGATATCTGCTCCTTAGTGTTTGGATATTATTTACCATTGTATTGCTGGGCTGGGTGGTAGCTGCCAGTTTTTCTACGACAAAGGCCATTTTTTCAGGCCATATTCTGTCCCAGGGAATTCATTTTGAGAACTATGTAAAGGCCTGGACCAATTCCAATGTGTCCGCTATTTTCTTTAATTCCCTGATGTATTCTGTTATTTCATGCACGCTTCTTGTTTTGATCTGTGCGCCTGCCGCGTACGTATTGTCCCGCTTTCGCTTTGCAGGGAATAAAATGATCCAGACCAGCCTCGTGTCTGCTATGGGAGTGCCTGTGGTCATGATCGTTCTTCCCCTGTTCAGCCTGATCGCGGGTATGAACGTGTTAAACAACTATGTTGCAAACAAGGCGGTGCTGATATTTCTTTATGTGGGGATCAATGTTCCTTATACAACGATTTTTCTTCTCACATTTTTTGCCAATATCTCCAGAGCCTACGAGGAAGCGGCAGCCATTGACGGCTGTCCTCCCATGAGGGCTTTCTGGCTGATCATGTTTCCTATGGCTCAGTCCGGGATCATAACGGTTACTATTTTCAATTTTATCAATATATGGAATGAGTATTTTATTTCCCTGATTTTCGCCAACTCCGACAGAGTACGGCCAGTTGCGGTGGGACTTTATTCCATGATCAATTCCATGAAATATACGGGGGACTGGTCAGGTATGTTCGCATCCGTTATCATCGTATTTCTTCCTACCTTTATCCTTTATATCTTTTTGTCGGAGAAGATCATTGCCGGCATTACCGGAGGCGGAGTCAAAGGTTAATGGCTTTGCTGGAAAAAATAAAAACCTCCTGCTTTACGTGGAATGCAAGATAATTCATTTATTATAGAAGAATTATTTCTTGCGGCCCAGGTAAGGCGGGAGGTTTTTATTTTGTTATTTATCTATGACCGGAATCGGCGTTTCGTCCCTTTCATCTAAGTGGCTCAGATAATACTTTGTATCTTTTGCCACAACGCCCGATAAAAGCAGAACAGCCACAAGATTGGGAATCGCCATCAGTGCGTTTAGGATGTCTGAAATCGTCCATACCAGATCCAGAGACAGCACAGGACCGACAACCACGATTGACACGAAGATGATTTTATAGGGCAGCATCCCCCTGGCGCCAAATAAATACTCGCAGCATCGTTCCCCGTAATAAGACCAGCCTAGAATGGTGGAATAAGCAAAAGTAATGATTCCAACAACCAGGATCACCGGCCCAAGCACAGGAATCTGACTGAAAGCAGCAGTGGTCATCTGTCCGCCGTTTTGTATCATATCCATGTTGATGTCCGGGTTTTTCATTATGGTCGTAACAAGGACCAGACCGGTCATAAGGCAGACTACAACCGTATCCCAGAAGGTTCCGGTTGAGGAAACCAGCGCCTGACGCACCGGATTACGTGTTTGCGCAGCCGAAGCAACCAGTGGTGCGGAGCCCATACCGGACTCATTGGAAAATAAACCGCGGGCAATGCCATACTGCATGGCAAGCATAATACCCCGGCCAACCAGCCCGCCTGCAACCGCACCGGGTTTAAAGGCCAGGGTCACAATCGCCCTCAGTGCAGGAAGGATGAAGTCAGCATTAATACTAAGAATGATCAGGCAGCCTGCCACATAGAATGCCGCCATAAATGGTACAAGTTTCTCGCACACCGTTGCGATGGACTTGATGCCGCCGATAATAACCACAGCGGTAATCACGCCGAAGATAAGGCCAATTGCAATGCGCGGGATCGGCAGCGGTACGTTGTTTTCAATAATTTCAGCAATGGCGTTGATCTGAGTCCCGCTTCCAATGCCAAAGGAAGCAAACAGGGCGAACAGTGCAAAGAGTACGCCCAGCCACTTTAAGCCCAGTGCGCGCTCCAGTGCATACATGGCGCCTCCCTGCATTCGTCCATCTTTCGTCTGCACACGATATTTAACTGCAATCAGGGATTCTGAATATTTGGTAGCAATGCC
>NZ_DAMAUN010000012.1:0-88989 GCF_032078915.1 Lacrimispora sp. | reverse complement strand
AAAAGCGGGCATTTTTACATCCTGGAGTTCTTCGCAGAAGAACTTTCCTATTACATAAAAAAACGCCAGACAAGTCTGATTTATTCAAACTTGTCCGGCGTTGGTCACTAAGTATTCACTTGTGCCTATTTGCTCGTTACATTTCTATTCTTCTTCAACTTTGCAAGTGATGTATTATATAAAGGAATGTTAATTACATTTCTACATTGTTTGCATTTAATTTCAATGATCCCAATCTCACTATTTGTATCAAACAGTCTAAAATCACAGACAGGACAATGAATCGGCTTAAAATTACTCATGTTTCCTCCTAATCTTTCCGAAACGGGCAGTTTCGTACTCGTTATAAGTTGTATTTATCTGTATGTCACATTCATCCTAAGTGTATGTTCTGCTGCATCTTTAATAATCAAATATACTCCCTGTGCATATTTCATGGAATCAATCTGTTTTCTATTAAAATACAACATACTCCTTTGTAGGAAATTTTGAAATCTACCTCCAAAACTAAATGCTGTTTTTTCTGCTTCAAGCATTGCCTGATAGTATAATAAATAGCTAACAAGATCTTTTGCATTTACGTTTCTCTTTACTATTTCATTGAATTTATCACTATCAGCCTGCGTAAACTTTCCACCACGAACATTTACTCCCTGTGAAATAATTTTACTAATCATATCATCTGTAACAAAATTACGAAGATTTGCTGTAAAATTCACTGAAAACGACTTACAGTTATAATAATACTCTTCATTTATATTTGATGTATAACCATCACCATAACGTAATCTTCTTTTCAACGCATTGTAGGCATTCCCATGAGGGACTTTTCCAATGCTGGTTTCCAAATCTTTAATTCCAGGATCAAATACCTTCTTGTCTGTTGTATCTTTTAAAATTTGTTCTTTCACTGCTTTAACCAGAATCTCTTTATCGACTTCAATATATACATCGTCATATTCTGAATTACCTACAATTAGTGGTATCTTCACCGCAGAACCTTTTAAGTAATCTGCCGTGTCTCTAAATATCACTTCAAATGCATTTATTATATTGTATTTCTTAACGAGTTCAGACTGCATTGTTTTATCACGTTTCAGATAACACGAAAGTGATTTTATCATGAGATTTTTTCTTGCTTTTCCCTGCACATTTTGCAATTCGGTTCTAAGCTGTCCTTCTCTCTCCCCTATTCTATTGATTAACTCTTGTGCATCGAGAATGGTTCCACCTTCCATTTCTAAAGATAATGGATCGTCATCAAATGAATCCTTGTTTATTGAATCAACGAACAGATCTAATTTGTTATGTAGCATGAAAACCGGAATCTGTTTATTAAAATTTTTAAATGCCTTCTTGTACAGCTCCTCAATTTTCTTTTCATTTGAATCTCCAAATAACGGGACAACCATTAGTAAGGCATCCGCCTCACCTTGATATAAAAGTTCATCAAGATAATCTGTGTTATCATCTTCAGTATTATCTGAATGATATAAACCTCGAGTATCCATTACTGCAAACACCGTTTTTCCCTGGTTGTTTTTAAATACTCCTTTTGCAGTAGGTAAGTCGTTTATCATTTTTACGATTGCTTCATTTACCGGCAGATACATTACTATTTCACTACACAATACTTCAAGTGACAATCGCTGTCCCTTTTGAACATCATTTGCAGTAAACATTGCGTCTATAAATCTTTCATCAGGTATGAATAAATCCAGTTCCTTATAATAATATCCATCATCAGATTGATTATCTTCATCAAAATATTTGAAAAACACTTCCTGTAATTGCTGGTTTACCTTGTTCCACACATTCCAAAGTTCTGTCCTAAAATTCTCCCCCAACATATCCAAAACCCGGCCAACTTCTTCTTTAATTGCAGATAAAAACTTCGCAGAATTCTCTTTTACTTCAGTATCAGTCAGACTGTTTTTCACTGTGTTATATATTGTATAGTTGTGTTCGCGCAAAGAAAAGGAACTATACACATTTATAACTGATTTAACAAATTCTTTCTTCTGATTTTCTTCTAAAAAAGACAGTATCGCTCTTGCATTATTTTTTCCATTGATTTCTTCAATCAGATATTGTTCAAAATCTTCTTCGTCTTTCCCTGCAATGCTTGCTACTACTTTTCCTTGAGACTTAACAACCTTTGCCCAGGATTGAGTAATCATATCCGAAAATAGTCCTCTTTCAAAGATATCTCCACCAACTTTTGCAGCAACAACAATCTTATCCTTGTATTCCTCTGAATACACCAATACACGATTTCTCAATGTAGAATTTGTTCTTCCGATGCAATTCATAAGAATGCGTCTAGCCTCTTTTGTTGCACATACCGTTGCAATTTCTGTTTTACCATCACCAGTTCCACCCATCAATTTAAAAGTGTAAGCGTGTGGCTTTAAATTTCTGTAGATGCTCATCCAATCTACCTCCTGTATAATATTAGCAAATAAAAAAGTCCATAACGACCCAGATAAGGATTGTTATGAACACTAATTCTAATGTCAACAAGAGATAAACAGCTATATTATCTCTTTCATAATCATCTATTCAGCCTGGATCGTTTTAACAGCGGGTAGCTGTTTACTTCGAATCTGAATGTACTCTCATATTTACTTGAGATTAGTCTAATGCTTTTTTAAATAAAAGTCAATTACTAATCAAAAATTTCAATGATATTTTTTACCATAATATAGATTTTTTCCTTCATCTCTGGATTGCACTTTTCTAGTAATAAAGAAATTTTCTTATCCTCGATATGTTCATTACCATTTATTAAGTAATCAATAGTAACCTGAAAATATTCAGCTATCAAAATCAAATTATCTATTGATAATCCACATACTCCTCTTTCCGCTTTTCCAATGGTCTTAACATGTATGCCAATTGCATCAGCCAATGCTGATTGTGATAAGCCAGATTGGCATCTTAAATCTTTTATTCTCTTTCCACTTTCCTCTGTGTTGTAATACATAAAAATCCAGTCCTTTCGTTTGTCTGGCTCGATAAACGTTTAAGGATGGAAAATTACTCCTACTAATATGAAATTTTTTGTAAAAAAAAGGACGCACGAGAAAGTCCAGTCCTTAAACTGGTTTCTTTCCCATGCGTCCACGGTGAGTCCGTCTTAGCAAGCATCAGCCTTGCCATAATGCAGTACGTCTCCCATATCATGAGGCCTTCTTTTAATTGTCTTTGTCATATAGTATTCGCTATGTCTGATGTTAACTGTGCTCTGATTTTTTAGATATGTACTTTCCCTTCATTATCTGCTAGGGTAATCAGCATTCCCTCTGTGTATTTTTTCAGAACTATTACTCTGGTACATCTATTTGTATGGCATCTGATAATCATGCCTGGTAAAACAGGTGCATCATCATTACCTGTAAGTAAATATGCCATTTTCATACTTTTTCTACATTTCTTACAATAAAATTCAATTTGTTTTAATTCTCTCATTATTCAGTCTGCTCCTTTACAATACAAAATCATCAGTAACATTTTGTACTTGAAAGGAAAAGGGAATCACCTTTGCAAGCTTATTTGGTGGGAGTTCCGTTGCATACCTGTCTAATATGCCCCAACCATATGCTGATCTTCGCAGCCAACTGATTACATGTCACCACACATAATCAGGCTCCGGTTTTCCCTTCTACAAACCAGAGATTGTTATCCTCATAAAAAAGGTAACTCTCTCTTCCATCAACAACACATGTATATCTCATTCCCACGCCACCTGCCTTCATGCTGGCAGCTCGACGAATATCTTTTACACGCTGAATCTTATATACTCTGCCATCTTTCCAAATAAAACTTTTCGGTGTTAAGACACCTTCTTTGGTAAATTCAGCAGTAACATCCACATATACCTTTACACTCTCCATGCTACAACCACCTCCTCACATTATTTCAATAGCTCTTGAACTTCCCTCTACTCGGCGGATATATCCCTTTTCTTCTAATTGCTTCAAATAATGATGTGCACTTGATGCTGAAGCAAATCCAGCTATTTCTGCAATTTCTCTGACAGTAGGCGAAAAGCCATGAGCTTTCAGAAAATCACATAAGAAGTCATAGATTTTATTCTGTTTATTGTTTAAATCATATCTCATATAAGCCATATTTAAATGCCTCCTTTTACCCAAAATAACCAATTGGATGTGTCGTATGATCCTCTTTTGCATTCACAGAAGAGAGAATCTTATCACGGTACATAAGACCTCTTTGAACACTATAAAATCCAAATCTTCGTCTTATGGTATCTACCGCATTATCCAATTTCATCTGTTTTTCTCTTTGCTCTACACTTGAAAATAAATCTATCTGCTCCCAATAATTGTCGTTGACAAGATCTGCTCCTCGGACACCAACACTTCTGATTGGCTTGCGCCAGTTGTAATTTTCTTTGAATATCCGATATGCTTCAGTTGCAATCTCACCAGTAATATTCGTGGCATGATCAATCTTATGCTGTCTGGTAAATGAATAAAGCTCATTATCCCTGACACTGATTTCCACCACTCTGCACTTAAACCCATTTTCTCTAAGCCTTGCGGCTACGCTCTCTGCTAAAATATAAAGAACAATTTTTACATCCTCATCAGTCTCTAAATCCTTTGGTGTAGTAGTACTATTTCCACTAGATTTAATTGGTGCCTGTGAATGTTCCATTTTTACCGATGAGTCATCATAGCCATTAGCAAATGCCCACAGGATGCCACCCATCTTGCCAAGCTGTGAAATTAATAGGTATTCATCTGTTCTAGCTAAGTCTCCAATTGTCTTAATTCCAAATCGTGCTAACTTCTGATTGGTACTCCGTCCTACATATAAAAGATCAGATATGGGAAGTGCCCAAGCATTGTTCTTGAATTCATCTTGATACATAGTTGTTATGGCATCTGGTTTCTTATAATCAGAACCAAATTTAGCAAAAATCTTATTAAAGGATACTCCAATACTAACGGATATGCCCAATTCTGATTTCATACGATTGCTAATTTCTTTTGCTATCTTGTATCCATCACCTTTTAATAAACTACTGGCGGCCACAGCCAACCATGATTCATCCACGCCATACGGTTCTTGAAAATCCGTGTATTCCCCATATATCTCATGAGCCATTCTGGAAAATCGCAAATACAAATCCATTCTTGGTGAAACAATGTTGAGTTCTGGACAAACTTGCTTCGCCTGCCAAAGTGCCATACCTGTTTTCACACCATATTTCTTAGCTATATAATCAGCGGTTAAGACAATACCATGTCTTGCTTCGGGATCCGCCTACAGCCAAAGGTTTTCCGTTCAGCTCAGGACGATGCAAATGTTCTATTGCCGCATAGCATGCGTTAATATCTGAATGCAATATGACTAGATTACCCATTGCTCATCACCTCGTTTCTTTCAGAAGTTAATTTCCATATAATCAGAACTTTCCATTGACAATTCGGAAGTTCTGATATATGATTAACCAGAAGTTACTTGACAATCACGATTATATCATTTAAAAGAAGTTTGTCAATAGTTAATCGGAAGTTATAAAAAATAAAATTATTCTTCCTAGAAAGAAGGTAGTAACATGACTTTTGGTGAAAAAGTAAAAGAGGCTCGATTATTAAAAAATCTATCCCAGACCGAGCTTGCGGCAATAACAGGTATTTCAGAGCGTTCACTCTATACCTATGAACAACTAAATACACTCCCAAGAAAAAGTAATATCAAGAAACTGGCAGATGCGCTAAGTGTATCTGTATCTTATCTGGTAGATGATGAAGAAGCTGATAAGCAGAAAAATATCGAGAGCGAAGACTTTCTCGATACTGTTAAAGACAAATTCGGTTACAAGGGTGCAAAAGAGGCAAAAGATGTGTTAGACCGTGCTGGAGCTCTTTTCGCTGGTGGCGATCTTGATGATGATGCCAAAGAAATATTCATACAATCATTAATGCAGGTATATATTTCATCAAAGAAAGAAGCATCTGAAAAGTTCTCTAGAAAGAAAAAAGCGAAGCCGCCAATTGACGAGTCCGTTCAATAGGACAGCATTTTTGCTACTGTTATACTAGCAAGAATGCCAAATTATTTTTGAAGGAAGTGATACCAAATGACAATTGATTACATTGTTAATGTGGTGGATGCTCTGGTCAAGAAAGCAGATAGCCGTGATCCCTTTGTTATCTGTGAAGTCCTAGACTATAAATTGCACTATATAGATTTACATCAGAGACTGAAAGCCTACTACTTCTATCAATCACGCATTAATAATATCGTAATTGATGAGAATATCATGGAACTATTTCGTCCAATACTGATTGCCCACGAGTTAGGACACGGTATGCTTCACAAAAAAATTGCCATGATGTCTGGCTTTCAGGAATTGGAAGTATTGGAAAAAAGGGCTGATAAGCCTATGGAATACGAAGCAAATCTATTTGCAGCTGAGCTTCTACTCGAAGACAAAAACGTTCTAGAAACATTAAATGAATATACCTTTTTTGAAACAGCAAGCATTTTAAATGTCCCTGCAGCTCTCCTTGATTTCAAATTTGCAATCCTAAAAACAAAAGGTTATCGTATTAATGATTTGCAAATCGCCAAGTCTCATTTTTTAAAAGAAGATCTAGGCGCTTATGGGGGTAATAATTCCCATAATTGCTAATACATTTATAGGGATGACTAAAGCTTGACCAGACGAATCAAATTCTCTGGTCAGCTCTGTCTTATATACTCTTTAAATTACAGCTTTTATGTCTGTTTTCTTCTATAAAAGATTTGGAGGATTTGTCTTTCTTCCAGTCCACCCCATACCTCTAGCCCATTCTTTCATAGATTCTTTTTCTTCTAAATCTTCTCCGTGAAGAACTTCAAGCATATTACAATATCCATAAATTCCACCAACATCATCACATACTGGCAGTGCATCTGCATCCACGCATACTGGCCGGTGTTCTTCCATTGGTTCTATCTGGTTTCCAGATGCTTTATACTTCTCCTTTGTCTCATAACATGCAGTTGCAGTTATTTTTACATTCCAATCGTCACCATAATCGTACCAGTAACGGATTGCATTTAGAATAGGTGATGTGACTGGAGCAAGACACATATCTTCCTTGTCTGAATTTTTCAGTATTTTTCTATTAGAAAAATCCCATGAATCAAAGTTTTGTATCATTCCTGGCATAAGCAAAATATCATAGAGTGGAAGTCTTTCTATCAATTCATCAAAACCGCCCTCAAAAGTTATGCTGTCTGCCAGCTCGTTCAAAGTTACCTCTGTAATTGGCGCAATGCGTTTTATCATATTTGCCTTTGGGTCCTTATCTCCTGTTTTTTCAGTAAGCTCTTTGCATTCATCCATCCATTCTCCGAATGATTTTCTTACTTCTAAGGTAGGCTGCCACTCATATAACTCTTTTACATCCTTCTGACACCTATAGAAATATTCTCTAGTCCCTCCATAATAATATGGTCCGGTGTATTTTTTCCTCATCCAGTTTTTCACACTAATACTAGCTTTATAATCATCATCCCAATATATATCTTCATAATCTTCGCATGGAAAACGGAAATACATGCCTGCAAGTTTAGCCCAATCTGTAAGTTTTCCTGATTTAATCATCTTATTATAATCATCTTCGTATGGATGAAAGCTGTGTAAATGACTATTCTGCCATCCAAAAGCTCTATTTATTACATAATGAAGTGCATGTAGCGTAATATCTCCTGGTACAATGATATCTCTTGATATACAGTTCATCATTTTTCCATATTGCACAAGGATACCTACTTCTTCTGATCCTAGAGCTTTGTCTTCCATATCCAATTCCAAATGAAGTCTTATAGCATAAGGGATTGGCCGTTCTTCTGCCAACTGTCTGGTACGTTCCTTTAATATATCTAGTTTATCCATTCGATTATTCTCCATTTCTTTATCTGGATTTATATATTGACTAGTATTTTCATTTTTCTTTATTACCTGTAAACTTTCAGCTACCTGCATTCGTTCACGGTACACTTCACTTCGTACAGCTTCATCACTTCGATTGTCTCCGCCATACTGTCCTCTGCTATAAGGAAGATACGATTGAATATTCTTTTCAGATACAAAAAGTTGTTTTGCAATCTCAGTTACGGATAATCCACTTGAATATAGAGAACCTATCTGAACACTTGTATTGCTTTTCCATAAACCTTCAGTAATAAGGACACGACGTACCTTGATAGGATATGTGCCTAACTTCTTTGCTGTTTCTTTTACAGAAGAAGTTTCTTGATATAATTGAATAATCTTATGATATAGATTGTCACTTGTATCCTCCATACTTAACTTCCTTTCGTTTGTTCTGAGTTAATTATATATACATCATATAATCGTGTCAACCTTACCTTTTAAGCATTTAAACATACATAGAGATAATTTCCTATGTATATCTAACTAATACTAAATACTCCAAAATATGTAGAAATAACTATTTCTTATCCCAAAATCCATCAGTCTGCAAATACTCTACTTCGTATTTCCCAGTAATTTCAACTTCATCAAATGCTTTTTTAAGACTAGTGTATGCTTCACTATTATACCAATATACAGTCCATTTTATATCTTTTCTAACACTCTCTTTGATTTTCAATAAATATGGGATATCAACACTTCCAGCTGACCAACCGACTACTACAACATGGTTTACTTTATTTAATTCTTTAAAATATCCTCTGTGAAAATCAACTATTGAATTAGTATCCTTAAATAATGCATCCAAATAATCAGCTATCGCATCCTGAATGCTAGACTCACCTTCATCATATTCTTCATCTGCTTCCTTTGCCCACTGACGATGTTTCTCACTTTCAGCTTTATTACAATGTCCCATAATTGGTGAGATGTCTGAAACGCTTTCGACACTGCCATGAATATGAACAACATCCTCAATCTGATATACACGCTCTAATACATCTGTATAATTAAAATTCAAAAAAAGGTCTTTATCATTACCAATTAACTCTTTCTTCCTTGGAAGAATGCCGCTAGTATCAATCTGCTCAATCCACTCCTTCACATAATCCTGAAGCTTATTAACAAAGCCAAACTGTTTTCGCCAATATGTATCCATTGTGTCACGAATACCAATATTTCCTCCATCCAAATCCATATCATCAAGAATAGAAGAAGAAAAATTTAGCATATCTGTGATATCAGGATGTCCCATCATCTCTTCAAATGCACTCCAAAGATCTTTATTCACAGCTTGGTTCCATCTTTCTTGAGCTTTTATTGTATACCAAGGCTCTGTGTCATCCAACTGCTGTATACCATATAGTTTTTCAAACTCTATTAAAAAATCTGGGTACTCCTGTTCGAGAAATGTTCTAAACTTCCAATAATCTGTATGGAGTCCATGTGCAACGTCAAATCCATTCCCAACAATATACAGTTTTTTCATCAAATCCATACCTCTTCAAAATATATTATATTCACCATGATTTATACAACCAAAATACTGTTTGCCATCTCAATCTCACATTTGCATTTGTTAAATAACCTATTACAGCCGGAGGCTTTATTTTTCATTTAACTTTTTTGTTTGTATCTAAATATTCATATTTCCACAATTCTTTTGGAAACCTTTGATATTCTTTTGTTTTTGTATTTGCAGGCATTGCAACCATCAATAATCTTCTTGGTCGGGTCATAGCAACATACGCAATTCTCATTAGTTCACTGTTCAAATCACCCTTTTCTAAAAAACTTGGTGTCAGTGTTTTACCTGTTTTACTATTTATAAAAAGCAAAATAGCCTCATACGTTTCTCCTTTAACCCCGTGAACAGAAGATCTTGTATACTCATTTTGTTGCTTTTTCTCAAAAAACCTTAGAACTTCAATATTTTTAAAATGTGGAACATTTTTGTCTCTTGCCTTAATCTTGAATACTTCACTTAATTGCTTATTCGCGTGAGTTGGTATTCCATACTTAGAAATCAATTTCGAAAAATGCGCTTCATACAGACAAACCCATTCCCCAATAGCCATTTTAATACACGGAGCCTCACTAACCAAATCAATGATAAATTCGAACCATAAACTTGATGAAAAGGTATTATCTATTATCGTTTGCATTTCAAACCCTTCTATTTGCTCGCCATAAAATACGCAAAATGCTGCTTTAGATGCAATAGATATCGCTTTTTTTCGTGATCCATATTCCCATTCATATCTTGAGTGTGCAAACCACTCTAATTCTTTACTTTTCCACAACCCCATAATATCTGTTTCATTGTGTATGCTCCCTCTTGTTAAAATAGCCACTTTTTTAGGGTCAATCTCTATACTCAACTCTTTGCATTTTTCAATAAAATAATCGTTTATCTCTTGCACAGTATTTCCATTTGTCAGTAATAATATAGGTTTCTCAACTTCATCTTTATAAATTCCAATTGCTTTATTTGGAAATTCATTACCGATCGTTTCAGAAAAATAGCAAGTAGAATTACATATGTTTTGAGAACTACGAAAATTACCTGTTAGCTCAACTGTGTTCCATCCGATCTCCTTCATTTTCTGTAAAAAACATTCTGGAGTTGCATCCCTCCATTCATAAATTGCCTGATCTGGGTCTCCTACAAGAAAAAAGGATTTAACTCCACTATTACTTATCAAATCAAAAACCGCCATTTGCTCAGAAGATGTGTCCTGCGCTTCATCAATAATAATAACAGGAAATCTCGCTGCTAATCCTTTGGCTATTTCAGGATATTTTTTTAACAACTGAAATGCAAATAATGCTGTTTCATTTTGAAAAACTATATTCTTATTGGCCAGCATTTTTTTATATTGTTGACAGGGTAATGTTGTTTGCTTTCCCCGCAATTCACAAGTCACTAACTCTTTTCCTTTATAAAATTTTTTATCTATTCCATAACGAAATCCTTCTATATGATTAACGCATCCATTTCTATGACATTCAGTTCTCCAATATTTATATGGTATTTCCCAGTTGTCTGTTAATGTTATTTGTGGACGATTGTTATCGGATGTATACAAAAATCCATATCTCAAAACAATAAATTCATTTATAAAACTATCCACCGTTCCAACAAAATGAGGATAGTTCACACTTTGAACTTTTCCTTCTATTGATTCAATCTTCTCTAATACTTCCTTACTTGCAACATTTGTAAAAGATAGAACAGCAACCCCTTGGTGATATAAATCCCATGTATTTAGATATTTCATAAACTTATTTGCTACCATATAAGTTTTTCCACTACCCGGACATGCCTTAACAACGTTTTTTCCTTCGGCAAGTAAAAATTCATTCTGTTCATCGGTAAATTTTCCCATACTCCACCTACTTTTCTGTCACGCAGTATATCGCATTCTCTATATACTTTGGAATCACTATCGCCTTTTCGATAGTTACACCGTTTTCTTGGTCTTTTAATTGTTTATCAATTACTTCGCATAAATATTGAGCTACCGCTGATTTACATTTGTCCCTTGAACGAATAAAAAGCCAGATACATGCAGCTTTTTCATCAAGTTCATTTAAGGTATTCACCTTCGTTTCTAATTTTGGTCCTAATTCTTTATATTCCTTTTTTATTGCTTCCAGCAAATAATATATATTATTTTCATGACAGCATAAAGCATATTCTAATGTCTTTATTGCAGGGTAAACCGAAATTGAAGTATCTTTACAAAGATCCATTAATTCTGAGCACCGTTCAGATATCTCTCCTTGCTTAAGTTTTGTAATAACACTATGATCAATCTCATCATAATCCAAATTTTTATCAATATAATTTTCTTCACTTTTTTTTGTACACCGATCATCGTCTGTTACAACAGCTATTTTATTAAAACAAATTGCAACTTTTTCTGACGTTAAGAGATTCACAAAAGGCTTGAAAGCAACACTATCGACATTCACTAATTCAACAGCATATTTATCAAAAGGTCTATTTATTAGCTTAGCCAATTCAGGAATAAGAATTGCCTCACTTATACCTTCAACAAATAATATTCCTTTCGCAAAAAATAACTGCGATTTTGTAACATCAAGATATTTTTTTAGATATGCTTTGTCCGAGTCACATATATTAGTTTCTGTTAATGGTAAACAATATTTTTTATGATCATTTTCGTAAAGCAAATTGATATTTTCAATACCTACTTTCGAAATCAATGTTGGCGAATGAGATGTATAAATAACTTGAATATTGGTCATTTCCGATTTTGTTGCTGATAAAAAACTATGTACCAACTCTTGTAATTGAGGATGCAAATGGGCTTCTGGCTCTTCTATTAATAATAAATTTTGATAGATTCCACCTTTATCTATTTTCATATCACCTAGCACCGCTGACATAAATAACAGGTTATTATATCCCAATCCATTTTGATACAGTTCAAATGAACCATTTGCAATCTCTTTTATCCTATTAAGAAGTTCTGCATCCATTTCAGTATGTTTATAAAGCAAAGTAACATCAAAATATATGCCCCTGTCTCTTCTCTGAATTCCTTTACATTCTGGATGCTTTTCCAAATATTTCTCGGCTAATACGAAGCTGCTCTCATCTTTTGAAATAAATACCCATCTTGGTTTTACCCATGCTCTAAGGGAGGAGGCTATTGAATCAAACCTTGGCTCTATTAAGCCTATATCGATTTCCTGTTGTAAAAGTTCCTGTTCAATTTTTAATAGATTTGAATTAATAGTCGATTTTGCTTTCTTTATTTGATCTTTTTCTAATAATGAGTTATTAGCTGTTTCAAGTATTTCAACCAATTCGTTTCTTTTATCATCCTCAGGTACTAAGTTTCTTAATAACTGTGCCAATTTGCTATTCTTTGAAGGTCTTAGTTCACTTTCAGAGTCGCGCAATGCACCAAGAAAAACTACTTCCATTGCTTCAAATGTATCTGAAGAAATCTGATTTCCTTCTGTTCCAATTCCCCAATGAGTTACTTTTACTTTTTCTAAACCATTTGGAGCGATATATTTCTCAAATTTAATATGAAACTCTCCTCCTGATGCATTTTTACTCACCGGATTCCAGATTTCAATTAACACTTTAGGAACATCTTCTAAATAAACATCAAATTGAGCAAACTCCACTGACTTTCCATCATCACACACATGAAAGTCTGTCTTATTAAAGTATATATCTTTTTTATAAGTTACTGTAGAATAGACAATTCTTATCGCATCCATCACAGATGATTTGCCAACATTATTTTCTCCTATAATAGCATTAATACCCTTGTTAAAATTTAGTGTAATACCTTCATCATCAAAAGATCTAAAGTTTTTAATTACAAGCTTTTTCAAATACATTTGTTCACCCCCAAGTCTTAAGTAACTATTATTCTACCCCTAACGCCTTAAAAACTGCTTCCTGCGGAGTATTGTAAAATATAATGCTAAATGCCCCCATTAACTCTGCTGGAACAGTTCCCATATCTGCTGCTGATGTAATTGGAAGCAATACCTTCTTTGCTCCACTATCAAGGCACACCTGCAAGGTGCTTGCCAGCTCTTCCACTTTCATAATTGTTCCACTAATACTTATATCCCCAAGTACCGCCATACTTGAAAGAGTTGCTTTATTTAATGCAGCTGAACATATTGCAATGAGTGTTGGTAGCGTAAGATATTTTGTCATTCCAATACCATTAAGATCTTGATAATTGACAATGTAATCCTTTGATGTTGTGCTTATCGAATTACTAATTGCTCTTCCATTTGCTTTTAAATAGTTAAATGCTGTATTCGTTGCTTCTTTTGCATCCCTATCACTACCAAGTCCTGTGCGTTCAAACTTTCCATTTCCAGGTAATACTTGTGTCTCTAAACGGAACACTCCTACCATTCCTGTTTTACCTCTTGATATGGTATAAACATGTCCTGGATTTGTCATTCCTTCCGGAATTATTTTCCCACCACCTTGTTCTGGCACAGAAACATAGTGTTCTTCAAAAGTCTCATTATCTATGTAGGAAAAATTCACATCATAGAATTCCATTCCACCTATCTTTTTCAACTGCTCTTTAACTCGGCGTCTCATTTCAAGTGCAATTGCAATAATTTCCTGTATTTCTTCTTTTGTATACTGTCCGTTTGGATATACCAATTTTGTAAATCCGGATACCATCTTACGAACTGCTATAACATCCCTTTGATTTAAGTTCGAACCAAAGCGATAGAATTTATCACTCACATCGCTAAACTGTTCTTTACGCATCTCGCGCATGAATTCCGAAAGATAATCAGTAATAAATCCATAGTCATTTGTAAAGAAATCCGGTCTAAACTTAGGTATTTCCCATCCAGGAACATAGCAATGCATACGATCTAAAAATGCTGTGTCATATGCCATTACTTCAGGAAACGGTTCAAAAAGATGCGAAGTTTTAAGTAAAACATCTACGCTTTGGTTTATATTTCCTACAAACACCATAGATGCACTTGCAGCCTTTTCTTCTTTTCCACGTGCAAAAGATCCAGAAGCCATATAATCCTTCATTATCTGGATTCCATCTTTATCTTTAAACGTTATTCCTGCAACTTCATCAAAGGCAACACAATCCCACATACCAACTAGACCAACTGTTTTGTTTGCCATATTATAAAACAAATTGGCTACCGTCGTCTGACCACCTGAAATCAGAATACTGTTTGGCGAAATTTCTTTATAAATATGTGATTTTCCGGTACTTCTTGGCCCAAGTTCACAAAGGTTAAAATTATTCTCTACAAGCGGTATCATACGTGCCAGCAAGAGCCATTTTTCCCGATTTGAAAATTTATCTGGTTCCATACCAGTGGAACGTAGTAAGATATTAATCCATTCCTCTTTCGTAAACTGTTTTCGACCGGCTTTAATTTCTTCTAGATCAATATGTGGCATTTGTATTGGTGTGAGCTTACGGATACTAATTGGATTAGTGTTTTTCTCTTCTTCATAAAAATCATATTCAAGCTGAACAATACACCAGATTCCACCACATAGTAATCGATCGAAATCCTTTGCATACATTGCATTAATTGGTACTCTTTTTATACCGAGATTTGAAAACTCAGCTTCATGTTGATTTTCTCTATAATTTACATTTACACTAATTTTGTCAATTACTGTATAGCTTCCTCTATCCGTTAGCAAAGATAGAATTTTTTGAGCCTCATCTGGTCGAACATAATTATCTGCCAATATACGTTTAACATTTTGAATTCCTTCTTCAATAATATTCTCATCCTCAGAATTGCAGTATTGGCCCAGCAAATATTCAAGTACGTATACTGGAACATTGGCACCTTCTTTTATTTTTTTTGTTAGATCTTTTCTGACTATTTTTCCATCAAAGTAAGCTCTAAGCTTTTTGTTCATTTGCAAATTTGTGTCATCATATATTCTGTCTTGTGATGATAGTAAAAAATCGTCCTCCATAGCCAAATATTCCTCCAATTAGATTATTTCTTTTACTGCTTTACTTACAGCTTGTCTCATTGTTTTGTCAAATCGAACCATTGCATCACATTGAAACTCTTTAAACTTCTCCCAATTTTCACAGTCTGTTATGTCAACATTCTCCATTCGATAGGAAACTCTGCATGATTTTTTTTCATCAAGCTTTTCCCATTTCAGTTCATGCCCAAAATCTTTTTCTAGTTCTTTCTTAGAACTATATAATTTATCAAAAATTCTTTCGTTTGTTTCCTTATCTCCACGGTTAATAGAAAGATCAACGCCAACATAGTTTTTCGTTATAACGAATGAAAATGGAATTCCCGACACTCCAGAACCGCTTGATAACCAATGATCCACAGACGGATTTACATTTTGAAACTGTTTCGATACTCCATTGAACTTTTCTAATAGTTCTGTCCAGTATTTTTTTCGTAATACTTCAATGCCTTTGCTGTTTTCTTTCACCGCCTGGGCTTCTTTTGCCTTATCTGCCATCTTGATCAAGTACTCAGCTGCTTCCTTTACAGGTATAATTTGTTCAATATCTAATAAAAGTTCCACTCCATATTGATACGGAGTGGCTTTAAAACATTGTACAGAAATTCCATGATTAAGCATCCACATTGCAGTCGATGTCACTTCTTTTCTAAAATATCCTGCTACCAAAATCATCCTTTGGTCATGCATATTTAATTCTATTTCCTCCAACGGTTTATCATCGAAATATTCCACAAGTTTATCAACCGCTTTTTCACCTTTACCATGTTTATCAAGATAAGTTTGAAATATATCTATAATCTGTTGTTTTGATAAAGTGGAGCAATAGGATACATATTTTAGTGCTTGCCAAACAACATCTTTCCCGGTGTCATCAAGTTTATTCTCAATTACTACTATAGCCCCTGACTTATCTAAGGCAAGTAAATCAAGACGCTCATTAGTATCGTTGAACCCGTCAAATTCCTTTTGAATAATTAAGAATTCTTCATCCAAACATTCAGGATTTTTTGCAATCCACTCCTGTAAATGCTCTCTTTCCTTGAATCCCAGTTCATGAAATGTTTTGCTCTGAATTTTATCTATCTTATTTTTTTCTTTATCAATAACAAACATCCTTTTTCTCCCAGTATATTATTTGTAATTATGTAAATTGAATAATCATCAATAAACTATATAGCTCATAAAGTTCTTTAATTAACCTACAATACAATTTCTTAAACTCATCTTCACTTACTAATCCATAAGCAACTATAATTCGTCCCATCATTTTATCTATTTCACTACTTGAGATAAGATGAGCATAACATACTCTCAAATCATTCAAATAAAACAATGAAGAAATCATGCTTTTTGCAAAATCTGCACCTTCTACCGCAGCTATAATCCCCTGCAATAATTTTCTAGTTTTTAAATCTTTATAATTATCCGGCAAGGGGTTAACAACCCTTACATACAGTTCTCTTAGCCTATTGCAATCTATTCCTTCATTAAGCAATCCATCTAAAATAATTATATTTTCCTTGATTTCGGATTTCGAATAGTTTATTGGTTTTCTTAGCTCATTTGCACTAGCTTCAACTTCCTCTTCCAAATGATGAAGTGCAATTCCAAATTCTCTTTCTACTCTTTCAAAGAAAAAATTTCTGAGATTGATTATTCTCTTTTCTATGATAGGTTCACTAAACTCATTTAGAAATTGTGCTCTATAAAACTCTGTATCTAAAATCTCGTGATCAGATTTAATATTGTATGACTTAAGCCATAATATTGCTCTATTGTCTTTATCAATTTGTTCCAAGTCTCCAAGAAAAAGAATCACATTTCCATTTTTGTTAATCCCAAACGGAATATTCCATTCCCAATCCCAGCCATCTGTTCCTCTTTTTGCAATATCACCATAGCTTTCTGAAAACATATTAAGCGAATAGTCGTTATCAGTATAAAAATTATTTAGTACCTTTTTATCAAAAAAAACTGGACATGAAAATCCTTTAGAATTCGTAGGATCCAAATCAAATCCTATGCCTGGAATATTTAGATCTCTTCCATCGTAAACAAAATTTGCATATTCAACATACTGAAAACGCTCCAGCTTCGTAGTCAACCTACAACTACTATATTCGCTATTACTCAAATCCGTATATGCATATTGTATTTGTTTTGGCATTCTATTACCCAGTTTGTATTTAAAACATTTATGACATTTTAATATTGGGCATTCTACAACGGTAATGCAATAATCTCCTATTATAACGTTAGAATCCTCTAATAGGAACTTCCTGTTCCCACCACAGCAGCACTCATGCGAATATGATTCTGTTTTTCTGTACTCTTTAATAAAATCTTCTATCTTATCAAAAACAAAATTCAAGCTTTCTCACTTCCTTATCATTTTAAAATCCAAAATCATCCACAAATGCAATATCTATCATAAATTCATACTGTTGAAGAATATTTTTTTCATCATTTACATCCGCAAGTACCAGGTAATACTTATCTCTATACTTGTATTCTCTTGACTTCAAAGTAAACTTCTCATGGAATATTCTCTTTTCTGGTGCATCTGCTCTACTATTTGCAACAATTGGAACATCAAAAGAAATCTTTTCTCCTGATTCCGTTGTAAAGTACGCAATAATACTTCGTGCTTTCATCATATCTGTTACTTTTTCTGTCTGTATAAAATCAAGATAACTAATCAAGTTCGTGACCTTTCTTGTGGAAGAAGTCAGTATCACGTTCACATAATCAAATGCAACACCTCTTGTATTCATTGTTAATTTAATCACTGGAACCATCATTTCCTGCAGTGAAGATCCACCATGTACATAGTTTTGACCACCACCAGCCACTTTAAATATATCTGCTCCAATAGGGGTAGAGACATACAACTTGTTAAAATACTCCATCATTCTAGAAGTTATTCCTTGTTCAGTTACTTCCTCCGTTGTTAATAAGAAACGCTTATTGGAATATACACATATTTCCTTCGGATATGATACTTTATCGAATTCCTGCAACTTATCCCGTTTATAAAGGAATCCATGATCTGCTGTCACAATAAATTTTGACGCTGAAATATCTCCTGTAAGCTGCCTTATTAGGAGATATATTTCCTCTATTGCCTCTTCACATGCGGTAAATACTTCATTCTCACTAGCTGCCTTGTCTCCACGAGCATCAACTTGATTATGATATACATATACAATATTCTTCCCCTGAAGAAGTTCTTTTGCCCGTGCTCGGTTTTTATATATCTCATCAAATGCTACAGCGATATTATTCTCGTTTTGAGCTTTTAAAATCTTGTCTCTTGAAACCATATCCACACAGCTCTGTCCATCAACAGTCACATTCAATTTTTCATCCACATTCATTTCCTCATGAGGTAAAAGACTCGCCATGCCAACAGCTGTTATGGATGGAAGGACGCTCAACATGCTCTCCATTTTAGGTTCGCATTTCTCATCAAGTTCCAATCTTTCCATAAGTTCCTGGGCACACTCATAACGAAAGGCATCTGAAATAATGACAATAATACGTTTGTTTCCAGCATAATTCTTAATATAGTGCTTATAAAAACCTTCTTGTCTTGCTAATCCAGTTGATGCCACCACCTCATTAGTGAGATTTTGATTCCACTTCGGCGTCAGCTTCTGTAAATAAATATTCGAGTAAATGTTCTCTACTCTCTCTCTAACAGTGGCAAACTTGCTGTTATCTTCTATCTGATCGTAAGAACGATAAAACCATCTATAATAGGAATCAATTAAGTATGTTTCTTTCTGATATAATGTAACCAGTTCTTTTACATCACTTGTAAACTCCATCATGGATACAGATTTCATCATCATATATGCATACTTTATTGCTCTGTATTCATTTCTGTACTTTTCAGCATAATGATACGCCTTGGATGTTCTCTGATCTGCAATTTGTGCTATACTCAATCCATCTATTCCAGCATCCAAGATTTCATCGTTCAACTGATCCAATGCCCAATCTATGATGATATCATCCAGTCCACTAAATGCATCACAGGCAAATATGTCTGTTAATTGCATTGCTTTATCCTTGGACTTATCCTTTTTCAAATCGGCTTGAATCCTTGCTACGAATCTTAACGATTTATCCACTTTTTCTGCTATTACATCATAAGTTTCCTGGAAGGAGATGTTGTCCATTATATTCCGAACAAATACCACCACATCATTTCTTCGTTTCAGAATGTACGTCTTCATAGATTCTGGCACTGTGCCTTTCAAAGAAGAAGATGCATAAGTCAGAATCATACAAGCTGCTAAATCATCCATATTGGGCTTTTCCGATTCATAACCCAAGTACTTTTTACAAAGTTCCCAGAATTTTTCCTGCAGTCCATTATCTTCCAAGATTTTCAGATACTTACTGTAATCTCCAAGCAACAGCTGCTTAACTACCTCTTCAAAATTTGGTGTTTTCACATCTGTTAGCACAGCAATCAAACCAATGTCAATGGTCTCCACATTGTAATGGTCAATTCCCAGTTCTTTAAACCGCTCTATTCTGATTTTATTCTTCCAGAAATTGCTGTACTGTGCCAAATGTTCCTTGAATCGATTATCCAATCCAATCTCCTGAGACATCTGTGAAATACGATCCGTATAATATGGCAGGGAATAATAATACATATCTGCCAATGGATTCTCTGCATCACTAGGTTTTGAAAAAGGCGCATATACCAAATATTTTCCTAGCGCATCTGACTCATTTAACAACCATTTTGTATATAGCCAGTTCGTTCCATCTAAAATATGAAGTTTTGCACTGTCCAACTGAAGTTCTGACACTTCATCCTCATATTCTCCTTTATCATCAAACCAGAATACAAGTCTCACATCCTGTTTAGAAAACTCAGTATTTAATTGTTCCTGTATGTTCTGTAAATCCATACTGAACCTCCTACTTTATTTTTGCCAATAAATCAACCTTAAGAGATTTCTGTCCTTCACGGGATACTTCAAGCCCCTGGAACTTCTCATAATTTACTTTTACGCCATCATCTAAATCCAATTCTATTCTTTGATTTGCAATATGTGCTATTGCTTCATCATAAATTTTCATCTCAGCAAGCTGCTTTGTATATTTTGATATAGCTTTTGTTGCCTTTGATTTTTCTGAAGCTGATGAACTGTTATCAACTATGTACTCTGCACTTCGAAGAGCAGCTTCAACATATGCCTGTTCTTTGTGAAGGTAATCAGTACGAACTCTACCTACAGTATCAGCATTATATCTGTGCAAATAAACTAATGCTTTGAAACCATTTTCCTTACCAGAATCAAAAAGCCAGTAAATAGGGCGTTTCTGGTATGTTTTGCAATGATCCAAGAAGAAATCTTTCAAAAAATAGTTTCTTATAATCTCACGACTGGAATCACCCTTGTTTCCAAGTGCTTTGGCAATAAATTCAAGATTTTCTTCAAGTGTTTCAACACCATATACCTGTTTCAACCATTTACAGAATAATCCCACAATATCATCTTCAAAATACTCTTCATCTGTGATTGGAATGACATTATCTGAATCAGGAATAAAGCTACTATACTTATCGTTATCCCAATCTCCTCCCGCATATACTAATCCATCAATATCAAGTGAATAGCGTCCAAAAATACATCCAACTGCATAGGAAATCATTTCTGTAATATCATTTCGTTCATCAACGAGCCTGATATATACAGAATCTTTTTCTATCCAATCTTGAAGTTCATCAGATTCAATTCCATATACTTTCATCATAATCTGATTAATCCTTTTCTCCATTTCCTTTTCACTTCTGAATATATTCTTTCTGCTTTCTTTCAAATCTTCCATACATTCTCTTAATGACTTACTTCCATAATAGGAAACTAATGGATTTTTCTTAAACTCCCATGATATTTCATTTGAGTTCCAATCATCCTTCTCATTTCTAATACACCCTTCAACTAATTCATCCATTTCTGAAACTACAGAGCAATCATACTTAAATGGTAAAGTAGAAATATTCCCCACTTGATACGATATAGTAGGATTAAGCATTTGAAGTAAATATGACACCAGTTTTGAATTCAAAAAAGCCATAGCATAGTAAATTCTATTATTGTCTGTCATAAAAGCAGAAGAACCTTTTACATCAAACATTGCTCCTTCTTCTGTATATCGGCAACCAAAATTAGCTGTACTTCCAATATCTGACCAAGTGATGCTCTCTTTAAACTGTAATCCCTTTGCTCTTACCGGTGCGCCATTATAATCCATTGGTAAATCATGAAATGCATGAATATCTATTCCTCCATGCTGCCAGTTTACTACTTTTGTTCTGTAGCCATACCACTTTCTAGTTCCACCGCCTTTGTTATACGGATACCATTTCTCATTTCTAACCTTACTTTCATCATGGGATTTACAATCAAAGCATATATTTTTCTGATCGACTTCATACCATTCACGCAGGAAAATGTCATTATTCCCTGTATGCATTCCAACACGAATAGTTGCAAAATCTTCAAACGGTGCACAAGTAGCAAATATTTCTTCTATTTCCTCCGTTGCCCAAAAAGCAATCGGATATCCTTTGATCTTTTTAAAGCGCTCAATACACTTCTCATAATAATAACTACAATTTTCAGTATGATGAATTGCATAAAGTATTTTGTTCTGTTGAATTTTCATTCCACCCTTAAATTCAGATAGTTTTATATATTGACCAGTCGTATGCGATTTATCATTCTTTAACACAAATGTGCATATTGGCACTGTTGCCTCCTCAAAAGCAGAATATTCTAGTTGTGCTAATGTAACAATTGATTTACGTTCGATAATAAACTTTCGTAATTTCTCATATTGGCGAATAAACATCCATACAAACGGCGTCATAAAAGCCGAATATCCATCCTTTATACAAAAATCAAAGTTTCGATATATAAATACGCTGAATAAATCTCCAGAATAGTCTTTATAATTATCTACAACGAATTTTTTCAAATTGCTTTCCAATTTATTCATATAAGGTGGATTAGTGCACACAACCCTATATTTTTTTGATAATATCGAAGCCTGCTTCGTTAACTTTAACATCAATGGATATATTTCCTGAATCCATTCCGTAGAAAACATGTTTAACTGTACTTCTTTTTTCCCAATACAAAGCAGATACTCTGCAAATGTTTTGTAATCATTTTCATCTATCGTCTGTAACGATCCGATTTCTCTTGCATGTAAAAAAGCTCTTACTAGATATTCACCGATTCTATTTTGCTCTTTATCGTCTGTAATGCCATCACATTCAAAATTCTCTATCGTGTTACTTTCTTCGATGGCTGCCACATTATTGAATACTCCATGTGTCAGAGCTCGTCGGTTATAACTTCTTGCCTTCATCATAACTGCGAAGTAAGCCAGCTGATGTGCTCGTCTATCGATATCCAATCCAAATAAGTTGAATTGAACGATATTCAGAGCTGCATCACGGTCAGAATAGCCACATTCACGATATATCTCCATAAGCACATCAAATGCATACACTAAAATGTGTCCACTACCCATACATGGATCAAAGAATGTCAATTCAGTTGGATCAATCTTTTCATCTACATATTCAATGTGACCATCTTTTGATGTAACAAAATATTGAAGCTTTTCTGCTAATTTGCTATCTGGATTTCTCTCAATCCAATATCTGCCCAAAGAGTTATCTACCATATATCTTACAACCCAGTCAGTGGTAAATAGCTGTGTTGCTGCAGGAATATCTTCTTTCTTTACAGTGCCTTTGTATATATTTACAATTTGGTCATGTTTTTCGGATATATAGTACTGATATAACCATCCAATGATTTCTACCTGACCTGTTATTTCTCCATTTTCATCAATGTTTAAAATGTTAAAATCAGATTCTGCAATTCCATCTTTATCATTAACCAGTCTATATATAATTTCCTCTTTGTTCGTATATGAAATATCTAATAAAAGTTCTGTGTAATCGGAAGTCTTCTCAAATAGTTCCGGTAATACTTCATGTAATTTATTACACTGTTTGATAAACAGGAATCGAAATAATTCGTCTTGACTCTTGGAATCAGACCTCAATTTCAATTCTATAATGTGTTCTTTTTCTTCCGAATTAAGATCTAAATCCACATCAGGTGCTTGCGTCACGATATCAGGCTCTGTTTTTCCATCCTTCTCTGATGAAAGCACACGAACTCTTGTTGGAAGATAATCATTCACTTCCATAAATCGAATTGCACAGATTCTATTAAACCAAGTGTATGCTACCTCTTCTACAATCGCTTCAAATCCTCTTGCATCTATCTGTGTCTCCAGTTTGTCTCTTTGTTCACACTGTTTACGGTTTAATGTAACTTCTGTACCTGCTGCAGTTTTATATACTTTGAAATCTGCACCTTGTGAAATCGGATTACTACAACCTTTATCAGTAATACCAAGCATTCCTGCTTTATCTGTCACAGATGCTATCAGCTTTCTCCTTGCATCTATGGCAAATTTCTTAATCGCTGTTTTGTTCATGCTATATCCTCCAATCAAGCCAATTAGCTCAATGTAATAATTGTATCTTCTTCTAACTCACTTAACAGTTTCTTCTTCATTTCAGATAAGAACTGGTCTATATCCTGTTCACTCTCGATGAAATAAGTTCTTGCACCTGCCACGTTACTAATTGATACATTCTTTCTCTTTTTGGTCTTTACGATGGTTGGTTGTACAATTGGTGGTATTACTGGATCATCTCCCGGCGTCGGCGGGGTTAGAGGTGTAACCGTAACTGGCTGATGTGTTGCTTCGTATTCAGTCATTTCGTCCATACAGCGTAGTTTTAATGTATCACTTTCAAGCTTAATATTTTTAACTGCTGCAATCTCATGAGAAGTATCCAATTTCACTCTCAAATCTTCGAATGCTTTCGTGAACTTGTTCCTGAATACATCCGCAAAATCTTTTATTTCCAGAATATCAATCACTTTTTTCTGATCGTCAGATACGATAGGTCTCATATCCTCTGCTTCTTTTTCAAGTAATGTACCATACTGATTTACAAACTTTTCACACATCTCTGGTAGCTTTTGAATCTGACCAAATGGATTGTTGCTTTGAATAATTGCATCCATGTGAGCCACATTCTCAATTATTTCTTGATTTCTAACATAAGTCTTACTATTTTCAAACATATGGATAAATTTAAGAGCTTTCTCAAATATTGGCTTCTGTTCTCCTTTAAAGAAATCGAAAACAGGTGCTGTATCTTCTGCATCATCTAAAAGGTCATCTCTCTTTTTATCTACTGTTTTGAAGAATTCTACTGGCTCTGAAATTGTAATAATCTCCTCCAACGTACTCTTTGCTTTTGCCATCATTGATTTGCATGGAAGCAATGGATTTACACGATACTCCACCATAATATCAGCATAGGAGCGTACCTTATCCTTTGCTTTATTCTGGAAATCCCTCATAATCACATCATCATCTTCGCTTGATAACGTGTATCCAAAGTAATCCTTCATTACCTCTTTCACCGAACGAATCTGTCCATCTGTTGCTCTTTCTCTGATATCAACCAATAATTTTTCTACAAATTCGCGTTTTGTTAAATATCTTACCAATTCATCTTTGATATTTGATAACAGCGATAAAGACTGGCTATTATATACTAAGGATACTCTTCCAAGTTTAAAGAGCATCGCAACTAACCACTGCACATCTTTCGGATCAAATCCATAAGGAGCAGCACCAAATTTATCCTGTAATGATTTCAATGATGTCTTCATGTGTCTGGAATTATTCAGACTGATTACCTGCACAACTTCTTCCAATGCTAATTTATTGGGTGTTGTATCACTTGTTCCAAGGAAAGACATCTGATCATTTCGCTCATTAAATATTTCTGCAATATCTGACAGTTCTGGAGCTGTCTCCATGTAAGTCAGCTTGTTGTACTGCATCGACACCAATTTATCCAAAGCCTCGGATATTCTTCCTATTGGTTCTTTGGCAGATATTGTCGCTTTATCTCCATTCACATAAATGTCAGCATTCTTTAAGGCATCTTCAAGAAAGATTCTTATTCTATCCTTCTTCTGAATTCGCTCATCTTCTTTTGCTCGGCGAATACTATCTGAACCATCTCTTGCACTAGAAGCATTCTTATTCAGATATTTATATATTTTGATTGAATCTGTTATCTCATCTAAGAAAGTACTGTCATTTGGTAGTTTTATGATTACTGTTCTTTCCTGCGCTGAGAGCATACGCAGAGAAGAATCCGGATAATCTCCACCATAAGGTGTAATAATTGTAACTCCAATATCATTTGACTGATTTCCTTTGAAGAATCGATCATCCACCTTCTGGTTAAATGGGAATAAGTAACGGTTACTGTATCTATACTTATTCTCTTTGTATATATCCTGAAAAATAACTGTAGATGCCTCTCCAATTATTTCTCCCATTTCAACTGTCTCATTATTGATTGCATTATTGATTGCCTGTTCTTCATCTGTAAGGAAGATATAGATTTCTCCATTCTTCTGAACTAATGTTTCTTTTATAAGTCTCTTCAATGATTCTTCAATCTTTGAACGTACTTCAATTCTGTCATCATCAATATTTGAAATCATTAAGGTGGTCAGATTATCTACATTTGCTTTAATTTCTTTTACATATTTAATCATGAAGAGAACTTTTAACAGTTCCACATCAAAATTATTCAGTTTACTGTTGTTCTCTGCGTCAGAAATAACCTGACTATGCTGATGATCTATAAATTTATGTAATGGATCATAGAAATAACTGAATGGAACAAACACTCCATCATCACTATTCATCACTCTAATTGCAGACTCCTGGAATAATGCCAGCATAGAACGGGACTGATCCGATAAATGCTTTCCGCTTGCGCCATGAGTTCTAACAGCCGTCAATACCTGTCCTAATAAATTGAATTGATATGGGATAAATGGATAGCAATCAGCGAAATCTGATTTATCTGTATATAACTTCTTATCCGCTGTATCTGTCGTAAATGTAATAAGATTCTTAATGATAGATTCTTTCTGTTCATAAAGAAGTCTTAAAGTAGAACCTGCTGTTTCATTCTTAGCAAGTACACGCTTACGAATAACTTCATCAACATTTGACGCAGAAAGAGAAAGTCGTGTATCAAAACGACCTTGAATTTTAGAAAAGTCATTTCCTTTTGTCTTAGTAATGGAATCAATATCTTCTTGGCTTGTTACAATAACCCAAGCCTTTCCTTTGCAAGCTGTTCCCAAATCTTCCACGATGGTCTGTAAATTCAGCATAAGCTGTGTGTTGTCTGCAATATACTGTCCAATCTCATCTACCAAAAAGATTACATGATGATTTGAACCTTTCTTTGTGCAATATTCCTGTACAAGAGCGACAAACTTTTCAATACTTAAATCATAATTTCCCTTTGCATTTTTACACCAGTTACGAGCAGCCTCTTCGCTCATAAAGTTCATTTCCACAATAGTCTTCACTATTTTATCCTGAATAACTGCAAATGCCTGTCTCTTCTTATCCCAAGGAGCACTCGCATTCTTCTCGAATAATTCTTTGAATTTTTCAAACTTTCCTTCATTGTCTAATTGGCGTTCAAACTCTGCAAGATATGGAATAGAACCACAGTATCCCTGCATCTCATTGAATACTTTCATAAACACTTCTACGATTGCCTCTTTACCAGAGCCAACCTTTGCTGAACCTTTTGAATCAATATTAAAAAGCACGACGTCAGAAGATATATTCCCGGATTTTGTCATCTTGGCAACTAGCATAGAATCGTCAATTTTCTTTCCGTCTGTAAAATACTCGATTGCTCGCTTTCCTTCTACAACACTATTCTTTAAAAGATATGATAGAATCTTCAAAAAGTGAGATTTACCACTTCCAAAGAAGCCTGAAATCCACACTCCCATCTTATCTGTATTGTTATTAATTCCTTTTTCATAGTTGTCGAAGAAATCTCTAAAATGCTTCAACAACTCTTTCGTTATAACATACTCATCCAATTCCTGATATATATTTTCTTCATCAGATTGTCCAACTTTGATAACACCTTTAATGTCACGATCAATCTGCTTTTCAAACATATTCTTTATCTGCATCTAATTTTCCTCCGATTCTATACAAGCCTGAATGCTCTGTAATAATTATGTGAATCCATTGTTCCAAACAATTTTAAATCCTGTCCGCTATACTCACCCGGATAGAACAATACCACTGGAACACTATCTAATACCTGGTGTAAGTTATTCAAAATGTTATGACTGGCAATAATTGGATGACACTTTCCTACTCCAGTCAGAAAAATTACACTGTCGGTCAAATCTTGAGCCATTATTTTGCTGATTATTAAGTTCAATTCATTGGTTTCATCCAATCCCAGTGTCTCTACCAAATTACCTGCCATTTCAAAGAAACCATTTTCTTTCTCCAAATCAAAGAAGGCTTCGAGATACCCCTCTTCTTCCAGAACTTTAACCATCAAATGAAACAAATCAAACTCGATAATCTTGAAATCTTTGTTTCCATTATTAATTCTGTCTTTCAAATACTCTAAATGATTTCTGACTGTTAATTCTTCTCTTGGGTTGTAATCAAAAATATAATATCCAACCTCATTACCAAGACCTTTATTTTCTCTGAATGATATATCAGATATTTTCTTCTCTATCTGGTTCAATCTTTCATCAAGTGGTAATACCGCCATGTTAGACTCCTTTTACTGCACTGATATGAACTTTCATTCCATGCTGGCTCAGTAGTTCCTCAATTCTATAATTCACAAGTGCATGTTTGATTTCTCTGTTCTTTGTCGAATCCAAAAGACCAGCATCGACAAGATTTTTAATGTAGCATTGTTTCAGTTTTTTTATAGCAGATTCAGACCAACTGGATACTTCCTCACTCTGTCTTGCTTTTTCATCAAAGAATACATTGATATCTCTTGTCTCTATGCTCTTTTCTCCGAGAATAATTTTGCCGCGGTAAACTTCATAGACAAATTCAAAAAAAAGTTTGTCAGTGTTCATAATGCTAATAAGTGTCAGTAGCTTCGCATTTTCAGTATCTACCTTCACAAGTAAATCTACTGCACCTTCTGGGAGTGAATCCAGTCTCTTATAAACATAATTAAATGTTTTACGGAGTCTGGTCTCGTTCTTTAATTGATACAGATTCTCGGACATAACCTTCTCTCGAATCTGCGCTCTGGACAATCCCATAGTCATCAGTTCAGCAGTTTTTTTTGCTTCCACTAATGCGAAAAGCTGTGATACCATTCCTGCACTATATTCCATTACTGTTCACCATCCTTTTTTTCATAATGGATGATGTCACCAAAATCACAGTCAAGTTCTTTGCACACCTTTTCCATGATACTCATAGATACCGCTTCGCCTCTTGTCATTTTGGCTATAGTACTGCTGCTTATTCCCAGTTTATTGATCAAATCTACCTTTTTCATTTTTTTATCAATTAACAATTTCCATAATCCGTTATACGATACAGCCATGCTTTTTACCTCTTCGTTTTCACTTTTCTTCAATCGCGACTTTTATGTGTTTTTACCCGCTCAGGGTACAGTACACCTAATTGTGACTATTATACTACTTGAGGCTTTTTTTTTCAATCTAATCATAAATTTTCACTTCGAAATATCGAAGTTTTTTTTCAAATTTGAATTATTTTAATATGAAACCTACGCGTAACCTATGATAGTACGTTCGTACGTAAATTGTAAATAAGTACATTATTTTTTATTCTTAGGATGTAAATATGTTCTACTAACCTTTTCTACTATTTCCTCCAGATTATTTAAATAAATCCCACAAACTAAATGTGGTCTTATGGTACACCTTGTTATATGCTGCCCTCTTTGGATTTTTAATCCATTCCCTTTTTACCGTATCCAGGTATGACTGCCTTTTTTACAGCCCTTTTTACTTTCCCAGTTGTTCTTGCCTTTATGCTTCTTTTAATACTTGGTTTTCTCATTCCAAATCTCATGATATATCCTCCACTTCTAATCATTTATATCTGATCTACAGGTTTCATAATACTCACAAAACATACAACACTTACTACAATCTCTACTATTCCTCAATGTTTTCTTTATCCAGTATAAAAACCGCTTCATTCAATCAATGCCTCCACCTTCTAGAGAACTTGTTTTGGCTCCACTGATTCATTTTTAGTTTCATCACATATCACGTTAACTTTCTTATCCTTTAATCCATCTACAACTCTGCAAATAACCTTGCTCGAAGTAATAAACATAACCTCAACAATAAATTTCTTTTTTACTTTTTCATAGATGCGTCCTGCACTCATCGTCCCTGTTGCCGTCGTATATGGAGAATTTCCAATGTATCCAACGATACCAATCCCCTTTATGACAACTTTAATTGCTTCTGAATCAAAGGTATTATCTGGTTCCTTAAAACATTTTACTTTTTTACCTACAGAAAATGGTTTCATTCCATAGTAATGATTTGTTCCTGTGATAGTCACATATTTTTCTTTCATACGAAGTGCCTCCTTTTTTCATCAACAAAATAGGAACCAAGAACAGAAAAGTTTACAATTTTCTAATCTTAATTCCTATTGTAAAGGTTTGGCAGTCCTATTGTACGGACTTAAAACGCTCATTTTTTCGAACATACATTTCTTTCTTTTCTATTTTATTCCATATCTGCAGTTTAACGCTCGAATTTCATCCTTCATCAGTTCCACAACATCTTCCGGAGCAGTGATTACAACTCCATCACCCAATGAAATAATCCAACTTAAGAACTGTCTGCTCACTGCTACTGTTACATTCACTGCAAAATGCTCTTCATCCGTCTTAATCATTGGAACTGACTTTCCAAAGCGATCTATCATTACTCCTGCAAATGAGTTCACACATTCAATACGTACTGACTGTTCTTTTCCATCAAACATTCCAAACATCTTTTTTGCATAGATTGCCATATCGAATTGCCGAAAAAGTTGCTTTCCTTCTCTTTTTTCCTCAGCCTCCGATATGTTCAGCATTTTATCTACACGATAGTGCTTAATTATCCCTGCCTTATGATCGTAACCTATGAGATAATAATTTTCATTATCCCAAGACAATGCCCATGGGCTAATCAAATAATATTCACCATCGTGTCGTAGTTCTTGTTTCTTATCTACATTCCATTGAAAGTATTGGAATTTAATTTTCACATTATTAGCAATCGCGTTATGTATGATATCTACGTTATAGTAAATACTTTCATTCATTGTTTTAATACGCTCAGCCACGAATACCTGTCTTTGTAGCTGCTTTGCCTCATATTTACTGGCAATCCGCTCAATTTTCTCTATTAGTTCATTGGATTTTTTGGCTGTTATAAACTTTGATGATTGTACTGAATCAACCAATAATTTCAATTCTGCCAGTTCAAAATCACGCAAGCCTATATGATACAGATATGTTTTGCCAGACTTCTCACCTATGATATCCATTCCATACAATCGCAGTGCTTCAATATCATCATAAATACTTTTTCTTTCTGCTGTAATATCATAAGCTTTCAATGATGATACAATTTCAGGCATCGTCATGCTATGTGTTTCATCTGTATTTTCAAGTAATATCTTCATTAAATACAGCTGTTTTAATTTTTGATTTGCTTTTGACACATTCAACCCTCCATCAATTATTAGTTATTAATGTAAGAATACCCTCACCCTTTCACATATAACCTTGCATGCCCTATCAAGCGAACCATATCTGATAATATTGCTAGAATCACAGCTGCAATAAATACATATCCCTGAACCGCTTCCGGCAATAAACTTAGTATAACCATAAATATTGCGACCGCAATTACACCCGAAATTAGGGCTGCCAGAATATTCCGACAGGTCTGAAATGCAAATTGCATAATACTGCATAAAAAATATATGATACAGAATGTTAAAAGCAATCCTACAACATATTCCATGTTTTCTGCACCACGAATGAAAAAGTCGTACTTGACCGCTAGAAAGGTCAATCCTATTGTAATTGCTAACTTCATTACTATTTTTATGATTTCTTTTGATATGTATTCTTTTAGCATTTTCTTTTCTCCTGCTTCCACCACTATTTCCATCCCTTCCTTTGCCATCTACTTTTGACTGCCAGAAACACAGATATTTTTCACTCTTCCAACAATTCCACCTTCCAGCATCACTTTGATTCCTCTGGGGTGGTTTATTGAATTAGTCAAGATTCTCATCACAATACCTTCTGTTAATTTACCTGTTCTCTGATCCTGCTTTTGGACTACCTGCACTCTCGCTCCTACTTTTATATGATTTCTTACTGTACCGTCCATGTCTGCTCCAATCTTCTTAATTCTGATTTATCTATTTTTTTAGTCTTTGGCTTTGTCAGTTCATAACTTTCTGCTATCATTCGTTTTATATCCTTATCCGGAATTGTTCCGTCCAAAATAATTGAATTCCAGTGTTCTTTGTTCATGTGATATGCCGGAACAATGGATGTAAATGCACTTCTCCAGAAATCCCTCCACTCTGGATCGCATTTCACATTTATCCATATATGTCCTCTGTGTTGGTAAATACAAGCAAATGTCTTTTTATTTGCTACATGACGCATCAATGCCCAGTTGTTATCGTGAAATGGATAGTCCTCTAATATTTCATCAAATGATTTGCAATATAAATTTGCTTCTTCTCTTGTGGTCATTGCCTCTTCTCCCAATAAAAAAACTTCTCTATCATTGTACCATATAATAGTACAATTCATAGAGAAGTTTTACGTTTTTTCACTGATTATGATATGACTTGACCTGTAACCCTTTCACTTCTATTACTTTACGCAAAGAATTATACAGTCTTCTATCATACCTGTATTCCCTCTGCAATTCCTCCAAAGTAAAATTCTCAATATCTTTTACAGAATGTATGCCATGTTCATACAAGATAAGTAACTGTCTAGCTGAAAAAGGGACAGGTAATAACCCTTCTTTCAAATAATCGAGAGTTGGAATTTCTATTTGATATTGCTCACTAATATATTGCAATTCGTTATACGTTTCTTCTCCCATATTACGCATTGCTAGATAAGCCTCTTTCGGATAGTTCCCTATTTGTGAAACCATAAAAACTCCATTTCTAGCCAATATATTGCACAGCCTCGTAGACATCTGAATCTCTCTTAAGAATTTATCATTCTTCTCCGGGCATAAATATCCTCGTTTATTCATCTCTAAAACAAAGACTTCTTGTATAGTAATATTAGAATATTGTTGTATGAATTTTGATAAAGTCACACCCTTTAGTTTCCATTCGCGTGGTCTAAACCCACCGTCTTTAGACGGTATACGCTTTTAGCCATATCATATATGGGCATACTAAAGCCGAGAGGTGATAATATGCCAGAGGGATATAGTAAAAGTGGTCATGCGGCGTATGATATAAAATATCATATCATATGGGTAACAAAGTACCGATATAGAATGCTTAGAGGAGAAATAGCGTTACGATTGAGGGAGCTGATAAGGCAAGGATGTGAAGCAAGGGGAATCATAATAGTACAAGGAAGTGTGGGAAGCGATCATGTACATCTATTACTGTCATGTCCACCGAGTATTGCTCCAAGTAAATTGGTACAATATCTAAAAGGACGTTCTTCGAGGTTGTTGCAGGAACAATTTCCAGAATTGAAAAGAAAGTACTGGGGGCAGCACCTATGGGGAAGGGGATACTTCTGTGCGACCGTAGGGAGCGTAACAGAAGAGACCATTCGTCGTTATATTGAGAATCAAGGAACTATAGGAAACGAAGTATTCAAGGTAGAGGAATGAGTTTCAGTCATTAGATGGAATTGCTTCCAGCAATAGGTCTTTCAGAGGGATTAATCCTTTACCGAGTGTGTGAAGAAATCTCTGTAAAAACAGATCTTCTATGATAAGTGGTAGGGCTGAAGGCGTCTTTATGAGCTTTCAGCCCTTGGTTTATATATACCCTACCTATCAGGGCATGTCAAGGGCAGGCGGGAATACCGCCTGTCTTGCACATAACTATAATGACTTAACTGGACAGGCGGCCTTCGTACATGATACTCAGTTCCCCATATACCTGACCCCAGTTACGGATTGGCATCGTCCACTTTTTTGTGGCTTCAAATGTAGATAAATACAGGGCTTTTAACAGAGCTCCATCGCTCGGAAATACACTCCTTTGGCGGTTCAGCTTCCGATAGGTCGCATTTAGGCTTTCTATTGCATTTGTGGTATAAATAACTTTCCGGACATTCGCCCCGAACTTAAAAATAGGTGAAATTGCATCCCAATTCTGGCTCCAGCTTTTCATGGAATTAGGGTATTTTTCTGACCACTTTCCTGTGACCCGTTCCAAAGCTTCCAAGGCTTTTCCCTCCGTAGGAGCCTGATAAATCGTTTTTAAGTCTGCAGCAAAAAGCTTGCGGTCCTTATCAGATACATATTTCAATGTATTGCGTACCTGATGAACAATACAACGCTGGTATTCTGTTTTAGGATAAGCAGCTGTGATTGCTTCTTTGATCCCGGTCAGTCCATCTGCACAAATGATAAGGATATCTTTTACCCCACGATTCTTTAGGCCATTCAGGACAGAAAGCCAGTACTTGGAGCTTTCATTTTCACCTACTTCAATGGTCAGGACTTCTTTTAATCCATCTGAATTAATACCAAGAACAACATAAGCTGCCAGTTTCCGGATTACTCCATTATCGCGTACGGAGTAGTGAATAGCGTCTATGTAGAGAACCGGATAAACGTCAGAAAGCGGGCGGTTCTGCCAGTCTTCAATCTGCGGCAGGATCTTATCGGTTACATCTGAGATAAAGCCTTCCGATGCCTCAAAGCCATAAATGTCTTCAAGAGTTTCTGAAATCTGCCTTGTGGTCATACCCTTGGCATACATAGCTATGATTTTCTGATCAATATCGGATATATCTTTCTGGCGCTTTTTTACTACCTGAGGCTCAAACGTAGACTTACGATCCTGAGGAATATCAATGGCCATGCTCCCATAGCTGCTGTTTACTTGTTTCGTTTTATAACCATTCCGATAGTCTTCGTTATCAGAACGTTCTGATTTGCGATATCCCAGGTGATCATCCATTTCTACTTCCATCATTTCTTTGATGGTCCCGCCGAGAAGATCTTTCAGCGCATCTTGAATATCTTGAGCAGATTCGATATCATACTCCTCAAGAAGCTGCCGGATGATGTTGCGTTTTCCATCTGTCATTTGTACTTTGTGTACGGGTTTCTTTTCTCTTGCCATAATAAAGGCCTCCTATGATTGATATTTTATCATAGAAGACCTTTAAAAACCTTATTTACAGAAAAACTTTCACAGACTCCCTTTACCCCGACTTCCAGTCGGAAGCACATTTATGTGCGAACCCACCCGCTTTAGCGGGTGGTAGTTTAGTTCTGAGATATCTTCTATATCCAAAAGCTTCAGCGTCCTCTCTGCCAGTTCCCAATAATCATTATTCATATATGTATTCACCCCTATAAGTCTACTTAAGTTTCTTATTCAGTTTTCTTATCACTAGCTCTGGAGTCGCTATCTTGTCTTTTAACCCCATCATCTCCCACTGCCTTTGAATTAAAGGATCTGCATTATTCTTCCCCATATTAATTGCATTTTCAATTTCTTTCCTTACTTCTTCAACTGATACACCATTGTTTATTGCAACCTGCTTTAAAATCTTGTCAATTTTTTTATTTGATATCATTTTTCCCTCGTCCAATAAATTATGAATCGTGTTTTATGCACTTTAACATATTATTTAGTAAGTTAAAATCACATATCACTGTCTTTTGTCACAGTTAAACATTTCGTTATGCAGAAATGTTTCTTTATTACGAAACATTTTACTACAAATAACAGCTAAAATCAATATAAATAATTTCGCTATTACGAATTTTCTCGAAAGGATTAATCAATATGAAATTAAGACCAGATATGGATATTGGAAAAAACATTCAGTTGCTTAGGCAAAAAGCTGAATTAACTCAGGACCAAACCATTGCACATATGCATCTTATGGGACTAAATATTTCCAAAAGTACCTATGCCAAGCTTGAAACCAACCGTATGAATATCCGGGTTAGTGAATTGGTCGCTTTGAAAATAATCTTTGATGCAGAATTTAATGATTTCTTTATAGGGTTAGATTATCAACCATAAGCATTAGTTTTATCGCTCATTATACACGCTTTTAATAGACGAAGGAGCCAGATATTAATCTCTGACTCCTTCGTCTATGGCAACTATTTATCGAAACGGTGTTGCTCTATCAGGCAAACTCTGAAACTGTCCAGACTTTTCTTTCTCTTTCTGCAAATCATTTTTATCTTTTTGCTCCTCCTGCTTCTTTTCCTTTTCTTCCTCATATGTTTTCATTACCTCTCCATAAAGTTTTTCACGAAACTCCTTTGTTACTGGATAACACACGTCCTGATAAATCGCTTTACCTTGTTCGTCTATCTGCCTTGTCTTATAAGCCGGCATTGCAACAAACAGCTTATCTTTTCCTTGAAGAATACTCACATTATTTACGATAAATTGATTATCGAAATAAATACGAGCAAGCCCACATACACTGCTTCCATCTCTTTCAAACGGTGTAACCTTCACTGAAAACTCTGGCATTTCAGACTGTTCTTTTTCTATCTGTCCTTGCTCTTTTCCCTGATTTATTACATTCTCATAAGCTTCAAGGATGTTATCGTACAGCTCCTCACGGAATTCCTTGGTGATGGGATTGCACACATCCTTGAAAATAACACCGCCATTCTCATCTCTTTCACTGGAACGATATCTAGGCATAGATACAAATAATTGATGTCTTTCAGGATTTTCTAAGATTGCAATATTGGTAATCTTAAACGAATCACCAAAGACTACTGTGGCAAATCCTTTGATATTGCTTTCCTTTGTTTTTACTTCATTTACATGAATTGAATATTTCATTTACTCCTCACTTTCCGTATGCTCCGTGCATACCCCACAATCAAAAGTGGATATTTGCAATCCACTTCGCTACTCTTTGCAGATGCTACAACGCATCTGCTCTATTACATCCAAAGGGACACGGCCATTCAGCCAATTGGCTAAGGTTATGACCATTCCATCTTGTTCAAAGTAGATATAGTCCTGGTGTTCTGCACCATCTTCATATAGTACCGTGACAGCAAAATCAGGCATGAACATTTGTGATTTTTCTTCCCAAGTACAAACAACCCCCCTCGTGTAGATTTAGATTTAATTCTGGGATATGCACCCACCATCCACTGATCACAATTTGATAATCTTCATCTGTTTCAGCTATATCATCATCAACATCTAATAAATCCATCTCTGCAATCACATCTTCCACCTCGAACAAGCGATACATTTTTCCATTACTCCTCACGTCCTTCCCTATCCATCATCTGCTCCTATCATCCACGTTGGTTTGATAAACAGTTTTTGCTTCAGCAACATATTTATCATTTTCTAATTTTTCTATATTGCCCTCGTCGAATTCTTCTTTCGTCGCACCTAAGTCCACATCTTCCACTTTCCCATTTTCCAGATCTAGCTGTGCATTCAATTCATATTGATGTGCCAGCTTTTCTTTCAATTCTGTTTCGTATGCAAATGGCTTCTCGTATTCTGACTTTGAGGCATCCAAATCGTTCTGATACTGGTCAATTTTCTTTAGCAAAAACTCTTCATTCTCATGAATTCCACTAAATAAATTTTCTAGTTTCACCATATTTCCAACTGGGCTGGTGGACAGCTCTGCTTTGTAATCTGTCTTTCCACGAAGCATCAGATAATTTGTGCCCATGAAGTTCTTTTCTACCAGCAAATCAAACTGATGAAACTGACCAATAGGACTGATTTCACCTGTCTTGCACTTACTAATTGCTTCTAGCATAACGGTTCCACCATCCACACGCTCTTCAAAGCTTGCTCGACCTATCATAATAGAAAAATCAGGATTCTGAATTAGTTCTGAATCTCTCAGCTTGATATCTTCCCTTACACAGCACAATTTCTCCTGTGCCGCCTTAATTAGCTTTGGATAGCGGATCATATAATTATCCTGCAACGAATAACGCTGATTGTCATAAGAAGCTTTTAGTAACTTCAATCGTTGTACCTCATTATCTAATTCCATCTTTTCACGAATCAATGGATTACCAGTCGCAACTGCCTTAATTTCTGCATATGACAAAGTTGCTTCATCAACATCCTCACAAGTTCTGGATACAGATTTGCTTGTCATGACCTGACTGATAAATCGTTGCTTATTTTCCACCAATGACCAAGAATACGCATCGAAAGTTCCTTTTGTAACATAACGATAGATTGCCACCTCGGAATTTTCATTTCCCTGACGGATACCCCTGCCTTCTCGTTGTTCAATAGCGGAAGGCTTCCAAGGACAGTCGATATGATGCATCGCAACAAGATGTGTCTGTACATTTACACCCGTACCACACTTATCTGTAGAACCGATTAGTATTTTCTTTTTACCTGTTCGCATTTCTTTAAACAAGATATCCCTCTGCCCGTCTGTCTTAGCATCATGGATAAATGCTATCTCTTTTTCTGGAATTCCCCGAATAACCAGTTGCTCTTTCACATAATTGTAAACATCAAAATCTTTACTCAAATCGTAGCTTGACCAACCACTCTTCGGAGTACCAATATCCGAAAAAATAAGCTGGCAACCGATTTTATTCTCGTTGACAGCTTTGAAATATTCGTAGCATACATTTTCTACGACCTTATTTAATTTTCCATCCGTATTGTTTGGTGCATCTGCATCTAATAGCCTTGCATCAGTACCTAGCAGTCTAGCCTCATGTGTGATCTTTAGGAAATTGTCCTCTGATGGGTCAATTCCACCATTACGGATTCGTTCTGCCCTTACTACAAAATCCTCCATGACCTGTTTTACATACCAGTCTGGTTCACTTTCCACAATTGTGTACTTGTTATCCCGTAGTATTGGTACCTTTAGATTTAGCATATCTTTGGTTTGTACATCTGCCACCTCACGAAAGATGTTCATTAATTCTGGAAGATTCGTAAACTTATTAAATCTGCTTTTGAATCGGAATCCGCTTCCTTCTACTGTAAGTTCGAGTGCTGTTGTTACTTCACCAAAGTTTGCTGCCCAGGAGTCAAAATGATAAATTCCCATCTGCTCTAAAGCCTCTTTTTGTAGATATAGCTGCATTACATACAGTTCGCACATGCTGTTTGAAACCGGGGTTCCCGTTGCAAATACAATCCCTCTACCATCATTAATTTCACTCAAATACTGGCATTTCAACTGCATATCTGTAGATTTCTTTGCTCCTGAACTGCTAATACCAGAGACATTATTCATCTTGGAGAAAATCGCAAGGTTCTTAAAATTATGAGCTTCATCAACCATAATCGAATCCACTCCTAACTCCTCAAAGGTAATCAAATCATCTTTTCGACTTTCATCTGCCAATGATTTCAACTGTTCCTCTAGCTTTTTCTTCTGCGCCTCCATCTGTTTTACCGTCCAGCGTTCTCCGTTCTGTGACTTCATTTCATCAACAGAATATGCAATCTCTTCTATCTGCTGATTCAACATCCGCTCCTTTCTTTCTGCCGAGATAGGAATCTTCTCGAACTGTGAATGCGACATAATAATACAGTCATAATCTCCCGTTGCAATTCTAGAAACAAACTGCTTTCTCTTGCTCTTTTCAAAATCACGCTCCGTTGCAACTAGAATATTAGCTGAAGGATAAAGACGAAGGAACTCACTAGCCGTCTGTCCAATTAAGGGTTTTGGCACCATCATAATCGTTTTACCTGCAAGTCCCAGTCTTTTCTGCTCCATACAAGCAGCCATCATTTCAAAACTCTTACCCGCCCCAACACAATGAGCCAGCAACGTGTTTCCTCCCATCAGGATTCTTGCTACTGCGTTCTTTTGATGTGGTTGCAACTCAATCTCAGGATTCATCCCCGGAAATTGTAACTGTGAACCATCATACTCCCGCAAGCGAATATTATTGAAGGTTTCATTATAATACTCCACATACTTTGCTCTTCTCTCTGGATCGCGAAACAGCCATTCTTTAAAGGCTTCTTTCATCTGGTTCTGCTTTTCTCTTGCTAACATCGTTTCATTCTTATTCACGACATAGTGGTATTTTCCATCACCATCATCAATTCTGTCACGAATGGTAACTGTTTTTAGGTTCAATGTGTCTTCAAAAATTGAATAAGCATCCTCTCTGCTCGTTCCATAAGTTTTCGTGGCTGCAACAGAGTGTTTGTCTCTTGACTTATTTTCAATAAACCATTCCATGCTCAGCTTATTCAAATGAACCTGTATTCCCGAATTGTACCACTGACTACGTACTGCTCGCTCTCTTCTCGGAGTATTGAGAAGTTCGTAGATAAACTGCTCATAGTCTTCTGCCTCCACCCACGTGGTTCCAATTCTTACATCAATCTCACTTGCTTCAATATCTTTGGGCTGCACCTGTTCCAACGCCTGTATATTTTGTACGAATAATTCTGGATTTGCTCCCCGCATAGCTTTTACTACACGCAGCTTTTCTCTTACATTTCCAGACAGATAATCATCCGCTGTCTCCCAACCTGCATTTGGATTATTTTCGTTATACCGATTTGGATTCAGATAAATTAATCCCTGTAATTCTTCAAGCATAACCACACGTTCTAACTCAGCTTTTACGTCCTCAGATAGTGAAATATTTGTGGCCGCTTCATTCCCTTTTACTGCCAATTCGTCTATCAGCTTTGATAAATCAGGATGATAAATACTTAACATATATGGAATGTTAACTGAGCCATATTCGTTGATTGACACATTAAGAGCTTCTACTGCTGTTTCCACTCTCTCAATCTGAACTTTGGCTTTGATGGTTTGCTTAAAGAACATGTCTGCTTTCTTCACAATCCCATCCTCATTTACATCTTCTAAAGAGCATAACAGTGGGTAGTCAGAATCATCTCGGAATGCCCTGCTGTTTGCCTGTGCAGTAATACATCCATATTTTTCAACAAAGGCATCGTAGGTTGCATTCAATGTTTTTTGTCCTTCTGCTAATTCTTCCTCACTACAACCATCTGTCTGAATATCAATCAAGTGTCTGGTATTATTTCGAATTTCATCTAGCAAGCGAATCCTATCCTCTACTGTGGCATTCACTTCTTTTCGGTACATATGGGAATTTTCTCTGTAATATAACTTTCCTTCATAAAATGCATAGGAGAAATTTCTCACATCGGGACCTGCAGGTATCACATCTTCACTTATTTCCTCTGACTCTTCTAAATCTTCAAAGTTAGCCATCTGTGCTGAAATTGTTCGAATAGCTTTATTCAATTCTTCGTACATATTGAAGTTTTCAGCATCATTTACACAGACTGTATATCTGCTATCCTGACCGTAAATTCTAGTGTCATATTCCATGTGTCCTAACATCATATCCTGATGCTCTACAAAATAAGAATTGACTGCGATTCCGTTATGCGTATAGCCCAAATGCACCCAGTCTGGTTCAATATCAATCTTACGTTCTCTTTTTTGCAAAAACAAAATATCACTGGTCACTTCCGTACCCGCATTTTCTTTAAATGCCATATTAGGAAGTCTGATTGCACCAATCAGTTCTGCTCTCTCTGCCAGATACTTGCGGAAAGTCGGATTGCTTTTATCAAGCGTTCCCTTCGTTGTAATAACTGCTACAATACCGCCTGGTCTCACCTGATCCATTGCTTTTGCAATAAAGTAGTCATGGATACGTAGATTTAACTTATTGTATTTTGGATCAAACACCTTATAATCTCCAAATGGCACATTCCCAATCACAACGTCAAAGAAATTATCTGAGAAGGTGGTCTTTTCAAAACCTGTAATGCTGATATTCGCTTTCTGATACAGCTGCTTTGCAATTCTACCAGAAATACTATCTAGTTCTACACCATATAATTTACAACTCTGTAAAGGTGTTGGCATGCTTCCGAAGAAGTTTCCGACTCCCATACTTGGTTCTAACACATTTCCACCTCGGAAACCAAATTGTAGTAGCGCCTGATTCATACAGCTTGCTATTTCTGGTGAAGTATAAAATGCATTATTTACAGTTGCTCTTGCTGCAGTATATTCATCTTCTGTCAAAAGACTTTTCAGCTCTTCGAATTCCCTTTTCCAGTTTTCATTATTTTCATCGAATACTTGAGAAAGACCACCCCAGCCAACATACTTTGATAAGATTTTTTGTTCCTCTCTGTTTGCCAGTCTGTGTTCTGACTCTACCTGCTTTAATACTCCAATTGCTTCTATATTCCATTGGAATCTTGTCTTTACTCCACCTTTTGGAAGTTCCCACAAATTGTAATGAAAGTTATGTTTCTCGGAATGTGATACAGCTTCATCTATGAGATTCTCTGCTGCACTTTTATTACCAGTAGCAACTCGTCTTTGTGCTTGTTCCTCACGATTTTGTTCTACACTGTCACATTTATCAAGGAATCTCTGATAGATTGGCTGTAAGGTTGTTCTATCCTCACTTGCCATCATTTCATTATATCGTTGTCTATGATCTGCTCCGCAGAAGAATGGTTGCTTTGACATATAGGACAATACTTCATACAGTTCTCTATAGCCTGTTGCAACTGTTTCTCTTTCACCAAATCGGTTCTTATAATTCATGTTAATCTCATAAGGCTTTAAGGTGTATTCAATTAAGCCATATTTGTTGTTGCTATAGCCTTTTTGCTCTTCTTTACTTGCTAAGACCATATCTGACAAAAGTTCTAATTTGTTTGGAATGAGCAAATACTCTGAATTTACAATATCCTGTAAAAATGGTTTAAAAGGCATATAACAACTACATTCTGTCACAAGAATTTCCATTGCCTCTCGCATATCCTCATCAATTTCCGCAATGATCTTTGCATAATCAGTGGGAATAACTTCTAACCTACCTACACTTTGGTTCTCCTCATACTGTTTATCAAATTCTTGGTTTTCCGCTTCAATCTCTGATCCATATTCAGCCATTGTGACCATACGGTCTTCTTCAGTAAGTTCTTCTGGAGTCATTTCATAAGTTTCTGTTTCTTCTTTCTGTCCAGTTATCCTCCTATGACTTTCATAGCTTTCAGGTTCATCAGGAATCGCAAATGAATCTACATCCTCAGTTGCCTCCTGTTCATCAGAAGCATCAATTGCTCTGTAATCAGTATCAATATAATCTTCCCTGTCACCATCCAAAGTAATTTCATCTAACGATTGTCTCTCTGGCTGATACTCTCCGGTCATAATTAGAACACCAATTTCTTTTTCAACCGTCCCCCATGAAATATAGCCTTCTTTTTCACCTTCCTCGTCTCTCCACTGAAACCGAAGTCCTTGAGCATGGAATGAATCATAACCATGCAAACCGTAACCCTCTATCGGCCAGCCTGCTCCACCTTGACCATACTCTTTTTTAATATGTCTGGCTCTGGTTCCTGCGTCAATTTCATTCTCATATATCTTGCATACACGGCTCATGCCATTTACAAATCCAGTACCGCGAAGTAGGGTCTGGAGTACAAACTCATGTGGTACAACCAACTCTTTCTTCGGTTGAATATAAGTATATTTTTGTCCAGTAGCTGTATTTTTTGTATGCACCGAATCGCTTTTATTCAGCCCAAAATCCCCATCAAAAAAGGAAGCCTGGTGGTAATTGGCTTCCTTACTAATTCCAAATGAATTAATTTCATTTAGTTCTCTATCCAGTTCTTCATCTGTTTCTAGTGAAATTTCATTACGATCTGCTGTAGCACTACTTCCTCTGCCTGCCTCTTCGCCTGTTCTCTCAGCTTCCACATCTCCATCGTGGAATTCGGATTCTCTGGTTTGTGTTTCTTCAGGTAATCGTTCATCAGCTGGTCTAACAGTTGATAAGCTTCCTCGTTCACCTCGTTCATTTTCTCTGCCAGTTTCCCGAATCGGTAAAGTGTCTTGTACCTTGCTGATTCGTTCTCCTTTAGATAATTCATCGCCAGTATTCCGTATTTCCCTAGATTCGTTAATTTCACTTCCTGCTCTTCCGGCATCTGAATATCCGGATACAGTAGTCCGTCCACTTCGTGATACGTCATTGTTAATTCTGCCATACGCAATTCTCCTCTCGCTTTCAATCGTTTTTAGGTTTCTACTAAATTCTCTAAGAACGCTGCAGGAGACATCGCATACCAGGGAACCAAGACGGTAAATGACTTCCTCATCGGTTATCTTTACGATCTGACTAAAATCCTGTTCTTGCATAGATAAGTCAAATCCGCATCTCGTACCAACCGCATACATAACACTGTGATATACCAAGTCATCTGTGGTCAGCCCTGACGTTTCATAATTGAGTTCCTTTATCATACTCCCAGCTAGCTGCGATAATTCTGAGATTCTTTCCTCAAAATCTGTTCTTATTATACCCCAAACATTTGTTCCTGTAAATAATTTTAATGAATTTATTAATTCTTCTCGTGTTGTTCCTTCATACTGTTCCATCTGTCCTTCAGATACCAGATAATCCAAATATTCCTTTAGGTTTTCACCCTCCAAATCCCATGTGAGCTTCTGCTTCTTCCCACCCGTATCGCTGATATCAAATACATATCTCATGCGAGGATTTAATGCTCTTGAAGGGAAAATAGCTATGCCTTTACTTCCACGCTTGACATATCTTTCTACTTTTTTCCAAGTATCATAATCGGCTATCATAGTAGAATGTGGGCGCTGTCCATACACCATCAGGATGTTGTCAAACTCAAATCTATATATCTGACCGGCGAGTCGACAAACATCCTGCCACTTCTTTTCAGAAGTGGTGACATCATGAATCATCTCATCATAAATAGCTTTTGCTTCATACTTATTGCTCATCCGATTCTCCTCCTGTTCTAATTTTTCTTGTCAAATAACTCCTTATAAAGCTTTGCTTCCTCTTTATCTAAAGAAATGGCAAATTCCTCTGTCTCATCCTTTTCTGCCTTTTCAATTGCAGTAATAACCTTTTTTGTAATTCTAAGAAGTGCATGATTTTCTTTATTCATTATCATACACTCCTTAAAAGTCATCCCATTATTACTGTTGAGAACTCCTATATTAACCTGAATCATAAAGGACAGATCAGATTTTACCTTTGAAACCTCATCCATTGAAATAAAAACCGTCTTAATGCTCTCCTTCGATACTTCCCATTCCTTTTCCAGCATTTTCATTAAAAATGCCATGTTCTTTACTACGTTTTCTTCTACTACTTTGCTCATATTCTTTATCCTCCACTATCTGCTTTTTCCTAATTGTTGTTTTTGTTCATATGGAAGAAAATCCACATCTTTCATGTCCTCAGCATCAAGAATGATTTCCTGTGCATAATACTTTTTCATTGCTTTATCAATGGCTTCTCCAAGAGAACCTGCTTCGATTTTTTCAATCCTTGACAAAACCTCTTTGATTTCGACCTCATACTCTTTAGACATTTTTCCTCCAATCAAAAAAAGACCGAACTTATGTTACTAGCTCTGCCTAACTTTCTATTCTTATTTATTTGTTTGGTCTTGCATACATTACAACGCTTCCATTATGGAAATCTCCATATACAACACCCTCTGCTTCATTCTTTGCCTCGACCATCTTTCCATTACCTGCATAAATTCCAACATGACTGATGTTCTTGTATCTACCATTTGTGGTGTAACTATAGAAAATAAGATCTCCAGGTTGTAAGTCTGCTTCGGTTATACTCTTTCCAGCTTCGTCAAGACCCTGTGCTTCTGCTGCCGCTGTGGTCGCACCACCAAAGCTGATATCGACTCCTGCCGCTTTCCACGAATAGTAAACCAATGAACTACAATCATAATAATTTTCTGTATCTCTGTAAGCCTGACTATATGGATATCCTACTTTGCTTAAAGCAAAACTTACGGTTTCCTTCTGAGTTGGATCAGTGATACTACTAACGATTTCATCAATTTCCGCATGGGTTAGAGAGGATACGCTATTTCCACTGCTACTTCCTCCAGCAGATCCCCCACTACTATAGCCTATCATCGCTAGGTTTTCTGGACTCATCATTTCATTGATTAGTTCGATTTGGTCTTCATCAAAGTTATATTCTGTAATCATATCTCTGTAATTTTTCAGCATAATATTAACAGAAAGAATTGTTTCCGAATCTGTTGTTCCATCTTCATTCTCATGGGTTTCTGTTCGGGAACTGGTCGTGTAAGAACACATATCATTAACTATATCCTGAAGCCAATCTTTTGATATATCATTCATGATTGTAGCAGTATCACCAATGCCATGCTTTACCATATAGACACACATGATATCGTAATAATTGCTTGGACTAGCTGCTGTACCTTCATAGTCCACATAGACGATTTCTCCACCATCATATCCATTATGCTCATTGGCTAGTGTGTTGATCTCCCTGTTGAAATTAGCAACATATTCTGTTGTAACACTCATTACCGTATCACCTTCTTCCAACGGTGGCAGGAATAGAGCAAACGGGGAATTATAAATCGTTGCAATTACTGTAACAACTGGAACTGTTATAACAGATATCAGTAAAATCAATATTAACAAGAATCCTCCCACAGCAAGAGCCATTTTCTTTAATGGAATGACAGCCCGATTCATAACTAAGTCTTTTAAAAGTTTTAATAAACTATCTTGTTGTTTATCCTGGGAATTCATCTTATCCATAAAGAATTTGATTTTACGTACTCGACTGTTACGCTTCATATCATCATGGTCAATCTTTGCTCCTACAACTTCTCCGGTAGCAATTCCAATCAACGGACTGAGTGGTCCAACTGCCGCAGTTCCTGCTACTGTCACAGCAACATCAGTTGCAACTTTTGTAGTTACCTTCGCTGTTTTCTTTGCAGTTTCTTTTTCCACTTTCTTAGCAGTGTCCTTTGCCGCTTTCTTTGCTACCTTCTGTGTTGTTTTTTTAATCTGCCTTCTTGCAAGCTTCCTACCAGACTCCACCTTTTTAATCTTTCGCTTCTTCTCTGCCAATGACTTCTGACTAAAGAATTCTGCTCCTTTAGAAGCTGCTCCAGTCATGGGTCTTGTAACCCCATAGGCAATCATTGCTGCATCTCTTACTTCATCTGCACCATCCATCTGATTTGATGCTGCATTTGCTCCTACTGCACCCACTAACTTAATACTGGAATTCTTTGTCTTAATAGTCTTCGTGTCATCCTTGATATTTCTGTTATGCTGATGGATTCGTCCTCCACGTTTTTCCTGGTTCTGATGAATCGTGCTTTTCCGATACGTAATTTTGCCCCTTCGACGAACTGCCCCTTTTCCCATTGTCTGCGGTTTAGTAGTGGCTGACATAATCTTCGGACTTCTTTTTACAGAATAAACATTGTGACCTTTAATCCCAGTAGACTTCGCTTCATGGGAATGAATCTTTGTCTTTGCTTTTGTGTGGATTATCATTGGTTTGTCATCCACTTTTTTGATTTTCAATTGTCTCACCTTCTTTCCAATCTAGATAAAAAAAGAGAGCAGACAAGTTTTTGGCTTGAATGCTCTATGTATAATTATTATTCAGTTATGTTTTCATCTTGAAAATCTTCCGGGAACTCCTTTTTTAATCGCTTCAGTAATTTGCTGTGTCTACTTTGATAATGCTTATATATCTCATCTTCTGGAATCCATATTTCAGCAGATTCTATCTTTTCAGTTACTAAAAACAAAATCTCATCTTCTCTTCGTTTGTCAGGAATTTTCTTGGATTTCAGATAACATTCTTTATATGCTTCATATTCCCACTCTGCAATCTTTGTTTTTTGAGATTCCTTAAGTGCAGAGAATTTTTTGTTTGTTTGAAGCAGCCTCCCATCTATTATTTTGTGGTTTTTCATTGTAATTAACTCCTTAAAAATTGAAATTTATCTTCTTAACTCAATTTCTCTGCAAATACAGTCTTCATTATAATTTGATTAATTTCTATTTTCTTAATAGTATATCTTGAAATCCATAAGATATATAACGATAATATTCTGGCTCATTATTTTCTAATACACCAACAAGTCTCCTTCAAATAATCAGACTTTTCAATAGACACTTCAGCACTATATGAAGAATTGCATAATCGAAGCTATTAGTGCAGCTACTCCTATTATATATGACACAATCAACCCTTTTTTACTTGCCATCTCTTTAAGTCTATTTATAATACTGCCTTCCATACACTCTACATACTCTGAACCCGAAGCAATTTGATTTATCAAATCTTCACATTGGCTCTTAAGTTCTCGTATTTGTGCTTCTTTATCTAAATTTGCCTGCACCAGTTCATTTACTAATCGACTCAAATCTTCACCTCTTGCAGTCTGGCGTTCTATTTCTGCATCTTGGTCTTTATCCTTTTCTACGCACTCATCAATTCTATGACCCAGCTCTTCATCTTTTGCTTCCTGGCGGGCTATTTCCGCATCTTGGTCTTTATCCTTTTCTACACACTCATTAATCCTACGGCTCAGTTCTTCATCCTTTGCTGTCTGGTGTGCTATTTCTGCATCTTGGTCTTTATCCTTTTCTACACACTCATCAATTCTACGGCTCAGTTCTTCATCCTTTGCTGCCTGGCGTGCTATTTCCGCATCCTGATTATTATCCTTTTCTACACACTCATTAATCCTACGACTCAGTTCTTCATCTTTTACTGCCTGGCGTGCTATTTCTGCATCTTGGTCTGTATCCTTTTCTACACACTCATCAATTCTACGGCTCAGTTCTTCATCCTTTGCAGCTTGGCGAGATATCTCCGCATCCTGATTATTATCTTTTTTAGTTTTATCAGCTAATAATCTTTCATGTTCTTCTGCCTTCTTCTTACTACTTTCAAGCATAGCATCATGCTCTTTGTCCTTTTCTGAATTCCTTCTTAAAATTTCATCTTGCTTTTTTTCATGCTCAGCTTTTTCCTTAAATATTCTTTCCAATTCGATTTGCTTTTCTTCTTGCAATACAAGTTTACTATCATGTTGTTTAACCCAATTAGCTAATTCACTATGTTTTTTCATAATATCTTCTTGAGCTTTTAACTGCTTAACGACACCTAATATTTCTTGTCTTGCAAGATCATCAAGTTCCTCTTCTGAAGCACCTCTCAAACGCATTTCAAGTTCCCTTACAACACTTCTATTAACAGCAATATTAGTAACTCCAAGCCCAAATAGATATTTAGTAATTTCACCTAATTTCTGCTGGTATTCAAATGAAAGTTCCTGCGCCTCCGCTTGTGATATCTGCGCATCTGCCAAATCAACCGCTGCATCCTGTAAAGACTCTATTGCTTCCTTTTTGTGAAACCATCCTGCTGATTTACTTTTTGCTGATTTTGCAGACTCTTGAGCCGATTCAGCCTTTTTAGTTGCAAGTTCTACATTCTGCTTTAACACTTTTAATTGACCAAACTGTTCTTGAATAAGTGTAGGTACTAGACTTTCATTTATATTCTGTACATTAACTAACTCATTTTTGCCCATTTATATTACCCCCATTGTAAAATATCATTAATTTCTTTTAACAATCCTACATTCTTCTTTTCAATTCCTACTGTATAGCCAGAAATTTTCTTCAAATCAGACCTCATATCTGCATATGCCATAGCATATGCTTCTGCTGTTCTCTCCATCAATAAATATGCTTCTTCTATCGTCTCTCCCGCATTTTCTGCCGCTATCCACATTTCAGCCTGCTTATAGAATGTTTTCCCATTCAACAAGAAAATCTGTTCATTCATTGCAACAATGCGTTCATTTCTTAACTTGCTTCGTTTAACGCCCATTTTGACATCTGAACCAACAGCTATTGCGAATCTACCCACTCCAACAAAATTGACTTTAACTAACATGTTGGAAACGAATGCCGGTCCAACACCTCCGGACTTAACAGCAGACTCAATTGCTGCATCTGCTAAATCGATTGCTGTCATTGTTCCTGTTGAAATAGTTAACATTCTTATTACTGTTCTATTTTTAAACGGAAGCGTATTCTCCCAATTAATATTTTTTAGATCTGCAATTTTCTTTACATTATGATCGCGAATTTCCATAAAAAATCTTCTTATAAAATAAAAGCCTCGTACAATACATTCATTAATTATTATCGGTATTGCCTGCTTTCCAAGTTGTTGAGCAACACCTAATTCTGTTCGCAGATCAAACTTCAAAGGGATTAGTTTTCCATTTTCATCTCTCTTCCCTAATAGAGTTCCATTGAATAACTTAGAAATCCACACAGAGAATTCTTTATACCCTTTTTCATTCATACTTTTAAATATAGGTAACGCCGAGATTTCCTTTAATAACGATACCAAAGGACCTGGCAGCCCAGTTCCCACTTTTCCCTCTAAAATCGAGCTTGATGAACCAGCAATATCACTAATCATATGGAAGAACCAATTTACAACCCCAAAGGTCACCTTCTCTGGAAAGTTCTTACCCACCAAAATAAGATCCCCTTCCTTTAGTTCTACTATCTTAAATATTCCTGTTACATCTGTTCCATATACTTTCCCTGTAAACTGTGTTAAGAATGAAAAGAATAATCCTACCGGAGTCGGATGATGGGAAAAATCTCTAAGATGATGTTGCAAACCGCCTCCAAAATCATTTGTAGCTTTGTCTGCAGTAAGAGGAAATTTTTCTTCCAAAAATTTCACAGCTCCATATACGTCATCTCCTTCATATCCCTGCTTTTGAGCTATTTTAACCACAAAGTTATTTGTTTTATCGTTTCCCCACTCATTGGCCTTTTCTAATGAAAAATCCTCCACAAAAACGATATCTATAATACCTGCCAGCACACCGCTAGCAACTGCTACCATATAGTCTATCCCATCTGCATGGTTTGTTAATTTGTCTATATTAACATTAAGCTCAGCAATCACTTTTTCATTTTCCGCTAATTGCTCATTAATTGAAGCGACACCCTCAAAAATTCTTTGCTGCCTCTCATCCATCTCTTTTGTAAAATCGATAGTAGGTAGCACCTCAAATTCAACTGAAAAATTATCGCATGTATTCTTAAGATTCACTAAAGCCCCCATAAGTACTTCTCCCTTCGTATTTAGACAATTTATCAAATAACCTGTCCCATAATCTTCTCTTATTCTTTTTCACTTTCTAACTTATCAATTATAAATGTACACTCAGCTATCTGCTGTTGATCCATAGCAATCTCTTGTTGTAATTGTTCAACGGTCTTCATTTTCTGATTAATTGAATTGGTACGTCTCTCGATTTCTTCATGAAGATATTTTCTTACATCTTCTTTCGAAAATGACGGATCATCATATTCTTTTCCGTTTTTGTTAGCAGCTAAATAAGTAGCAGCTATACCCAACTAAAGGAATTGCTACAACTGGAGCTACCATTGCACCAATCGCAGCACCCGCTATCACTCCAGTATACTTAGGTGATGACTTAAGAAATTTTTTTAAGTCTCCTTCTGTTACTGCGTGTCCTTCTTTTCTAGAGGTTTTCTCAGCCTTTAATTTTCCGCTCCTAATCCATCTTCTTACAGTTTCAGGCTGCGTATTTAACATATCTGCTATTTGTTTTACACTGAATATTTCCATATGCACCTCTCATTTCTGTATACATATAGTACCACTTTAATATACATATTGCAATATAAAAGTAGCATTAAAGTAGTATTAAACATGTTCAATGCTCCCACATATCCTTGGCGTCCACCCGCTTTCATGCATATGTTACACAAACTGCTGGTTCTATCAATTTTCACTTTGCTAGATAATCACAATAACTTGTGCATTTCAAGCCTTATTGGACACAAGAATAAATTCATATGTCACAAGGTGTCTTCGACACCTCATGACATTATGCCATTCCATGACCTATTTCCTTAAGAATTTTTAACTGCTTCCCTCGCCTTCTGCTCCGCAATTTTCTCATGAATATTGGTATTATAAAGCTTATACAAACCTGTATCCTTACTAATCTGATTATCAAATGGAATAACTGCACTACCACACTTAATCAGTCCCATACCTGATGGACTATTTGTTACAAATCGAAGCTGTGCTTCTGACACACCAATCACCTCTGCCATTTTAGAACTGTCTGTGTTTGCCTGCTTTAATAATGCTACAAACTCAGAGTTTGCAAGCATTGTGGTTGCTGTGTAGTTCTGTAACAAATCGACGACGTTCTGCGTGATACCTGTACATAACCCACCCTGTTTTCTTACTTTCTTCCATAACTGCTGTAAATACTTTGCAGAATACTCGGAATTAAGTAAGACATGGAATTCGTCAATATAGAGCCAAGTTGCTTTCCCTCTCTTTCCATTCTCCACGATTCTCTGCTGGATACTTTCCATCATGACAAGCATGGTAATGGGCGATAATTCTGCACCTAAGTCTCTGATTCCATAGACTGTAAAGCGATTGTCAACATCCACATTTGATTGATGGTTGAAGATGTTAAGTGATCCATTAACGAACAGCTCCAGTGATAATGCGATGTCTTTTGCTTCCACCTCTGGCTGCTGATTCAATAACTCATAGAAATCTGACATAACAGGAATATACTTTTCTCTGCTTCTTGCAATATCTATATAGAGCTTTCTTACACATCTATCAATAATAGATTTCTGTCTGGAATTTAGGGAATCACCGATACACTGTTCACAAAGTCCCAGCATAAATTCACCTTTTTCCCTTACCCAACCTTTGGAATCATTCTGATCTAAGTTCCATACATCCATTGCCATAGGATTTACATAATTATCGGTATAGGTTGACATATTTACAACTGTTCCACCGTAGGTTTCTGCAATATCAAAATATTCGTTCATTGGATCAATAACTATGATCTCATCGTCTCCAGACAATAATACATTTCCCATTTCCATCTTACAGAAGAAGGATTTTCCTGAACCAGGAACACCAAATACAAATCCATTACCATTGATAAGTCTCTTACGATTTCCGATATTAATATTCTTTGATACCTGATTGATACCATAATAATTACCACCAATATCGTTAAGTTCTTGCACATTAAAAGGCATCAATACTGCAAGACTCTGGGTAAGCATGGTTCTCATCGTTTCCACCTGCCTTACTCCTATCGGTAATGCTGTATTTAATGCCTCTCTCTGTTTTAGATAATGCACATCAATGGTGCAACTGTTTCTTTTTCCAATGGTTTCGACTGTTTCACTTATACTCTCTAATTCCTTTTTAGAATCTGCCATCAGAATGATTGTCACTGCCACATAATACAGGCATTGGTCATTCTCACGCACATCATCCATGATAGTTTCAATTTCCTTCTTCTCCGTTCTCTTAGCATAGGAGATATCGGACGAGAAGTCATTGTTCTTGTTACGAACCCTCTGCTGTTTGATAATATCTGATTCAATACCCAGATATTTCTTTTGCAATACCTTAGTGGTCAAATCCTTTGGAACCGGCACTACATCAATGCTTACAATGGAGTGCACCGGAAGTGATGTTATCTCATTTAGAAATCGGTCTGACAAGCTACTCGGATACTTCTTAATGAAAAATGCCTTACAAAACTTATTCTCATCCTCGAAGCTATCTGGAAAGAACTTCATCATACCATTACTCAAATCATTTTTGAAATCACTTCCTGTTTTCTTCGCTTCTTTGATATCAAAATCCCAGCTATTTTCATTTCCAAGGTGATAAAAGTCATGAAGAATTTTTAATCTCTCATTTCCATTCAGTGATACGATATCTGCTCCCAACTCATTGAATGCCTTTCGAAGCGTTGCTTCTAATGTGGCAAACTGTGCTTTAGCTTCCTCAAAATTCTTTCGTTCAATTGTGAGTGTTAAGTATCTCTCCTGCTCAATCCCTTGTCTGCCTTCTAGAATCTTTGCTTCTATGATGTCGTTATATACTTTACGGAAGTTATCATAACCATCATCCATATACTTCAATAATACATAATGCTTTAGATCTTCCATGTTTTTATTCTTATTGTTAATTGTAATCTTGAAATTACAGTCCAAAGAATTCAAGAATTTACAGTATCGTTCAAAGATATCAATCTGCTCATCCTCATTTGTAGTGGTGTAGTTAATATCCTGAAAGCGGTAACATTTTGAATAGCGATTCTTTGCCACCTCAAAAATCCCATTTTCTGCTACTGCCATAATTTCTATTGTTTCTTGAATCGATTTCGGAGACTTATAAAGCGGTTCACTTGCTTTTTTCAGTTCCTTAAATTCATCTGTAAATAATACCATTTCTTTACCTCTCTTTCGCTTAATAGCACACCAGTCGGGAGCAATCCCGGCTGATGCCCGAATTGTCTAGACCTAAGAGGTCAGTCCAATCTATTCCAAAGTTTCTAATGCATATATTTATAAGCTGCTATACCTGCAATCGCTACTACGATTACTCCAATACAAGTAATTACGATTTTCTTTGTTTTCTTTTTCATCTCTTCAAAATCCTCCCTGCTTGCTTTATTTTCTGCTAATACTTCCTCTTTTGACTTATCTTTCTTTTTGCATATAAACTTTATTCCCTTTGCTTTCTCTGCAAATGCAAACTCCATTTCAAATTCCTTTATCGCTTGCTCTCCTTCTGTAGAAACATAAGTCAATGCCTTGTTTCCAAACATAAAATAGAATTTCCTCCTCATATATTCGTAGAAATCCATTCCATTGTATGAATAAAAGCCACCTAGAGCGATTGGTGCTACGCAAGGAATTGCAACATATGCTGCCCCCGTTAGACCAATATAGCGGTACAAAAGAAGAACCAGACCACCACCCACAACTATACTTGCAATAGAAAATACCAGCTGTTTTGCTGATAATCCTAGTGCTACTGATTCCTGATAGCGATCAATATCTTTGTTGATTTCAATTACCACTGTCGAATACCTCCTATCTGCATTTATCTTTTTCGGGTAGCTTTTCTTTTCCAATGGATTTTTCATATCCTGCCATTCCATTGGGACAAAGCTCCCTTAGTTTTTCTGGATTAAACAGATATAACGGATATTCACAGAATCCACTTCTTTGTGTTACCCCTGTAAACTCTCCAAGTTCATTTTTTTCGATAAACCTCTCAAGTTCTGGCATATTATTGAGATCAATATATCCACAATAATCCGGTGCTTTTCCACTCAGATTAACAGTGATATCTCCAAATGGTTCGGGGTATCCTTCTTCATTTATTACCAATCCAATATAAATACTGCCATTGTTCTGATAGCTATTAATATCAAAGAATACCTCTTCTTTGCTTCCCCACTGGGTTTCATATTCTAATGTCTTTTCCATGTTCCATTCCTTCCTACAATCCAAATGTCTTACTAGTTAATGATTGCGCTCCTTTGACACTTCCTACCGTCAGTGCTATAGTGAATGTCATTTCACACAGATAGATCAGTGTCTGTGCCCAATCTGCATAATTTCCTGTAAATGATGGAAGCCCAGCATTCACAAATGCATTACATACAATAATTGCAAGTGCCATAGTAACCGCCTCGAACGTGACGGATAAAAAGTATTTGCAATACGCCACTACCGTTTGGTTGACTGTTCTGTTTCCTCCCATAGTTGAAAATGCAATTGCTCCCATTGGCACAATGATCAATAATCTTAAAAACCTGAAATACACTGTGTATATCATAAAAAATCCACAAATGATGATAATAATGGATAGCAATGCCGCAAGTATTAGCATAATAAGGCTTTCTCCAAATCCTAGATTCTTAATTATGTCTGCCTGTGTGCTATCAATGGTCATTGTCGTATTTGTGCCCGCTGATAATAGATTTACCAGGTTTCCAATGGATGTGAAAAATGCTTTCATGATTGTCACATTATTCGCCACAAACCATTCAGCTAGTGCCACTCGGATGAGCATCCGAAGAATCACTTCAAATCGCATCTCTTCCCTGATGTCAACACTTTCGGAGCAAAATCCAATGACAAAGAACAATACCACCAGGGATGAGCCAACCGCTACAAAGATTGGCTCAATTCCTTCAATCACTGCCCATGGACCGCCTCCTTTAAAATTAACGGGTGATTGTCCGAGCATTGCAAAAACTAAAGATATCTGGTTGTTCCAGAATCCGAATACCATTTCTAGCAGGGAAAGAATCTTGTCTCCAAGTTTAAAAATATCCATACTTGTTTCTCACCTCTTTCTTCTGTTTGAGGGGTGTTACCACCTCCAGTGCTGCTATTTCTTAGAATCCTAAGAAAGTTAATACAGTTGAAATACCTGCCATCATGACTCCTGCTACAATACCCTTTAATGCTGAGTTCATAGTTGAAGAATCCTGCTGCTGATAAGCCTGTGCAAATTCCATAACATTCTTTGCCAAGATGATTACACCCACTGCACCAATTACTGCAATCACCAGCGTCTTCAAGTTATCAAGTGGCTGCGTAACGGCCGACGTTCCTGATGCTGCAAAGCACTGTGTACTCATAAGACTAACTGCCATTACTGCACCAGACATTGCTGGTACTATTTTTCTTTTCACGTTTTTGAATAATCCTTTCATTCCTTTTTCCTCCATCTGATTGTTATTTTTCTGAATTGTTAATCTTTCTTTCATTTGATTTCTCCTTTACAACGAAAAAAATGGGCAGTTATTATTGGCTTGCAATAATAACCACCCATTCCACTTAGGTTATCTATATGATCGGAGTTTCCTCCGTTATATTATTACTTCAGGCTTTACCTGATATATGTTGCTTTTATCTTATCCGCTTATTTATCTGTTATGCCATGAATGATTCTCTGACTTTAACCATATGCTCAACACTTGTTTCTGGATAGAAATATTCTAATATCTTACTTTGAGGGACTTTTGCAGCGATTGCCTTACGCGCTTCCTCTTTCTGCTCCTTGGTATAAGGCCAATGAATCATACGATTTGTAATTGTGTCTTCTCTCAAATTTGGTCGATTCACTTGACGCATTTCATTTATTTTTTGATTCATTTCCTCTGCATATTCAAGCTCTGCTTCCAGTTCCTGATTCAATTTTTCCTTCTGTTCCTTCTCGTCAAGTTTCGTAAATCGTTTGCTCATCTCCACATCACCAAGAAGCATAAATTCATCATAAGTCAACTTATCAATATATACGTTATCTCCATTCGCTTTTCGTTTTTCAAAATGCTCCAGTGCTTTTGCTGACAAGATTTCATAGGTTCTTCCAACTAATTCTCTCTTACCTCTGACTTTATGAATATAAGCTTTCCCCTTTCCATCTGCCGTCTGCTGAAACATTGGATGACCAAATGGAACAAACTTACCATCAATAATCGGATCAAAACCACGAATAAATACGATGCACTTTTTGTTGTCTAATTTTCGTACTTCATCTGGTGTAAATAACTCTCTACCTAAGACATCATAATTTCTACTGCTACTCCCCTGTCTTCCTCTAGTTTCTCCGCTGGATTTTTTATCAATCGTACCCTTTCCAAGGAGCTCTGAAACGTACTTATGGGTGCTTTGTTCGTTGCCTCCTAAATAGATAAAGGTGTCACAATTTCCCGGAATTGTTTCCCAAGTATCCTTGAACAAAGCCTTCAGCTGTGCAAAGTTTTGGATGATTATGATACTGCTGATAGACCGAGATCTCATGGTACTAAGCAAGCTACAATAGTCATCCGGCAAAGCAACGTTAGCAAATTCATCCAACATAAAAGTTACATGAATTGGAAGTGCACCTCCACAATTAAAATCCGCCTGATAATATAGTTCCTGAAATATCTGCGTATATAGAAGTCCTATGATAAAATTATAGGATTTATCAGAATCTGGTATCACACAGAAAAGTGCTGTCTTTGTTTCACCATCTCCATTTACTCCAATTCCTATATCAGCCAGATTCAACTCGTCTTTCGATAATAATCTCAGTACTTGCTGATTCTCTAAGTATGCCAATCTTGAATTGGCGCTGATAATAATGGAACGAACCGTGTCCCCTGCGCCTCGCATACATTTGTTGTACTGCTTTACGGCTGGATGATTAGCGCCTAAAGGTGATAACTCCTCTAGTTTTTTCATACGCTTATCAAGCATGGACATCTTGCCCTGTTCTGCAACCTCTGCCTCGCCAATCAGTTTTAATACTGTCTCAAAATTTCTTCTTGAAGCTGGTTCTACCAGCCACACATAATAAAAGATAGACTGTAGAAATAATCCTTCTGCTTTCTCCCAAAACGGATCTGATGGTGTTGACCCTTTTGGTGTCGTATTGGAAATTAGATTTGTTATCAGTTTTACTACATCCGTTTCTTCTCGAATATAAGAAAATGGATTATAACAATCTGACTTATCCATCTCCAATAGGTTAATTACTTTTACATTGTATCCGTTGTCCTTAAGCATCTGACCACAGCTTCTTAAAATTTCTCCCTTTGGATCGGTGCAAATAAAAGAACAATTATGTGGCATTTGCATGAGATTTGGCTTTACTTCATAAAATGTCTTACCAGCCCCGGAACCACCACAAATCAGAATATTTCCATTCAATTTCAATCTGCGAAAATCTAAAGACATTTTTACATTTTGACTTAAGACTCGATTAAAGTTCTCATCCTTATCGGCTAATATCTTATTTGCTCTTTGCGGATTTTCAAATCTTGCAGTACCAAATTCCTTTCCGGGCATTAGATTTCTCTGACTAGTGTAATACATTAAAATAGCCATCCCATAGATACCTATGGCAATGGCTACTGCTTTCACTGTATTCTCATTCATATAATTTGCTAAGGGTGCGGAACAGACTTCATTCAAACGATTGATAAAATCATTTAGTTCCATGCCTTTTTCCCATGCCCCACCAATCAAATAACCAAAATAACCCGCAAGGATTGCACCAACAAGAATAAAAACAACCGATGGTTTTTTCTTACTTGTCTGCATGATATCTACCTCTTTCTCATACCGGTGGTTTTAGTTGTAGTCTGCATTTTTGCAACTTCTTTGGTCTGATTTCTTTCATAATGTTCTCGAACAGCTGATTCCACCTTATCATAATGACCAGCGTATAATTCTTCGCCCTTCATGGTTGTTACAATTCGATTCTCTTCATCATAAATCTTGTAATCCTTTTCCTTATCAATAAAAGTAAGCATAGTCTTTCCTCCATGAATATCCATTGCATTCGATTTATCAAACCATACATACTTTGCATCCTTACCCCAGGTTCCTGGCACTCTCGTTTTCACTGCATGGTCGTTTTCTGCTGTAATAAGAGTTTTACTAATTGTTACATCAGAAAGTTTTAGATTCTTAGATGCAGATACTGCCCTCATTCGTTCTGCCAAATCCTGATATCCCCTGACACGATTTAAGAATGCATCTTTGTCCATCATGACCTTATGATCTCCATTTGCGTCTCTTTTATCGAGTAATCCAATGGTTTCAAGCTGCTTAATCACTCTATTCGCCTGTTCATTTCCAATACTGAAATTTTCTTTCACCGCTTCCACACTGATACTTTGCTTTTCCATTGCAAAAAGACCTACTTTTTCAATCAATCCCTCCATAACAACACCTGCTCTTGCACCATCAGAAGACATACTCTTATCGGTTTCCTTCTTTTGGTGCTTGAGAAAATCCAATAGCTTTCCTAATGATTTCTCATCTCCATTCTTTAGATAATCATCAAAGGACGCTATATTTCCAAACCCTAACTTCTGAATCATCATATTGGCTCTTGGTACTGCTTCTGTATGAAAGATAACCTCCGATAAACCATCTGCCTTTTTAACATCAGGAAGTACAGAATAGAGAATACCGTATTTCTTTGCCAGCTTCTCAACTTTCTTCATATCAGACGTTTTAAACTGCAAGACTTGTAAATCGCCACCTTTCATAAGCAGCTTTTTCATAGATGTTTTTCCAAGAGATTTTTCATAATCAAGCATTCCCTTTAAAAAGTCTATAGCTTTTTGCATTGCTCCTAAGCCACCATTTCCAACCTTCATTGCTATTTCTATCCCATCATATGCGACGCGTATAATTTGGACTGCTTCTTGTATTTCTTCTGCCATATTCGTTACTGGAATTTTCTAAACAACTCCAGCTTACCTCCTTCCTTATAAAATCTTCACTTTCTGTTTTATCTGCTCTGTATCCGACTTCCTGATTTCCTCTGCCGACACATGAATACCATATGCGCCTAATACATCAGCCAATCGATTCACTGTTTTTTCTTCTTCCAGACGATACATCTCTATTGCCACTAAGAGATTCTCAATTTGATCAACCCATTTTGGCTTTACATCCAAAGCAGCTTCATATTTCTGAATCAACGCCTTGCTGTCTTCCGCCTCTGCTGTAAATTCCTCAATCATCTTCGAAGTCAAATCAGCATCTCCTGTCTTAAATGCAAACTGGGCAATCAATTGAATTTCTTCGTCTGTTAAACTACCATGACTGTTATGAATTGCTTTGATTGTTTCTTCTATCGCTATCATGCTTCCTACTCCTTCTCATACATCGCATTTTCAAGAACTGCAATTTCAATAATTTCCTTCATCATTTCCGCAGATACATTGTTGTTAATTAGTTCCACCAGCTGCTTTTCCGTAAGTCCTCTTTCAATAGCACTCTTTAACTGCACCAATTGAGCAGGTACTAAGTCACCACTTGCCACAAGCTTTACAATATCCTGTCTGGATTTTTTCTTTACACCTAATTTCGAGAATATACTAGCAAAACCACAAGTCTTTTTTTCCGTGCGTTCAATTGGAAGTGTCTGAACCACTCTTCCATACGAATCCACCATCGGTACCGTGTAGTAAATCGGAACCCCATATCCAGAAATGTTTTGCGGAATGATTGTTGACTGTTTCTTCTCTATGCTAGGCTCTGGCACCAGAACCATTTCAGGCTGTACCGTGCTTGTCAATTTTGATTCTGCCTTAGTATCAGAATCTCGTTGTTCCATGGCTCGAAGCTGCTCTACTAATTCCTCATTCTTATCCTGCATCTTTTTCATCTCCTTTTCTTTTTGCTCAATTTCAGTGCGATATCTTGCAATTGCAGAATTTGCCTGCATAATCTGATTCTGCTGTTCATTCATTACTGTTGCTTGATGAGCATTCTGTTTTACCAGATCATCTCTGACATCTTCATCTTTTTTTGTTGATTCAAAAATCTTAAGATGTTCTGCCAGTGCATCATATCTTTTCTCCTGAAATTCAATATGAGTAATCATGGCTGATATCTGGTCAACTAGTTTCTTAACAAAATCAGGTGCATCCTCTGCCACCTTCCTTGTTTCTTTCATTTGCGCAAGTACCGTTTCATATGCTTTCTTCATTGCAGCTGGGAACTCATTTTGTCCAACTACTGCTTCGATACTATCGAGCGGGACACCTTTCTCATAAAATTCCAAGGCAATGCTCATCTGATTTCTTGACAAATGATCCGAAGTAATAACCTTAATTGCCTCTTCAGAGTAACCATTACGGAGACACTTGGAATAGATTTTCATTTGCCCAATGCTCCATTTTTTCTTATAGTACTGTTTGACCTGTTCCTCACTTAGTCCATATTCCAAATCTTCCTGTACCAGTGCTAATACTTCATCAGTATATCGTTCCAAATTTTTTAGCCCCTGCATAAATTCGGTAATATGAATATTTATTGCTGTCTTTTCTGATTGTTCCATGCGTTCCTCCTACTTCTTTCCATAAAAATAACAGCCTATCGAGCTGGCTGCTTCAAAGTTTCTTTTATTTTTTCTTTTTCGATAACATCCTCCAATATCTTAGAATCTTCTTTATCGGTATCCTTCCAAATAGACTTACCAAGATTCAGTTCCTTGACAACTGCTTTTTCCTTCTGACTTATTTCCGAAAATAACTTTTTATAATATTGCTTTAACTCCACTGTTTCGTCATAAGAGTATCCCATGCCTTTAAGCTGTTGCTCCAGATTTACCCACTGTTCATGCTCCTTTTCAAAGAAGTTATCCCCATTTTGATATGTGTTTTCACACTCTTTTAAAGCAGTCATCTGCTTAGCAATCTCAAATAACTTCTCAAACTTTTTCTGGTTACGATAAATCTTACTCTTTTCATTAGAGACTTCTTTTCTTTTATCCGTCAGATTCATAATCGTCGCTGCTAGTTCTACACTGGATTTCACATCATGCCTTGCCAAAAACAAGTATTGTTGCTGTAATTTGTGCATTTTACGAATATCATCTTTGTATTGATACACCTGACTATATGGTTTCTTCTTGAGCATACCAATCCGATACAACTTAGCATAATATCTTTTCTGCATTCCTGACATCTTCGCTCTGCGGTATCGCTTCACATGGCATCTTACAATCTGCGGTTTCACTTCTGTTTGCTGCTTCTTTAAATAAGATGACATATCTTCTTCCAAAATTCTTTGTTTAATACGTTCTTCTGAATATTCATCACCTATCGACTTACACCTTTTAAATCGACTCATTCCGGGTGGTCGAACAGCAAGATATTTTCCCTGTTTTACCTCATACCCTTTATCTTTAAGCATAACTAAGAAATCATCAAATGTGTTATTCTGCAAAATACAAGCATCCAAATCACGCTTTATCATATCTGACCATACAAACGGGCCATCCCGATTGATGCTCCAATTCTGATAGCCCCGATCCGGATCACTTTTCTCATCACCTATCTCAAGAATAGATAGTCCATACTCTTCACATAACTTATTGGTAATCGGCTGTATTTCTTTTTCCCAATCTCCTTTTTTATAGTGATACTTTCTACCGTCAATGCAACTTACGCTGTTAAATACAATATGCGAATGAATATGATCCGTATTATCATGAACAGAAAATACAACCTCATACTGATTTCTAAGGTACTGCTCTATGAACTTTTCTGTAATCTCATAGGCTGTATCTGGTGTGATTTCTCCTTCCTTAAACGAAAGTACGATATGATAGCCCTGTCTTTGATCTACCTTTCCAAATTTACGTTTGGTTTCCTTCATCTGCTCAAATGCCATATCTGGCTGACAGTTAACTCCACCAATCAATCTACCCTCCTGCGTTTTGTCAGGATTCAAAATATAATTGATACTTCGTCTTAAATGCCTTCCATGAAATCCACTACCAGAATCCTTCATATGCATCACCTTACTAATTGCCAATCATAATCACCGCCTCATTCACTGCCACATTCAATTTTTTCATATATGCTATCAGGCGTTCTTTATCTGCTTTCGTATACAATGCTGAATTATTATTTCGAACGATCTGGTTGATATTGTTTCCAATGTGATTGACCTCATTGATTAAATCTTTCAGCAATCTTCTAATTTCAGGATAATCATTCGGCTTCTGGCTGATAAGTAATCTCAGGTACTCTGCTTCATTCATATTTGCTGCGCTTGCTTTGTTGGATAGCAACTCCGCTTCCACTGGCATCAATCGCAGCGTTTTTCTTACACTATGAATACGATCTGCCAATCCTGTCACCTTCCTCTTTTATCTGTACTGTAATGATGGACTTCCTCAGAAACTGCTGCAACACTTTTCTCCACATCCTTGCCGTGGTTCAGATTACTTATGAATTCATTCGCTAATTTTACTGCCAGCGTTTCAATTTCCTTAGCATAGATTGTCCTATCAAACATTCGGTCAAGGCGAATTTCGTCTCTTTTTAAGGATTCATAACGGTTCTGTTCATTGGCAAAATCTATAAAATCTTTTGGATTATGTCTTTTTTCATCTGCATCAAGTATCAATTCGTAATTCCATTCGCATACAATATCAATTACCTCATCAATTGTGTACTCCACTACTTCCCCATCTTCTTCTGATAGATCTTTTCGTATCATATTGCCTTCCTGAATTCCAATTGCATAATCATGACCTTCCATATAGTTAAGAAGGATCTGTCCATCTTCCTTCGAAAGGTTCATCAAGATATCGTTATCTGCTAACCAACTCAATAATTCATCTGATTCTGTAAAAAGTTTCACTTCTTTTTCCATTGCTTTTGGTGCACCTCCTTATCTGTGTTTTGTACATTTTCACCCTGGCTCACGCGCCCGGATACAGACCCGAGCACGGCAAGTTACGCAATAGCGACGTCTCCGTCCTATCGCAACTTGTCAGGGGCAAAAATCCCCTGAAACCCCTTCTCTATTTCATATGGCTACACTTTTTGTAGCCAATTTTGCTTGTTGGCTGTACTTTTTGTAGCCAACTTGATAAAATGGCTATACTTTTTGTAGCCATTTTTTATCATAACAACCCTTTATCCTGCTGTTCCCTTCTCTGTGGCTACACTTTTTGTAGCCAATTTTCGTTTCTGGCTGTACTTTTTGTAGCCATCACTTGATTTTGGCTATACTTTTTGTAGCCACACCTAGATTCGGAAGTCTTGTCGCTATCAACCACTCATTAATGTCCTTATATCCCGCTGGCGGAGGAGAGTTTTCCACTTCAAAGCCTAATTCATAATACTTTTTCAACATTTCCTCTGTGGCTTTTTTTCCTGGCTCATCATTATCTAAACAAAATCGAATCATCGTAATCTGTGGATGTTCTTCTAAAAAGGTTGCCAGTGGAGCATCCGCCAACATACCAAGTGCAATCATATTACTTTCATAATCTTTCGTAATATCTACATAACTCATCAAATCAATTGCAGCTTCAAATACAACTATCCTTCCACTATTTTCGTGACTAAGATTAAATCCATATCGCTTATCATTTCCCACAACATCACATTTGAACGGTTTTCCCTCTTTGTCAAAGACTCCTCTCATACTTGCAAATCTTGTATTTCCATCCTTGTCATTTCCAAGAAAAACAATATTATGATAGTGTCTGCTTTCATAAATTAGATTTTGACTTATGAAATAGTCAATCACTTCTTTGCTAATTCCCCTCTCTTGACCCAGATAGGAATACAGGTAAGAATTATCAAGTGAAGCCACTGGTAATTGAAAATCTTTTCTTTCCTGCTCTTTTTCTTTCACCTGATACTTCAATATAGGTTCAGATCTAGCAGTTAAAATTCGCCTATAGCCTGAAAACTCCAACAGCCAAAACACTGCCGTCTTTACATCCATGCCAGCAAATACTCGTAAAAAATCGAGCTGTGAACCACCATTTTCTCCTTTATCAAATTGTCTGCTCCAACGAAACCAATGAGTTCTATCATAAATGCGGATGGAATCCATCTCTTTTAACGTGTAATACTTTCCTATTCTTTTAGGTGTATATCCCAGACTTTGTGCTACTGATACAAGATCTACACTTTTTGCTATGGTAAGCTCTTCTTCTGTAAAATGATCCTGCTCCACTACTCTCACCTACTCTTTCCCTTTTCTGCAACCAGCTGTGATTCAAAGTCTAGTTGTCTGTAATTACTCTGCAATGGAATATCCGGGCTTTTTAGCATTTCCCTAGCTCTAAGACTAAAATACTTGCTATTATCTCCACCAACAATAACATGATCAATTAATGGAATCCCCATTAAATCTCCGACCTTTATCATCCTGTCTGTAAGCCTTACATCTGCCTTTGAAGGTTCAAGGTTAGCACTGGGATGGTTGTGGACAAGCATAATTCTCGATGCATTACAAAGTATGCTACTCTTAAATATTTCTCTTGGATGTGCCACTGTTTCATCAATTGCTCCAATACTTACAATGTTACAATTAATTGGTGTTCCATCTGTTTTCAAATTAATGACGCATAGGACTTCACGATCCATTTCACAGAGATATTTTCCAACCAGGTCTACAGCATCCTCTGGCTTTGTAATTGGATGCCCCGAGCATATCGGAGCATCTTTTACAAGCCGTATAGACACCACTTCAAGCTCGAAAGGATTTATTAATGGAATCGTTGGCTTCTTGTTGCTCTTTTCCATCTTCTTCATGCTCCTTTCCAAACTCTATGTCAATTCGGAATTCACCATCTCTGCTATTTACAAGAGCCACCAATTCTTTCATTGTCATCTCCTGTTTCATAGCTACCTCCTATCGAGACTGTTCTTTTGTGTCATAAATCAACTTTGGTTCAGCCACAATTCCATCTAAACGCTTGTTAGGAGTATCTGTAGCAAGAGATAGTTTTCTTAAATCTTTATCATAGTGATATACCTGATTAGATAATCTCTCATCTAAAGACACCTGATCCATATTGATTTCAGCTACCATCTGTGCTAATTCATTGGGATCACCCATTGATGAAGACACTGCAATTACTTCGTGCACAGATGAAGGCATAATATAGAGGTCTGTATCCAGCTGCTCTGCAAGTTTGTGAAGCTGATCTTCATAAAGCATAGAAATTGCACCATTGATACCCCTGTCATTGCTAATGACCCACATGGTCTGTTCCGGTGGCATTTCCCCAATCATCATATCTGCAATTTCTGCTGGCATACCATCCTTCATAAACATATCTCTAATTACATCGTTCATACTTTTTACGGTTGGAGGGAACATTCTTCTGGTATTCTCTACCGCAAGCTTAAACATCTGCTCTTCTGTAAATCCAAGTCTCTCTGCTAATGCATTGCGAACCACCGTACTCTGAATGCCATCCATATCAGATTTTACTACCCATCTGTAGATTACTGATAAATCCTGGAACTTTCTATTTGGTGTATCTAAGAGCATATCCCTATTCTGTTCCGTATTAATGAGCTGAAAGACAATATTGTCCTTTGCCTCCTGCATGTCAAGCGCAGGAACAATCTCAGGAGCTTCTTTCATTGCACGTTCCATTCTCTCTGCCGCAGACTGCAATACTTCCTGTAAATCCTCCGTGGATTTATAGTGATCATACATATCGTTGATATAAATTGTAGGAGATATTCCTGCCCCTTCCCCTAATAAATTAATTGCGTCCATTGTCACATTTACTTTTTCTACTGGATGAACATCAACCTTCATACCCTGATACTGTGCTGGTAGATAATCCATAAATTTCTCTGCTATTACTTCCTTAAAAATCTCATAATTCATCATATAATTTTCTCCTTAATCTAAATTGTCATAGAGGAATCCTTCATCCTCATCGTTACCATAATTTCTTTCATCCTTTTCCATCCACGTTTCTGCCAGTGCTTCAAGTGTTTCCGCATAAATTGGTGACTCTTGCTTTACTTTCTTTGGCTGTTCCGTTCCAATGGTAATTACAATCTCTACGGCGCATTCTCCGTTCTGTAACGGAATGGTACTCACTTTTACTTTATTCAACATTGCGACCTCCTTCTGGACAAAAAAATAAGAAGATATGGTTTTTGGCTCATATCTCCTAAGTTACATTTCGTGTGTATTAAATTATTATTGCATTGGATTCCACGTTAAGGTGGAACCTTCTGGCGTAATCGTATGTTTGTCATACTGCCTCCTTTCCTCCTTAACGGATTTTTGAAATTGTTTAGGTATAACAAAAGCCGGGGATTTCTCCTCGGCTATGATACCACTTTCTTATTCTTTTCCACCTTGACAATTAGGACATTTGCGCTGCCATATATCTGTACCATTTGCATAATAAGTATGTCCACAGTGTAAACAATTCATATTGTAAAACCATTGATTATTATCTGTACCTAGTTTAGAACTTCGACCATTGTTCTGTTGATTATTTTTGTTTACATATCCAGAATCAGTCGATTTCAAATTTTTCAATTCTCCGCTTTCCTTACCATTAATACTCCCCATGTATTCTCCTTCTTTCTCCGAAATATCTTTCGTGTCTTTTTTACCTATATTAAAATATTTAACAATATAAAGTACTATGAAAATGCTAGTAAGCAAAATTATTAAATACCAGAACTTTGTTATAATCCCAATAAAAATAAGCATTGCAATGGGAAATGTCACCTGTTCTGTCTTAATCTATGTCTGTTGACTCTATACTGCTTATATCTTTGGTAAGATGTATCCGAACTTCTTAAACTCATATAACAGTCCTCCTTAGCCTTATTTGCTAACCAATATATACATATCCAAAGTGAAACTGAGATTTTGTAATTGCATTTTTAACACTTCCATCATCTTTTCTAAATTTCAGAGCTTCTGCTGTAATTTCAGTTTCTTCTTCAAGTTCAGTCAATTTGAACCATATTTTTCCTCTTTCTTGTACTCCAAACTCAGTTGGAATTGTGGATGGATCGCCCGGACAAGTAATCTCATCTCTTGAAGAAACAATTTCTTGAATTTTAGCGGAGTAGCACACATCATTAATTCCCATACCTAGCGCGAAAAGAATTTTAACAACTTCTCCAGACTTGATTGTTTGATTATAAAATTTTATTTTATCTTTCGCCATCCCTGTATGAAGGCTCATTGTACTAAACCAAGTATATCCATGTTGTTCAATAGCTCTCATATATGCCTGTATTGTCTCTTCACCATTCAATTCCTCGTCAGTAGTAGAATATGCTGTTCCTAATTTCATAAAAATGTAATCGTTAATTGCAGTATCGTCCTCTCTTGTAGTGATTAATTCCTTCGTCTTCGATATATTTAACGAATTTTTTAACAACTTCAGATAAAGTTCTTCATCTTGAGCTAACATATAAGTCTGCATCATTTCACTTAAAACTGTAGATTTACTAACACCCTTCTCTCTTGTAAATTCATCAAAAATCCTTTGCGTCCTTTCGTCTGCATAAATTGATAAATATCCTGGTCTTGCCATAGTAGCCCTCCTTTATTGTACCGCATATCTCCATTGACCGATTCATAAATATAGAATACTACTTAATATATACATTGTCAAGCAAAATGTACCGCTATTCTCAATCGACATTTACACTTAAATCATACCAAATAGTATCCCACAATACACAATGAATACTATTTGGCTAAATTATTGTTTTAATTAATAATAATCTGACTCATAAACCTCCATAAACCAGTTCCGCTTTTAGAATCACCCATCCCATTATCCCTCACATACTGCTTCACCTGCTCAATATCTTCCTTTGAAAACTCATAACTCTTCGCTACATGTGACCAATTCTCATCTTCCCCTTTCACATTATTCATTGCCGCTGCTAAAGTATTTCGATACGTCGTATCATTTCTCCACTTAGATGTTACCTCTAATCCCCCGGCGGAATAATCCTTCTGGTAATAATCAGCCGCAATAAATCTTACATACTGCTTCTTACCATCAAAGTCCATCGGACCTTCTTTGGTTGCACCTGTATCTACAATCGTTACCTTCGCCTGCTTTTCCGTTATATTATTTCTACTGTCTGTCGTAGTATACGTTATCGTAATCACTCCAGAGCCTGTTAAGCCTGTAAAAGTGTTTGTAGAATAGTTCTTAACCCGGATCTGCGTAGTTCCATCCTCTCGGTCTGTTGATGTTACAGTCCGAAGCAACTCTGCCTCCGTAATCACTCCTGTCTGCGCTTCATACAAAGTAAAATAGCGATCTGTGCATGTCAGATCCGGTGCATAGTCCCAGATTGCATAGAAGTGAAAAGTATACCCATTCACACTGGTAAGATTACGAATCTGCTGTCTTTCCTCATATGTCGCATAATAGGAATTGGCATCTGTATTCCATCCAAGGTACTTACATGGATGGGATGGATATGCAAAGCTCATAGCTGGCAGAGTGTACGTTTGATCATACTTGCAAGTCAGCGTAGTCATTGTTCCACTACCACCATTCGGATGAAACACGATATAATAGGTATTAGCCTCTGAATTTGCTGTCAGTACAACATTTCCTGTTACAGAAAAGGTATAACTTTTACTGGTAGACGTATAAGTTCCTGTCCAATTCTTCCATGTGTATCCAGTTTTCACTACTGCATCCACAGTACAATTGGCTCCATAATAATAACTACCTGCACCTGAAACGCTACTGATTCCTATCCCTGCACTGACACTTACCGAATATTTCTTTCTTGAAATATAGATATAATGATTCTTTGCTCCAGTAACCGTATATTTACTAACACTTGTAGCATTATAGCAGGCATCTCCGGAATAAGACCATTCAAAGCTTGCTCCATAATATAGGTTCTGATTTTTGGCAAGTGCCCAGTCACCACTGTAATTCCCATTTGCATCCTGATATTTCACATAGATATTCTGCACGTATTGCTTACGGGTAACCGATACATATGAAGTCTTCGCCTGCTTTGATGTGTAGGAAATACTTGCAGCATTATAGCAAGAGTCAGCATCTCTTGACCAAGAGACTGTTTCTCCATATACATAATCTTTATTGATGACAGCACTATAACTGCCATAACCACCATCTGCCTGCTGATACCTGACATATACAACTTGTTTTGATTTTAGCTGCGTTACATAATTGATTGTCTTATTAAAATAATTGTGCAAAGAGCTTGGATTACTCCAAGGAGCTGCATTTGCGATGCCATTATAATCTGTATAAACACTGCCATAAAAATTCCCGTAATCGTCCATAGAACCACTGTTAGTTCGATTCCCATACATATCAATCTTGATGGTAATCATACAGCTATCAACCACAATATAGCCACCATTAATAATGAATTCGTTGTATGCTGTTCGGTTTGTTTGAGCTAATTTAGATTTTACATAACTTAAGTTAATACGGCTTAGTTCATAAATATAACCACCACTTGCCACAGAATCCACCGTCTCTACGGTATATCCACTGAGATTAAAATAAATATAAGCTGTCTGTGAACTCGTTGTTACTTTCATCCGATAACCTACTGTTCCCCAATGGGTCGTATTTACACTGGCACTTGCCTGCTTTCCCATTGTCGCAAAGTAAAAGTATCCATCCTTAAAAACAATCTGTGACCCATACGTATTATAAAAGGTAACAGCGTTATCGAAGGTAGCAGCCTGTGCCTCCTGTGGCGGAGCAAGAGCTGTAAATCCAATTACGGACAATAAGAAAAACAGACTGAGTAAGCCTGTTTTCCATGATTTCTTCATATTCAATTCTTCCTTCCTCTAAAATACAAATGCCGACCAGTTATAACATACCGTCTTGTTAGTTCCATCCGGGTTCTGCTTTCCGGTACTATAAGTACCTACATAGGAATACAGATTGCCACCATCTTTCAAATCAATTTCAGGAACCTCATCAAACAATGCATAACCCTTACTGGTAACACTAACTTCCATATAATCAATCTTTTTTTCATTCAGATAACTGATGATTTTATCCTTTAGCTCTGCATCCGTAAGATCACCTGATTTCCAAGTCTGAATCATAGAATCAAGATCTGCTCTCTGCGCAGAAGTAATATCTCCCTTTGCAGACGCTTCTGCTTTCCAACCTTCTGATATTGGAACATACTTTGTTTCTTGAATTGGAGCAACGGTTGTATCTGGTTCAGACTGATTAGCCGGTTTTTCTGTTGGCATCACTACTGATGTGATTTCTTCCTCTGATTTCGTTTCAGCCTTCTTCGTTACACTAGGCTTCTCTGTTTCTGTATTCTTGGCTTCCACCGTTGGTGTTGCGGTAACGTTAGTATTCTCTTTCGTGCTTTCCGTAGATTCCTTTGTCGGTTCTTTTGTGTCTTCTACTTGAGGCGTTTCTTCTGCGACTGTAACTTCTGTCGGTTTCACTTCTTCCTCAATAGTAATTCCATCTCTTTCAGTATCAGCGGAAGTTTCCACTAGATTCCGATTTAATTTCAAATTGGAGACAATCAGTATACCAGCAGCTAACACTACTAGAGTAAACACACCTATTAACGGCTTCCAATGCTTTCTTAAAAATATCTTCATCTTCTCTTTCATCTTACGCCTCCTAACTAACTGGAACTGTATATTGTTCCATAATTACGGTTCTCTTTGCAGACACCTGACCTTCTGTTCCAATTGGGTGTTTATATTTCTCTATGACTTCCACGGATAAGAGTCCTTTTTGATAATCAACATCTAATACATTGATCTTTATGGAACAATCAGAATTGATCTGCACCAATAAGGCTTCCATAAAGTCTGCGACAAATTCATCATTACTGCTCACGGAATAGGTCTTATTATCAAACTGGTTCTCCACGGTATCCTGTAAAGCACTGTCTACTGCACGATTCAACTCATTCTGTCTCATATTCGTTCCACACAGGGTCATTACAATGACAATCGATATAATCGCACAGACGGTAATTCCAAAGCCTAAAAACACGTTTTTCATCCCTAGCTCCTCCTCTCATCCACGGCAATTGGTATCTTCCATACACTGGTCAGGTTTTCTCTGTCCCTGATTTGAAAATAGACCACATATACCCCTGCACTTGGAAAACGGATGCTTCCATCCGTAGCGGAATAGGCACTCATAACACTTGTTCCATCGGCTCTTCTGATATCTAACACTTTACCAAACATGTTATTTGTAAACAACTTTGCTAAGATGACTTTATCCATGGGATAAATTGTTCCTTCCATATCCTTGGCATAGTATCTTGCTAGAAAATCAGTACTACTCAATGAAAAGAATCTGCCATAGGATGCTGTATATGCTACTATCGGCTTTGTTCGGTTATGCCAGGTAACTACGGAATCAAAGTCATGATAAGACGTAAAATCTGTTTCTTCTTTTTCCACTGACACCCCTGCAATCTTTAATATTCCTGTTTTTCCTGATACCGAGATTCCAAATAGAACCCCAAGTATCAAGACAGCAGTAACAATAGCTATAATTGCAGTTCCAAACTCATGGAATATCTCTTTCATCTATGCACCGCCTCCTAACACACTAACAATAAAAAGCTGAATCAGTGACATCATAGGTGTGCCAAGAAAGAAATATGCCAGTATTCCAAGGAAGAGACCGCCACTGACTGCTTCAATGACAAACTCTCCATATTCTTCAAAAATCTCCTTCATTCAATCCTCCTCAACTACTGATTACCCTTAAGAACCCAATCAGTATGGCTGCCATTCCACTTCCTGCAATCGCATAAATAATGCCACTTCCAAACTGCTCTATAATCAACTTCATAAAATCCTCCCTATCTTGCAAATGCACGAATCTGCTGAGTGCTGATGACTCCTAAAAAGTCTACATGATACTTATATCTTAGAACTACTTCCATTAATGTGGGCTTTCCGTCTTCGTCTTTTACAATACTGCTTTCGTCAATCAAAAGCTCATACCCTGCATTTTCTGCCTGCGTCTTGCATGCATTTATAACACTTGGTGCAAAGTTAGAATCCTCAATTTCTGCAACTACAGAAGCATGAAAATCCCTCGCATTGTTTGCGTCTATACAGGCTGACATAACACCAGCCATCGTAAATACAGATAACAGAAGGATAAAGATTCCCACGTATGTCTTAATTGTTGTGCTCATACATTTTCCCTCCTACATTCCAAACGTCAGGTTCTGAAGGAATACTACCAAAAGTAGTGCCATATCCACCATCAGCTTAAAGGAAGCAAGGAGTGATGGTAACAGGATATAAATCTTCATACCGGCAATCTTATCTTCCTGCGTCAACTTCTCTGCTTTATCCATCATGGCATTATTACGGTCAATGAGTTCTTCTACTTGCTTTGTCACATCTCCTGCATTTCCACTGGATAATGCATAAAGCATTTTCATGGCTGACTGCACATCCGGGTTTCGATATTCCTTTAAAAATCTATGATATGGTTCAATCGCATTTGGATCATCTTCTAAGTCGTAAATCAACTCATCAAGTGCATGAACTAAAACCTCTGACGCACTGTCCATGGATTTACGAATCGCCATCTGCACATTATCAGTCTGTAACAATAATGCGACCTCCATCAACCAATTCGGAAACTGCTTTTCAATTTCTCTTGCTACCTTTTTTTTTGCAAGATTATGACCGACCTTATGCTGATTTAAGAAAAATAGAACCACTACAATTCCCGCTACTAAAATAGCGATATTCTTAAAATACACAAATGCACCGATAAAAAGGATTGCAGGAATGACCGCCATCTTTTGACTAGATTTTGCTTCCTTTGCTTCATCGTAATCCCTTACCTGAAGGAACTTTCGATCCATTCCAGAACTGTCTGTTTCCTTTTCAATCCAGCTCTTACATAACTTCTTATCTGATTTCACATAAATGAGCATGCAGATACCAATCAATACAACTGCTGATATCTGACATAACGGAATTGCGCTGATATCTAAATCCCCACCTAACAGATAAAGGGGAAGAATACAGATAAGTAACGTTGCTACCAAAGCAATCAGTATATTTCTCTTTACAATCTGATACTCTTTTTGTAGATTAATAATTCGCTCAGCCCACATGGCTCTGTTCTTTGATAGCAATGCAATACTTCCTCCAGCATCACCGCCACGCCTCTGGGCACCCATTACAAAGGAATGAACAGCATCGACTCTTTCACAATGAAAGAACTCACTAATCATCGCTAATGCTTCCTGTTCTGGATCTTCGCTATCTGTCGCATACTGAATATGTTCGATTGCCCGAAGCAGTACCTCATGGAATTCTCCATCATCAAAAATAGTGACTGTTTCTGTTAATGCATTCAGCACGGTCTTATTTCTCTTAAAAGAATACAAGAACTGTTCCATATAATTATTTGCCATAGAAAACATGGTCGTGTGATATTTACCCTTCATGGTCTGAATCAGAACCAGTGGTGAGAACACCACCCCAATGATTCCGATAGCAGCAATATAAGGTAACTGCAATTTATACAGCAATCCAAAGATAGCTGCCAGTAACACAATCATTCCATAGGAAACCATTGCTTTCTTTGGTGTAAACTCATATCCATACCTTGCAAGCTCCTGTGTCAGGTTCTTATATCTTAAAAACCTGAGTGAACTTTTTTTCGTTTTTCCTAGTTCTTTCTTCAAGGCTTACTCCCTCCTTCCGCTGAAAATGGTGTGATTCCCATACGTTCAAACTTCTCAAAGACTGGTACTGGAAGGCTCTTCTCTAACAGCTCTCCATTTAATACAACAGGAAATGTTGCATTGCATCCATCTTTTCGATAGAAAAAGCAAACCTGATCAATATATCTTCTGATTTTACCATCCTCCATCTGCTTCTTACGAACCAAGATCCCAACATCAATGAACATGAAAATATCATTCTCCATTCGGTCTGCATCGGTTCTACTTGCCAGCATATTTAAAATACGGTCTGGAATCTTTCTTACATCATCTGTATGAATTGTGGTAAACCCACGAATTCCTGTAGATAAACTTTCAAGCAGATATTTTACCTCCACAGAGCGGGCTTCTGATAACATGAGCCACTTTGGATTTTGTCTCAGACTTGTCTTTATCGCTTTTGTATAACTAAACCCATCCGATACCATCAATTCCACACAATCTTTTTCTGGATTGATTTCTCTGTAATGAAGCTCTGGGGTATCTTCAATGGTAATGACTCTTTCATTTGCTGGGATATACTGTGAAAAGAACTTAATCCCTTCTGTTTTTCCAACACCTGGTTCCCCACAGAATACAAAGTTCATACGTACTTTCACGCAATTTGTCAAAAGCTCTAAAATTTCTTTGGTACAATACCCATCCGTAATCATGCTCTCTCTGGTCATACGAACGGTCGGAAGGGTCTTTCTGATACAAACAGATCTTCCTGAAATTGCTGATGACTCATGAACAATACTAATACGAAGGGTATCGGTGTCTGCTTCTAACAGATTTTCCACCTTGTTGAAAGGTTTACTCACGTTATTGGCAATATAATGGCTGAACTTCTCGATAAACTCCTTTGTGACACCATGCTCCTCCACCTTGATTCGTTCATTTGCTGTGTTGGTGATCCATAAATCCGTTCCATCAAAGTCAATATCTGTGATTTCATCATCTTCGATATAAGACCATAAGGGTCCAAAATGTGCAGGCACCAGCTCCCACTTTGTACTTCGTTCCATATAACTCCTTTCCAAGAGGGGAAGTTGTCCCCTCTTTGTGTAATTTTGTACTTAGCTGGTTCTCCACCATTAACCTGTAATGGTTCCAGCTGCTCTGTTGAAAAAGCTGTCAATCAGGTTCTTAAAGGAATTTGCTACGACTCCATCTGTTGCCAAAAGCATTACAATAATTGCTACCAATGCGCTGATTGCTACCGCTGCAATAATTACTGATCCATACTGTTCAAAAATCTCTTTCATTCGATTTACCTCATTCTTTCTTATAATTGTTGTTATTGGTTTCTTTACTACAATTCATTAGCCTGTGATGGTTCCAGCAGCTCTGTTGAAAAAGCTGTCGATCAGGTTCTTAAAGGAATTCGCTACTACTCCGTCTGTTGCTAAGAGCATTACGATAATTGCTACTAATGCGCTGATTGCTACCGCTGCAATAATTACTGATCCATACTGTTCAAAAATCTCTTTCATTTGATTTACCTCATTCTTTCTTTTATTATTCGTAATTGTTTATATTAAAATAGCGGCTCCTTATAGCCGCTAATACCTACCCAATCCAGTGGATAGGCAATACTGTTCTCCGTTACTACCTATCCACATGACTGTGTGAAATTATTCAGTTTTGTATACGGAGACAGTAGATGGTTTGTCCCGTATTAAATGCATCTAACTCTCCTTTGCTTAAACTGCCATATTTCTTAATTGAAAGAAATACTTCATCAGTCTACGGTTTTCTCTGTATGCTTTATATCCTGTAGCCATACAATCAACCTCCTTTCATGGTGCTCCTGCTCTTACGAACGCAAGGAATACTCTGAGAACAAGTCCAAACAATAGAAGTATTACCTTGGCTAATTCCAACAGCAATCTTAACAAATTCAATATAAGCCATATGATTCCTTTTAGAAATCCATGCATTCCATACCCTATTGTTGAAAAAACTCTTCTCATTCGTCAATTCCTCCATCATCTTCCATCCAACTACTCGCCAAGTCAGCCAGCTGGTCTATTGTTTGTTCATCTTGCATATGATTTTCTTCATCAACTCTTCTTTCCTGACCCTGCGGAACCGGATAATATCCTTTCGGTACTATCTGTTGCATTCCAGCAACAACACCACCAAGTAATCGAATTACTTCATTCCTAGCTTCAGTAATTACACTGGCATGCAACTCCTCTTTAATCTCCTCTATATCATCTCTAGTCACATATTCATTCGATTTCATTTTATCAAGCTCTACCAGATTGGCTTTTCCGACATTATCAACATAGAACTCTAATGCAGCTATAAAAAGTTGGTTTTGCGTTTTGTTCATTTCCTGATTCAGATGCTTTAATATCTTATGAATTTCCAAATGTCTAGGATTCTTTAGATTAAGCCTAAGACTATAATGAACAATGCTATCACGATCTGCTTTTGCCATTTATCTCACCTCTATCTTCTTTTTAGTCCAATATTTGCAAGATATTCAAATCCTTTTGCATTCGCTTTCACGTCTAAAATATAATTGATATTCTTTTGTTTAAATGTGCTGAAGTTTTTCATTACTACTGCTCCACCACCTACAAATACCAGCTGCGTCGTCTTTAGGTTGTAACCATATTCTCTAAGAGAATTGAATACACGGTCTGTGTAATCTGTGATTTCTTTCTTGATAATCTTTAGGTACTCTTCATCAATATCACTCGTACCATGCCTCATAATATGCTGAATTTCACTTTCATCAATTCCTGCACCGAGCTGTCTTACACATTGATCATTTACTGATCTCATACAGGTAATCAACCCCTGCTGTGTTGTGGTACATCTTGAATTATCTGGTTTTCTATCAACAACAGGCATAATATCAATTGTCCAACTTCCTATATCAATGATCACAACCTTATTTCCAAAGTTTTGAATTCTATCCGCAATTGCTGCATAACACTGTGGAAATACTGCCGCATTTACAATCTTGATTAGATACTGCTCTTTTTCATAATAGAATCGCACTTCTTTTCGTTTTGTGAGATATTCCAAAAATCCAGACTTCTCAACACCGAATCTCGTAAGTGGTAGGCCAGCTGCAATAAATATACTAGCTTCTTTCTTGCCACGTTTTCTTAACTCTCTTGCAATCCCGGCTAAAGTGAGTATGTAGAAATTGTCATTTTCTATCTTTACATCTCTTACCTCTAATCTCACACCGCCAATTTTGTAATACTTTCCATCCAGTTCAAGTACATCATCAAACATCCCTGGTTCGGTAGTTATCTCCTTAACACCAGTAACAAATACCTGGCTTGATGTCTTGACCATTGACCAACCATGATCAATACCTATGATTTCATAATCATTATCCATTTGCTTATGTCTCCTTTTCAATAAACTTTTTGCTCTTCCCCACATTCTTCTGTTGTCACTTTCTTTCCAATAATTTTTTCATACACGGAAAGCAATACCCATCACCTTGTTTGTAGGAACAATCTGTACATTCACTACGTACTGTCTTTTCTGGTTCCTTTCTCTTCTCCTTAAAGCAATTGCTGTTAATACATCTACTATCATTGCCCCAAAAGAATTTGCATCTCATACAATCTTTTAGTTCTTTGTTGAACTTTCGTTCTTCTCTTTCCGCTTTCGTTAATCTGTGCTTGTTATTCTTCTTTTCCTCCATCTTTGCATTCCTTCCATCGGATAAATGCATTATGAAGTTCTAATAACTTTTGATTCACAGCTTTTACTCGTTTATCAAGTGAATAGAATGTGGATGCTGGTATTGCTATTTCTGTTATCGCACTTCCTATCATTCTGCATCCTCCTTATTCTTTCATAGCTTTGCTATGTAATGTGTACGCCGACTTGTTTCAAGTCCCTCTTACGCCCCGTACACAAAGGAATGTTCTCATTCCTGGGAGTTACAGACGAGCCGCTAATGCGTTCATAACGCCTTATCTTTCAATAAGACTATCTCCTCTATTGCCATTTCGAGGATAAGGTCGAACCTCTCGACCTTCATGGGTTATTATCCATCCGCAATATTCGAATACCCTTTTTCTAGGCTTGTTCCCTGCTTCTCGTTCTTCATTTCTCAATCCATCGAACTACTAATTTGATAACAGTGGTCTTGAGCCCTCCAGGCGAATACCCCGAACTTTTACTCTTAATCCGTAACTGATATTCAGTTGTTTGTTCCTGCTCTCGCTTGGAACATGTATATAATAACCTCATATCAATTTCCTAGATAGAAACTACACTGGTGCATTTTACTTATTTCGCACCAGATTTTGGTGCATTTTATTCATAAGGACTATCTCTACCACCATCTGATTCTTGCAGTCTTATCCAGACATGCTTTGGCAGTGGTCTTGATGGTTCATGGAACTGTTCCAAATATGCTTCGAAGACTTCCGTATTCACAAGTGCCGAATTACCCACTTTGTAGATTGCACCAGCTTCACCTGCTAATGCCATAAGCCTTGTTTTTCCAATACTGTAGATAATTGCACCTTCTGTCGCATTAACATACTTTTTCATCACATCTTTTGTATCTGAATAAGTCTTGTATGAATAACCCATATCTACTCTCCTTTCGCTGGAACAAATAATGGATGTTTAAGTGGAACAACCTCTTCTCTAAATTGTTCCATATACTCATCAAAAAGCTCTAAGTTAATAAGTACAGTACCGCCAGTTCCTTCATTAATCTTATATACTGCACCAGCTGCTCTTGCCATTTCTATAAATCTATGATGACCGATGCTGTATGTAATTGAACCTTCTCCGATTCTGACATATTTTTTCTGCACGTATTTTGATGTATTAGGTACTTTATATAAATGTTTCATGAAATCCTCCATCTTTTTCTGATGTATCAACGCTGTTCTTGGTAGCCGATATAATGCGTCGGCTGATAGAGCTACTATCAGTAAGATTTCCTCTTCTAGCTGGAAAAGTTGTCGTGCTTCGTCCACTCTAAGAAATCTTTTTATTTGAATATCATCTGCTGTATATGCTCTAATTGAAGTCTGTAACTCATTCGCCATCTAAATTCACCTCTTTACTTGTTAATCTAAATCGTTCCAGATAGCAATCAAGAATCTCTGTATTTACAAGCACCATCTGATTCACCTTATATACCGCATTTGCTTTCTTCGCAATTTCCTGAAACTTTGATACACCCATTCCGTAGACTTTGCAGCCATCTTTATACCTCACAAACTTTTTTCTGCTTTCTTCTGCTTCTCTATAATTAAATCCCATGTCTTTCATCATGCTTTTTACCTCTTTCCTGAAAAGGACATCATTTTCTCCATAACGCAAAAAAGGACACCTTTCTAAATTTCTCTAGAAAAGTGCCCTAAAATAGTGCTTATTATTAAATTCAACTTCGTTTACCAAAATTTCAGCTCATTCGAACTCATTCGGACTCGACCAACGATTTGATGTCCTTTTGATGTCCTTTGGACATCGGAATCTCTCGCAAGTCTTATAAACACTGGATTTATTTATCCAAGCTTTTCATCGTCGGGAACAACAACACATCCCTAATCGCATAAGAATCCGTAAGCAGCATAACAAACCTGTCAATACCAATACCAATACCGCCAGTAGGAGGCATACCGATCATGAGTGCATTTACAAAATCATCATCCATGGAATTAGCTTCATCGTCTCCAGCTGCAAGAAGTGCTTCCTGAGCCTTAAAGCGCTCGATCTGATCCAGAGGATCATTCAACTCAGAGTAAGCATTTGCCATCTCACGCTTTGTAATGAACAGCTCGAAACGCTCCGTATAATCCGGATCTTCAGGCTTTTTCTTGGTAAGAGGAGAAATCTCTACCGGATGGTCCATAATAAAGGTCGGCTGTACCAGATGCTCTTCAACAAATTCCTCAAAAAGCATGCTTAAAATATCGCCCTTCTTATGGTGCGCCCCATACTCCACATGGTACTGGTCTGCCAGAGCCTTGGCTTCCTCATCCGTATGAATGGTTGTAAAATCAATGTCCTTGTATTTCTTTAAAGCATCTACCATGGTAATGCGTTCAAATGGCTTTGATAAGTCAATTTCCACACCATCATAGTTCACCACAGCCGTTCCAAGGACCTTAAGGGCAACTGACCGGAATAAATCCTCCACCAGATCCATCATGCCGTGGTAATCGGTATAAGCCTGATATAATTCCATTAAAGTAAACTCTGGGTTATGACGGGTATCCACGCCTTCATTACGGAAAACGCGCCCGATTTCATAAACTCTTTCCAGACCGCCTACGATCAATCTCTTTAAGTAAAGTTCCAGAGAAATACGCAGCTTTACATCCTCATCAAGAGCGTTGTAGTGAGTTTCAAACGGTCTTGCAGCAGCGCCGCCTGCATTGGCAACCAGCATAGGTGTCTCCACCTCCATAAAACCCTGGGCATCCAGATGGTCACGTATGGACTTGATGATCTGGGAACGCTTTACAAACGTATCCCTTACTTCAGGGTTCATGATCAGATCCACATATCTCTGTCTATAACGAATATCCGTATTGGTCAGGCCGTGGAACTTCTCAGGAAGAATCTGAAGGCTCTTAGTAAGCAGATGAACGCTCTCAGCATGGATGGAAACTTCTCCCGTCTTTGTTGTAAACGCAGTTCCCTTAATGCCTACGATATCACCGATATCCAGCTTCTTGAATTCCTTGTATTCCTCTTCTCCGATACTGTCTCTGGCCACATAGGACTGAATACTGCCCTTTAAATCCTGTACATTACAGAAGGAAGCTTTCCCCATCACGCGCTTAGACATAAGACGTCCTGCAATGGATACTTCCTTTCCTTCCCATTCTTCATAATGCTCTTTGATTTCACTGCTGTGTACATTAACATCGTACTTTGTAACTTTAAACGGATCCTTTCCCGATTCCTGAAGCTCTGCCAGCTTTTCCCGGCGGACCTTCAGCAAATGGTTTAAGTCCTCTTCTTTCACCTGATTCTGGTTTTGATTCTGCTGTTCTGCCACCTGTTTGCACTCCTTTGTGAACTATGTTAAGGAAGTTCGATTCGCCAGACGGCTCATCGAACGGCTAATTTTCTATGACACTCTCTGGATTTCCAGAACCTTATACTGGATCACACCGGACTGTGTCTCTACGTCTACTACATCTCCTACTTTCCTGCCAATCAGTGCATGACCAACCGGGGATTCATTGGAAATTTTATTCTGAAGGCTGTTTGCCTCCGTGGAACCCACAATTTTGAACTCCATCTCTTCGTCTTCATCAACATCGTAGACTTTTACCTTGCAGCCAATGTTAATCTTATCTAAATCGATCTCATCCTCAACAACTACCTCTGCATTCTTAAGGAGCTTCTCCAGTTCTTCAATACGCAGCTCAATGTCTCTTTGTTCATCCTTAGCGGCATCATACTCAGCGTTTTCGGATAAGTCGCCTTGCTCCCTGGCTTCCTTGATCTTTTGGGCAACTTCTTTTCTTTTTACCACCTTTAAATTCTGAAGCTCATCCTCGTATCTTTTAAGGCCTTCGTAGGTTAAAATATTCTTCTTATCTACCATGGTTTTTGATTCCTCCTGGTTTCATACTCGCTCATTCGCATTCCAAATATTATAGCGTAAACATCTAAAATTGTCAAGAATGTAACTGTTCCTGATTCTAATTCTCTGGCTGGAAGCCGGCCATCCGATCTTCCACAAAACGTCTTAATTCGTCCATAGTACCCACCTGGTTAATATCATTTCTTAGCTTTGCGGAATGAGGCAGCCCAGCCGTATACCATGCCATATGCCCACGCATCTCACGCATGGCTGCCACTTCACCTTTATGCTCCATCTGCAGGGTACCGTGTCGGATGATCATCTTGCAGATTTCCTCTCTGGCAGGTCCGGGAAGCAGCTCTCCTGTTTCCAGATAATGCAGAGTCCTTTTAAAGATCCAGGGATTTCCCTTGGCTCCTCTGGCGATCATCACCCCGTCACAGCCAGTTTCCTCCAGAAGAGCCTTAGCATCCTCCGGCTTAAATACGTCGCCGTTTCCGATGACCGGAATTGTGACAGCTTCCTTTACCTTCCTTATTATATCCCAGTCCGCTGTTCCTGAATAATACTGCTCCCTGGTCCTGCCATGAACAGCCACTGCCGCTACTCCGCAGCTTTCCGCCATTTTGGCAAATTCCACGGCATTGCAGTCCTCTTCTGTAAAGCCTTTTCTGAATTTTACGGTCACAGGCTTTTTAACGGTCTTTACCATAGCAGTTAAAATACGCTCTGCAAGCCTGATATCCTTCATTAGCGCCGACCCCTCGCCGTTATTAACGATCTTCGGCATGGGACATCCCATGTTCACATCAATGAATGCATAGGGCCCTTCTTCCACTTGAGCCGCAATATCCGCCATGATATCCGGATCAGAACCAAAAAGCTGGAGGCTGACAGGACCTTCCCCATCGGCCACCTTTAGCAGCTCATTCGTATTTTTGTTTTTATATAAAATTGCCTTGGCGCTGACCATCTCTGTTACTGCCATACCGCAGCCCTGCTCCCTGCAGAGAAAACGAAATGGCAGGTCCGTAACTCCTGCCATCGGTGCCAGTATCAGGTTATTATCCAACGTCAAATTTCCAATTCTAAGCATCACGTATCTATTTCTCCGTCTTCCAATTCTTCTCCCAGATAAAACACCCGGTAATACATTTCCAAAGATTCCAGAAGTTCCTTTTTCTCTTTCCGGTACTGCTTGATCTTCAGCACGCTTCCGATCTCATCAAACAGATAATCCCCCTCCTCTGCTGTCACCTTAAATTCCAGGGTGCCATCCTCATCGTATTCCATGATAAGGATTCCTCCTACATCTTCGGTATAAAGCACGCACATAATTTGAAGATCCTGCTTGATGCTTTCGGGGAGGCTCACAAACTGCTGGTTAAAATAATATTTCTGCTCATAGGAATTGGCACCGCAAAGCACCACATTATCTCCATCATGCTCCATCGTTTCTGCCACCGCCCTTTCCTTAATATTGCCCATGCTCCTTGGGCATAAAGGGATACCCGTAGGGTGTTTCCTTATTAATGCCCATTTCCAATATTTACTGAGATTATATTTTAGCATACACGGAAAGAAATGACAATAGGCTAAAAATCAGTGGTACACCGCTTGATCAGCCGGCATGGAATCCGGTTATTCCTGTTAACTTCCGTTTCTTCTCCCAGAAGGATTTTCATCATATTATCGACGGAGATGTTGCATAATTCCTCGACCCGGTTATCAATGGAAGAAAGCTCCGGATCGCTGCAGATCGACAGGGCAGAATTATTAAATCCGGTAATGCACAAATTCTCCGGAACCTTTAAAAGCTTTGCATTGGCATACTTAATCGCTCCTACGGCAAGACCGTCATCTGTGGCTACCACGCTGTCAAATCGTAAATCACGGCGCTCCAGCAGGATATCCCTTACCGTATGGATCCGGTTCTTTACATAAAGCTTTAAATCTCCCAGAACAGGAAGCCCGTGGGCTCTTAAAGCGGATTCATAACCTGCCAGTTTCTGATTTGCGCTGTAAGAATGGGAATCGCAGAGAAACAGGATTCTGCGCCGTCCTGTCTCAATCATCTGGCTGGTCACATCGTAGGTTGCCTGATAATCATCTCCATAAGCGCAATAAATATTCTCGCCATCCAAATATCCGTTGATCAAAAATACGGGAACCTGTTTTGCTGCATCGCGGACATACTGCGTATTTTTATCCGGTTCTCCTGTTCCTGCATAAGTAGAACCGACCATGAGGAGCGCATCGATCCGCTTTGCAAGAAGAAGGCTGACATATTTTTCTTTCACGGACTGTTCAAACCCGCTGCAGCATAAAATACAGTCGTAACCATGCTCGTGCATAAGGCTCTCTAAATGGGCTACCGCTGTAGCCATATAAGCATCTGATACGTCCGGACATAAAATCCCAATGGTCTTCATGGAATCAAGCCCAAGGCCCCTGGCAAATACATTGGGAGTATAGCCGTTTTCTTCCATAATCGTCCTGACTTTTTGTTTTGTTTTCTCACTCACACGGGGGCTGTCGTTCACCACCCGGGATACGGTAGCGATGGAAACTCCTGCTAGTTCTGCAATGTCATAAATGTTCATCCTGGTAGTCCCTTTTACTCATCAAAATTTCCACACACAAAGCGCGCGTAAGCGCTTACACTTTTCTCGCTTCATTATACAGGATAAATTTCTGTAAAGCAACTGTTATTGCTGATTTTATTTCTTAAAAAATTCAGTTTTTTTCTTAAATTGTTCCCCTAAATAAAAAGAAAAATCTCTTTTTTTCTTTCCCTATTGACGTCTGCACCAAAATAGTGTATGTTTTATGTAAGTACTTACATTACATGTACCGATTGATTCTGGTACCAAGAAAGGAAAGGAAGCTTATGCAGGATTTTATCAAAATTCATTCCGGAGATAATGTTGCAGTTGCATTAAAGCCGCTTTCTTCCGGCACTGCCGCAGAGATAGGCGGAAATACCGTTACACTCCTGGAAGATATCCCACAGGGTCATAAATTCGCCCTTGCCGATATACCTGCCGGCTCATCCGTCATCAAATACGGCTGTGCCATTGGCATGGCAAAGGAACATATTAAGACAGGGGCCTGGATTCACACCCATAATTTAAAAACAGGTTTGGGGGATTTACTTACTTATACGTACGAGAAACAGGAAACGGCTGTTGTCCCCACAGAAGAACGTTTCTTTCAAGGCTACCGCAGGCCGGATGGAAAAGTTGGTGTGCGCAATGAAATCTGGATCATTCCTACTGTTGGCTGTGTCAATAACATAGCCACTGCGCTGGAGCGTATGGCTAAGAAATACGTAGGCGGCTCCATTGATGAAGTTGCCGCATTCCCTCATCCTTATGGCTGTTCCCAGATGGGTGACGACCAGGAATATACAAGAACCATTCTGGCTGATTTAATCAACCATCCCAACGCCGGAGGCGTTCTGGTCCTGGGACTTGGCTGTGAAAACAGCAGCGTTGCCGAGCTGAAACCCTATATCGGCGATTACGACGAGAACCGGGTGAAATTCCTGGTAACTCAGGAGTCTGAGGATGAAATGGCAGATGCCATGGAGCTCATCGGACAGCTGGCTGAATACGCAGGTACGTTCCACAGAGAGCCCGTAAGCTGCAGCGAACTCATCATTGGCATGAAATGCGGCGGTTCCGACGGTTTATCCGGAATCACGGCCAATCCCACGGTAGGAGCATTCTCCGATATGCTGGTTTCCAAAGGCGGAACCACCATCCTGACGGAGGTTCCCGAGATGTTCGGTGCGGAAACGCTTCTTATGAACCGCTGCCAGAATGAAGAAACCTTTGATAAAACCGTGGATCTGATCAATGATTTCAAGAACTATTTCACCAGCCATAACCAGACCATCTACGAAAACCCTTCCCCAGGCAACAAAAAGGGGGGTATCTCCACCCTGGAGGACAAATCCTTGGGCTGCGTCCAGAAATCCGGCAGCGCTCCGGTCGTAGATGTATTAAAATACGGGGAACCGGTACACGATAAGGGATTAAATCTCTTAAGTGCTCCTGGTAACGACTTAGTAGCCTCCACGGCACTGGCTGCTTCCGGTGCCCACATTGTCCTGTTCACCACAGGCCGCGGTACTCCATTTGCATGTCCGGTACCGACCATGAAGATTTCGACCAACACTGCCTTAAGCACAAAAAAGAGTAACTGGATCGATTTTAACTGCGGCGTACTGGTTGAGGGTACGGATATGGACACCCTTAAAAATGAATTCTTTGATTTTGTCATCGAGGTAGCTTCCGGCAAAAAGGTAAAATCCGAAGAAGCAGGTTTTCACGACATGGCTATCTTTAAGCAGGGCGTGACCTTATAATTCAACTACTATGCCATTCTGTGTTCTTATATGAATGCAGAATGCAGATTGAAATATGCAATGAAGAAAAAAGGAGATAAATTCAATGGAAAAGTTATGTTATGAAACACTGGAAAAACTTGGGTATGACGGATATCTTTTAAAGGAAGCCCCGGAACGGGTGCTGCAATTCGGTGAAGGTAATTTCTTAAGGGCATTTGTGGATTATTTTATCGATGTCCTGAATGAAAAAACCGGATTTAACTCCAAGGTTGTTTTATGCCAGCCCATTGCACCAGGTCTTGCGGATATGATCAACGAACAGGAAGGACTTTATACTCTTTTCCTCCGCGGCTTTGAAAACGGGCAGAAGGTAAATGCCAAACGGGTGATCTCCTGTGTTAGCAGATGCTTAAATCCTTATGCAGATTATGAGTCCGTATTGGCCTGTGCGGATAATCCCGACCTGCGCTACATTGCCTGCAATACCACTGAAGCTGGTATTACCTACGATCCTTCCTGCCAGTTTACAGATGTTCCGGCTGACAGCTATCCTGGAAAACTGACCCAGTTCCTTTACAGAAGATTTGAAACGTTCGGAAAGGAAGCCGGAAAGGGCTTTGTTATCCTCTCCTGCGAGCTGATCGATGACAACGGAAAAGAGCTGGAGAAATGTGTTTTAAAATACGCCGGGCAATGGAACCTGGGCAATGAATTCATTCAGTGGATCAAAGAGGAGAACATCTTCTGCTCCACTCTGGTAGACCGTATCGTGACCGGATATCCGAGAAATGAAGCTGCTGCCATCTGTGAAGAATTAGGCTATCAGGATAACATCATCGATACCGGTGAAGTCTTCGGCTTCTGGGTCATCGAAGGACCGGACAGCTTAAAGAAAGAACTTCCTTTTGAAGAAGCAGGTCTCCCTGTTATCATCTGTAACGACCACAAGCCATATAAGCAGAGAAAGGTCCGCATTTTAAACGGCGCACACACTTCATTTGTATTAGGCGCTTACCTTTCCGGACAGGATATCGTCCGCAGCTGCATGGATGACGAAGTGATCTGCGGCTTTATGAATAAGACCATTTATGATGAGATCATTCCCACCCTGACCCTTCCAAAGGAGGAATTAATGAGTTTTGCATCCTCTGTTACGGAGCGTTTCAAAAACCCATTTATTGATCATGCCCTGTTATCCATTTCCTTAAATACCACCTCCAAATGGAAAGCCCGGGTTATGCCTTCTCTTAAAAGCTACGTGGAGAAAACAGGCACACTCCCTAAATGTATAACAGCCTCCTTCGCTTTTTACATTGCATTCTATAACGGAATGAAACTTACGGTCGACGGCCTTGTTGCAGCACGCCCTGCTGGTGACGAATACACCATCAAGGATGATAAGCCGATTCTTCAGTTCTTCTATGATCACAAGGATGACGATGCGGCTTCCCTTGTTCATGCAGTTTGCACCAATGCTGACTTCTGGGATGAGGATTTAAGTAAAATTCCTGGATTCGAAGAGGCCGTGGCTGGTTATTTAACAGGCATCAAAGAAAAAGGCGCATATGAAGTTATGAAGGAATGCTTAAACTGATCGGAAGAAAGTGTAACCAGGTGCAGCAAAGCATTATTGATTAGTAAGAGATAATCCCCCACAAATAAAAACAGAAACCGGAAGTCCTGAACAAGAACACGGTTTCTGTTTTTATTTATCATAAGTCTGCAGCCCAGCTTTCAAGAAATTTCCTTGACCATTCTGCGTTATCCGGTCTGCTGTCCTCAATGGTCATCTGGATATATGGTTTTTCTTTTTTCACAAAATCCAGGACCGCATCATATTTCATAACTCCGGTTCCCGGGGCGCCGGATTTGATCCGGCCGTCTTCCACTACAAAGTCTTTCATATGTAGAACATCTGTATAACCGCCTAGATCCTCAATGGCTTCCCTTATTACCTGCTCGTAATTGCTGCTGTTTTCCGCTGACAAGAGATTTACGGGATCCAGGATAATTCTTAAATTCGGCGAACCAATGGTTTTAAGAACCTTCAATGCCTGCTTGGAATTGTATACAATATGGTTCCACACCGGTTCGATAGCCAGAATCACACCGAATTTTTCCGCACACTCCACTACCGGACGCAAATTGGTGATAAATGTATGAAGGGCTTCTTCTGTGTGGCAGGCCGGTTCATAACAATATTCCTTATTCGGTGCGCCAGTTTCGGTTCCGACAACGCTGCAGCCTAAAATGGAAGCAAAACGCAGATGGGCGAAATAACGCTCCTGGATTTTTTTGATTTCTTCCGGATCTGGATGGGCCAGATTTAAATAGCAGCCCAGGACTGCGATATCCACATCATGTTCTGCGAATTTTTTACGCAAATATGAAGCGTAGCCTGGGGTCAGCGCGGAATTCTCCACGGAATGCTCCTGCACAGTTTTTGCCAGGGCTAAATGGGCACAGGTAAATCCCTGCTGGTGGGCAATCTTCACCCGTTCCTCGAGGGTCCCAGGTGCGACATCATGTAATCGGATCCCGATCTGCATAAT
>NZ_DAMAUN010000011.1:0-91615 GCF_032078915.1 Lacrimispora sp. | reverse complement strand
GGGTGGACTAGGGACTTTCACCCATTAGAACGTGCGCCCGCTGGGCACACTACAATAAAGGAATTAGCTTATGCTAATTCCTTTATTAATTCTTATGTAAACTATATTTACATTGTGCAGGTCTGCGATTTGATTAAGTCAGCGGCAGGTTCCAATCCAGCAGATAGAGATTGTTATTCCTTGTTTTGATATCTTCATAGATTTCCCGCCGGGCATCTCCGCTTTCATAAGACCAATATTCATACCCTCTTAAGTAACTGTCCATCATCTCATCCCATGATGAAAACCTTTTTTGAATCGTCTGCGCTATTTCAAGTGACTTATCCAATGCTTCCTGTTCCGTATAAAATCCGGCAATATAATACCAGCCGCACAAGGATACTGCACGGCAGTAGTCCCAGCCGTCGATGGCTCCTGCTCCGTAATTTACGTAGTTGTCATATGCATTTACGAGATATTTGGCTTCCTCTTCGTCACCCACAATTTCACTAAGATATTTGGCCAGTTCCTCCCGTTCAAGTCCCGAAGCATCGTCCTCTTCCAGCACCTGCATCAGCGAAGCATAGTCGGCCCGGTGCCCTGTGTCAAGCAGCCAGTTTAAGGTTTCGTCCGCACTGGCTCTGTCCGTCACATCCCACCATTCCTCCAATGACGCAAGCTCAAGCCGTTTATTGAAATCATTCGCCTTCATGCCTCCTAAGAGCGTATAATCTCCACCGTTAAGCTCTGTTAAAACAGCATAAGTACCATTGACCCAAAGAATTTCCGGTTGTACTTTTTTCTGTTGCGTACAGCCGGCACTTCCACATAAGATGAGCCCTATGATACAAAGAAGAAATGTATATTTAATAAATTTTTGTTTATTCATATCTTGTTTTATCACACGCTTTCCTTCTCTTGAGGTCCTACGTACTCAGCGCTGCCAAGTCCCAGTATCGGGAAAAATATCAATGGCAACAGCACTAAGCCAACTGCAAAACCGCCGCTTCTTCCAAATGCTTTAGAAAGCTTAACGCAATAAATGATATATATAACAAATGAAGCCAATCCTGCAAGATTGCTTAAGATGCTGATATCTAAAAATCCTCCAAAAAAAGAAACTCCCCCTGTAATCAGAACCGCAATAAAATAGTTCAAATTTCCAAATGCGATATCAGACATTATATAAATATTATAAAATGGTATCAATGACGCCCAGCCCGGCTTACCGGCTTTCGAAAAAATCTTCCAATTCGAAACTAATAGTAAAATACAAACAACTAAAAGAAATACAAAAATAAAAATACCTAATCCAGCTAAAACAGCATATAACTCATTATTCACGCTCAATTCCTCCAAATGTTTTTTAATTTTTAAGTACCAATCCTACCTGTCCTCTCCTCAGCGGATCTAATCTGACGCCGCAAAAAGAGGTATGTTCTCTAAATTACTGATGTACTCGTACATTCTGCCTTTCTCCTTTTCTCTTGTTTCTTCCATATTTTAACACATTGACAAATATTCATCAATGTCGTACGGAACAAGAAATTCATCGTTGGGAACATATGACAGCATTTTCTTGTTGTATTTACCAAATTATGGTACAATGGACGAATAAGTGCAATAACCCGGAAGCTTTGTCCAAGCCTTTTCTCATCATAAAGGCGAATATAACAAGCAGGAGGAATAAAAACAGCATGAAAAAGATGATAAAATTATTAGCAGTCGCATCGCTTCTATCCTTATCCATGGCATCAACCGCCCATGCAGGAGCCTGGAAGCAGGACAGCCATGGCTGGTGGTGGCAGGACGGAGATAAGTCCTATCCCTCTTCCGCCTGGAAATGGATCGACTCAGACGGGGATGGAATGGCAGAATGCTACTATTTTGATGAAAATGGTTATATCCTGACCGGGTCCACTGCCCCCGACGGCAGCACGGTCAATGAATCCGGCGCATGGACCGATCAGGGCATTGTCCGCCAAAAGGCCTCTAATCCTGCTGCCGCGCGGAGCATAAACCAGAAGGGGATGGAGCTTTATCAGGAAGCAGACCAGAAAAGTTCCGGGCTGTCCGGCCTGGATATCACTGCAGACATCCAGATGAATCTTACCTATGACTGGCTGGATATCCCGGTCTCCATGAATATGCAGCTTAAGTATCATGACTTAAACACTCCTAACATGGAGTTTCTTTACCTGACTACTATGGATATGCTGGGAATAAGTAATTCAGAGACTTCCTTCTATACCAGGGGCTGCTATTATCTGGATGCAGGAATGTATGAAAAATACAAGATGAACATCGGATATGAAGATATGACAAGAAACATCACTTTGGGAGGGCTGACCGGACAGTTTGGGGCATTCCTGGATAATGTACAAATTGCAGACGGTGACGCCGGTAATAAAATCCTTATGTATTCCAGCAAAACAGAAGGCCTTGAAACATATCTCACCAATTTCTACGATGAGATTTGGCCGACTCTTTCTGACTCCGATTATAAGATCGACCGGATTGACGGGAAAGCAGTCATAAGCCCGGAAGGCTATTTTTCCAGGGAGGCCATTTCCATTTACATGACCATCACCGAAGATAATGAGTCCTTGGGCATGCTCATGAATATGAATCTGGATTATAACAATCCTGGGAAAACCGTTTCCATTGAATTTCCTTCCACAGAAGGATATGAAGAAGTCATTTACTAAAAACAATAGGAGGGAAAACCGTTGACGGCTCCCTCCTTCTTTTTTTTAGTCCTTTAAACCGATATAAATATGAACCAGTGCATCTTCCATGTCCCCGTTCTGATATTCTTCAAAATCGCATTCAAAAGCTCTTGGCAGGTCCATCTTCCAAAGCTCCTGCCAGAACTTTGCAACCGCCTCTATCATGTTTCCCCTTACTACAAATTTGGCATATGTTCCTGCCGGAATGGTCCTTGCCACCGTACCTTCCGGGAGTTCATCCGCTGCTTCCACCTCACAGGCCACTATGACACTGTAATCGTCTGATTCATTTTCTACATAATCCGTATAGATCCCCAGGGCCTTATCATTGCTCTTATTTTTAATAGCGGAATAAACCCCCTTCCCGTAAAAGCTCTCCCAAAGACCCCCGATCACATTTCCTATATCCGGTGACGCGTTGTTTGTCCGGGCCAACAGCCCCACTACCTTTTTTTCCTTAAGCTCAATCCTCTCAAAATCCATCTTTCTTACCTCTTTTCCTCTTTCTTGCCTGATTTGAAGCATAATCGGATATCTGTCAGGCATTTCTTTCTATGGTAAGTGGATGATAGCATACCGAACATGACATCTATATGTCATAATTCATTTGTTCCTGATTATTTTTCATGAAACCTTCTGTTTTTCTGTCTGCTCTGTAAAAGCGGATCAGGGTGAATACCAGAATAATAGGGAACAGGACAGCCCCCAATATTCCGATTTTTAAGTTGTTTCCAAAATATCCGGAAACAACGCCAACAAAGGTAGGCCCGCCGGAACAGCCCAGGTCCCCTGCCAGAGCCAGAAATGCAAACAATGCGGTCCCTCCTCCCCGTATGGAGGCAGAAGCCATGCTAAAGGAACCTGGCCACATGATTCCCACAGACAGACCGCACAAGCCGCAACCCAAAAGGCCCAGCGCAGGAAAGGGGGAAAGAGAGATCAGAAAATAAGAACCTATGCACAGGATTCCGCTTGCAATCATCATCTTTTTTAAATTCACCTTTTCTCCGTACTTTCCATAGAGAGCCCTGGAGATTCCCATCATCGTGGCAAAAAGCATGGGACCTGCAAGGTCCCCTATGGCCTTACTCACTCCCAGTCCCTTCTCTGCAAAAGCGGATGCCCACTGGCTCACCGCCTGTTCGCTGGCTCCGGCACAAACCATGAGAAGCATGAATCCCCAGAATATCCGTTTTCCAATGAGTCCCTTAAAGGAAAGGCCTTCTTCCTCTTCTATAAGCGGTGCAATGGGTACCTTAAAAAATAAAAACATGTTGACAAAAGGAATCAGCGCCCAGAAAAGCGCCAGCAGCCTCCAGTTTTTTAACCCGGCAATACTGAAAAATATGGTGGACACCAGGACTACTCCCACATGCCCCCAGCAATAAAAGGAATGAAGCATACTCATGGCCTTTTCCTTATTATCCGTGGGACAGGCTTCTACAATGGGGCTGACCAGAACCTCCAATAAACCGCCTCCCGCTGCGTAGATGACCACTGCTGCAAAAAGACCGATCCATGCCTGGGAAAACAATCCGGGCAGAATGGTTAAGGACACCAGACCTATTGCTGACAATATATGGGCCGTTATCATGGAAGCCCGGTAACCGACCCGGTCGACGATGCCCGCAGACAGTAAATCCACGATCAGCTGAATTCCAAAATTAAAGGTCACAAGCATGGTAATCCTGGATAAGGAAATGCCATACTCTGACTGAAACGTAAGAAATAAAAGAGGGACAAAATTGTTAATGATCGCCTGCACGATATAACTCATGAAACAGGCATGGACGGTTTTGGTATAATCTTTATTCATTGAGAATCACCTGCTATTCATTTTTTTGTATTATACCGCATTTTTGATTCGAAATCTTGTAATTTACCGCCAGTTTATGATACAATCTAGCCAATCAGCCAGACAAGGGCCAGACAATGCAAAAGGAGAACGCTCTATGCAAAGCACGAAAATACTCACCGACGAATCCATGATGGAGCTTGTCTCCCACGGCTCCTCCACCTTTCCATTTCAATATTATTATGAAGATGTAGGAAAATTCGATAACAGGTGCATTGACTGGCATTGGCACAGGGAATTTGAACTGGTATCTGTTACAGAAGGAATCCTGCAGTGTTCCATCGGCAATATCAATTACATACTGGAAGCAGGGGATGGGATTTTTATTAATTCCGGAGTCATTCACCGCTTTCTTTCAGCCGGGACCGCAGTTATCCCCAACGTTTTGTTTGCATCCGATTTTATTGCACCTGAAAACAGTTCCATTTATGATAAATACATGCTTCCTTTTCTCACTTCGGGTATTTCCCATTTTGTCTTAAAAAGAAGCATCTCCTGGCAAAAAGACGTTCTTTCTTCCCTTTCAAGACTGTATGACCTATGCGAAAATCCCGGTCCTTCCTGGGAGCTGGAGACCCATATCATCATCTGCATGGTTTGGACCAGCTTGTTTGAACACAGGATGGAATTTGCGACCATGGAAAATACGGGGGTAAGCAGGATTTCTCAGGCCCGGTTTAAAGGCATGACCTGTTTTATTGAAGAGAACTACCGGAAAAAGATTACCCTGAAAGAAATCGCCGCATCCGTGGGGGTGAGCAAGCGGGAGGCTCTCCGCTGCTTTCAATGCTCCGTTCCTTTGTCGCCCATAGAATACTTGAATAAATACCGGCTCCATAAAGCATGGAAGCTGCTCCTTCAAACAGACCTCTCCATAACCGACATTGCGGAGCAAACCGGATTTGAGAGTACCAGTTATTTCGACCGTTTGTTTAAAAGAGAATTTCATATAACACCCAGGAAGCACCGGAACATTGGAGAAAAAAAGGCACCAGCAGAAGAATAATTTCTTTTACTGGTGCTTTTCGTTCCATTCTCTTATTCGTATATTTTACCGTATCCAAATGCGCCGCTGATTCCGCAGATTTTTGCTGCAAAGCCTGCTGCCGTCTGCAGGCTTTCTGTAATAGCACCAGCCTCTGCCTCACCTCTTTTAAGATGAGCAACATAACCAACCATGAAGGATGTAATTAAAGAGTCTCCGGCGCCCATGGTATCCACCACTGTTTCGACAGGCGCAGCCTTTTGCATATAGAAGCTTTTTCCATCGTACAGGATACAGCCGTCAGCACCTCTTGACGCCACTGCCAGCTTCGGGCCGTAGGAAACCACCTTTTTTAAATGCTCTTTTGCTTCTTCATTGGTTCCGTCAAAGGAGCAGAAAGCAAAATCAACGTCCGGAGCCACCTTTTGGTAATATTCCTCCGTGGAATCATCGGAAAAATCAAAGGAAACAAGGATCCCTGCCTCACGAATCTTATGAAGTTCCTTTTCCATAAAGCAGTAATTTCCTGAATGAACCAGGTCGAACTGTTTTATATACTCCAGATCAAAGCGGTCCAGAATAAAAGGAGTTTTTCCCCGGATACCGCCTTCATTAGAGCCAAGAAATATACGGTCCCCATCAATGATCGTTGCTTTTGCACAGCCGTTCTCACCTTCCAGCTGCTCACATTTAATCATTTCAATTCCAATTTCTTCTAAAGTGGCAATTACATGCTCCGCTTCTTCATCATTTCCGAAGTATCCCATATAAGCGCTTCTTTTTGCTCCAAACATATCTGCATATACTGCAAAATTCACGCAGTTTCCTCCTGGATACATCGTCTTGATATGCACATATTTATCTACCACATTATCACCAAATCCCAGTACACTTACATCATATTTGTCCATGACCCACACCTCGCCATTTTATTTATTTTAGTACTCTACAACCCCCATGTAACGTCTCATATCTGTTGGATGGCATCTTTTATCCTGAAGGGCATTTCTGTAAGCAACGCTCATTGCGTAGAATACCATGGGGTTGAAGTACTCAACACAGCTGTCATCGATCGTTTCTAAGCCTAATTCATCCGCATCGATTACTTCGTATTTTTTTCCATATTTTTCAAGGAAGGCAAGACATCTTTCATCCATGATACGGTTTCTTCCTCTGCTCATTAACAGGATATATAGATGCTCCTCATCGGTCACCTCAAATGGTCCGTGGAAATATTCAGCCGAATTTAAGTAACAACAATCCATCCATTGCATTTCCTGAAGGGAGCAGATTGCAAAACCGTAAGCTGCTGCATAGGAAGCGCCGGAGCCCATGATATACAGATAATCTTCCTTATAATATTTTTCTGCAAAAAGCCATGTACGGTTTTTTACCTTTGCGATGGCTGCGCGGACGATTTCGTCTGCTTTTTCCAGACCATCTTTTACTGCATCGTATTTTGCATAATCCGGCTCCTGAGCTTTCATGAGTTCGTTTAATACCCGGAGAACAATTCCCTGTGGTTTTTCTTTTTCATTCACATGATCTGACCAGTCGTAAATGACCGGCATCATAGAATCATCGTTACACGCAGAATCAGGATTGTGCGTCATTGTGATTACAGCGGCGCCCAAGTCTTTTGCCATATGGGCAGCTTCGACGGTTTCGTTTGTATTACCTCCATGGGAGCAGATAAATACAAGACTGGTTTTTCCAAGATGGGTCGGAGGAGTTACCACAAATTCCTTGCTTGTGATCCAGTCAGCATGCATGGTTTTAGACTCACTGCGTACAAAGTAATACCCTGGATACAGATCCACTAAGGAACCGCCGCATGCCACAAAATAAACATCCTCTATTTTTTCTCTGCCAGATAAAATTGCTTTTGTCATTTTTTTTTCGTTCATGATTTCTCTCTCACCTTTTTTTATTTATTTCTAATGATTGCTGATCGGTATTTCTGCAGGCATACAGCGTCTTATAAAATTGCTGATACCGCGCAAAATACCAAAGCTAATACGGTTACTGCCATAAAAAACTTCCAGATTGTTTTCCACCACTGCCCGAAGGAAATCCTGCACACTGCAAGTCCTGCCACGGTCATACCTGCGGTCGGGCTGATCATATTGGTCAACTGGTTCGCAAACTGCAATACGGTTACGCTTGCCTCCGGATTCACTCCCTGCAGATCACATAAAGGCGCCATAATCGGCATGGTCAATGATGCCAGCGCAGAGGAAGAAGGTACCAGGAAGGACAGGAGTGACTGAACCACATACATCACTGTGGTGAATGCCACACTGTTAAAGCTGGCAAGGCTGCTTGACAGTGTATTTAAGATTGTATCAATGATCATACCATTTTCTGCAACGACAAGAATACCGCGGCAAACACCGACTACAACCGCTGCAAATGCGAGGTCTTTTACACCAATGACGAATTCTTCTGCAATTTCTTTTTCCTTCATTCCTCCTACGATTCCCATAAGAATACCCATAACCAGGAAGATTGCAGAAATTTCATCCATGTACCAGCCATATTTTAAAATTCCAAAGATGATCGTTGCCATTCCAAGGCCAAATACAACAAGCACCAGCTTGTCACGGAGCGTAAAGGATGTATCGCCTTCATCCATTGCAAATTCCTGCTTTTTCAAAACATCATCTTTATAAGTAATAGAAACCGAAGGATTTTTGTGTACCCTGGCGGCATAGCGCATTACAAAAGCAACCGATACAGCCATCATGATGATCCACCATGCAAAACGGTAAATGAGTTGTGGGTTCCCCTGAATTCCCGCTACCCCCTGAGCAATTAATACATTAAAGGGGTTCGTTGTAGACGCCGCATAACCGATCTGAGGGCCTAAGAATACAACCATGAATGTCGTCATGGAATCATATCCCATAGCAAAGAAGATTGGCATCAGCATGATATAAAAGGGAATGACTTCTTCCGACATACCGAACGTAGTTCCTCCGATCCCCAAAAGAATTATCATAATAGGGATCAGCAGCCTTTCTTTCCCCTGAAGCTTGCGGATGACCTTTCGGATTCCCCTGTTCATGGCATTTGTTTTTGTGAGGATCTGGAATGTGCCGCCAATTAAAAGGATAAATGCCACAACGTCCGCAGCTGCCTGGATCCCTCTTGTAGGCGCCATCAGTATTTCCAGAATACCCTGGCGCAGATCTCCGTCGTCTGTCACCTTGTCAACCATCTGATAGGTACCTGAAATTGCCACCTCACGTTCACCTGCCGGTGTGTCAATCAGCTGTCTTTCAAATTGTCCGCTTGGCACTACCCATGTCAAAACGGCAAATACTATAATCAGAATAAATGCAAGAGTATAAACGTGCGGCAGTTGAAGTTTAAAATTCTTTTTTTCATTCATGTTCTGTTCCCCCATTATTCTCGTATACAACTTCTCCGTTAACCATAGTCAAAGAAACCTTTACGTCTCTCATCTCCTCCATTGGTACTTCCAATACATTGCGTTCCAAAACCGTGATATCTGCCAGCTTCCCTTCTTCCAAGGTACCGAGTTTCTCCTCCATACTTAAATTCACCGCACCCCCGTAGGTCCATGCTTTCAGCATTTCTGGAACTGTAATCGTGTTCTGCTTATTAAAAGGCTGTCCACCTTCCGGGAAGTAACCGCCGCATCCGTGATAGATAGCTTCAGGAATATCGGTGATCATAAGCGGTAAGTCTGTGGCCCCTGAAAGTACAGCACCGCTGTCCAGCATTTTTCTCCGGTTCCAGTAGTATTTTCCTCGCTTCATACCAATGGTCTTCCCGATGTTTTCCTTAACTGCATCTCCGGGATCAAGGGACATAATCTGGAAATAAATCTCTCCTGTCACACCCATTTTACCCATTTTTTCCAAATCTGCCGGATTGGAAAATTCCAGATCAGTGACCGCATGACGGTTCACCAGTTTGCCATTCTCCTTCTGACATTTTTCGAAAATCTCCATCACTTTATGCACTGCTCCGTCTCCCTGCGCATGGAGGGAATAACGAAATCCATTTTCATCTGCTAAATGTACTTCCTTCTCGATTAAATCATAGTCAATGTCCATTCCGCAGCAATAATCCTGCCCTTCATATGGCTCTAACAGATCCCCTTTATGGCTTGCCACCGTGCCGTCCGTCATACGGTTGTAACCGGAAAATCTTACAAAATCCCCTGTAAACTTCTCCCGCATCCGAATGCCGTGTTCGATGTTGATCTGCTCTCCTACCGGCTGGGACATGAAGAAGATCCGCATGGTCAGTTCTTTATTTTCCTCCTTTTCCTTGAGAAAATGATCAAAGCCATAATAATCATCGAAGCCCATTTCCTTAACAGTTGTTACACCCCTGCTATTCATCAGCTTCATATAATCTGAAAATTCTCTGTCGATGAAGCCTCTGTCATTGAGATACTCTCTCATGATTTTGTGGTAAGCCTCCGGATAGCATTTTTCCGGCGTAAATCCGTAAGTATTCCTGGCATGCTCATTCATGATGCAGGTGCTTCTGTCCGCCGCGAAGATAATAACGCTTCTATCTGGATAAGCCTCGTTTAAATGCCGTTCCATTGCTTCTGCCGGAAATCCCTCCGGCTTCCAGCCATGTCCGAAAAGCGTATCCTTCGCGCCCTTTTGTCCGGCGTGGATCTTTAAGCGTTTCATACACTCCTCCGCCGTCTCTGCACCAGCCATGTCCATACCGATATGAAAAATAGCGTATCCCGTGAAGAAGGTATGAACATCAATAAATCCAGGTGCTACCAGCTGTTCCTTCAACTCCAATCGTTTCGTCTTTTCTCCAACCAAGGTTTGATAATCATTGCCGGTACCAACTTTCAGTATCTGATTACCCACAATAGCTACATAGCCTTTTATCAGCTCATCCGTAAGTCCAGTGAAGATGTTGTCAGAGAATAAAAGAAAATCTGCTGTTGTATTGGTCATTTCTTATCCCTCCTTTGTCATTATTTGTTACTTACGTTATAACATAATATAACGTTATATTCAATGGTCATATAACGTTATATTATCATTTCTACATTTTATCCAATTTTTCGACCTGTTTTTTATTGATTTTCACCAATGAAGAAAAGCATACTATCATTACTTTTACCAAAGACAGGATAATAAAGTCATTTTAATAAAGGCTTTGACCCTCATAGCACAACTATAGTATAATTGAAACAACGAGTATGAATTAAAGGAGTAAGTATAATGAAATTAGACGTAGGTAATGAAATTCCGCTTTACCGGCAACTAAAGGAAGAATTAAAGACCGCCATCAAGGATGGCACTTTTCCATATGGACAGAAAATTCCTACTGAAACAGAGTTAAGCAAGCTTTTCAATGTAAGCCGTATCACTGTGCGGCGCGCAGTGGAGGAGCTCTGCCAGGAGGACTTTTTATCAAAAAAACAAGGGAAGGGAACCTTTGTTAAGCATGCAAAGGTAAAACGAAAAATCGAACATCTTTTAAGTTTTGGACAGGCATGTGAAGCCAACGGCATGGTGCCCTCGCGTCTGGTTACCAAGCGGGAAGTTATCACTCTGTCTTCGGAGGATGCCTCCTCCATGGGCGTACCTGCGGGCAGTCCGGCAATCTCTATTCAGCGTGTGAACATGGCGGATGGGTTTCCGATCATGTGTGAAAACAACTTATATCCTTATGACCGGTTTTCTTTTTTGCTGGAGGAATCTCTTGACGGCTCTCTTTACAAGCTTCTTGAAAATAAATACCAGATTAAGGTCACCTATTCCACTGATTCTTACCTGGATATTGTACGAGCCGGAGGTGACATAGCCAAACTTCTCCAGGTATCCAACGGAGAACCTTTGTTTTTCCTGTACTGCCAGATTTACGACCAGAACCATGAGCTGATTCACATAGGCAAACAATACATTAATGGTGACCAGTACCGTTTCTATCTGGAAGACTATAAGGTTCTGTAAAAGCAACGAGCAGAAAATTATTAACCAGAAGCCAGGCCCAGCCCCATAAACCAGAAAAGAAAGAATACCAAAAAGTACACGAGTACAGCCAAAAGGCAGATTTCACCTGCCAGTCGGTATTTTATTAACCGAAAGCCTTTCATCCATTGATAGAAATAATAAAAAATCAAAGCAATTCCCATAGCTCCAATTAAGATTGGCAGCCAGGCCATTAAAAGAAAGATAAGATTCATCGCATTACTCCCCAAAACCGTCCTGTCTTTATCTTCCCCTCTTTCTCCACTTATAAGCAAAGGTCTGGCAGGAATTACTTTTTCACTGACCTTTAAGCCGCTGTTACCGGCCAGCACCGAAAGATGCTGGCTTTTCCTTTGTTCCGGCAGCTACGCTCTTGTCTCGCCGCTGCAATTCAATTTTCTCTGCCAAATTACACTCTTGTTTTCATATGCAGTATATGGTATATTTTAGTTAGTCTTTACTAACTCATCAATTTAGTGTCTAACGTGAAAGGTGGAGAGTATCCAATGAAACTCAGTGTTCAATTATCAGGCGTACCGGAAACCATGCTCATTCCCATGTATGCCAGGGCAATCGAGAGCAAAAAAGCAAATCCGTTTTTTTTTGATCGGTATGCGATTGAAATGACGGAAAAACTGGACTATGACTTTTCAAAATTCGACAAAGGCAAAATGAGCTTATGGGGCTGCGCCGCCAGAACAATCATTTTGGATCGGGAAGTAAAAGCCTTTATCAAAGGGCACCCCCATTGTACCTGTATCAATTTAGGCTGTGGACTGGACACCCGTTTTCATCGAGTGGATAATGGAAAAATACGATGGTACAATATTGATTTTCAGCCAATTGCAGATCTAAGAGCACAGCTATTACCCGTTACGCAACGGGAAACAATGATCTCCTGTTCCGCGCTGGAAAACGGTTGGATCAATGAAATTGACCAGGATGGCGAAGTGCTCATCATTATGGAAGGTCTTATCATGTATTTTTCAGAGGATGAAATCAAAGCTCTGATGGGTATGATCCGCGATGCCTTTCCGGGCTGTACGCTTCTCATTGAATTGCTGTCGTCATTTACGCTTAGAAATCAGAAAAAGCACGACACTCTAAAAAAAACCAGCGCTGTGTTCCGGTGGGGCGTGAAGGAATCCAAAGAGCTTGAAATCATGTGCCCGTATGCGAAACTAAAGGATGAATGGAACTACACTCCAGTGATGAAGCGGTTTTCGCCTTTTTTTATCACATTGATTTCCCCTATGCTGACTAACGCAAACAATAGAATTGCAAAATTTGAGATTTCTGCAACATCATAGCCGGTTAAACTTCCATAAAATCTGGCATATCCCACGTTCATTGTGCCAATAAACAGCATCTTGGGGTTTAGGACTATCCGCCCTCAGCCGTCTAAAGCTATACTGCAAAAAAACCCGTCCCCATACAAGGGGGCGGGTTACAAACTGTTTCAGCTGACTGACAGCCTGATTCCAGTTATTCCGTTAAATTAATAGTGATTGCTTTTGGCCTTGTCATTGCTTCTATGGAATACCTCACTCCCTGGGTTCCCATACCGGAAGCTTTTACTCCCAAAAATGGGAAGTGATCCGGGCCTCTTTCTGTTTTGTTGTTAATCTGTACGGTTCCCACTTCTAACTTTTCAGCAATACGAAAGGCTTTATTGATATCTTTGGTAAATACGGAGGACTGTAAGCCATATTCTGAACGGTTGGCTATCTCTACCGCTTCATCCATATCTTTTACCCGGATAATCGGTAGGATGGGTGAAAACGGTTCTTTCCATGCAATCTCCATATCCACGGTTACTTTATCCAGCAAAGTAGGATAGACTAAATTCCCTTCTCTTTTATTTCCAACAATAAGTTCTGCACCTTTTTCAATGGCATCCTGAATTAAGAATTCTGCAAAATCAGCAGATTTCTGATCGATCAGAGGAGTGACCACCACATGATCTCTGGGATCTCCCACCGATAGTTTTTCAATTCCAGTTTTCAGCATATCTACCAGCTGATCCGCTACCTTATCTGTGGTAATAATACGCTTCACAGCCGTGCAGCGCTGGCCGGAATAAGAAAATGCACCTTCTACAATATTACTTGCCGCATATTTTAAATCGGCATCTTCCAGTACAAGGGCTGCATCCTTGCCGCCAAGTTCCAGTAACAGAGGGGTCATGCAGGATATCTTGGATAAATGCCTGCCTACCTCCGTACTTCCTGTAAAATTTATGAAATTAATATTTTCATGGGTTACGATGTAATCACCGATCTCACTGCCTTTTCCCGTAACTGTCTGCAGTGCTCCCCCCGGCAGTCCGGCATCCTGCAATGCTTTTACCAGATGAAGGGCGCTGATGGCCCCCTGGGTCGCCGGTTTTAATATTACCGTATTGCCCCCGATCAGCGCCGGTGCAATCTTGGAGGCGGATAAATTAATGGGGTAATTAAAGGGTGATATGGCCAGTACGGTACCTAGCGGAACCCTTCTTACATACGATATCTTATTGCGGGAACCACCTGGGAAATTCTCCCCGCTTACTGCGGTTCCTTCCAGGCTTTTTCCTGCGTCTGCCGTAAACCGGAGAAAATCTGCGGTTCGCTTCACTTCAGATACGGAAGATTTCCTGTCTTTTGCAATCTCCATCATCAGAATATCCGCTATCTCTTCCGCCCTTTCCTCCAAAAGCTCTGCAGCTTTGTACAGGATCCGTGCCTTTTCAAATATTGGGACACCTGCCCACAAAGAAAGACCTTCTTTGGAGTAACGGATGACCTCATCGACCTCTTCTTTGCTGACTGCCTGTATCTCACCGATAAAAGAACCGTCCACAGGGGAGGTTATGGTAATGACATTCCCTGATGCGGATTTTACCCACCTGCCATTGATTAAGTTTCCATAAGTATGCTCTTCACTACATAATTCTGACATATTATCTTCTCCTTTCCATACCTTTACAATTTCTGTTTGTATGTAATATATCATGGAGACAAGAATCAAATGTCAATAACATTGGCTGCTTATCTGCTAAATAAGAACTTCATATAACGAATGAATACATAAACCACCAGACAGACTGCAATAACGGTTTCAGCAAGCACTATGACAGGTAAAAATCCTACGGCATATCCCATTTTTGCAAGAAACGCGGTCGACATCTTCATTGCAATGGCACTGATCACCACCGGGAATGTAAAGGCCGCATAGCTTGGATAGAAAGGCAGGGCAAGGAACCTTGGCAGATAAGCCAGCACAGTTATATATAATATTCCCGCCAATACCATGAGAAAGAGAACCATTGCCACGGATTTGGCTTCTACCGACTGAAGGTATCCTGCAAGGCATAAGCTCACCGGAGCCGTATAGATGCAAAACAGCGGTCTTGCAGGTTCTGCAATTTCTTTATATTTTACATACCGGGCCGTTACAAGTGCCAGTAAAATGAAACACCAGATCAGGCCAAACCAGAAAATGCCGGTTCCCAGACTTGTGAGCCCAAAGGCCGGAGCCGTCACACTGGCTGCCACAATTCCCACATACACGATGTAATAGCTGGCAAATACAGTTTTCATATTCAGCTTGTAAAGAAAACGTGCCGTAAAATACAACATGAGAAGAACGTGCAGGATAATTCCAAAATACCAGATATAGACTGCACTGCCTCCAACAAAGGGTTTTGCATAAGCAGATAACAGAATTACTGCCATGGAAAAGGTCCCTGATACGCTTGCCATCACCGGATTTTTCATATCCTCTTTTACCATATCAAAATGAAACACACATTTACACAAAAATAAAATCGCCAATACAGCGGAGAGGGCTCCGCATACCAGGCGGATGGATTCTGAATAGCTTTGAAGGAGATTTCCCAGGGCCGCAAACCCAAGGGAAAGCCCTGCCATGGGAATGGGAACCTTTTTAATCATCACATTCCTCCGCAGACTCTGTCTCATCAGTATTTGTAAGGCCGTATTCCCGCACCACGATCTCAGCCACCTTTTTAGCAACCATTCCTGTGAAACGGATGCATTGCTCCTTATGCTCTCCTTTTCCCATATCAAACTCTTTGGTCAGGATCCGGCAGCATAGTGCATTCTTCCCGTTGCTTTCCTTAAACCAGTCGTGAAGCTCCTTTGACACCTCCAAGTTCTTTTCCACCTTGGGATCTCCTTGTCTTGTCCGTCCAAAGAATATGCCAAGAGCCATCACTCCGCCGGAAACCGCCCCGCACAGACATTTGGAGCGTCCGATTCCAACAGGAAAGCCGGAGGCCATGGCAATGATTTCCTCCGGTAAATCCAGTTCAAAGTTAGACCTCATGGAACTTACAACCGCCTCTGAGCAAAAAAATCCTCCCCGAAACAGAGCTTCCGCATCATCTCCGATTTTCTTCACACTAACCGCCTGTTTCACATTCATCTTTTGTATCCTCCTGCATGTTTATTGATACTTATATTCTATTAAGATTTAAGGCTTACGTCCAATTCATAAACTCTATAAATAAGCCGTACTTATAGAAACTATCTATCAACATACTCGAAGCTTACATGGTCACTTGTTAAATCAAATATCAGTTCCTCCTCTTTATACAGCAAAAACCTTGCAAACAATAAATGCTCCTCTTTTATAAAGCGCACCATCTTTCCCAGATCCGGAGCCAAAAGCCTGTGGGAAAACCCTGTCTTTTTTATTCTGTTCCGGTTTGATAAAAATATTTTAAACGTATATTGGCCCTGCTTTAATATGACCGCAGTTTCCCTTTTGCATACCACCTTAACTCCCAGATAGGTGGCAAAGCGGTATTCCTGTCCTTTATACTGGAGGACACAGATACAGCCCTGAAAGCTGTGTCCAATAAAAGGAATGTGGGCAATGGAAACCATGACCGATGCCTCTTGCGAAAACCGGTTGCATTGAAGCCATAAATAATCCCTGGGAAAGGATCTGCCCCTGTCTCCCTCTATATATCCCTTTTCCCCGTCAAATTTCAGAACCTTTCCATTGACTGTAAGGCTTCCTCTAAGGGAGTGGGACATGCTGATGATCTCATGCCTGCATTCCATAAAGGGAACCCATTGAAAGGGGCCCATGATGGTATATTCGATGGGACTTAAGGAGCCGTAACGGATCATTCCCTGAACAGAGATATCCTTTGACCGGATATCCACCTTAATGCCGGTCAGGGAAAAGATGTTATTTCCAAGAATGATCCTTTTTCTCTTTCTGTCAACCAGATATTCCTCCTCTTCAAAGTCCAGGGAATAAGAGCTTTCATTCCATATGATCTGCAAAAACGGGCGCTTCACTCCCTTTTCATCGACACTATGGCCGGGAATAAAGGCTAAGACCGTATCTTCATTCTGATGTTTAAAATACCAGCCCTCAAAAAATGCATGTCTTAACTTGACCATTCCGGTTTTTATGATTTCATTAAGGTCTTTCATCTCCATGATGGATCTCGTCCCTTTCTTTTCATCATTGCTGATTCTAAACATAGGGTTACCAATTATCAGAAAACATAGTCAAAAAAAGCATGTTTTATATTTTATGGAACTAAACCGAAAATACCAGCTGGTCATGAATTTCGAAAAAATATTTTCACCTAAGGCCCCCCCCTCATACAATGCCATGCACAACAAAAAAAGAAGGGCAAGCGGCACCCTCCTTTTTATAGCTTTAACAGTATTTTATTTACCAAAACGGCCTATTCATCTGCCTTTAATACTTTTACAATTTCTCCTATGATGGTATCATGGTAATCTTTTTGCGGATAATTCTGCTTATCAATGGTTTGATCAAAAAAGCCATTGGGATCGATCCTCTGCTTATAAAGCTTGCGGCAGATAAGCACCAGTCTTGCTTCTGAAAAATAAGGCGCCTCTGCGTCAAAGACAGGGGTAAGTCCGGTCTCTTTCTCCTTATCCACGTCACGTCCGGAATGGGCGCCGCAGTAATTTAAAGCGGATCTGCAATTATCACCGAAAAAACTAAGGGCGTAATACTCGCTCTGGTCAATAAATTCCAGGGTATATCTCTGGGGACGGAGCACAATGGCAGATACGCTCTTATTCCACATGATTCCAAGCCCTCCCCAGCTGGCTGTCATCATATTATACTTTTCCTCACTGCCGGCGGAAATCAGCATCCACTCTTTTCCTATCATTGTAAATGGATCCATGGTTACTTGTTTTAAATCAACTGGTTTTAACATGTTAATACCTCCACACTTTTATATTTGTTTATTATATATTCTCATATTATATAACAAATTTATCTGTCAGGATTCGGAATTTTCACGCACATCAATATCCACCAGTTCCAGGCCATCCGGTACCTCGTGAAGGTACAAATCTTCAATATGTCTCCGGATGACCCGCTTTCCTCCCACATCTCCCTCTAATTTCAGAAGCTCCTTTAAATAGTTTCTGGAAAAGATGGCCGGGTTTCCCAAAGCGCCCATGTTGCACAGACAGCCGATTCCCTTTCCGCTGTTTTTCCAGCCATTTACCAGATTTCTTATGGTAGATGCCTTTAAATATGGCTGGTCACAGACCGCAAAGCAATAATCCGTTTCTTCATTTTTAAGCACTTCCAGCGCCAGGTGAATGGAATGGGAGATACCAAGGCTGCTTTCCTTGTTTACCACTACCTCATAACCATAATTGTTCAAGCAGTCCATGATCTCCTGGTACTGGGTAACAACCACTTTCCTGTCAAAGATGCCGTCCGGAAGCTTTTCCACTTCCTCTAAAATGTATTGGTACATGGGTTTCCCCTTGAATTCATGAAGCAGCTTATTGCCGTTAAATCTGCGGCTGTCACCTGCTGCCAGAAGGATAAGTGCCAGTTTCATGCCATCAAACCTCCTCTTTTCATTACTTTTCTATTTTTTCCGCCGCCTCTTTTTTCTTCTTCATGCTAAAAATCGCCTCCAGGACGCCTCCTCCTATGGAGGACGCCTTGTCTGAGATCGTGTAGCAGTTTTGGGCGTTTCCCCTGGGATCAACATCTCCTGACTTCATTCCCTTTGTCACGGTTACACCATCCTGAAGCAGCCCTCTGACAACGCCTCCCACCTGGGCATATATGGGAGCATCCCCTGAATAGCCCACCAGGACGCCTTTTTCAACCAGATCGCCGATCATGACCTGGCCTTTAAAGACTCCGTCAGCCGTTGCACGGATAATCCGTTCTTTATCATAACCGCCGATCATGCCTGGAACTCCTGTATTGGGAAACGCGCTTCCCTCCCAGATACAACGGCCCAGGTTATGGCCTCTTTTTGTCTCCACCACCACATGGCAGTCAAGCCCTGCCGTAAACCCGGGGCCAACACCTACTACCACATCTGCGTCCGTTATCCTGGTTCCCAGATTCTTTTTGGCAATAATGGCATCCACCACCACATCCGGCTTCCAGGTTTCCCGGATCTTACATTCCTCATCCACCACAACCGCAACCTGATCCCCTGCTATGGCCTCATGGATTTCCTCCAGGCTGCGGCATAAAACTCCGGTGACGTCCTCCACCTTTGCCTGTCCCTCATAGACTGCCCTTGAAAAGGCCACCGTCCGCCGCACTGTGGTGGGAACGGCGATATCCGTCATGACCAGGTCAAATCCACAGCGATGCAGCCGGCACCCAATGCCTGTTGCCAGATCACCGGCTCCTTTTATTAGTACCTTCATTATAATCTCCTGATCTTTTGGTTTATTTTCTGGCGCATTCTCCGCCCCTGCCTGACAGGATTTCCAGACCATGGAAAAGAGTATCCAGAATATATTCCAGGCTCTCTCTCACCGCCTTGGTACTTCCCGGAAGATTGATGATAAGGGTCGATCCCCGGATGACGCTGGCGCCCCTGCTTAACATGGCCCGCTTTGTCACAGTCATGCTGTAAGCCCGTATGGCCTCGGCAATTCCCGGTGCATTGCGGTCCGCAACAGCCAGAGTGGCCTCGGGGGTCACATCCCTGGGAGAAAAGCCGGTCCCGCCGGTGGTCAGAACCAGATCGCATTCCACCTCATCGCTTAAGCGCATGAGTTCCTCTTTTATGTCCTCTCCTTCATCGGCAAGGAGCCTGTAGCTGACCACTTCAAAGCCTGCCTTCTCCAATATCTCTCTTATGACTGCGCCGCTTATATCTTCCCGTTCTCCGGCGGCTCCTTTATCACTTAAGGTTACGATTCCTGCTCGGTACATACCGTGATTTCATCCCCTTCCTTCATGAGCCCTCCGTGAAGAACCCTTGTAAAGATTCCATTGGTGGGCATGATGCATTCTCCCATTTTCTTGTATATCTCACAGTGGCTGTGACATTCCTTCCCTATCTGGGTCACCTCCAAAAGGATATCCCCGCACGTCAACCTGGTTCCGACAGGAAGATGAATGAGGTCAATTCCCTGGACAATGACATTTTCCCCAAAGGCTCCGTTTCCGATCTCCGCACCTCTGGCCTTAAAGTCCTCTATGGTATCAAAGGATAACAGGCTTACCTGCCTATGCCATTTGCCCGCATGAGCATCCCCTTCTATCCCGAATTCTTCTATAAAATGCCCTTCCTCCACTCTGGTTTTCTGGGTCCCTTTTTTTTCACTGATACAGACAGCCATTACCTTTCCCATCTGCTTATCCTCCTATCTGGTTCATGTTGGGGCCTGTTTCTCCCTGGTCTTCCTCAAAATGATGGCTCTCCGGTTTGTTCCGGATGCTCTGATTCATCAGATCGAAAAGACCGTCATCAGAAATTCCTTCCCGCAAAGGCCCTTTTAAATCCACTCCTGCGGGACTGTCCAGGCATAGCTTTAAAAATCCGTCAGAAGTCAGCCTTATCCGGTTGCAGTTATGACAGAATTTGTGACTGACGGCGCTGATAAAGCCGATAAAACCAGTTCCGTCTCCCCATGTATAATAAACGGCAGGACCGTTGCCTTTCACCTCGCGGCTTTCCTTAAGCTCTCCAAAAGCCTCTGACAGGATCTCCGCCAGATCATCATTTTCCAGTGCTTTGTAGTTTTTTCCCTGACCAATGGGCATCATTTCGATAAAACGGACCGGGATCCTGCGTTCCATGGAAAAACGGGCAAAGTCCAATACCTCTTCCCTTGTTAAGTCCTCCATGACCGCACAGTTTATCTTTACCTTGAGTCCCGCTTCCAATGCGCTGTCGATTCCTTCCATAACGGATTCAAAGCAGTCTCTTCTTGTGATCCTTGCAAACCGCCGGGGATCCAGGGTATCCAGGCTTACATTGACGCTTGATAATCCCGCAGCTTTCAGCTCTGCTGACTTTTCCTTTAACAGGCAGCCATTGGTGGTCATGGTCACATCTTCAATTCCAGGGATCTCCGCCAATTCTTTGATCAGGACCTCTACGCCCTTTCTCACCAAAGGTTCCCCGCCGGTTACCTTTATCTTACGGATTCCAAGGCGGGCACCGGTCTCACAGATCCTCACGATTTCCCGATAGGTGAGGATGTCCTCATGGCGCAGAGGGGTTATCCCCTCCTCCGGCATGCAGTAGAGACACCTTAAATTGCACCGGTCGGTAACGGATATCCGGATATAATCAATGGTTCTGTTGCAGCCGTCTTTCATAATCCGCTCCCTCTGCCGCCTGAATCCTTTTCATAAAGTCCGCTTTTCCCGCCATCCTTTTTCAAAAGGCAGATATCGCTGATCATCATCCCCCGGTCCATGGCTTTGCACATGTCATATATGGTGAGCAGTGCAATATTCACCCCAGTCAGAGCTTCCATCTCCACGCCCGTCTTTCCCTGGGTTTTAACCGTACAAACCGCCTCTACAGAAAGCCGTTCCTCATGAAGCACAAAATCCACCGCGCATTTTGTAAGCATCAGTCCATGACACAGAGGGATCAGTTCAGAGGTCCTTTTCGCTCCCATGATACCTGCCACTCTGGCAACTCCCAGAACATCGCCCTTTTTCGCGGTACCAAGGGAAATGGCTTCAAAAACCTCATGATTGACCGTAATAAACCCATGGGCAACGGCAATCCGGTCTGTCTCCGCCTTTTCTCCAACATCTACCATGCGGGCATTTCCCTGTTCATCAAAATGTGTCAGTCCATTCATATGTTCGTTCAACCTTTCCTTCTGTAGTGCCTTACCAGCCCTTTCCAAAACCGCAGTTTGGATAATAGCATACGTCGCAGGAGAGACATAGCCCTCCTTTTCCCAGCTTATCAAGGTCTTCCTTTGTTACCGGATCATCCGCTATGAGCCTTGGGAGCACCAGATCAAATACGGTCCTCTTGGAATACATGACGCATCCGGGAAGTCCGGCTATGGGAATGCTTTTCCCATCCTGCCTGTAGTAGGAAAGTAAGAACATGGCTCCCGGAAGCACCGGAGCGCCGTAGGATATCACCTCTGCACCTGTATTACGGATAGCCAGCGGAGTCTTGTCATCCGGGTCAACGCTCATGCCTCCGCTGACAAGCACCATGTCAGCCCCCTGGCGGATAAGGTCAAGAATCGCATCCGTGGTATGCTCCGGCTTATCATCGGTGATTATCTGATCAAGAATCTGGCCGCCCAGTTCTTCCACCTTTGCTTTTAATACAGGTCCAAAGGCATCCTTTATTCTGCCATGGAATACTTCGCTTCCCGTGGTTACGATTCCCACCTTTTTATCCAGGTAGGGAAGCACGGCAAAGATCTTTTTACCTGCGCAGACCTCTCTGGCCTCTTCCATCTTTTCCTTTTCAATGACAAGGGGAATGATTCTTGTTCCGCACAGCTTGTCCCCAGGCTCCACAGGAGTATTGGGGTGTCTGGAAGCGATCATCATATTCCCTAAGCTGTTTATTTTATCTAAAAGTCCGGTATCTATCTTTAATAAGCCCCGGACGGTTGATTTCAATTCAATTTTACCTTCCTTAACCTCGCTGCGATCCATATTATCACCCAGGCAAAGGCTGCAAAGGATTTCAGCAGCTTCATTTTCATGGTAAAGGGAATCATCCTTTTCCCAAACATAAATATGTTCTTTTCCCATGGACAGCAGCACCGGAATATCCTCCTCTGTCACCACATGTCCTTTTCTGAATCTGGCATCTTTTATGACTCCCGGTATGATCTGAGTCATATCATGGCAGAGAACCTGTCCTACCGCATGTACTGTCTTGATCTCCTTCATTTCCCCTCTCCTTTCGTTCTTAGCATAATTTACTTATCAACCCAGGCGCAGCGCGGCTGAGCTTAGAAAATTAATGTTATTCTCAAGTAAGAATATCCATCTTTGCAGAATTTTTTCATATCCGTTCATTATATCATCCGGGAAAATATTTGTAAAATAATTCTTCCACTGCCGCTTCTGCTTCCTCTGCAAAAGCCAGATACTGGTTTAAGAACGTTTCACCCTCTTCGGTTAAAACGGTGGTTCCCCCATTTTCCCCGCCTCTTCTTCCTTCCATCAAGGAAAGTCCCAGATCCTCTTCTGCCTTGTTAATAATCTTCCACGCTTTCGAATAAGCCATATGCAGTTCCTGGCAGGCAGCTGAAAGGGACCCCCTCTCCCTTACAAGCTTCATTAAAGCTGCCACTCCAGGACCGAAGTTGCGCTCTTCATAGTAAACGCGGAGTTTTAAATGATACTTAAGCGTTCTTTCCTCTTTTTTTATTTCTTCCATCTTGATCCTTTTCTACGTTGTGAAGAAGCTGGTCATCACACAGCGCCCTGCCCATTCTTCTCCCAGGCATTCCATGACACGGATCCCATCGGACAGCCTGTTTTCATTATCAGCTTTATTTAACAAAATCCGGTATTCCATGGATTCTGCTCCCTTTCTGGTCCCCTGGCCGCTTACAAGAATTCGGGCCGCCTGGTCCGGCGTAATAAGCTCTTTTTCCGTCTTCCAGCCAAATACGGTCTCAGCAAGCTCCCACCGGAAGCATGTTTCTTCCCATGGGCTTCCAATGGCATCCAGGCCGGCGCATCCAATCACCCCATGGGTGCCTTTTAAAAGAACAGGCTCCCCTTCCCTTGGGATCTTTAAAGGCAGGCGTTTTGCTCCGTCTGCCTCTACAAGAAGCACATCGGAAATGCCCGAAAGCTGCTCCATTTCCTGGAGCGCCATGCCTTTTAATTTTCCATGAGGTGCAGTCTGCCCTGTTACCAGAACCTGGCCCGTATGGCCGGAATACCATTCCTTCCTGTCTTTTAAGTAATCTTTTACGGTTTCAGCCCGGTCCGCCAGCACTACTTCCCGGTTCTCAGGATAGAAGATATGGGTGCTGGTGGTGACGATCACCCGTTTACCCATGGCCGACAGTTCATCGGCCAGGGAAAACATGGTGGTAGTCTTACCGCCTCCGCCGGTAAAGCAAATGACCATATGATCCTTAAGAGGAAACCCCAGGGCTTCCCACAGGGAATCTCTCCTTACCACGGCCTGTTTTTCTTCATTGGCATTTAAGGTATAGACTTTCTTTAATCCCATTAATACAGCTCCATACGACTCTTTCTGGGAACATAAGAACCGGTTTTCTCCAATACGACCTGACCGTCTTTTGCAGCCAGGCGGCCCTTAAAGAATACAAGCTCAGCTTTTCCTTTGACAGAGGTTCCTTCAAAAGGACAATAATCCACATTTGCCACCTGGTTTTCTACAGACATCGTCCACTGGACATCCGGATCCCACACAACGATATCCCCATCGCTTCCGGGAGCAATGGCCCCTTTCTGGGGATAAACACCGTAAAGCTTTGCCGGATTCTCTGACAGCAGACGGCACATCTGCTCCAGCTTTAAGTTATGCTCCAGAACACCGAAGCTGTATATGAGGACAGGACGGGATTCCACTCCCGGCATTCCGTTTGGAATCTTTGTAAAGTCTTCTTTTCCCGCCGCCTTCTGGCTGGTGGTGAAACTGCAGTGATCCGTAGCAATGGTCTGGATATGATTCTTAAGAAGGGCATTCCACAGTCTGATGCTGTCCTTTTCTTTCTTAATGGTAGGAGAAATCACATACTTGCTTCCCTCAAAGCCGGGAAGGTCATAAACGCTCTCATCAAGCAGAAGGTACTGAGGACAAGTCTCCAGATAAATCTCCTGGCCCCGTTCCCTTGCATATTTCACCTCCTGATAACCCTCACCGGAACTTAGATGGACGATGATCACCGGAGTATCTGCAAGGCCTGCAATTTTTAACAGCCTGCCAATGGCTTCCGCCTCAACTGCAGCCGGTCTGGTTTTTTTATGGGAGCTTACGGATAAATTGCCTTTTGCTTTTTCTTCTTCCACCAGTGCTTCTATGAGTCCCATATTTTCACAATGGATACCGGCAATTCCGCCCACTTCCTTCAGCCGCTTCAGTACCTGATAGATTTTCTTATCATTTAAGTACATCTCATCATAAGTCATGTATAGCTTAAAGGAGGTTACGCCGCCTGCAACAATTTCTTCCAGTTCCTTGCTGACAGAAGGGTTCCAGTCGGAGATCGCCAGGTGAAAACCATAATCACAGGATGCGTTACCATCTGCTTTTTTATGCCAGTTTTCCAGCGCCTTTTCCAGGGTCTCTCCCTGATACTGGGTAGCAAAATCAATGATCATGGTAGTTCCGCCTGACAAAGCTGCCTTTGTTCCTGTTTCAAAATTATCTGCGGTAACGGTACCTGCCACATGAAGATCAAAATGCGTATGTGCATCGATGAAGCCCGGGAACAAAAGCTTTCCCGTTACATCAATAACCTCCGCTTCATCAGCCTGGATCCCTGCTTCCACTGCCTGGATCTTTCCCTCTTCCATGAGTACATCCGCCTGGATCAGGCCGCTTCCGGATACTACAGTTCCACCCTTTAATAGCGTCTTCATAAAATATCTACATCCTTTCTTTCAGCTGTATCGGCCGTTCTTTTGGCCTGCTTTTCTCTTTGCCTATTGGCAGCCAACAGTTTCAAAGCTTGAAAGGCGCAGGGAGAAACTCATTCTCCGACTGCGCCGATCCATTGCCAATAATTCTTTTTGCTTCTTTCGGGACTTTTCTTATCCTAAGATATAGTCATAGTCACTGCAGACAGTTTCCATAACTTTTCTAAGTCCTTCCGGAATCACACTGTCCTTTTCACCGGCTTTCCAAGTGAGAATATTTCCAAGGTAACGCACCTTACAATCGGCTGTTCCCTTATCTAATACAACAAAGCCTTCATTCTTGCTGTTTTCCATGTCAGCTTCATTGGCGAATAAGGTAAACTTATCTAAGTAAGGAGCACTGTCATATGGACAGAAGCTCTTACAGTTTCCGCACTCATTGCACATATAGTCTACATGGACGATCTGGTGCATGGACAGGCCTGGAATATTCAGAGCCAGGTTTGCACGGTTTGGACAGACCTCAGCACAGTTTTCACAAACGTTGGAGCAGCCAAGGCATCTTGCATCTTCTATCTTATAATCCCTGGTAACTTCAAGGATACCGCGCTTATCATAAATCTTATCTAAGTTATCCACTGTATCATCAAAGTCCACAGCAGCCTTCTTGCCTAAAATTGCTTCAGCAGCCACACGGGCATCTCTCATAGCCTCTACTACTGTAGCCGGTCCATAGAGTCCGTCGCCTACCACATAAACTCCTGCAGCGCTGGTTTCTAAAGTTTCCTCGTTAACAAGGACTTTGCCGCGGTTGCTTACGTTAATGCCGTTTGCTTCATAGAATTCTGTGGGAACCTGCTCACCTACTGCAGCGATCACTGTATCTGCAGGAATCTCTACAGTCTCTTCTGTTTCTACTATACCTCTTCTGCCGGTAGCATCGGTATCACCAAGCTTCATCACTTTGCAAAGGAGTTTTCCGTTTTTAAGCTCTACAGGAGACAGCAGTTCCTTGAATTCCACGCCGTCTTCCAGTGCCATCTCTAATTCTTCCTCATCTGCAGGCATATAGCGCTTGGTTCTGCGGTAAACCAGGTAGGAGTGTTCCACGCCTTCTGTTCTCTTTACCGCTCTGGCTGTATCCATGGCAGTATTTCCGCCGCCGATGACCACGACATTTTTACCGATGTTTAATTTTCCGTCGGTCTCTTTAAACTGAGCCAGGAAATCTAAAGCATTTATGGTTTCTCCTGCTTCAAGCTTTAACACGCCTGGCTTTGACGCGCCTGTTGCAAGGATAATATAATCAAATCCTTCCTTCTTTAAAGCTTCTAAATCTGTCACTTCAGCATTTAATCTTAACTCAGCTCCATATGCCAGAGACAGGGCAGCATCTTTGTCGATTGCCTCATCCGGAATACGGAATCCAGGGATCACATGCTTTACCACGCCTCCTAAGCTGCCGCTCTTTTCAAAAATGGTTGCAGGCATTCCGTTCTTTGTCAGGAAATAAGCTGCTGCAAGACCAGCCGGGCCGCCGCCTACTACTGCTGTCTTTTTGCCCTTCAGTTCGCCTGCTTTGATCTCTTTCATGAAGGCATCGTAACCGCCTTCTGCACAGACCAGCTTAACTCCGCGGATATTTACCGGATCTTCATAATAGTTCCGGTTACACTTGCTCATACAGTTATGGGCACAGATGGTTCCGGTTATGAATGGAAGCGGATTCTTCTCTGCGATTACCTTCATCGCATCCTCATATTTGCCTGCACCGGAAAGCTGTAAATAGGTGGTGATATCCTGATGAATGGGGCAGCCTTCCTTACATGGAGCCACATAACAGTCAATAAGGGGAACGCTCTTAGGCATCTTCCTGACAGGAAGTGGTTTAACTGCCTTTTTGTGATGAGGATCATGAACTGCATCTGCTGCCAGTTTCGCAGTTTTTTCCGGATCAACTCCTGTAAACTCCACCTGGCCGCCTTCCAGCTTCTCTGCGATCTGGTAAAGTCTCTGATAGCCGCCCGGCTTTAAAAGAGTGGTTGCCACGGTTACAGGCCAGATTCCTGCATCTACAATTGCCTTGATGTTGTGGTAATCTGCACCGCCTGAGAAGGAAATTCTTAATTTTCCGTCGAATTCCTTTGCCAGTCTGGCTGCCAGAGTAATGGACAGAGGATATAAAGACTTTCCGGACATATACATCTCTTCGCTTGGAAGCTCTTCATTTTTTACATCAACCGGGAAGGTATTGGTGATCTTAACACCGAATTCCAAGTTCTTTTTCCCAGCCAAAGCCATAAGGGTCTTTAACATGGGAATTGCATCCTCGTACTGTAAGTCATCAAGGAAGTGGAAATCACCGAATGACACATAATCATATCCCATATCATCCATGGTCTTTCTGGCAAATTCATATCCAAGAAGAGTGGGGTTGCATTTAATGAAGGTATTCAGTCCCTTTTCCTCGATCAGGTAAGTAGCAATTCTCTGGATCTCCTGAGGAGGACATCCGTGAAGAGTGGAAAGGGTTACGGAATTGCAGATTTCGGAAGGAATGCTCTCGATATCTTCTCTGGTCACGTTCTTAAACTGATCCAAATGATCGAAAAGATATTTGATACAATCTTTAAACATCTCTGTATCTTTTGCATCTTTCATGTTATCGATAAAGGAGTTCACCTTCGGGGATTTAATTCCTTCCAGATCATATCCAACGCTCATGTTGAACTGGAAGCCATCCATTGCTCCAAGGCCGTATTCTTTGGCAATGATGTGAAGCAGGATCCATGCCTTGATGTATTCGTCCTGAGCCTGGGGAACATAAAGTTCTGTAGACCACTCACAGTTATAGCACTCGTCATCTGCCTTAATACATGGCTTGCTTACAGGCAGATCTTCTCCGTCTAAGACCTGAACAGTCTTTAATTCAAAGAAACGGCTTCCGGCATAGTAGGAAGCTACAATATTCTGAGTGAGCTGGGTATGAGGGCCGGCTGCCGGTCCCATAGGTGTCTCCAAATTACGCCCGAATATTTTGCGGTTGTTTTTCTCGTCTGCCTTATAAGGTCTGTAGACACCAAAAACAGTATCATTCTTTCCTTGTTCTTTTACGATCCAGTCCACTAACTGCCCAAATGGCATTGGGGTCATTCTGTCTCCCATGTTTTACCTCCTGTAACGGGGTTGTCTGCTTTATTTCTCCTCAGACAATCCTCAGTGAATATTCTATTTGATTTTACCCTTTGATTTAACCTTTGTTTTAACCGTACATCCGCAGTGCGTGCTCACGAATCCTGCGGCTTCGTTCGCCCACGGGCATTCGCCCTATGAAGCAGTATACAGAAAATTTTTCTTACATGCAAGCATGACGAAAATTTTTCTGTATACTGCTTCGCACTGCTCGTTGCTATCGGGAATTGATCCTGTTTGCAAGGTTGGTGGCGGCTTGTCTACAGTCTGCCATCACCTTTTCTTCGTCAATGGCTGTAAGGATACGATCCTTCATCAGCACTTTTCCGTTGGCTACTGTGGTTACCACGCTGCGTCCTGTCATTCCGAAAAGGATATGGCTGTTGCAGTTATCCCCATTCATTGGTGTTAAAGGAATATAGTCGGTAACGATCACATCTGCTGCCGCGCCCTCTTTTAATACGCCCAAAGGCTTCTTAAAGTAACGGCCTGCAATCTTTGCATTTCCTTCAAACAGCATCTTTGGAACTTCGCCCCATGCTGCATTGGGATCGCATAAATGGTGCTTGTGCAGAACATTGGCCACTTTATAGGATTCTGTCATGTCGTGAGTATAACCATCAGTTCCAAGACCTGTTAAGATTCCTCTGTGAACCAGTTCCATGGTTGGCGGGCATCCGCATGCATTGCCCATGTTGGATTCCGGATTGTGAACTACCATGGTATCCGTATCCTTAATCAGCTGCATCTCATGAGGATTGATATAGATGCAGTGTCCAAGGAGGGTCTTTTCTCCCAGGATATTGCAGTCCATGAGACGGTCTACGATCCGTTTGCCGTATTTCTTTAAGCAGTCATGAAGATCTTCGATCCCCTCTGCCACATGGATGTGATAACCAACACCTTCCGGCTTGTGGGAAGCTGCAAGCTCCATGGTCTCATCAGAAATGGTGAACTGGGCATGCATACCCATCATTCCTGCAATCATGTCGCTGTCATCTGCCAAAGCGTGCTTAATAAATGCTTCATTCTCAAGAACTGCTTCTTTTGCCTTCTCTTTGCCGTCTCTGTCAGAAACCTCATAGCACAGACAGGAACGGACACCGGTCTCTTTTGCAGCCTCTTCGATCTTAAACAAAGAATCAGTAATATGGCCGAAGCTTGCGTGATGATCAAAGGTTGTTGTCACACCGTTCTTAATTGAATCGATGTAAGTCGCCATGGCGCTTAACCGTGTTTCTTCTAAAGAGAGGTTGCGGTCAATGGTCCACCACATTCCGTCAAGGATCTCTAAGAATCCGTGGGGATCATATCCATTGATGCTTAAGCCACGGGCAAAAGAGCTGTAAATGTGTTCGTGGGCATTAATAAAGGCTGGCATGATAACTCCGCCCTTTGCATCAATAAACGACCCATCCGGGTATTCTCTTTTCAAGTCTTCTGTGGTTCCAATTTTGCGGATCACGTTCCCCTCCATTGCAACTGCACCGTTCTCAAAAAACGGATTTCCGGGGTCTCTTGTAATCATTCTTCCATTACCGATAATCAGCATGTTCCCATCTCCTTTTTTTCCATTTTCTAATCATAATTAAGGTTAAACCTTAAAATATTCAACTGTACAAACCTCACATAAGACCCGATCCTATGCCTGCACTTAATTTTTGCAATCTGCTTATACTCACTCCTATAATCCGACGTTTTCTATACAGATTACACCATAAATCCCTTACTAGGTACAGTGTATCATTTCATATAAAGAAATGCAAGTGAAAATACAAAAAAATTTTAGCGAACCTAAAAAATTTTTAGAAAACCACTTGTAATTTTAATTATTTATGCTATGATGAGTGTATAAGATGTTCCGATGAGAGGAGGGCAAACGATGGATACAAAGCTTGAACTGTTAACGCAAATCGCAAGTGGAATTGCTACTCATTTTGGTAACAACTGCGAGGTAGTTATCCACGACATTAGGAAAGAGGATATAGAGAGTTCCATTGTTTTTATTGAGAACGGTCAGGTAAGCAACAGAAAGCTGGGGGATGGTCCCTCTGAAATCGTTCTTGAAACGTTGAAAAAGAACCCGGATCTTTTAAAAGACCGCTTATCCTATTTAACAAGAACCGATGACGGCAGGATCCTAAAATCCAGCACCATGTATATAAGAGGCAAAAATAATACCATTGATTACATTCTGGCTCTTAACTATGATATCACAGGACTGCTTACCATAGACAATTCCTTAAAATCTCTTCTCTCCACCGCGGAAACAGGAGACGATGAGAAGCAGCCAAGAAGAATCACCCATAATGTGAATGATTTACTTGACGCACTGATCGAACAGTCTGTTGCCTTGGTTGGCAAACCGGTCGCTCTTATGAGCAAAGATGACAAAGTTACGGCAATCCAGTATTTAAATGATGCCGGTGCTTTCCTTATTACTAGGTCAGGCGACAAGGTTTCCAATTATTTTGGCATATCCAAATTCACTTTATACAGTTACATGGATACAAACAAAGAAAAGTAATATATTAATGAAGAAAAAAGGAGAATGAAAAATCATGAAACCATTCCAATGGGTTGTAAACACCATGCCAAAGACCGATGATAAAAATCTACCGGTCATGGCTACTGATGAAATCAAGAAGGCAAGAGTTTTCCACGAAAGCTTTCCTCAGTACAGCAAGACTCCTCTTGTAAAGCTGGATCACATGGCAGATTATTTAGGCCTTGGCCAGGTTTACATGAAAGACGAATCTTATCGGTTCGGCTTAAATGCATTCAAAGTATTAGGCGGATCCTTTGCTATTGCAAAGTACATTGCAAAGCAGACTGGAAAAGATGTTTCAGATCTTCCCTACAGCGTACTCACATCTGACGCATTAAGAGAAGAGTTTGGCCAGGCAACCTTCTTCACCGCTACCGACGGTAATCACGGACGTGGTGTCGCATGGGCAGCGAACCGGTTAGGCCAGAAATCCGTAGTCTATATGCCAAAGGGCTCCACGATCACCCGTTTCAACAATATTAAAGCAGAAGGCGCTACTGTTACCATTGAAGAAGTCAATTATGACGAATGTGTCCGCATGGCTGCAGATGCTGCTTCTAAAACAAAGAACGGCGTTGTGGTACAGGATACTGCATGGGATGGTTACGAAGAGATTCCTGCCTGGATCATGCAGGGCTACGGAACCATGGCACTGGAAGCGAATGAGCAGCTTGAGGAAAACGGCTGTGACAGACCGACCCATGTATTTGTTCAGGCTGGCGTAGGTTCTCTTGCAGGAGCTGTTCAGGGATATTTTGCAAACCGCTATCTTAAGAATCCTCCTAAAGTAGTCGTTGTGGAAGCTGATGTGGCTGACTGCCTCTATAAGGGTGCAAAAGCCGGCGACGGAGATATCCGCATCGTAGACGGGGATATGCAGACCATTATGGCCGGCCTTGCCTGTGGAGAGCCAAACACGATTTCCTGGGATATTTTAAAGAATCACGTAGATACCTTTGTATCTGCTCCTGACTGGGTAGCTGCCCAGGGCATGAGAATGCTTGCCGCTCCTATCAAAGGCGATGCACCGGTAACTTCCGGCGAATCAGGCGCTGCTCCTTTCGGAGTTCTTGCCTGCATCATGCTTCTTGATGAATACAAGGAGTTAAAAGAGCATTTAGGACTTAATAAGGATTCAAAAGTTCTCCTCTTCTCTACTGAGGGTGACACCGATCCAGAACGTTACAAAGCAATTGTCTGGGACGGAAAAGAACGTTAGGCATAATTTTCTTAGTGAAGGCAAACGCAGTGCGGACTGAACTTAGAAAATTAGCCGTTCGATGAGCCAAAGGCGAATCGAACTTCTTAAATAAATTATAAATATGGAGGACAAAAACATGGATTACAACAAAATCAAAGAAGCAGCAAAAAATTATGAAGCCGACATGACAAAATTCTTACGGGAAATCGTTAAATTCCCAGGCGAGAGCAGTGATGAGAAGGCTCACATCGACCGCATCGCAGAAGAAATGCGGAAGCTGGATTTCAATAAAGTGGAAATCGACGGCATGGGCAACATATTAGGTTATATGGGAACCGGCAAGACCTTAATCGGTTTTGACGCTCACATTGATACCGTTGGTATCGGAAACAAGAGCAACTGGACATTTGATCCATACGAAGGCTACGAGAATGATACAGAAATCGGCGGCCGCGGCGTATCCGATCAGTGCGGCGGTATCGTATCTGCTGTTTACGGTGCAAAAATCATGAAGGACTTAGGTCTTTTAAATGACAAGTACACCGTTTTAGTTACCGGTACTGTTCAGGAAGAAGACTGTGACGGTCTTTGCTGGCAGTATATCATCAACGAAGGCAAGGTTCGTCCGGAATTCGTTGTTTCCACAGAGCCAACTGACGGCGGTATCTACCGCGGACAGAGAGGCCGTATGGAAATCCGTATCGATGTAAAGGGTATCTCCTGCCACGGTTCCGCACCAGAGCGCGGTGACAACGCAATCTACAAGATGGCTGATATTCTTCAGGACGTCCGCTCTCTTAACGAGAACGATGCTGCTGATGACAAGGAAATCAAAGGCCTTGTAAAGATGCTTGACGAGAAGTACAACAAAGAGTGGAAAGAAGCAAACTTCTTAGGACGCGGTACTGTTACTGCTTCCGAGATCTTCTTCACCTCCCCAAGCCGTTGTGCAGTTGCTGACTCTGCTTCCGTATCCTTAGACCGCCGTATGACTGCAGGCGAAACATGGGAAAGCTGTCTGGAAGAGATCCGCAATCTTCCAAACGTTAAGAAATACGGCAATGACGTTACTGTTACCATGTACGAATATGCCCGTCCTTCCTATACTGGACTTACTTATCCGATCGAGTGCTACTTCCCAACCTGGGTTATTCCCGAGGATCACGATGTTACCAAGGCACTGGAAGAAGCTTACAAGAACCTTTACGGTGATGCAAGAATCGGCGCAGAAGAAACGATTGCTATGAGAACTGCCCGTCCTCTTACTGACAAGTGGACCTTCTCTACAAACGGCGTTTCCATCATGGGCCGTAACGGAATCCCATGCATCGGCTTTGGACCTGGTGCAGAAGCTCAGGCTCATGCTCCTAACGAGAAGACCTGGAAACAGGATCTGGTTACCTGTGCAGCTGTATATGCAGCACTTCCAAGCGCTTACTGCAAATAATATAAACAAGCCCTTATCAACTATTTTACCATAATTCTGGCAGCAGGCCTTTTGGGCCTGCCGCCACTCCTAGCAATCATTTTTGCAATCTGCCGCTCATTCCTTCCCCAATCAATGCCTGGCAGACTGCATGAAGGATAGATAACCATAAAACAAGATAATATTCAGGAGGCTAACTACAATATGAAAACCTTACAGGATTACATTGACAAACTGAATTCCCTAAACTTTAAGGAGATGTATGAGAATGATTTCTTCTTAACATGGGAAAAGACCGACGACGAGCTGGAAGCTGTCTGGACCGTTGCTGATGCTCTCCGCTTCATGAGAGAAAACAACATTTCCACAAAAGTATTCGAGAGCGGCCTTGGAATTTCTTTATTCCGCGACAACTCTACACGTACCCGTTTCTCCTTCGCTTCCGCATGTAACTTACTTGGTCTGGAAGTTCAGGATTTAGACGAGGGCAAATCTCAGGTAGCTCACGGCGAGACCGTTCGTGAAACAGCTAACATGGTTTCCTTCATGGCAGATGTTATCGGTATCCGCGATGATATGTATATCGGCAAAGGAAATACCTATATGCATGAATTTATGGACGCTGTTACCCAGGGAAATAAAGACGGCATCTTAGAGCAGAGACCAACCTTAGTAAACTTACAGTGCGACATTGACCATCCAACTCAGAGTATGGCTGATATGCTTCACATCATCCACGAGATGGGCGGCCTCGAGAACTTAAAGGGCAAAAAGCTGGCTATGACATGGGCTTACTCTCCTTCTTACGGAAAGCCATTATCCGTTCCTCAGGGAATCATCGGCTTAATGACACGTATGGGTATGGAAGTTGTTTTAGCTCATCCGGAAGGCTACGAAGTTATGCCTGAAGTTGTTGAAGTTGCAAAGAAGAACGCAGAGAAATCCGGCGGTACCTTCCGTGTATCCAACGATATGGCTGACGCATTCAAGGATGCTGACGTTGTATATCCAAAGAGCTGGGCTCCGTTTGCAGCTATGGAAAAGAGAACCAACCTTTACGGTGAAGGCGATACAGACGGCATCAAGGCTCTTGAGAAAGAATTACTGGCTCAGAACGCAAGCCACAAAGACTGGTGCTGTACAGAAGAGCTGATGAAGACCACTAAAGATGGCAAGGCTCTTTACATGCACTGCTTACCAGCTGACATCAACGATGTAAGCTGCAAGGACGGTGAAGTTGTAGCTTCCGTATTCGACCGTTACCGCGATCCATTATACAAAGAAGCAAGCTACAAGCCATATGTAATCGCAGCTATGATCTTCTTAAGCAAATTTGAGAATCCACAGGAAATCTTAAAGAAGCTGGAATCTGGCAAAACACCAAGAATTTTCGAATAATTTCACATCGGGGCAACCGCCCCATATTTAAGAATATCAGGCGCACCTGCAGCCTACCAATGGATACGGGTGCGCCTTTTATATAATTCTTAATCACTAAGAGGTTAGCAAAATGGAAAAGAAGAAAAGAATTGTTATTGCGTTAGGGGGCAATGCTTTGGGTAACACTTTACCAGAGCAGATGGCTGCAGTTAAGATTACGTCAAAAGCAATCGTTGACCTGATCGAAGAAGGCTGTGAAGTAGTGGTGGTTCACGGCAACGGCCCGCAGGTTGGCATGATTAACAACGCAATGAGCGCTTTAACCCGGGAAGATCCAAAGCAGCCAAACACTCCTCTCTCCGTCTGTGTAGCCATGAGCCAGGCTTATATTGGCTATGACTTACAGAATGCCCTGAGAGAAGAGCTGGTAAACAGAAACATCACCAACATTCCCGTAACCACCATGATCACACAGGTTCGTGTAAATGAAAACGATCCTGCTTTCAACGCTCCCAGCAAGCCAATCGGTCACTTCATGACGGCAGAGGAAGCAAAGCTGGCTGAGGAAAAGTACGGATACATCACAAAAGAAGATGCCGGACGGGGATACCGCCGTGTGGTAGCTTCTCCAAATCCTGCTGAGATCATTGAAATCGGCGCAATCCGCTCCCTTGTGGAATCCGGACAGCTGGTTATCGCCTGCGGCGGCGGCGGAATTCCTGTTACACTTCAGGGAAACCACTTAAAGGGCGCAAGCGCAGTTATTGACAAAGATTTTGCAAGTGAACTGCTGGCAGAGGAACTGGATGCAGATTTCTTAATCATCCTTACAGCAGTTGAAAAAGTAGCTATAAACTTCGGCAAACCGGAAGAGAAATGGTTGGACGATATCACAACAGACGAAGCCCGTAAGTACATTGGAGAAGGACACTTTGCTCCTGGCTCCATGCTGCCAAAGGTTCAGGCTGCCGTGAAATTCGCAGATTCTAAGGAAGGGCGCAATGCGCTCATTACCTTGCTGGAAAAGGCAAAAGAGGGAATCCTAGGAAAAACCGGAACTCATATCCACAAGTAAAACTATTGTTAGGCAAAAACCAACATTCAAAGCCGCTGACCACCATAGAAGACAGGATTGGTTATTACAAGCCGGGGCTGTCTCCAATGGGGGCTGGAAACTGTCCAGGTTTATTTCGAAACAGTCCCCTGTATGGCTTTGAAAAAAATAGTAAGAGAAAAGAGAGAGGGATTATCTATGGGTAAGCAAAACGACAAAGAACTGATCTATCAACTGGAAGGCAGGCCAAGTTTTAAAACTGCCTTCCCACTGGGTTTACAGCACATACTGGCCATGTTTACGGGCAACTTAGCCCCCATACTCATCATTGCCAGTATCTGTGGGTTAGAGCCGGCAGATAAGACGATTATGTTATCGTCAGCCATGATTGTATCCGGTGTAACCACCTTGTTTCAGTTGTATCCGCTAAAGCTTGGGAAGAGCTTCCGCATCGGAGCGAATCTCCCCATTGTCATGGGTACATCGTTTGCATTTGTTTCCGTGGCTTCCATTGTTGCCACTCAAGTCGCTCCCTCCATGGGGCTGACCGATCCGCGTGATATATACGCGCTGGTTCTCGGCTGTTCACTTGTAGGTGGTCTTGTAGAAGTATTTATGGGGTTCTTCTATAAGAAACTTTCAGATCTGTTTTCACCTATCGTAGTGGGAACAACCCTTATTGCCATTGGATTAAACTTATTAAGCGCAGGAGCCCGGTATTTTAACGGCGGGTCAAACGCGGCGGCAAATTTGGCGGCGTATAACGAGAATCCTGATAAGTTTCAATTTACAGGCGTGTTTGGTTCCATGAAAAATGTATGCGTTGCATTATTTGTATTTGTCCTTGTGTTATTGCTCCAAAAGTATGGCAAAGGGATTGTAAAGAATTCCGCCCTGCTTTTGGGACTGGCTATTGGGTATCTGGTGGCTATTCCCTTAGGTATGGTGAACTTTGCGCCGATTACAGCCGCTAAAGTTGTCTCCGTACCATTGCCGTTTTATTTCGGTCTTAAATTTTCCATAGCCGGCATTTTAAACTTCGCCCTGTTCTATATCATTTCCGGACTGGAAACCATCGGTAACACCGGCGGTATCACCATTGCGGCATTTGACAGGGAACCTACCTCCGAAGAAACATCCGGTGCCATCCTCGCAGATGCCGGTGGATCGATGTTAGCAGCTGTATTTAACGCACTTCCAAACACCGCGTTTGGACAGAACGCGGGTATTATTTCCATGACGAAAATCGTGAACAAATGGTGCGTTGCCGTAGGAGCTATATTCCTGGCTTTGTGTGGTCTCATCCCAAAATTGGCAGCTCTTTTCCAAACCATCCCGGATGCGGTTTTGGGCGGCGCGATTATTTCTGTGTTTGCTATGATTACATTAAATGGTATTAAGATGATTGCCAAAGCAGGTTTCTCCGAGAGAAACGTAACTATTATCGGTATTACACTCGCATTTGGCATTGGTCTTACCTCCATGGAGCTGGCCACAGATACTTTCCCAGCAGTCATTCAACCATTATTAACTGCCATTGCACCATTAATGAGCGCACCGGCTGCCGTATGCTGTATCGTATCAATCGTTGCAAGCATTTGCTTCCCAATGAGTAAAGAAGATAAAGAGAAGGCAAAATCCGCTATGCAGGATGTGTAATTAACCCAAGTTACGGCTGCCGATTCTTTCGCCGTTCCGTAACTGACAATCGATTTTGATGGATTTTAACAAAAAACCCTTCTGCTTTAAGCCAAAACTTTCAGCAGAAGGGCTTTTTTTATTGTTCACTAGCCAGCTTTTTTACAGCTTCCAGATATCCCGGTTATATTCCAGAATGGTACGGTCCGAAGAAAAATATCCTGCCTTGCTGATATTGACCAGCATCTTCTTCGCCCATGCAAAAGAATCCTCATAATCCCTGTAAATCCTTTCCCGGGCCTTCTCATAAGCCTTGTAATCCAACAGGGTCATGAACCAGTCTTTTTTCAGGATTTCATCATAAAGCCGTTTTAAATTTTCCTTATGGCCGATGGCAGTCATCTCCGCTCCCACCATAAAATCCAGAACTTCCCGGATTTCTGCATCCTCTTTATAATACTCCTTAGCCACATAATCAGCTTTTGCGTAATGTTGGATCACTTTCTCACTGGATTCTCCGAAGATATAAATATTATCTTTTCCCACCAGCTCTGCAATCTCAACATTAGCTCCATCCATGGTTCCAAGGGTCACCGCTCCATTTAACATAAATTTCATATTGCCGGTTCCGCTGGCCTCCTTGGACGCAAGGGAAATCTGCTGGGAAATATCACAGGCAGGAATCAGCTTTTCCGCCTTGGATACGTTATAGTTTTCCACCATTACCACCTTAAGATAGGGGCTTACCTGGGGATCATTGTTCACCAGCTCCTGAAGACACAGGATCAGGTGAATAATATCCTTTGCAATCACATAGGCAGGAGCGGCCTTTGCACCGAAGATCACTGTGACCGGCCTGGCAGGCAGGTTTCCTCTTTTTATTTCCAGATACTTGTGTATTACATAGAGGGCATTCATCTGCTGTCTCTTATACTCATGGAGACGCTTGATCTGGATATCGTAAATGGAATTTTCATCTATGTCCGTTCCCTGGGTTGACATAAGATATTCCTTTAATACGGTCTTATTCTGCTTTTTGATATCCAGAATAGCTTTTAAGGTCACCTCGTCATCAAAGGAAGCCAGCTTTTCCAGCTCCCTTGCATCTTTCTTATAACCCTCTCCGATTCTGGAGGCAATAAGTTCCGATAGCCGGGGATTGCAATGGAGAAGCCACCGCCGGAAGGTGATCCCGTTGGTCTTATTGGAAAACTTTTCCGGGTAAATATCGTAAAATTTCTTTAATTCGCTTTTTTTCAGTATCTCCGTATGAAGATATGCCACCCCATTGACGCTGAATCCGTAGTGGATATCCATGTGGGCCATGTGCACCAGATCCTTTTCATCAATAATCGCCACGGCCGGGTCCTTATATGCCTTGCGGACCTGTTTATCCAGCTTCTCTATAACAGGCACCAGCTGAGGCACAGCCTCCTCCAAATACTCCATGGGCCACTTTTCAAGGGCTTCCGCAAGAATGGTGTGATTGGTGTAGGCACAGGTTCTGCTGACAATTTCAGCCGCCTTTTCAAAAGGAATCCCCCGAAGAGTTAAAAGCCGGATCAGTTCCGGGATCACCATGGATGGGTGGGTATCATTAATCTGGATCACCGCAAAATCCGGCAAATCATAAAGCTTGCATCCCTTTTTAACGCACTCATCAAGGATATACTGGGCAGCGCTGCTTACCATGAAATACTGCTGGTAAATACGAAGCTTCCTGCCGGCCTCATCGCTGTCATCGGGATAGAGGAACAGGGTCAGATTCTTTTTAACGTCTTCTTTATCAAAGGATATCCCATCTTCTATAAGCTCCTCATCAATGGTTTCTAAGTCAAACAGATGAAGCTTATTGGTGCGCCCCTGATAACCGGTCACCCCTATGTCATACATTCTGGATCGGACAGTCAGCTTGCCAAAGGTAACCGGATAAGTGACTTCTGTCCTGTTAAGCCATGTATCCGGCTCTATCCATGGGTTAGGGTCTTCTGCCTGAAGATGGTCCTTAAAGGTCTGTTTAAACAAGCCAAAATGATAATTAAGGCCAATGCCGTCCCCGTTTAACCCAAGGGTTGCCATGGAATCCAGAAAACAGGCAGCAAGGCGTCCCAGACCGCCGTTTCCAAGGGATGGCTCCGGCTCCAGTTCCTCAATCTCACAAATATCCCTGCCGTTTTCAGCAAGAACCCGGGATATTTCATCATAGATTCCAAGGTTGATCAGGTTATTGGAAAGCAGCTTTCCTATGAGGAATTCCGCAGATAAGTAATATACTTTTTTCTTTCCTTCCTTCTCCTGCCGTTTTTCCCCTTCCTCTTCCACGATTTTCAGCAGCGCAGAATAAATTTCCTGATTGGAACACTGGTTCACTGCTTTTTTGTATATTTTAAAAATTTGTTGTTCAAGATTCATTGAAACCACTCCTTTTTTCTGTTTTCTTTTACTTTACCCTAGTATTATAATGTTCCTGCTGCTGTTTATCTTGCAGCATTCTGGCCTATTATGGTACAATACTATCATTAACTGCTGAAATATCACGGAAAACAGGAGTTCTATGAATATCATACAGTACGAAAACTATCAGGAAAAACGGGAACAGGACTCTTCCGATTTTCCTTACCTGACTTATCCCTGCACCATACCACTGGATTTTAACAAGGTTCCCCTTCACTGGCACGATGAAATGGAATTCATCTACATCAAAAAAGGAACCGGGCAGGTGTCGGTGGACTTTGTCCCTTATAAGGTACAGGCTGGGGATATTGTCCTGGTCTGCCCCGGAAAGCTCCATACCATTGAACAATGGAAGCAGGAATCCATGGAGTATGAAAACATTATTTTCAACTTAAGCCTGTTAGGTTCCAGGCAGCCGGATATGTGCTGGGAAACTTACTTCTCTCCCATCATCCGGGGACAAAAAAACCTTCCGGTTCTCATGACTAAAAGCCTTCCCCCTTACAGCGGGATCGCTTCCTGCCTGGACCAGATCGACCAGATCCGGGAAACATTTCCTGATGGCTATGAACTGTTGATCAAGGGGAAGCTGTTCCAACTGTTCTTTCTCCTCTGGGGCATTGAGGAGGCTTCCCTTCCCCCTCCTTCCCGCCCTCCAAAGGAGCTGGAGCGGACCCGGCAGATTCTTAAATATATGGAACAGCATTACAGCGAATCCCTTTCCATAGAAGAAGTATCCCGAGCCTGCGGCATGAGCCAGTCTCATTTTATGAAATTCTTTAAAAGGACCATAGGGCTGCCCTTTACCGCTTATTTAAACGATTACCGCCTGACAATGGCCTCCAGGCTGCTCCTCTCCTCCGAGGATTCGGTCCTTACCATTGCAGGGGATACTGGTTTTAATAATCTGTCTTATTTTAACCGGATCTTCAAGGAAAAATTCGGTATGACTCCCAGGGAATTCAGAAGGCGCATGGATATTCCCCCTTCCCTGTGAATAAGATAGTATCAAATGCAAGACAGGAGAGTCCATATGGACAGAAACAGAAAGGTACGTACTGCTTATATCGCTTTTCCCTTAGTGGTCGGGGCTTTGGCCGGATTTTTGGCGAGGAATGGCTTGTCCATATACAAAAGCCTGAATCATCCTGCCTTTTCTCCTCCCGGCTGGCTGCTTCCCATCATATGGACGGTTCTATATATCCTCATGGGAATCGGCTCCTATTTGGCCGCTTCCTCCCCCTCCCACAGGAAAAATCACTCCCTCAGGTTATATGGAATCCAGCTGCTGCTGAATTTTCTCTGGAACCTGGTGTTCTTTAACTTAAATAATTATCTCCTGGCTTTTTTGGTTCTCCTTTTTCTTTGGTACTTTATCCTGAAAATGATCGCGGCCTTCTGGTCTGTCAGTCCCGATGCTGCTGTCCTGCAGGTCCCTTACCTGCTGTGGGTCACCTTTGCCGCATACTTAAACCTGGGAATCGTATTTCTCAATTAATGCACAAGAAAATGCATTATTTTTGAGGGTTTCATGTAAATCAAAAAAAACGCAAGGTCAAGGCAACTGTTTCGTTGCTCTGTCCTTGCGTTTTTGGTTGTTTTAAGCTGCAATCAGGAAGGCAGCTTTCCCAATCTGCGGAGCATGGTTTTCTCTACCGCATTTAAGATATTCTCATAGCCTGTGCACCGGCATAAATGGCCGGACATCAGCTTTCTAAGTTCATCTCTTGTATACTCTTTTCCGCTTTCCAGAATTTCCACCGCTGACATAATAAATCCCGGCGTGCAGAATCCGCACTGGACTGCTGCCTCGTCTATAAATGCCTGCTGAATGTCGGAAAGCTCTCCATTCGGACCCATCAGGCTTTCCAGAGTCTTAATTTCTTTTCCTTCTGCCCATATGGCCAGGTAAATACAGGAATTGTAACACTCATGGTCTATGATCACGTTACAGGCTCCGCATTCTCCTACCTCACAGCCTTTTTTCACGGAAGTCAGCCGGTAATCATCCCTTAACATATCGGTCAGGGATGCCCGTACATCCACCATTGTTTCTGTGTATTTTCCGTTGATGGTACATTTTACCAACTTATATTGTGCCGGCATTAGATCTCACCTCCTGAAAGTTTCACTGACTCTATGAAGCTGCGGGCTGCCATTTCCACAGCAATGTGCTTACGGAAATCCTTTGAAGCGCGCCAGCTGTCTCTGGGATTGATGTCTGCAAGGACTTCTTTTCCAAAGGCCTCTGCCAGTTCTTTTGACACCGGCTGGCCCTTTGCAAAGTTTTCCGCACTTTTCGTACGCATTGGAATAGGGCCTGCCACTCCATAAGCGATTCTCACGTCTTCCACGGTCTTTTTGTCCTCTGACAGCTTTATATTTACAGAGCAGCCTGTGGTGGCGATATCCATGGCATTTCTGTTGGCATATTTGATGTAATGGCCTTTATAGCCTTCATAGCTTTTCTTTGGAATGATCACTGCGGTCTGAAGCTCTCCCTCTCTGATATCCACGGTTCCTGCCTTTATATAGAAATCGCTGATGGGAATCCGGCGGACACCTTTAAGGCCTGTCAGCTCGATCATGGCATCCCATGCAAAAAGCGTTGAGGCTGAATCTGCTGAGGTAACGCCATTGCAGGTATTTCCTCCGATTGTTGCAATGTTTCTGATCTGGGGACCGCCCACCATATCCACCGCTTCACCAAGAACATTGATGTATTTCTGAATGATGGGATCCTTGGTTATATGGGAGAAACTGGTGAGAGAGCCTATGCGTATGGCCTCTTCTTCGTCCAGCTTCACGCCCCTCATTTCATTGATCATATAAATGCTGATCAATTCCTTTCCGGCGCGTTTTCCCTCACGCATCTGTATCAAAACATCACTTCCCCCTGCAATAATCTGGGCCTCAGGATGTTCCAAACGAAGCTTTACCGCTTCTTCCACGGTATTTGCTTCATATAATGCTTTCATATCATACATAAAGCTTTCCTCCTTGCTATTAATGGCTGCATTCAGATAAGTCCTTCTTCCTTGAACCGTTTAAATAAAGCCTGAGATGTCATGGGTATCTGGTACATGGACACACCTGTTGCATTTAAAATGGCATTGCGGATGGCCGGAGCCACTGGACAGGCCGGGGGCTCTCCCAGGGATTTTGTTCCAAATGCGCTGGTAGGCTCGTAGTTTTCCACAAACTGTGCCTCCAGATGAGGATGATCCATAGTAGTGGACAATTTATAATCCAGCAGATTGTCATTTAAGGTTCTGCCTGTTTTCTCATCAATGAGAAGCTGTTCCGAAAGGGCATATCCGATTCCCATGCTCATTCCTCCATGGACCTGGGCCTCTGCAAGAGCCGGATTGATCAGCTGGCCGCAGTCATGGACATTGATAATGTCCACCAGCTTTGCCTTGCACATGGGAATATCCACCTCTACCTCGGCAAAACAGCAGCCAAAGGAATAAGCATTGGACTTTATCTGATAAGTGCTTTCAGAGGTCAGATGCTGGCAGTTGGTAAGGCTGTAAAAGGCCTCTGTTGCCAATTCGCCTAATGTCATAAGCTCTCTTCCATCTGTGGTCCGTATGATCTTTCCCTCCCTGATATCCAGGTTAAAGACCGGCATACGGGTCAGCTCATGGGCATATTTTAAAATTCTTTCTTTTAATAAAAGCGCCGTCTGCTTGATGGAAAAGCCTCCTACATAAGTCTGTCTGGAAGCATAGGATCCTGTTCCAAAAGGAGTGATATCCGTGTCCTGACAAGAAATCACATGAACCTTTTCAAAAGGAATTCCCAGAGTATCCGCCGCCATCTGGCCAAAAGCCGTATCAGCTCCCTGGCCGATCTCCGTCTCACCCAGTTGAACCTGTATGGAGCCATCCTGGTTCATGACCATCCTGCAGGAAGAGGTTTCCAGGCTGATTGGCCATACCGCCGTGTTATACCAGAATACCGCACAGCCCACGCCTTTGCGGACAGGTCCGGTCTGGTTGGCGTATTCCTTTCTTTTCCGGTCATAATCTATATAGGCTTTTCCCTTATTTAAGCACTGATTAAAGGTGTCATAGTAATTTTCATTTTTGGAGAATCCATCCACATAGCCTACGGGCATCAGGTTTTTACGGCGGAATTCCACCGGATCCATGCCGATTTTCAAGGCAATGTCATCGGACTGGCTTTCCACCGGGAACATGGCCTGAGGAATCCCGTAGCCACGCATGGCGCCTGCCACAGGCATATTGGTGAATACCGTATAGGCATCACATTCTACATTTTCGCAGGGATATAACTGTGGAAAAGCATTCATGCCCTTTGCCGCGATTCCATGTCCGTGAGAAGCATAAGCTCCCTGATTGGAAAAGCACTCCAGTTTACGGGCGGCAAAGGTTCCGTCAGGACGCACCCAGCTGATAATATGGCTGCGGATGGCATGTCTTGTACGGTTGCTTACAAAGGTTTCTTCACGGGTCACATCAAGCTTGACCAGCCGTCCTCCCACTACCGTTGAAAGGTATGCACAAAGAGGCTCATACAAAGCATCCTGCTTATTTCCAAAACCGCCTCCTATATATGGCTTGATGATGCGGACACTTCCCCAGGGGATTCCAAGGGCCTGCCCCACCACTCTCCTGACGATATGAGGGATCTGGGTAGAAGACACCACGGTTATTTTTCCGTTTTCCATGCTGGCAAAACAAATATGGTTTTCAATATGGCAGTGCTGAACAATGGGAGTATCGTACCACTGGTCAATTTTTACAAGTCCCGGCTCTTTAATAGCTTCTTCCAGGTTCCCCTTTCTGATGCTGGAATGGCCCAGAATATTATTAACATACTTCTCGTGAAGCTGAGGTGCCCCATCCTTCATTGCCTCCTGAACATCAAGAACAAAGGAATATTCCTCGTATTCCACTTTTAAGGCCCTTACCGCCTGCTTTGCAGCTATTTCATTTTCCGCGATCACCGCAGCTACCTCATCGCCGTAAAAACGCACCCGGTCTGTTAAAAGAAGCCGGTCCGCCACATCCTGATGTGAGGTGTCCGTTGACCAGGGATGACCGGCCGTTGGAAAATAGTTCTTAGGCACATCAAAACAGGTGACTACCTTGACCACTCCCGGTATTTTTTCGGCTTCTGAGGTATCAATAGATTTTACGATTCCATTGGCTATGGAAGAGTGGTAGATTTTAGCTACCAGGGCATTTCTCTCACAGAGATCATCGGTATATTTGGATCTTCCCGTGGCCTTATCAAATGCATCCACTCGGGTAACACTTTTTCCGATTATCATATTTACGCCTCCTATTTCTGATTCGTTGTGTAAACAGCTTCCGGTCCTTCCCCTTATGAAAAGGACCGACGGAGACGAGACTTTTTCAAAGCGTAAAACGCTTATCAAAGTGATGTCGCCGCCAGTCCCTGTGTCTGTTGACCGGTTATTCTGATTTTAATCAGACTGCTTTATTGGGTTGATTTTTTATTATATTAATATATATTTCAGCACAAATAATACCGCTAAAACATACATAAGGGTACTGATTTTCTTTTCTTTTGCTTTGCCTGTTAACACATTAATAACGACATAGGAGATAACTCCCATGGAGATTCCCTCGGAAATGCTGTACATAAAAGGCATAGCAATCATTGCGATATAACATGGAATTGCCTCTGTGAAATCTGCAAAATCAACCTTGGTGACGGAAGTCAGCATTAAGAATCCTACCACTACAAGGGCCGGAGCCGTAGCAAAAGACGGAATGGCTAAGAAAATAGGGGATAAGAACAGGGACAAGCCAAACAGGAGGGCTGAAACCACTGCCGTTAATCCGGTTCTGCCGCCTTCTGCAACACCGGCAGCACTTTCTACAAAGGTGGTGATGGTAGAAGTACCGCATAATGCGCCTGCAGTCGTTCCAATGGCATCTGCCAATAGCGCGCCCTTGATTTGCGGAAGTTTTCCCTCTTTATCTAGCATATCTGCTTTAGAGGCCACACCGATTAAGGTTCCCAGAGTATCAAATACGTCTACAAACAGGAATGCAAACATCACTACAAGGAAATCAAGAGAAATGATTTTGGTGAAATCCAGTTTGAAAAAGGTTGGTGACATATCCGGAATTCCAAAACCGCCTGAAAAATCAGGGAATACACTGAACATTCCCAGCTCCGGATTGGGTGTGTATAAACCGACAGCCTGACAGACCATACCCAGAATCCAGGTAATAATAATTCCCCACAAAATATTGCCTTTTACATTTTTTACTACCAGGACGGCCGTGATCAGAATGCCGATAATTGCTAATAATACGGTAATACCAACGGTATTGAAGGAACCATCCGCAAGGGAGCCCTTGAAAGAATACATAGTAACGAGAGTTGCCCCATCCACAACGATCTTTGCATTCTGCAGTCCGATGAATGCGATAAACAAACCGATACCAACGGATACGGCATGTTTTAAATTCATAGGAATTGCATTAAAAATTGCCTCTCGCACATTCGTCAGAGAAAGAATGATGAAAATAATACCTTCGACGAATACGGCGGTCAATGCGATCTGCCAGGTATAGCCCATGTTAAGGACTACGGTATATGCGAAATACGCATTAAGTCCCATACCTGGTGCCAGTACAAAAGGATAATTTGCAAGTCCTGCCATTAAAAGGGTGGCAAACAGTGAACCAAGTGCAGTAGCCGTAAATACAGCCCCACTGTCCATTCCCGCGGCACTTAAGATGCTTGGGTTGACTGCCAGAATATAGGCCATAGTCATAAATGTGGTAATACCGGCAACGATTTCAGTCCTTGCATCCGTATGATTCTCAGATAAGTGAAAAACCCGTTCTAAGAATCCCCCGCTTTTTTGTGTTTCCATACTTTTCCTCCTTGATAGTTAGATATTTTCTTTGCTGTATTAAGATCTGCCCCATGCAGTTCTTTTTAAATAAATATAGCTAAAAAATTCTATTTCCCCCCGTATATTTCCCCTTTAAATGCCTGTCATCGGACAGATAGATAAACCGCTCCAGTCTCTCCCTTAAGTTAAGTTCCTGAGGATGAGGCAAACCGATGTCATCCAAAACCAAAGCATCAAATTCATAGCCTTTCAGGAAGCTTCCCACCTTTCCAAAGAAGGAGCCTCCGCCTAAAGTTCCAAGATAAAATGCCTCTTCCACGGTAAGTGGCTTTAAGCTTTCATCCGTTAGCCTCCATCTAAGCTTTGACACCTGAATGGCATCTGCCATAGCGCGGAAAATGGATTCTCCGCTTCCTCCTGCCACGTCAGTTCCAAGCCCCACATTCAACTCACGGTCCAGATAAGTTCTGACCGGAGCGATCCCGGAAGATAAGTTGGTATTAGACTGAGGGCAATGAGCGATATAAACCCCACGCTTTTTTATTAATTCAATTTCCTCTTCGGATGAAGAAACACAATGAGCCATTACGGTTTTCCCGTTTTCTCCGAACAGGCCGAACTGATCATAAGCATCTCCGTAAAATTCGGAAGCCGGGCAAAGCTCTTTTACCCATGCAACCTCTCCCTGGTTTTCCGACAAATGGGACTGAACCGGGAGTCCCTGCTCCTTCTGCAGCCTTCCCAGCCGTTCCATCAGATCATCGGTACAGGATGGAATAAACCGTGGTGTAAGGATAGGCTTTACGTTCTCATATTTGGATCCGGTTTCTTTCAGCCAGAGGAGCGTTTCCTGCTCCGACTCTTCTGCTCCCTGTTCCCGTAAGTAATCCGGCGAATTCCGATCCATATTGACCTTTCCGATCATGGTCTTTAAACCGGTTTCCTCCATTAGGTCCATTAAAAGCTCTGTGGCCGGCCTGTGGATGGTTCCAAAGATACAGGCCCTTGTAGTAGCACTTTTTTTCATGGATTCTGCGAAAATCCCGTATGCCTTTTTTGCATATTCCAGATCGGCATACTTGGCTTCCTCCGGAAATGTATTGGTGTTCAGCCAATCCAAAAGCTCCAGATCCATTCCCAAACCGCGAAAGGCGAACTGAGGCGCATGGATATGAAGATCCACAAGTCCGGGTACAATGAGCATATCTCCAAAGTCCTCGAAAGGATACTCCGCAAACTGCACCGGAAGCTCTTTGTAAACTCCTGCCGACTTCCCATCCTGACAGACCAGGTACCCCTGCTCCACCGTCTTTAATGAGCGGACATCTTCACTGTAACAAACGTTCCCTTTTAAAACAAAATTTTTACAACCAGTCATAGAACCTCCTATTCCGTACCAGAAAAATCAAAAATACGGCAGCCATAATTGCGGCGTTCCATACATTCTGAAATTTTACGCAATAAAAAACTACCGCCATTTCTATCTGTTCACACGCACATCATAATTATACGACAAAAAAGCCGGACTTATTATGGCGTGGAAACTTATAGGCAACTATTACGGTAGTTGGTAGAGACGCTCAACCAATTATGAGCATATATAAGTTCCTTGAATACTGATACTAAAAACCCTGTTATTTGTGACAGGTTGACTATATCATATTGTACAACTATTTGTCAATACCCATTTATTTTTTGTACATTTGTTATAATTTAATAGTATTCTTCCCAACTTAGGCAATAATTGTCGGTGAATTATTCATAGATTTTTTCTATAAATAACTTTTTTTCCCTGCATACATAAAAAAAAGAATCATGAAGAAGCAGCCGCGGCCCTTCTCCTCTGATTCTTTTTGCTTAAATCTGTTAAAATTTTCACGTACTCCATTGAAACGATCAGATCAAATATTCCCCGCACTTCTCAAAACGGAGTCCCCTCGCCTCCATCCATTTTTCTATCTCTCCATCCCAGTTAACTGGCATAGCCCAGGAAAGTCCGCAGCCGTAAGAAATCTGCCTGGGAACCGGAATGAGCCGTCCCGGTATCCCCTCCTTCTGGCATTGGGTCTCCATGGCAATGGCCTCAGCCGTTGTACGGAAGGTAATCACAATTTTTTGTTCTTTTTTTCTCATAATCTCTTACCCGCGTTGTGTTAATAAAAATCATTTCACCGGTCATTCCAATCTATAGGAAGACTCTATAAATATGCATATAGTTCCCGGACAAAACGTATGAATAATCTGGCTGCCTTACCGGGCTTGTGATTTTTGCTCCATACCATATACAATTTCCGGTAAACCTCCTCGGCCCCCAGTGGAAACCGGAGCAGGGAGCCCTGCTCAACATAATCGTCCACAGCCGCTCCGGATATGATGGAAATTCCCATTGCCGCTTCCACTGATTTTTTAATGGTTCCCTGATTGCTGATGGTCGCTACGATCTCCAGCCGTTTTAAATCGACTCCCATATCCTGTAAATAACGTTCCGCTTCTTTTCTCGTGCCGGAGCCTTCTTCCCGGACGATCCACCGTTCCTCATAAAGCTGATCTAAGGAAAACCCCGTTTTCTCATATTGGCGGTATTTGTCATTATTGGGAGTGATAATCACCAGACGGTCATAATAAAAAGGTTCAAATACACAGGTGGGATCAGAGCCTGTAGTTCCTGTAAAGCCAATTTCCACCTGCCCATCCTGAACCATACGGACCACTTCCATGCTGTCCGCTTCCTTTAACTCCAACTGATTTCCCGGATAGGTTCTGGAAAACAGAGAAAGAATCTGAGGCAGAATATACTGACCGGGCACTGTGGAAGCGCCCACTATGATTTTATTAGCCGCTTTTGAATCTTTTTGAGTGAAATCCCTCAGAATATTTTTTTCCAGCTGCAGCATCCGCCTTGCATTGTCATAAAGCAGCTCTCCCTCACTGGACAGCTCCACCTCCTTGGTCGTGCGGACAAACAGCCGTACTCCCAATTCCTTTTCCAAAGAGCTGATATGGGCGCTTACCGTAGGCTGGGTCAAATAAAGTTTCTTGGCAGCCGCAGAAAAGCTTTTTCCTTCCGCTACGCATACAAACGCTTCCAATTGTTTTAAATTCATAGGCTCAATTCCCTCACAGCAAGAATGGCTTCGTCAATCTCTTCTTCCTTATTATAGTGGGACATGGAAAAACGCACGGCTCCCTGCTCCACCGTTCCAAGAGCCTGGTGCATAAGAGGGGCGCAGTGGGCCCCCGCCCTGGTATAGATCCCATAGGAGCAGGCCAGCTCGTCAGCCACTTCTCCGGAATCGTAATCCCCTATGTTGAGAGCCACCACCGGGGCGCGGCAAAGAAGGGCTTTTTCTGAAAAGTCCCCATATACTTTAACTCCCGTGATATCCTTTACCCCTTCATAAAACCGTCTCATAAGAGAAAGCTCCCTCACCCGGATGTACTCCATTCCTGTCTTCTCAAGATACAAAAGAGCAGCATGAAGTCCTGCAATCCCGTGTCCATTTAAGGTTCCCGCTTCCAAAACCTCCGGCATCTCCTCCGGCTGAGTCTTTAAGTAGCTTTTAATTCCGCTTCCTCCCACCAAAAATGAGCGTATGGCAACTCCCTGGCGGACACAGATTCCTCCGGTCCCCTGAGGTCCCAAAAGTCCCTTATGTCCGGTAAAGCACAGAACGTGGATCCCCATTTTTTCCATATCAATGTCAAACACTCCCGCTGTCTGGGAAGCATCCACCACCAGAAGGAGTCCGTTCTTTTTACAGATGTTCCCAATGATTTCCAAGTCGTTTATATTTCCAGTCAAATTGGAGGCATGGGTACAGACCACTGCCTTTGTATTTTGCTTTATTTCCTTCTCAATATCCTCATACCGGATCCTGCCCTTTTTATCTGCAGGAAGAATAGAAAGCTCTGCCCCCTGCTCTTCCATACGGTACAAAGGACGCAGCACGGAATTGTGCTCCATCATGGTGGTAATCACATGATCGCCCGGTTTAAACAGGCCCTGGATGGCCATGTTTAAGCTGACCGTGGAATTGGCTGTAAAGGCCACCCGGGAAGGATCTCCTGCATGAAAAAGCTCTGCAATGAGCCTGCGGGTATCGAAAATCAGACGGGACGCATCAAGAGACGCCCCATGGGCTCCCCTTCCGGAATTCCCAAGGGATCTCATTGCGTCAGCCACCGCCTCTATCACTTCCTCCGGCTTTTGGCAGGAGGTTGCCGCATTATCCAGATAAATCATGGCCTTACCTCAACTTTACTGATTTTCCTTCTCGTTCCACGACCCGCCCGATGATGCCATAGGCTGTCTCCATTTGTGCCTCTTTTAAATCCTTCATAATGTTTTTTGCATCCTTAAGAGAAACACTGATCAATAGTCCTCCTGAAGTCTGGGGATCACAGAAAATATCACGGATATATTCCTCTGTTTCTCCAAAATCCAGCTTGTCCTCTGTATAGGAACGGTTCCGGTAAGCCCCTTCCGGAATAAGTCCCATCTGGGCAAGGCTTATCGCCTCTTTCTGGATGGGTAAGTCTTTCACGGAAATCTCAATCGTGACCCCGCTGCCCTCCGCCATCTCCACCGCATGACCTGCCAGGCCAAAGCCTGTGACATCGGTGCAGCTATGAACCTCATAATGCTCGATCACCTGCTTTGCCTTCCTGTTTAGAGAAGTCATGACACGGATCACTTCCTGTTTCGACTCTTCTGATGCCATATCCGCCTTGACTGCCGTGTTAACGATCCCGGTTCCCAAAGGCTTTGTCAGAATGAGAACATCTCCCGGTCTGGCTTCACAGTTTTTAAAAACCTTATCCGGATGAACAAACCCGGTAACACTTAATCCGTATTTGGGTTCGTCATCCTGAATGGAATGTCCGCCTGCCAGTACGGCTCCTGCCTCAAGAACCTTTGATGCTCCGCCTTCTAAAATCTTCCCCAAAAGGGCGGGATTCACGCAGTTTGGCCATGCCACAATATTAAGAGCCACTTTTGGTTCTCCGCCCATGGCGTAAATATCGCTCAGTGCATTGGCGGCCGCAATCTGGCCAAAGGTATAAGGATCATCCACCACTGGGGTGAAAAAATCAAGGGTCTGTATCAATGCGGTCTCCTCGTTCACCTTGTAAATGGCACCGTCATCAGAGGTTTCAATCCCCACCAGCAGATTTGGATCCTCAAATTTTGGCAGGTTCTCTAAAATCCCGGCAAGGGTTCCAGGACCGATTTTAGCGGCACAGCCAGCAGTTTTCGTCATTTGGGTAAGTCTCACTTCTTGATCTGGTATCATACCTGTTCTTCTCCTTATATTTATAGATAATTTCTATCATTATTTTAACATATTGTCGTTTTTTAGCAACCCTTCCAAGCATTTAAGCCAAAGGGATTTCCTTTTCCAGAGCCATGGAATAAATAATTTTTTCCTTTACCCTTTTCCCCGTCATCTGTTCCAGCGCCCGCTCATAATAATCCATCTGCATCTGATACCGCCCGACCAGCACGTTCTCTTCTCCCTGGCCGATATGATCCGTCTTATAATCCACCAGAACCAGGCCCCCCTCTTCTTCCATATAGGCATCTATGATTCCCTGGATGAGGATCCGTTCCTCGGAATCCCCTGCATCCATATCCCGGGCAGGAATTCCCACTACAAACTGCTGCTCCTTTTTTAAGCGCCCTGACAACTGAGCCGTGGCCAGCCGGTTTCCCAGAGAAGAAGTCAAAAAGGCAAGAAGCATATCCTCTGATAAAAGGGAAAGGCTTTCTTCATCCATCCGCTGATCCCTGCGGAATCCGTCCAGGGCATGACGAAGGTCTTCCCTGGTCCTTACCTTTCCAAAGTCCAAAAGCTCCAGAGCCCTGTGATAGGCAGTTCCCCGAAATGCACCTTTCGGGCGTTCCTCCTTTCCCTCTTCCTTCAGGAATGAAGGAATCGTAGGAAGAAACCCGCTTTCCTCTTCATCCGTAAACTGTCCCTGTTTTTTTAATTCGGATACAGTCAGCTTGGTATGAAGCCTGGTATCTGTCTCATGGGGATAACGGTAATCAAAAGCTGCCCTTAAATCATTAGCAAACTCCTGATCATAAACCCTGACCGTATCAAGGGAAAGGAGAGCATCCTTTGTCAGCTTTTTTTCAGCCTGCCGTTCTATCTCTTCTCCTACCAGACCGGAAACCGACAATTCCTTTAAAATCAGATTCCCAGTGTCTGCCCCTTCTTCCCCCTGGATCCGGGAAGGAGAATATTTTCCCGAAAGGCTCATGAGCATCCAGTCTAAGTAGGAATCCGCAGAACCGAGAATGGTAAAGGGGATCTGGCCTTCGACTCTTATAATATCCGCAAAACGTTCCAGCTTTTTGTCCAGATACCGGTCAAGTCCGGTCATGATAAGCTTTTCTTTTGCCCTTGTCATAGCCACGTAGAGCACGCGAAGCTCCTCCCCCATGGCTCCAAGGTCCATTTTCCGCCGCAGGACATGTTTTTTTAAGGTAGGCGCTTTGACACGCCGTTCAAGGTCCAGATGGTCCGTTCCTATTCCTAAGTCAGGATCAATGAGGATCTTTCCATAGGAATCCTGCTTATTAAACTTTTTCCCCATACCCGCCAGAAATACCACCGGAAATTCCAGTCCCTTGCTCTTATGGATGCTCATGACCCGGACCGTGTTCTCCTCCCCGGCCAGGGAAGCTTCTCCAAAATCCGTATCGTATTTTTTCAAGTTTTCAATATAGCGGATAAAGTGGAACAATCCGGTATAGCTGGTCCTCTCATAGGCAGACGCCTTTTCCACCAGCATGGCAAGGTTGGCCCTCCGGACTTCTCCTGCCGGCATGGCGGAAATATAATCATAGTATCCGGTTCCTTCATACAGATCATAAAGCAGCTCATGAATGGAAAGATAGGTTGACTTTTCCCTGTAAAGGGAAAGGAGTTCAAAAAAAGTCTCCAGCTTAGAAATAAGTCCCGGATATTCCGGATCATCCATCTCCCCATATTCTTTTCTGTAATGCTGCCATGCTCCATATAATCCCCTGTCCTGGCCTTTTTTAGCCGTCTTTTTCCAGACAGCCATCAAATGAGCCATTTCTTCATCCGTCACCCTGCCGATGGGAGACTTTAATACTGCAGCCAAAGGGATGTCCTGCATGGGGTTGTCAATGATATTCAGCATGGAGAGAATGGTTTCCACCTCTGGAGCGGTAAAATATCCGGTTTTTCGTTCCGCATAAGCCGGAATTCCTTCATTCATCAGGACGTTCACAAAGTCCTCCGCCCAGCCGCTTAAAGATCTTAGCAGGATCACCACATCCCCATATCCAGCGATGCGGTAGCCTCCCTTTCCTCCCTGCCTTTTATCCCAGATCAAAAGACCGCTTACCGGATCCGTAAGCTCTTTGATCTTCCCGGCAATGACCTTTGCCTCCATCTCCCGGCTGGTATAATCGACGGCATCGTTATCAAGCTGCTTTAATAGGTTCCCTGACCCATGGATCATAAGGAATTCTGTTTTCTCTCCTACGCGGCCCTCTTCCTTAAGAAATTCTGCTCCCGGATGGAGTGCTGCGTCCTTTGTATACTGTATATTCCCTAAATTCTTTGTCATGATCTGGTAGAATACCTCATTAATACTCTTAAGGACTTCATCTCTGCTTCGGAAATTCTGGTGCAGCTCGATTTTCTGGTATTTTCCTTCCTCTTTCGAGTAGGAGTCATACTTCTCTAAAAACAGCTGGGGCCTTGCCAGACGGAACTGGTAGATGCTCTGCTTCACATCGCCAACCATAAATACGTTGGGAGTTCCAAACCGCTCTCTGGAAATACTGCCGATGAGGGCTTCCTGGACATCATTGCTGTCCTGGTATTCGTCCACCAGGATTTCCTCGAACTGCCTGCTAAGCTCATCTGCCACCTCGGTGGCCGCCGTCTTCCCCTCTTCCCTGGTCAGCAGTATCTCCAAAGCATAATGCTCCAAGTCATTAAAATCCACCAGGTTCTTTTCCCGTTTCTTTTCCTGATATCTGCGGGCATATTCTCCTGCCAGATGAAGCAGGGCCGTCACCGCGTCCCTGGTTCCCCTGATATCGGAAAGAACCTCCTCCGGCGATTCAAAGCAGTATAAATCAAGAAGCTTTCCAACCGCCTTTTTCACCCGGTCACGGATTCCCGTTACAAACGACTTTTTATCTGCATCAATATCCTTGCTCCGAATGGAAGCCAGACGGTCAAAGGATGCCTTTTTTAACTGCTCGTTAAACGCCTCATAATCCTCTGCAAGACTTAAGCGGTCCAGCAGCCGGAGGTCGCTCTCCAGCATGGGCAGATAGGCCTCCGGCCCGTTCTCTTCCTCGCAGACCTCCATGGCCTTTTTCACCTGGAATTTTAATTCCGAAAGCTGAAGCCCGGCATCCTTCATTAAAAATTTCATCCAGCCGGTATCCATGATCTGATCCATATCAGAAGTTTCAAGCTCTTTCCTGCAATTGTCAAGCCACTCATGGGGCCAGGGATTGCTCTGGGAAAAGGTAAACACCTGCATGATATAATCTTCGATTCCCTTATCAGACTTTCCCGTAGCATAGGTTTCCACAAACTTCTCAAATAAGGGATCCGCCTTCTCGTAATACTCCTCCAGCATCTCTTTCATCACATCAGCCCGTAAAAGAATAAGCTCTCCCTCATCCCCCACCCGGAAGGCAGGGTCAATGTCCAGCTTATTATAATGGTCTTTAATAAGTCCCAGGCAGAAACTGTCAATGGTGGTGATCTGGGCATAGGGGATCATGGCTGCCTGCATCTGTAAATGGGAGCTGTCCGGATTCTCCATAAGCTTTTCATCTACGGCCTTTAACACCCGTTCCCGCATTTCATCGGCAGCCGCCTTTGTAAAGGTCATGACCAGGAGCTGATCGATCCTTAAAGGAGCTTCGCCTTCCGTGATCATGCGGATGATTCGTTCTACCAATACGGCCGTCTTACCGCTTCCTGCTGCCGCCGACACCAGGAGATTTCTGTTTCTGCTTTCAATGACGGCCTTTTGTTCCTCTGTCCAGCTAATCGCCATTTGATTCTCCTTCCTCCTCTTCTCCCTCAATGACCGGCCATATTTCTTCGGATTTTAAGGTTTTAAATTTCCGGAAACCATATCCGGCCGTCTTTAAGTCGAATCCGCAGACCGCATGGTAAGGGCAGTAATCGCAGGCGCTGCGGTTCCCCTGCTTATAGGGATTTACATCGATGACACCGTCAAGGATCTCTCTTCCTTCTGACGTTAATTTTTCCCGCACAAACTGCCTGAGTGCAGAAAAACGATTGCCGCCTGCAACCGATGACCTGGCTTCCTGAATGATCCCATTTTTCATGGCGACAGGAATCACGTCGGATTCCGTCTCGATCTCATGATCCAGGTGAGTGATGGCGTCTAAATCACTGTTGACCAGACCGTTCATGCGAAGCTGTTTCAATATCTTCCCATCTATCTCCTCATCCGTCATTTCGCCTTCCCTTTCAATGACAGGGTCGTTGATGTTATAATAAAAGATTCCGGCAGGAACTACAGGCTTGTCCGGCTTTTTCCGTTCCTCCATCTCCAAAGCAGCATCCATATAGACCACCAATTGAAGCTGAAGGCCGTAATACAGGGCCGTTAAGTCAAATGCCGTGCTTCCTGACTTGTAATCAATGATCTTCACATAGACTGCTTCTTCATCCTCACATAGATCCATGCGGTCGATCCTGCCTCTTAAATGAATGGCTTCTTCCTTTGAGAGAGGGATCCTCATGGCATTTAACTGATCGGCAGCAGAAAAGGAAACCTCAAATCCCACCGGAACAAAATCCCCTTTTTTCAGCTGCTCGGAAAGAGCCCACACCGTCCGGTCCGTGATCCGTTCCACCTTGCCCGCCAGATAGGCATTTCTGGCAGAGCTTTTTAAGATGGTATTGCCGTATTCTTCCGTCACCTTAGTCACACATTCATGGACCAGGCTTTTCCTATCTTCCTCAGTCAGGGTCTTAAAATCCCTTCCTTCTTCTTTCATGCGCTGAAACCATAAGTCAATGGAATCGTGGAACAGGTTTCCGATATCCATGGCTGCCAGCTCATATTCCTGCCTCTCCATTAACTCCAGCCCGTAATTTAAGAAATGGGCATAGGCACAGGAGGCGTACTGCTCCATTCTCGTAACACTTCCGCTTATGACGGAACCGTAGAGAGCCTTTGCCGCCGCTTTTCCGATTCCCCTCTGTTCATAGGCATAGAAAGCCGCCTCTGCCAGCCTTTTTCCTTCCTCCCTATGGTCCTCCGATAAAAGAAATGCCTTAAAAAGTTCCAAAAGCTTCTTATCTTCCCCGGTTTTTCCGAACTCGCGGAGTCCGGTCGCCAGCCGGTCCTTTGCCTCTCTCATAGACAGAGGAACTGCCGTCCGTAAAGGGGAAACTTCCGAAAGGCCGGGAAACAGTCGTTTCAGTTCACCCACCAAAGTGGAAGGACGCAGGCTTTTCCCGCTGCCATCCATAGCAGCATAGGATAAAACCAGCCGTTTCTCCGGTTTTGTAAGGGCCAGGTAAAGATAAAATCTTTGCCGGAGTCCCTCTTCCCTGGCAGTAGGTGCCAGCTCCATATCATGAGTTCCCAGAAATTCTCTTTCCCGGTCCGTAAACAGACTGCTTTTTTCCTTTTTCACCGGCACGATCCCGTCATTGACCCCTACAAAAAACAGTACCTTAATATGATCCAGCCTGGTTCTGGTGATATCCCCCACCACGACCCGGTCCACGGTGGCTGGAATCAGGCCCACCTGGATCTCCGAAAATCCTGCGTCCAGAATTTCCCCATACTCTCTGCGGCTTACATGCTCTTCTCCTAAAAGCCCTGCCAGGCGGTCAAATAAGTCCATGACCAGCCCATAAACCTGGCTGTATTCCATGGCAAGGGTGAAATCTCCCATTTCCCGGAATTTTTCCGTGGAGACCATCATCTTTTCTTCGATCCCTGTCTCCATAAGAAGAGCTGCAACTGCCCCGGTCATGGAAGCCACCGTGGAATCCGGATTTCTAAAGGCCTCTCTCAAGCGCTCTAAGGGAGCCATAAGTTCCTCTCGGAATCCATTTAATTCTTCCAGGTTAAGCTCCTTGCCTCCACGGTACCAGCCTTCCCACTGGGCATTCCATCGTTTAAATCCCCGGATTCCCATGGCAATGACATAATTCTCCAGGCGGTCTATTTTCTCCTCATCCTCTTTGGCCGCAATGAGTCCGGTTCTCAAATAACGGAATACGGATTCATAGGAAAAATCCTTTTGAATGATCTCCATGACAGCGCGGATTAGCTCCACCATTGGATTTTTTAAAATGCTTTTTTTATTGTCCAGGAAATAAGGGATCCCGTTTAACTGAAACTGATGAATGATTTCATTGGAATAGCCCACGATATCCCCGGTGATAACCGCCATATCCCGGTAACGAAGTCCCTGATCCCGGATCTCCTCTTCCATGGAGCGGATCACAAAAGCGATTTCCTCCATTGGATTTAAAGCCTTAACCAGACGTATGGAACCGGAACCCTCCTGGCAGGACTTTCCTTTATAACGGTATAGGTTTTGTTCCAGAAAATCCAGGGCATTTTCCCCGCAGTCCTGTCCTTCCCGGTTCTCTCCGCCGGCCTCTCTAAGGAAACGGACAGCCGGATGGTTTTTTAGAAGTATATCCTTCTCTTTTCCTGCCCCTGTCTCTTTTGCCAGCCCATTTAGTTTCCAGATCATCTGGCGGCTCATGTGAAATAACTCCTGGACACCGGATTTTCTGCTCATGTTTTCGGCAGGGTCTATGGTCACTGTGACGATGACCCGTTTGCTGTATCGGAGAAACAGTTCCAGGATCCGGTACTGGACCGGGGTAAAACCGGTATAGCCATCAAGGGTGATCACGCTGTTTTTAATCAGCTCTGACCGGGGAAGGATCCTGCACAGCACATCTAAGATCTCCTCCGTGGTGATATATTTATCCTTTATGTAGTCCTTAAACCCCTGATAAATGACAGAAATATCGGAAAGCTTCTGTCGAAGCATGGGACTTATGGTATCAGGGATCTCCTCGTTTAACATCTCCGGTGTTATGCCGTACTGGTAAAGCTCTGACAGCATGGACTTTAGCTGGGAGATAAACCCTGACTTTGATAAATGTTCTTTATAAAGGACCAGGTCCTTTTTCTTATTGGCAGCTACCTTCCGCAGCACCATGGATTTTCCCATATCGTCAAGAACCTGGGGACTTGAAATGGCAAGCTCCTCAAATACCCGGTAGGCAAGACGTTTGAAGCTTACGATATCAATATTCATGACCCCGTGGTTTGGATGAAGGGAAACGATCTCCTTCTGGGTCTGCATGGTAAACTGTTCCGGCACAATGGCGAAATACCGGGTATCCGGTTGCTCTATGGACTGGCGGATCAATTCCGTATAAAGGCGGAAGGTCTTACCGGAACCAGATCCGCCCAATATCAATTGAAGGGACATATCTTTTTTCGTCTCCTTTCCTAATGTAAAACCAAAACTCGTGTTCGTTTATCATCTTAACACAGATTTCCTCCTCCAACAATGAAATCTTAGGTATGAAACCCCCGGACCCATTCATACATTATAACAAAACTGTACGGAGGGCCTTTTTTATGAGCTCTAAAACAAAAATAGTTGTTTTACGAATGAAGGAAATCATCTATACTGCAATCTTCGTTGGCCTTGGAATCCTACTCATCACTTTGTTTTTAGTCATGTTCCGCCCGAAGAAGGATGCTGTTCCGACTTCCGGCGATCCTGTGCACTATGTTCCGGGAGTGTATTCCTCTGTCATTACGTTGAACAGTCAGGATATCAATGTGGAGGTTACGGTTGACTCCAAAAAAATCACTTCCGTTACCCTGGTTCCTTTGAGCGAAGCCGTCACCACCATGTATCCCCTGATGCAGCCGGCCATGGATAACTTATCACAGCAGATTATTAATAACCAGTCCACAAAGAACGTATCCTATGCAACCGAATCCCGCTATACTTCGGGAGTGCTTCTAAAAGCCGTGGATCAGGCCATTGCAAAAGCGCAGATAACGGAGTAAGGCGGGGATTGTATTTTTCCATTTTTGACAGTATAATGGAAAAAAAGAATACATAATTACTTGAATGAGGAAACACCCTAAGGGTATCCCTCTATGCCCGGAAACCGCGGGCAGGAAAGAGGAAATAAAGATGAACCGGAATGCGGACATAACAGATGCACATAAGCAAAATCAGATTACAGAGGGAGTGATTTGGAAACAGCTTCTTCTGTTTTTCTTTCCCATTTTATTTGGAACTTTTTTTCAGCAGCTTTATAATACCACCGATGCGATCATTGTTGGGCGATTCGTTGGAAAAGAAGCACTGGCAGCCGTTGGAGGCCCTACGGGACCCCTTATCAATCTTTTGATCGGGTTCTTCATAGGGCTTTCATCCGGTGCCGGTGTCACCATCTCCCAGTTTTTCGGTGCCGGACAGGAGGAAGAAGTAAGCCGGGCGGTCCATACTGCCATCGCATTTTCCATCGTATGCGGAGCGGTTATCATGGTTATCGGCATTCCGGCAACGCCTTACGCCTTAAAGGCCATGGGAACGCCTGATGATATCCTGCATTATGCGGTCCTGTTCATGCGGATCTATTTTGTAGGAGTGATCCCCAATCTTGTTTATAATATGGGGGCAGGAATCCTTCGGGCCATTGGAGATTCCAAACGCCCGCTTTATTTTTTGATCGCAAGCTGCTTTACCAATATCATCCTGGATATCATATTCGTCGTTTACTGTCATATGGGCGTTATGGGAGCTGCCCTTGCCACCATACTTTCCCAGCTCCTCAGCGCTGTTCTCGTGATTCTTGTTTTAATCCGGACAAGGGGAGCTTACCATTTAAACCTAAAAGCCGTGAGGATCGACCGGGATATGCTGCGGCGCATCATAAGGATCGGATTTCCTGCGGGACTTCAATCCGTTATGTACTCCTCTTCCAACATCATCATCCAGTCCAGCGTTAATACTCTGGGAACCGACACCATTGCCGCATGGACAGCCTATGGAAAGATAGACAGTGTGTTTTGGATGATCATCAGCGCCTTCGGTATCTCCGTCACTACCTTTGTGGGGCAGAACTACGGAGCCGGAAAAAAAGACCGGGTCTACAAAGGAATCCGGGTCTGCATGGCTATGAGCTTTACCGCGGCCATCGCTCTCAGCATTCTTTTATATACCTTTGGAAATTACGTTTATCTGCTGTTTACCACCGATGCGGCCGTAATTGAAAAAGGAACGGAAATACTCCGTTACCTTGCTCCCACATTTTTTACATATGTCTGCATCGAAATTTACTCCGGATCCCTTCGGGGAGCCGGTGACTGCTGGATTCCCATGATCCTCACCAGCCTTGGGGTCTGTGCGCTCCGTGTGATCTGGATCTGCGTGGCAGTTCCCCTGCGTCCTACCATTGAAACTGTGATTTTCAGTTACCCATTGACCTGGGCTATTACCTCGTTATTATTCATCATATACTTTAACTGGTTCGGCAAATTGAGGAGAAAAAGGCTTCCCGCTTTTTTAAAAAAATAACTGTTATAAAACCTCAGCGAGACATTTACTGCATGTTTAGGCAGTAAATGTCTCGCTTCCGGTTTAAGGGCCTGCCGGGATCATTCTAAGGGAGCCCTGTAAAAAGTCCCGTAAAACTGCTGGGTTTTAAACATGTTTACGATCACATGCTCATCCACCTCATGAAACAGCTCTACAATGTCGGCCACCTCATAGGAAGACACCACGGTATGAAGAAGGTACATCTTCTTCTTGCTGTAGCCTCCCACTGCATCCACGCAGGAAATTCCATGATGGAATGCCTCTACGTATTTTCCAGCAAGCTTTGGGCCCTGGGCTGTGGTGATCTGAAGGGTAACTCTTTCGTATCTGTGATGAAAGGTAGAGATAACTTTCGTTCCTACAAACTGGAATAAAATGGAATACCCAGCATAATCCCACCCGAAGATTCCTCCGAAAATACAAAGCAGAATCACATTTCCTATAAAAACCTCGGACCAGATGGAATTGCCCGTCTTATTGGAAACATACAAGGCGATGAAATCCGTTCCCCCGCTGGAAGCATTGCCGCGAAGAGCAAGAACAATGCCAAACCCATAGAGTACGCCGCCGTAAATAACATTTAAAATCCTGTCATCAAATATAGGTGAAAAATTAAATATCCTTAAAAATGCACTGGCTAAAAAAACCTGCATCAAGGAAAAAAAAGTAAACCGTTTGCTGATATTCCTGCTGCAGGCCCATGCAACCGGAATGTTCAAAACAATCATGCCCAGGGAAGTAGAAAAATTAAACCCATACAGGGACGTCACCCGGTCAATTAAAATTGCAATGCCCGTAAATCCTCCTGACAGAAGACCAGCAGGCTGGATAAACGCCTGAATAACATAGGTCTGTAAAAGTGCGGAGAATACAACTGCCATGGTCGTCATCGCATTGCGGACGCGCTTATCTCTCCTAAGTTTCTTCCACATAAAATTCCTCCTCATCATTACATGATATTATATGTAAATCCTTCTCTTGTATCAAATTTTTTTAAATTAATAGAGGATTGCCCTTCCCCCACAGAAGGCAATCCCCCGTCACGATCTGAAACCGTCACATTATTCAGTTCTGCTACCTGGCATCCCCATGCCAAAATCACGCACACAAGGAATTCCTTTGTGCTTCTCACATGGACGATAATACCATCTATTGCCTAAAAAGTCAACGTTTTTAGTACATTTTACTAAATGACTTTTTATAAAAAAGGGCCATTTTAATATCTTTTCATACAAGATCAAGTCGAAAGTCCTCGGAATACGTACAGAATTTATAAAACATAATTTCATGGAAAATGCGCATACTTATTTTATTACCGCCCGCACTATGGACATTTTTTATTTGCAAGGAGATAATCGCCATGGAATTTTCCAACAGCCTTTCCAATACTATGAACTACTTAAACACAAAGATTGATGTAGCCGGAAACTTTGACATCGTTTACCGGACCTTTTATATCGGGGAACAGGAAGCCTGTCTTTACTTCATTGAAGGATTTACTCAGAGTGATGCGTGGCAGAAGATCCTTGACAACTTATTATCCATTCCGGCAGAGGATATGCCGCCGGATGCCCATGAATTTTCCAAAAGGTTTCTCCCTTATGGACAGGTGGGTCTTGTAAAAGACGATGAAACCATGATCGAACAGCTTTTGACCGGAGTATCCTGTCTGTTCGTTAACGGGTACGACAAATGCCTGACCGTGGACTGCCGCAGTTATCCAGCCAGAGGCGTCTCAGAGCCGGAAAAAGACAAAGTTCTAAGAGGATCAAGAGATGGATTTGTAGAAACCCTGGTTTTTAATACCGCTCTTATCCGCCGCAGGATCCGAGATCCCAAGCTTACCATAGAAGTCATGAATGCCGGAGAAAGCTCCCACACGGATATCGCCATCTGCTATTTCAAGGGGCGGCATGATGAAAATCTTTTAACCATGATCAAGGACCGGATCAGCAAGCTTAAGGTCGATGCCCTTACCATGAACCAGGAAAGCCTTGCAGAGTGTATCTATCCCCATAAATGGTTTAACCCTTTCCCCAAATTCAAATATTCCGAGCGGCCGGATACTGCCGCTGCTTCCATATTGGAAGGAAACATTGTCGTCCTGGTGGACAACTCTCCCTCAGCCATGATATTACCTTCCTCTGTCTTTGATATCATCGAAGAAGCCGATGACTATTATTTTCCTCCTGTGACCGGGACTTACCTTAGGCTGTCCCGCCTGGTCATTTCCATTCTGACCTTGTATTTAACACCTACCTGGCTGCTTTTTATGCAAAATCCGGAAATAATCCCCTCCTGGCTGCAATTTATCCGCTTATCTGAACAGCCCCAGGTTCCCCTGCTTTTCCAGCTCCTGATTCTGGAATTTGCCATTGACGGTCTGAGGCTTGCCGCCGTCAACACTCCCAGTATGCTGACTACTCCCCTCAGTGTGATCGCCGGTATTGTACTGGGTGAATATTCCGTAAAATCCGGCTGGTTTAACAGTGAGACTATGCTTTATATGGCCTTTGTAACCATCGCCAACTATTCCCAGTCAAGCTTTGAGCTGGGTTATGCCTTTAAATTCATGCGTTTGATCATGCTGATCACCACCGCCCTGCTGAATTTCTGGGGATTCGTGGGCGGCGTTGCGCTTTCCTTATGCGCAGTTGTGTTTAATAAAACCATAGCCGGAAAAAGTTATATCTATCCCCTGGTTCCATTCCACCTTTCAGAACTGAAAAAACGGTTCTTCCGGGGAAGGCTTCCTCACAGGGAGAAGTAACCGGTTAACAGATGCTTTAATCCTTCCGCCAGTTCTTCCGGCATCTCCTCAGACCCCGGAAGAGCTGGCTGCTTCATGTAAATTCCGTGGTAATCGCTGCCGCCGGTGACCATTAAATGCCGGTTCTCTGCCACTGCCAATAATTCTTTCCGGACATCTTCCGGGTTATCATGATGGTACACTTCAACGCCATCCAGACATTCTTCTCTTAAAAGGGCATCATAAAGCTGTCTGTCCTTTCTCTTTATCTTCCCGGGGTGAGCCAAAACCACATTTCCCCCAGCCTCCTTTATCATCCCACATATCTTATAGAAACTTCTATAAGAAAAACGATCCTCTTCCTCATAGGGAGCTCCCTTTCCAAAATAAAGGGGCAGGCTCTTCATAATATCTTCTCTTCTAAGGAATCCATGGTCCGCCAGAACTCCCAAAAGCTTTGCCCGGTAAAGCGGTCCGCCTCCAGCCTTTTCGAAAAACTCTTTTTCTTCGATCTCTATACCAGCCTGCTGCATCTTTAAGATCTGATGCCTTGACCGTTCATTCATCTGTTCCAGAAAGCTGTTGGAATACCCACGCAGCTCCGGATTCTCCGGATCGATCCCATATCCCAGCACATGAAATTTCATTCCCTTCTCTGCCGCCGTAAACTCTGCCGCCGGTATAAAAGGAATACAATACTTTTTTGACGCCTTTTCTTCTTCTTTAAGGCCCAATACCGTATCGTGATCCGTTATGGCTGCTGCCCTAAGGCCCTGCTCCTTTGCCAGGGAGTAAATTTGCATTATGGTTTCACTTCCGTCAGAAAAACAGGAATGCATATGAAAGTCCGATTTCATCATTGACCTCCTTAAACGTAAGAGTTCTAATAGTCCTATTATAGACTTATCTTATATATAGGTCAACAAATTGCCCAATTTTTGGCATAGGGCAAGACAAAAACCAGACATTTCCTCCAATGTATGGTATAAAGTTTCATAAGAAGCCTAATGTCTTGAACTATTAATCCAAGCTGCATATACTAATACCACAACAAGGGGAAATAAAAATGAAAAGTGTACTGGTTCGTTTGCGAGAATATCAAAAAGAGATGAGTGTTGCAGAGACCGGTGTCGTACGGTACCTGTTAGACACGCCAGAGCAGGCGGTGAAGCTTTCGGTACACGCTCTGGCAGAAAAGGGGTTTTCTTCCTCTTCCACCGTTATCCGGCTATGTCATGAACTTGGTTTCTCCGGGTACAAGGAAATGAAGGCTGCCCTGATCTGTGAACTGGCCATCCGGCAGGAAAATACCAGGGAAAAAATGGAGGAGATCACAGAGAACGATACCCTGGAACAGATTGTCGACAAGATTACATATAAAAACATCGCCTCCTTAGAGGATAGCAGAAATTTAACCGATATATCCGCCCTTAAAAACTGCATTGACCTCTTATGCCAATGCCGCACCATCTGTTTATTCGGAATCGGTTCTTCCCTTCTGGTCGCCAGGGATGCCTATTTAAAATTCCTCCGGATCAATAAGCCCTGCATCTTAAATGATGACTGGCATTCCCAGCTTTTGCAGGCCCGTAACATGAGCCGGGATGATTTAGGACTGATGATCTCCTATTCTGGCAGGACCATGGAAATGATCGAGTGCGCAAGAACCATGCAGCAGGTAGGGGCAAGATTCATCCTGATCACCCGTTTTGCCGTATCACCGCTTTCGGAAATGGCGGATTACAATCTTTATGTGGCTGCCAATGAGTCCATCTTTCGGAGCGGAGCCATGGGAAGCAGGATCAGCCAGTTAAACATCATTGATATTCTGTATACTGCATACGCCAACCACAACAGCCAATATTCCCTGTCGCAGTGGCGCAAAACGCACATTTCCAAGAAAAATCCGTCGTATTTTGAACCTTTCGACGAAGCGTATAATGAGGAGGAAATCAATCATGGTAGATTTAAGCAAGATGACAACAGAAAGCCGCAATCCTGATACCATGGATTTAGACACCATGACACCTTTCGAACTGGTGACAGCCATGAACCAGGAAGACCGGAAGGTGGCGGAGGCTGTGGAAAAAGTCCTGCCGCAGACTGCCAAAGCAGTGGAATGGGTCTGTGAAGCTTTTGAGGCCGGAGGCCGGCTCATCTACATGGGAGCAGGGACCAGCGGGAGACTCGGTATCTTAGACAGTTCCGAATGCCCTCCCACCTTTGGGGTTGATCCGGGTATGGTCATCGGCCTGATTGCCGGCGGGGACAGGGCCATCAGGCAGGCAGTGGAAGGAGCCGAGGACTCTGAGTCTCTTGGCATTGAAGATTTAAAAGCCCTGTCCTTATCCCCAAAAGATGTTGTGGTGGGCATTGCGGCCAGCGGAAGGACGCCCTATGTATCGGCTGCCCTAAGCTATGCAAAAAGCATAGGCTGCCGGACCGTATCCATTGCCTGCAATGAGGGAAGCCTCATTGGAACTTATGCGGACTTAGCCATCGAACCGGTGGTGGGACCGGAGGTATTGACCGGCAGCACCCGGTTAAAAGCCGGGACCGCCCAGAAGATGATACTTAACATGATCAGCACCGGAGCCATGGTGGGCATCGGAAAAGCATACCAGAACCTGATGGTAGATGTGGTGCAGAGCAATGAGAAGCTGCGCTCCCGGGCGGAGAACATCCTGATGGCTGCCACAGAAATAACGCGTGATGAGGCCAGAAGGCTGTTAGACGAGGCAGGAGGGAGCGTGAAATTAGCCATAGCAATGAAACGAACAGGCGCAGGGCCAAAAGAAGCAGAAACGAAATTAAAGGAATCCCGCGGGCATATCCGCGAGTGTATGAAAGGGGATTCTGATTAACTATCAATTTAATCATTTCAACTATGGAGGTGTCTATTATGACAAATGAAGTATTGCTTCAAAAGATCCTGGAATTATCGGGAGGGAAAGAAAATGTTGCAGCTGCGGCCAGTTGCATGACACGCCTTCGCTTAAAGGTAAAGGATCCTGGTCTGGTGCAGGAGAAGGAACTGAAAGAGATTTCAGGAGTTCTTGGCCTGGTTGCAAACGGAATCGATGTACAGGTGGTCGTGGGGCCTGGAAAGGCAAGAAAGCTTATGGATATCTGCCTCGGCCTGGGGATCCCAAGTGAGCTTGGCGGCAAAGGGCTTTCCACCAATGCTTCCTGGCAGGAAAACAAAGAAGCAGTAAAGGCAGGCCAGAAAGGAAACGGGTTAAAGAGCAGCATACGGGTTATCTCCGATATCTTTATTCCTATGATTCCTGCTATCGTCGCAGCCGGTTTATGCAACGGTGTTGCCAATATCATCGGTCAGGGCGTGGAAGCTCAGGTATTGGGAGGCAGCTTCTGGACTCTTCTTGTCACCATACTGAAGCTGTTCGGCGGTGCATTTCTTAGTTATTTTTCAATTTTTACCGGTGTCAATGCAGCAAAAAGCTTTGGAGCGACGCCTGCCCTGGGCGGCATGATCGGCTCTATGAGCATTATGTCCCAGATCACGGATATATCAAAGTTCTTTGGTCTTTACAATGAACAGATCCCAAACAGCTCAACCTTAATTAGCGGCAAGGGCGGAATCATCGGCGTGATCATCGGCGTCTGGGTTCTCTCCAAAGTAGAACGCTGGGTGCGCAGGCATGTTCCCGATGTCCTTGATATCATGCTGACCGGATTCTTAAGCATTCTGATCACCGGAACCTTGTTTGTACTGGTGCTGATGCCGGCTGCCGGCTTTTTATCTGACGGTCTGGTCTGGGTATTATCTCTCCTTGTAAATTCCGCGAATCCGGTCGTCAGCGTTTTATCCGGTTACATCATGTCAGCCGTATTCCTTCCCCTGGTCCTTTTGGGACTGCATCATGGGCTGGTTCCCATCTATGCGGTTCAGCTGGAACAAATGGGCGGAGTCTCCTTATTCCCGGTTCTTGCCATGGCAGGAGCAGGGCAGGTGGGGGCTGCCATTGCCATCTATTTAAAAGCAAAACGCAGCGGAAACAAACGCTTAAAGAGCGTCATCATCGGTGCTCTGCCGTCTGGATTCTTAGGCATCGGCGAACCGCTTATTTATGGAGTTACTCTTCCCCTTGGTAAACCTTTCATAACTGCAGGATTGGGAGCCGGATTCGGCGGCGCTTATGTGATGCTCATGCATGTAAGAAGCATTGCCTGGAGCCCTTCGGGACTGTTAGCACTTCCCATCATGAGCAGCCCTGTTAATATGCTCAATTATTTTCTGGGCCTGGTGATCGCTTACATTGCCGGATTTATCATTACCAGCCTGTTTATCAAGGAAGATGAAGTTGCAAAAGCTTAAGCTTTCCCGCTGAATATGGCCCCTTATCAGACTGCCCGCCTGGCCTTTCACTTGATTTCTGTCCTTCCCTATAATACAATAGAGGGATAAGGAGGACGAATACATGAAAATCGTTATCATTGACGGGCAGGGCGGCAAAATGGGGCAGTCCGTCATCACTCAGTTAAAAAAGTCCTTTCCCAGTCTTTCAGTCATTGCCATCGGGACCAATTCCATTGCTACTTCCGCCATGTTAAAGGCAGGAGCCGATGCAGGAGCAACCGGTGAGAATCCGGTCCTTGTAGCCAGCCGGGATGCAGATATTATCATCGGTCCTATTGGGATCGTCATTGCTGATTCTCTCCTGGGAGAGATCACTCCAGCCATGGCTGAAGCCATCGGTAAAAGCCGTGCTTATAAGATCCTCATACCGGTGAACAAATGCAATCATTATGTAGTTGGCTGTGAAAACCTGACTTTAACGGAATCCATAGCCCTGGTAATCAAAGAGGTGGAGAATCATTTATGATCTCCACCTCTTTGATTATGAAAATGTTAGATTTACCTTCGGTTCATCAAGCAGTTATTTATTCATCAATGCTATAGTTTGGTGCTTCCTTTGTGATATGGATGTCATGAGGATGGCTTTCCTTAAGGGAAGCTGCCGTAATCTTTATGAATTTTCCGTTTTCCTGCATGTTCTTGATATTCATTGCTCCGCAGTATCCCATACCGGACCGCAAGCCGCCAAGTATCTGGAATACGGTATCTTCTACCAATCCTTTGTAAGCCACACGGCCTTCCACTCCTTCCGGAACCAGCTTTTTGGCATCCGTCTGGAAGTAGCGGTCTCTGCTTCCGTTTTCCATGGCAGCGATGGAACCCATACCACGGTATACTTTGTATTTTCTGCCCTGATACAGTTCAAAGGTTCCCGGGCTTTCGTCGCATCCGGCAAACATGCTTCCCATCATACATACGCTTCCGCCGGCTGCAATGGCCTTTGTTAAATCTCCGGAATACTTGATTCCGCCGTCTGCAATGATTGGTACGCCGTATTCCTTAGCTACTGCATAGCAGTTCATAACAGCCGTGATCTGGGGAACGCCGATGCCGGCTACCACACGAGTAGTACAGATCGATCCAGGACCGATTCCTACCTTTACTGCATCAGCTCCTGCTTCTATGAGATCCTTTGTGGCCTCTCCGGTTGCTACATTTCCTGCAATGACGGAAAGAGCCGGATAAGCTTCTTTGATCATTTTTACGCAGCGGAGAACGTTTTCGGAATGTCCGTGAGCAGAGTCTAACACTACCACATCCACTTTTGCCTTTACCAGGGCATCTACACGGTCAAGCACGTTGGCTGTAATTCCTACGGCAGCTCCGCACAGGAGCCTTCCTTGTCCATCTTTTGCGGACAACGGATATTTGATCTGCTTTTCAATATCCTTGATGGTGATAAGGCCCTTTAAATTAAAGTCTTCGTCCACGATCGGAAGCTTTTCTACCCTTGCTTTTCCAAGGATCTTTTTCGCCTCCATAAGGGTAATGCCTTCCCTGGCTGTTACCAGGTTTTCAGAGGTCATGCATTCCTTGATCTTCCTGCTGAAATCCTCCTGGAATTTTAAATCCCGGTTGGTAACGATGCCCACCAGCTTTTTTCCTTCTGTGATCGGCACTCCGGATATGCGGAACTTGCCCATAAGTTCATCCGCATCTTTTAATGTATGCTCCGGGGAAAGATAGAATGGGTCCGTTATGACGCCGTTTTCTGACCTCTTAACCTTATCAACCTCTTCTGCCTGCTCCTCAATGGACATATTCTTGTGGATAATGCCGATACCTCCCTGTCTTGCCATGGCAATTGCCATGCGATGCTCGGTAACGGTATCCATGCCTGCACTCATAAGCGGAATATTGAGCTTGATGGTCTTTGTAAGGTTGGTCGTTAAGTCAACCTGATTAGGAATAACCTCTGAATAAGCCGGAACTAACAGCACATCATCAAAAGTAATGCCTTCGCCAATTATTGTACCCATTAACTTTTCCTCTCCTTCTTTATATTTTTATTAATGAAACTAATAAGTCTTTTTACTTGTTAGTTACATAGTTTAACAAATTTTACAGGGGTTGTCAACGGACATTTTCCGGTTTCTTTCCGTCACTCATGGACAGTAAAGAAGTCTCTCCTGTAACGAAAAAGAAACCAGGCGGTTTTTTGCAAAACCGACTGATTCCTTTCTTTTATACTTGCTTCACAACCTTACGGGGCGCAGTCATCCTCATGCACTGGAGCAGCCTATCGTTAGGTTCAAATATGATCTTGGTCGTTTCAGCACCGGACTGGCTGATTAATGTATAAGTCTTTGCTCCCGGTACGTGGGATGAAAAATCCAGTAGTTTCATGTTTTTTGTTTCATGATCCCTGGCCTCAGTGGAATCGGTGGGAGCTACGATCTGGATCCCTTCCATGGAGCCTTCCCAGGCCTTCTTTCTCTTGCTTCTGCCGTAGATCCGGTCGATGGATAGAGTGTTAGTCACAAATAAGTATTCAAATTCCACTTCGCTGTTGCGGAATACAAAGTATGTGGCGGCTGCGGCTGCAAGCAGAATAAGCACTCCAAAGATTCCGAAAACCGGAGACATGGAGAGGAAAAATGCTATTACGCATAGGATTCCCATCGCAATTTTTATCAACATGGTATAGGCCGGTGATTTTCGCTTCACTAGCCATTCTGCATACATTTCATTCATAACGATTTGGGTCCTTTCTTGTTTCCTGCTTGGCGGCTTAAGGGGGAAGGGAAAGCTTATGGTGATTTAAGTTATGGTTGGTATCCCGGAAGTCCGCAGTGCAGCGGGTAAAGCCATAGGCTTTACCCGCTCACGGGCGTTCGCCCTATGAAACAGAACATGGAAAAATTTTCTTATGTGCAGGCACAACGTAAATTTTTTCATGTTCTGTTTCGCACTGCTCGTTGCTTACGTGAATGTTACATCATATCCATTCCGCCTGGGGCTGGCATTGCAGGTGCTTTTTCTTTAATATTAGCAACAACGGACTCTGTTGTCAATAAGGTAGATGCAACACTTGTAGCATTTTGAAGGGCGCTTCTGGTTACCTTTGTCGGATCCAGGATGCCTGCTTCTACCATGTCTACATATTCTTCCTTGTATGCGTCAAAGCCGGTTCCTACCTTGGACTCTCTCACCTTATTGATGATGACGCTTCCTTCCAGTCCTGCATTGGCTACAATGTGGTATAACGGGGATTCAAGAGCCTTTAAGATGATCTTTCCACCGGTTCTCTCATCACCTTCTAAATTCTTAACAAGTTCCTCAATCTGATTGATGGCATGAACGTAAGCAGAACCGCCGCCTGCGATAACGCCTTCTTCAACTGCTGCTCTTGCAGCAGATAAAGCGTCCTCCATACGGAGTTTTGCTTCCTTCATCTCGGTTTCTGTTGCAGCGCCTACGCGGATTACTGCTACACCGCCGGATAATTTAGCAAGTCTTTCCTGTAATTTTTCTCTGTCAAAATCAGAAGTAGTCTCTTCGATCTGGCCTTTGATCTGGCCGATTCTTGCAGTGATCGCTTCTTTATCGCCGCAGCCGTCAACGATTACGGTATTTTCCTTCTGAACCTTTACGGATTTTGCACGTCCTAAAAGATCAAGGGTTGCATTCTTAAGCTCATATCCCAGTTCATCAGAGATCACGGTACCGCCTGTTAATACAGCGATATCCTGTAACATCTCTTTTCTTCTGTCGCCATAGCCAGGAGCCTTTACTGCGATTACGTTGAAGGTTCCTCTTAATTTATTAACGATCAAGGTCGTTAAAGCCTCGCCTTCCACATCTTCTGCGATGATGAGAAGTCTTGCGCCGGACTGAACCACCTGCTCTAATAAAGGAAGGATCTCCTGAATGTTTGTGATCTTCTTATCAGTAATAAGAATGTATGGATCGTCTAAATTAGCTTCCATCTTCTCCATGTCGGTGCACATATAAGCAGAGATATAACCTCTGTCAAACTGCATACCTTCCACAAGATCCAGCTCTGTCTTCATGGTCTTGGATTCTTCAATGGTAATAACGCCGTTGTTGGAAACCTTCTCCATAGCGTCAGCTACCATCTCGCCGACCTCATCATCTGATGCGGAAATAGCTGCTACTCTTGCGATGGATGCCTTGCCTTTGATCGGCTCGCTCATCTTTGCAATCGCTTCTACTGCTGCTTCAGTTGCTTTTTTCATACCCTTTCTTAAAACGATTGGGTTTGCACCTGCTGCAAGGTTCTTCATTCCCTCATTGATCATAGCCTGAGCTAAAACGGTAGCTGTGGTAGTACCGTCGCCTGCTACGTCATTGGTCTTAGTTGCAACCTCTTTTACAAGCTGTGCGCCCATATTCTCAAAAGCATCTTCCAGCTCGATTTCCTTTGCAATGGTAACGCCGTCATTTGTGATGAGCGGTGAGCCAAAAGATTTATCCAGTACAACGTTTCTGCCCTTAGGCCCTAATGTTACACGAACAGTATCTGCTAACTGATTCACTCCTGATTCAAGTGATTTTCTGGCATCTACGCCATATTTGATCTGCTTTGCCATGATTCATTCCTCCAGTTTTCTGTTAAAATAAATAAACGTACTATCTAAAATCTGACCTTAGAAGGGGTATCGCCTTCTTGATTATTCAATCACTGCTAATATGTCATTCTGTTTTACGATCACATATTTCTCGCTCTCTTCTCCGGTCTCTATCTCTGTTCCTGAATACTTGGAGAAGATTACTTTATCGCCCACTTTAACCTGCATGGTAACTTCCTTGCCGTCTACCAGACCGCCAGGTCCTACTGCGATGACTTCCGCCTGCTGCGGTTTTTCTTTTGCCTGACCCGGCAGAACAATACCGGACTTTGTTGTCTCCTCTGCAACCAATGGTTTTAACACAACTTTGTCAAATAATGGTACTAATTTCATTGCAATTCCTCCTCATAACTTTCTGCTTATTATTTCTTTCTTTGGCCATCCGAAAGAAGTTTTATTTTATTCACATACTAAGTTATATCACTCATTATTAGCACTGTCAATAGTTGAGTGCTAACTTTATATTTTTTTTACATTTTTACCATATTTGTACGATTTTCTCCTTTACTTACATAGTTTATAGAAATTTTCTTATTATATACCTTTATTTTTTCTGATGAACGTATTACAATAACTAAGAGAATGAAGCGCCTTACAAGCGCACCATTATGCCCATCAAGCATAAGCCGTGACAAGGAAGCACCTTGCAGGCGTACCTCTATGCCCAGAATACATGGACGGTAATAAGGAAAGGAGTGTTTCAAATGGCAAAAAAGGGAAATGGGTTTGGAAAATTCGTGGCATTAGCCACTGTGGCCGGCGTTGTTGCAGCCGGCATCTCTTACTTTACGAAATACAAATCCTTCCACAAGGAACTGGAAGAAAATTTCCACGACTTTGAGGATGAGGGAAATGACGACATTTCCAAAATTGACAGCACGATGAACCGCAACTATGTTTCTTTGCACGCCAATAAGGATGAATTTAAGGTTGCTGCTGACCATATGGCAGACGCTGCCAAGGATGCGGTAAGTGCGGCAAGAAACTTGGTAAAGGATGCGGCGAGCATTGTTTCTGATACGGCAAAGGAAGCGGCTTCAGCCGTGGCATTTACCGCAAAGGACATGTTTGACTCTGCAAAAGAACAGACAGATGAGTTTTTAGACGACGAAGAGTTTACGGAAGATGGCGGTTTGGATTACGCTGCCGGAGCCGCAGACCAGATGGCAGAAAAAGCCAAAGAAACTGCAGATACGATAAAAGAAACCGCGGAAACTGCTGCCGAAGCAGTAAAAGATGCAGCAAAGGATGGGATTGATGCGGCAAAGGAAGCTGCAAAGTCCACCGGAGCAGCGATGAAAGAACTGGCCGATGAAACTACTACCATTGTGGAAGAAGAAATGGATTAATCATAAAAGCTACTGGAAAGCGAGTGCTCTCCAGTGGCTTTTTTCATCTGATCCATACTCCGGATCCTTTTACATCCTCTTAAAAACTGCGGATCACCATTTCATTCAAACGCTTCATTATTTCACAGGCCAGCCGTACGCCATTCTGATAATCCTCATAAGAAGAAATTCCATAATGGGTATGAGCATACCGTACCGGTATTCCGATCACAATGGTAGGAACCCCCTGATTGGACAAATGAATAGCCGCTCCGTTGGTTGCGCCGGCCCGGCGGACTGCCTCCTGTACAGGAATCCCAAGCTCCTTGCACAAATTCAGAGCATACCGCTGAAAACGTGGATTGGTAATCATCCTGGCATCGATATGGCGAAGCATTGGTCCCCGCTTAATAGCTGTCTGTACCTCATAGGCTGGCACACAAGTATCATCAGCCGGACAGCCTTCAAATACAATCGCTATATCCGGTTTAATCTTATGGCAGGTCAGACTGGCGCCGCGGACACCTACCTCCTCCTGGGAAGCAAATCCCCCAATCACATCCACATCCAGCTCCATTCCTTCCAGTTCCTGTAACGTACTTATAATAGAAGCACAGCCCAACCGGCAGTCAAAGCTCTTGCCGATCATCAGATCGTGCTTTTCCTGGTATTCAAAGCTTACATCCGGTGCGATCGGCTCCCCGATCCGGATATGAAATTTTTCAACCGCTTCCTCTCGTGATACAGCTCCGATATCCACGGTGATATCCCGGATATCTAAAGGTGCATTCCGCTGCGCTTCGGTCATATAATGAGGCGGCGTGCTGGCAGTAATCCCTGGAATATATTCTCCGTCTGCATTTTTAACCCAAACCCGGTGTGCCGGAATATTGCTGTTTATCCAGCCTCCTAAAGGAATCATCTGCAGAGTCCCATCCGGGCGAATGGCCTGTACCATGAAGCCTACCTCATCACTATGGGCATCCAGCTGAACGATCGGCCGTCCTCCCTTATTTTCCTTCCGGTATATGTAAAGATTACGCAGGCTGTCTTCTTCAAAGTTCCCAAGCCCATCAGCATGTTTCCGTACTGTTTCCACCACCAGGTCCTCAAATCCGGATACCCCATTGGCCTCCGATATCGCTCCAATCATCTGCAGCGTCTGGTTCTTATCCATTCCACACTCTCCTTTATCAAGCTCATTATAGCTTTACTGTCTTCAGTTCCTCAATCAGATCCACTACATAATCTGCAGTCGTCTGAATCATCTCGTTCCCCCATTCCACAGTTGCCGTATTTGGATGATCTGGCCCAATCCAACCGTTGTCCGTCACTTCCGGTGTAGAGCGCAGAACTTCAAACTCTACTCCTTTGAAACGAATGGAACGAAAACCGGTAGCGACCAGATTCTCATTTATATTTTTCAGTTCCAGTGGACCACCGATTTCTGAAGCATCAACCAGATCCGGATCCACAGCCATAACGCCTGCAGTTTCCTCTCCGCCGCCATGACCACCCTTCCAGGCCGGATTCATATCCCATGCCATCAGCCACCAGTTTAACATGACTACCATGGCACCTTTTTTTCGAAAGTCCAGTCCAACCCGTTCTATCACCTTAATATTTCCGCCGTGACCGTTGAGTACAAGAATCTTCCTGGCTCCATGACGGTACAGGTTGTCAATCACCTGATATAAAAATTGATACAGCACCTCCATGTCAATATTCACGGTACCCGGATAATCCGCCAGCGACTGGCAGGCTCCATAAGGAATGGTGGGCGCAATCAGGATATCATTTTTCGCTTCGATCAGTTCCAAAATCCGGTCCGGTATTATGGTGTCCGTTCCTAAAGGCAGATGTCTGCCATGGCACTCGATGCTTCCTATGGATACCAGCACCATATCATTTTCTTTAAAATACTGCTCTGCTTTGGGCCAGGTCAAATTTGCTAATCTCATTTTCTCATCTCCTGAATTTCTATATATTTGATTCACACAAGCAGGGTACCACATACCATGCAGTACCCTCCTGTCCTTTTTATCCTTGTTTCCGCAACATTATTTTGTTACCTTTACCTGATCCAGCTTATGGTATCCGATGGGATCTATCACAAAATCCCCTACTTTTGCACTGGCGCCTACTGTGATGGAATTGTAGTAAACCGGTACATTGTTGCCGATTTCTTTTAACTTAACCGCCAGATCCTCATATGCCTTCCGGCGAACCTGTTCGTCTGCACTGCTTCTTCCGGTCTCAATCAGCTTGTCAATCTCCGGGTCATTGATAAAGGAGCGGTTTCCTGCTGCCCCCTGCTGACTGGAATGCTCCAGAGAATAATAGGTATAATCCGCATCGGTGGTGGATGTTACCCAGCCAAAGTAGCCCATGTCATGCTCTCCGGCTGAGGTACGGGAGATAAAGCTTCCAAATTCCATCACCTCCACATTGCAGGTGATGCCCACATCCTGAAGCATGGCCTGGATCGCCTGACAGATCTCAACCCGTGCCTGATTATCATTTACCCAGATGCTGGTGGTAAATCCATCGGGATAACCGGCTTCCGCCAGTAATTCCTTTGCTTTCTCCGGATTATACTCATAGGCACCCGGACTATAGTAGCCAAATACCAATGGAGCGATGATCGCATCCGCAGGCTGACCGGCGCCGCAGGCAATCGTATCAATCAGTGTCTGTCGGTCTATGGCAAATTTAAGTGCCTCTCTGACTTTTGCATTGTCAAATGGTACCTTATTCATATTCAGAGAGATATAGTAACAAGACAGTGATGGCGCCTCAAACAGCGCCAGCTTAGGATTATCATTAATCCTGGCCATATCATTAGGAAGGATATCATAGGCCAGATCAACTTCACCCGTTTCCAGTGCAATCGTTCTCTGGGATGCCTCAGGAATAACGCGCATTACCAGATTCCTGGTCGCCGCCGGAGTTCCCCAATACTCGTCAAATGCTTCCAGCCGGGCAGAATCTCCCTGCTTCCAATCAACAAATTTGTAAGGGCCGGAACCAATTGGGTGAAGCTTAAATCCCTCTTCGTCCTGCTCTACTGTTTTCTTAGGGACAATTGCTGCAAAGGGGACAGACAAATTACGAAGTGCCGGTGCATATGGAGCATCCAGGGTAATTTCCACCGTATACTCATCCACTGCATTGACCGTATCGATAAAGTCTACGATATAAGATACTGCTGCAGATTTAATTGCCCGGTCCAGAGAAAATTTCACATCCTCTGCTGTCATTTGGGAACCATCATGAAATTTTACATCCTGGCGGAGTTTAAATATATAACTGGTATCAGAAGTCTGCTCCCAGCTTTCTGCCAACGAGGGTTCCAGTACACCTGTCTCAGGATTTACCACCGTCAATGTATCAAAGATATGCTTGGTTACCTGAACAGCCGTAGTTTCTTTCCCCTGATGAGGATCCAGTGATGTGATATCAGCTCCCTGAGCCCAGGTAAGTGTGTCACTGTACTCACTTAAGCCTGTATCTGTCCCATCTGCCGGTTTCCCGCCGGACGTCTGGGCATTGCCTTGTACTTCCTTGTTTGCGCCGGAACCGCCGCATCCTGCAGCAGATACTGATACTGCTGTTACGAGTATCAAAGCTGCAACTTTTTTCCATGTCTTTTTCATACGATAACTCCTCTCTTTTTTATAAACACTGGACTATTCCAGAATTTATCCCGTTATGTATTCTGAACCATCTGACAGCTGACAAAATGCCCCGGCTCCATCTCTTTTAATACCATTTCCCGGCTGGTACACACCTGGCTGACATAGGGACAGCGTCTGGCAAACCGGCAGCCCGGTTCGGGATTGATGGGCGATGTCAACTCCCCATTCATTGCAATGCGTTCCATCTTAAAATCCGGATCCGGCACGGGAATTGCTGATAAAAGTGCCTGGGTATAAGGATGCATCGGATGTTCAAACAGCTTCTTAGCCGGTGCCATCTCGACCATCTGCCCCAGATACATAACCAGAATGTCCGTGGCAAAATGCTTCACAACCGATAAATCATGAGTAATGAACAGATAGGTCAGATGCAGTTCATCCTGAAGATCCTGCATCAGATTCAAAATCTGGGCCTGAATGGATACATCCAGCGCTGATACCGGCTCATCACAGACAATGAATTTGGGATTTACCGCCAGGGCTCTGGCAATACCGATCCTCTGCCTTCTCCCGCCATCAAGTTCATGAGGGTACACATTCACCAGGCGTTTTGCAAGACCGACCAGATCCATAATTTTATCTACCTGAGCATGAATCGCCGGATCCTTTGCTTTATAAAGCCCCTGAACCAACAGAGGTTCCATAATCGCTTCGTTTACAGTCATCCGCGGGTTCAAGGAAGCAAAGGGATCCTGGAAGATCATCTGCATGTCCTTTCTTAATTCCTTTAACCGCTTTCGGTCATAACCGGTAATATTCTTCCCCTGAAAATACACACTTCCTGCAGTTGGTTCGTGCAGGCGTAAAATCGTACGTCCCATCGTAGATTTTCCGCATCCGGATTCCCCTACTATTCCCAACGTCTCACCTTCCCGGACAGAAAAGTTTACGTCATCCACTGCATGCAGCACTCCGGCAGGAGTTTGAAAATATTTTTTAAGCCCCTCAACCTTCAGCATCTCTTTGTTTTCCTGCATATTAATTACCTCCCAGCCCATTATTATAACGGAAACACCGAACCTGATGAGTTCCTTCAAGTGCGGTCATCAAAGGGGGATTTGATTCACATTCTTTGAAAGCATACTTACAGCGCTCATAGAATTTACACCCCTTCGGCATTCTGGCCGGGTCCGGCATCATCCCTTCAATGGCCTGAAGCCGCTTTACATCCGCTGTCAGACTGGGGATCGATCCGAATAAACCTTCGGTATACGGGTGACTGGCATTTTTATAGACTTCCCAGAGGTTTCCATATTCTACGATCTCTCCGGCATACACAATCGCTACGTAATCACAGTTTTGTGCCACCACCCCCAGATCATGGGTAATCAGCATCATCGACGTATCATTCTCTGCTTTTAATTTGTGGATCATATCAAGCACCTGTGCCTGGATCGTTACATCCAGTGCCGTCGTTGGTTCGTCGGCAATCAGAAGCCGCGGATTGCATGCCAGCGCAATTGCAATTACCACACGCTGCTTCATACCGCCGGAAAACTGATGGGGATACTCAAGGAACCGTCCAGCCGGAATGCCTACACGCTCCAGCATATCTTCTGCCTGCTTCTGTGCTTCTTTGGGGGTCAGATGATTGTGCTGTGCGATCACTTCCATAATCTGTTCCCCGACTGTCAGTACCGGATTCAAAGAGGTCATAGGATCCTGAAAAATCATAGATATATGCTGTCCCCGGATCTCCTGCATCTCTTTTAAGGATAGAGACAAAAGATTCCTTCCTCCATATAATACTTCTCCGCTAACAATCTTTCCGGGCGGAGTGGGGATCAGACGCATGATTCCTTTTGCAAGGGTCGTTTTTCCGGCACCGGTTTCGCCCACAATTCCCAGAGTTTCGCCCACTCCAATCCTGATATCAACACCATTTAACGCCTGTACGGCTCCGTCTTCCGTCTCATACCGAATCGATAAATTCTTTACTTCCAGTAATGTCCCGCCTGCCATAAGTTGTCCCGCCTTTCTCCTGTTAAGGATTTAATCTTTCAGTCTTGGATCCAGGGCATCACGAAGACCATCTCCCACCACATTCAGGGCCAGAATGGTCAGCATGATCCCTAAACCCGGAATCACTGTCACATGCCAGGAATCACGGATATAACTTCTGGCGTTGGAGAGCATGGCTCCCCATTCCGGCGTTGGCGGCTGTATTCCCAGACCAAGGAAGGACAAACCGGCAATGGACAGAATCGCTCCGGCAATGCTTAATGTTATCTGAACAATGATCGGAGCCATGCAATTGGGCAGCACATACTTAAATATAATCCTTAAATCACTGCAGCCGATCGCTTTTGCAGCTTCTATGTACTCTTGGTCTTTCACCGTCAGAACCGGTGCCCGAACCGTTCTCGCAAAGGTCGGAATATAGGCAATGGAAATAGCCAGCAGAACATTAACCAGACTGGTTCCCAGTGCCGCAACAATGGCGATGGCCAGCAGCATGGAGGGAATGGCCAGCAAAATATCCATGAAACGCATAATCAGATTATCCGCACCTTTTCCATAATAACCTGCAACTGCCCCCAGCATCCCGCCAAAGACACAGGAGACGGAAACCGCCACGGTTCCCATGAACAGGGAATAACGAGTTGCCCACAGCATCCGAAGCAGCATGTCTCTGCCAAACTCATCAAGACCAAATGGATGGTTCATACTTGGCGGTAAAAGTCTGCCTGTCAGATTCTGCTTTACCACATATGATAAGTAAAAAGATTTATTGGTAACCAGGTCAATTACCGAAGTAGCAACTGCAATAATAATCAGCAAAAAAATAAAACACAATCCCGCCATTGCCAGACGGTTCTTTTTAAAACGCCTCCAGGCCTCCGCCCAGAGAGATCTTTGTTTTTTTCCTTCCACCAGCCGCACCTACTTTCTCTTATACTGGGACTTAATACGCGGGTCTACAAAAGCATAGACAATATCCACAGCCAGGTTCACAACCGTAAACATAACTGCCAGAAAGATCACAGACCCTAAAACCAGAGGAATATCCTTTGATTTAATAGCCTCTACCATAAGCCGTCCCAGCCCAGGCCAGGAAAATACGGTCTCAGTCAGCATCGCTCCGCCAAGAAGGGTACCAAACTGAAGTCCTACCGCCGTAATGATCGGAATCATGGCATTCTTCAGCATGTGACGATAGGTAATAATCTTTTCCGATACACCTTTGGCACGAGCCGTATCGATATAATCCTGGCGGATTACCTCCAGCATGGAAGAACGGGTCATGCGGGTAATGGTTGCCGCCGCACTGGTTCCCAGTGTAACCGCCGGCAGAACCAGACTTTTAAGAAGCGGAGCAAGACCCTGCCCCATGCCCTGGGAAGGGAGCCAGCCAAGATTTAAGGCAAACACAATTACCAGCAGAAGCCCCATCCAGAAGCTGGGCATGGATACCCCGATCAAAGCAGTTACCATAGAAATGTTATCCAATGCTGAATATTGGTTCTTGGCCGATATAATTCCTACCGGGATCCCAATCGCCAGCGCCACCAGAATTGCCGCAACTGCCAGCATTGCTGTATTTGGAAACCGGCTGATCACCTGATCCCAGACACTTAAACTGTTTTTGTAAGATGTTCCCAAATCACCGTGAAGCATCTTTAAAAGATAACGCCCATAGCGGATCAGAAGAGGATCATTTAATCCCAGTTCCTCACGCTTCATAGCCAAGGCTTCCGCTGAAGCCTGATCTCCCAGAATAATCGCCGCCGGATCACCAGGCGACAGATTCAGGATGAAAAACACAATAAATGTGACTCCGATAATGACCGGGATTAACATTAGAAGCCGTTTGATCATGTACTTATACATACTCCTTCTCCTCTTAATTATATAGTCATAGCTTTTCTTCCTGTTTTCCAAATAGAAGCTATGCCGTTTAAGATGTTGTAGTTCCGTGTGTTTCCTTGTATTTCCTTGTATTTCCTTGTATTTCCTTGTATTTCCTTGTATTTCCGCGTATTTCCTTGCTTTTGATCGGTAATTTTACTGCGAAAAATATGACCTTAACTATAGAATTTAACGGTCTGCACCTATATTCAGGTATTAAAAAGAGCCTGCCTGAGCAGACTCCGCACGTGACCCCTTTATCATCGTACATTGAAATTAACAGCTTACACCATTGATTTCCATTCATTAACAAAATCAATTGATTTTGCTTCTTCTATTTTGTTAAGAAAAGTATAAAACAATTTTATATGATTGTCAACAATATTATTTATTGTATAACAATATTTTTTATTTACTTACATTTTTATTGTATACAATATCTGGATCTGGTATAATAAATACGTGAGTACTGATTTTTAAGTAAGTATGAAAAAATACTATTTGACTTAAAGAGGAAAATTACATGAAAAATATTGGCGGTTATTTCAGCTTTGAACAGCTGACAGAAACAGAGAACCACTTTTTTGAAGAATTATGTCCGGAAGCAGGGGATCTTGCTTTCTTGATGTCTGGCCGGTGCGCCATATATTATGCTCTGGAAGACATTAAGCTGACAGATCATACGCGAGTTGCTTACGTTCCTGTTTATACCTGTGAGACCGTTCTGGCTTCTTTCGAAAAAGCTGGTTACCAGCTGCTTTTTTATGATGTTGACCGATCGATGACACCAGTATTTGATAAGTCGGTCCTTAATCAGATCAGTGTTCTTTCCCTCTGCGGCTACTATGGTTTCTGCACCTATGACAGAGAATTTGTTGGATTATGCAGGGAATGGGGTGTCCGCGTAATAGAGGATACTACCCATTCCATCCTTTCATGGAACGGCATCGATCCCTGCTGTGATTATATTGCCGGGAGCCTGCGCAAATGGATCGGTATTCCCTCTGGCGGCTTTGCAATTAAGGCCCAAGGTCACTTTACAAAAAGGCGGCTGGAACCAGCCTTCACTCACCTGGCTATGCGAACAGCGGCCATGCTTGAAAAAGAAACCTGGCGTCATTCTTCTGACCCAATAGCAGCCCAAAAACTGGCTGCAGCAACCTCGGTATTCTGGGATGCGGAAATAATGCTCCGTCAGATTTTCGATTCCTTTGATAGTGATCCGGAATCGGTCCAGATCATGAAGCACATGGATGTGGATGCCATCCGGCGGAAACGCCGGGAAAATTATCGTTATCTTCTGGATCATCTGATACCCCCGCCGGATCTGACCATAGTCTTTCCAGTGCTTGCTGAAGAAACTGTCCCCAGCCACTTTACTTTCTATGCTAAAAACCGAGAGGAAATCCAGGGCTATCTGACGGCTAATGGTGTAAGCAGCACTGCATATTGGCCGGTTCCCTCAGCGATTCAGTTAACCGGCCATCCTGATGCGGCATATATCTATGACCATGTTCTTTCGCTGCCCTGCGATCAAAGATACGGGCTGAAGGAAATGCAGTATATTTGTCATCTTCTGAATCAATATCCCAGACCCGTTAATTCCATAGAATAATAAAAAATCAGAGATCTCTGACCACTGTCAAAAGATCTCTGATTTTTTATCAGCCAACTGTCTCTATGAAAAAAACAACTCTTTATTCTCCATCTTCATACCAATCCGATAAATCCGCTCTCCTGTGGCCTGGTAATGATTATCCAGGGCTTGTTTGGATTTTTCCAAATCTCCCCTCTTTATCACTTCTAAAAGCTCTTTGTGAATTTCATATGTGGTTGTTGGACCATTAACAGCATACTTTTCTTTCAAAAGCTCATTCATGGCACTGTTATTCCTGCTGTTTCTTGCGGTCAGAAACATGGCTCCATTCATGGGACTCATACTCTCCCACAATTTTATCAGCCGCTCCATCTGGCCGGACTTAAGAATCTGCTTATGAAACAGTTCGTCACAACTAACCAGACGGGGCATCTCCCCCAGTTCATCCTCACAGATCATCCCTTCCAGAGCTTCCTCCATTAGAAATATGCAGTCTTTTAGAAGATGTCCGTCGCATAATTCCAACGCAATCTTTTCCAAACTGCCCCTAAGAAAAAATATCTCATATGCTTCCTTAGGAGAAAGAAGAGTCACGGTACAGCCTTTATTGGCTTCATACTCTACAAAACCTTCGTGCATCAATATTTTTAACGCTTCCCGCACAGGTCCCCTGCTCATCCCCAATTTCTCTGCAAGTTCCTGTTCTACGATTTTTTCCTTATGCTTGAACCTTCCCTGAAGAATCTCTTGGCGAACATAATCGGCTGCTAACTGAGCAAGATTTCCTTTCTTATCTATTGCCATGTTCCATATTTTCCTTTCCTTAAAAATTTCTGATCCTGTGCCAATCATAACTTTTTCAATTATTATATCACAATTCAAGTTTACAATCATCTGCTTTTTTCAGCCGGATAACTGCCGGATAACTGCCATATCTCTTCGAAAGAGAAACCCACGCAATGCCGGGCGCACTAAAAGGGGCTGTCGCAAAATGAAAAATTTCAACAAGATATGGTTTCTGGCTGCTTGGTGCATACCCATATCTTGTGTGAAAAATCATTTTGCGACAGCCCCTTGCACGTTATTTTTCGTACAGAAATTCTTCCGGCAGATTCACTTTAAAATCAACCGCCAGATCGCGGAAGTTTTGAGGCGTGATGGTCTGAAGCTTATCCGGACGGATGGAAAGCACCTTAACAAGGATTTCCGCAGACTTTTCTACCGTATGCATAAGACCAAAGGTCAGGTCAAAGTCCTCTCCTGAAGCAAATAAGCCGTGATGAGCCCATACAGCCACATCGTACTTCTTCATCAGCTCACTGGTTGCCACTGCAATATCCCGTCCGCCAGGCACCATCCAGCCAACCACACCTACGCCGTCCGGGAAAACCACCGGACATTCAGTTGCCATCTCCCATAATTCCCGGGTGAAGACTTTATCCTCTAAGGGAAGAACAAAGGTAAGGGCAATTACATTGGCAGGATGGGCATGGTAGATCACCCTGTGCTTACCGGATGCAGCCTCTTTCTTTACTTCATGGTTCATAAGATGGGAAGGAAGCTCGCTGGTGGGGCGCCCGCCGTTTACTAACCCCCAGCGGATTCTGTAATTCTCACCGCTTTCATCCACCTCAATGATACAGGTATTGGCTTCCGGATCCAGGATCACGTTGCGGAAATATTTCCCGCTTCCGGTCACCATGAAATACTCTCCTGCCAGACCCTTTACACAGGTTCCGATGGGCTGCCAGGGATTCTTATCCGAGAAGCTTTCTCTCACTGATTCTACCTCTGACTCCTTGATGCGGTAGCTTAAATTTCCGCCGTTTCTCTCATGCCAGTTCTGGCGGAAGCCATCATCGCATAAGCGGATAAAGCCTTTTACAAATTCAGTATCTAACATATTCATATTCTTTTTCTCCTTATTTCCGGTTAAGCAGCACTTCTTTTTCATAGCTGCGTACTTCTTCAAACCAGTCTTCCTTTGCCGGAACTCCGTTTATCTCACAGAAATAATTCCATACATCGCCTATAGGATAAAGCTTAAGCTCCTCCTGAAGCATCATCTGCTCCGTAAACTCCCGTTCCTTCTGTAACAGGGCAAGGGTTTCATTGGGAAGAAGAAGGGCATTTAACAACGCCTTCTGCATATTGCGCATTCCCACGATCCATGCGCTTAAGCGGTTGATGCTTGCATCAAAGAAGTCAAGGGCTAAAAGAACGCGGTCAGCTCCGCCCCGGATGATTTCCTTTGCAATTTCTTTTGTTTCATCGTCAAACAACACCACATGGTCGCTGTCCCACCGCACCGGCCTTGTCACATGAAGGGCCACCTTGTCAAAGAACAGGAGCATGGAAGATATCTTATCGGATACCACTTCCGTGGGATGATAATGGCCGCTGTCCAGCAGGCATAGGATATCGTTCTTGGAAGCGTAATTCATATAAAATTCATGGGAACCAACCGTACAGCTTTCCATACCGATTCCAAACACCTTGGATTCTACGGCTACATAAACCTTGGTTTTATCGTAATCCATGGAAAGGATCTGGTCAAGAGAATCTTTTAACCGCGCCCTTGGGGAGGTACGGTCCGCCGGAATATCCTTAAAACCGTCAGGAATCCAGATGTTCATGGTACATGGAGTCCCCTGCTCGACCGCAAAATATTCAGAGATACGGATGCACGCCTGTACGTGTCTGATCCAGAAGCTGCGGATTTCCTCGTTTTCACTGGACAAGGTGGCATTCTCTGCCTTTGGATGGGAAAACAGGGTGGGATTAAAATCAATGCCGATCCCTCTTTCCTTTGCAAACTCTGCCCATTTTGCAAAATGCTTGGGTTCCAGCTGATCACGGTCCGCCCATTCTCCCTCTTCAAATACGGCATAGCTTGCATGAAGGTTAATCCTGTGTTTTCCAGGAATCAGGCTCAGCGCTTTGCCCATATCATTCATCAGCTCCTGAGGATTTCTGGCACGTCCCGGATAATTGCCAGTCGTCTGAATGCCGCCTGACAGCCCGCCGGCTCCGTCAAACCCTATTACGTCATCTCCCTGCCAGCAGTGCATGGAGACAGGAATCTTCTTCAGTGCCTCCAACGCCTCATCAGTATTAACCCCAACGGCCTTGTATGCTTCTTTTGCTGCTTCATATCTTTCTTTTATTGTCATGGCTCTCTTCTCCTTTTCTTAATTTCTGCCCGGGCTTTTATAAGGCCGGGGCTTCCTATGGAATCGTTCAGTCTAAATGAAATACAGGCTTTAAGCCGACAGAAACAGGGCTGTTATCCGGGTTAGTCTTCATGATGTCAGCCATATAATCCCACCATTTCCGGTTGATGGGCGTATCTGCAGATTCCGCCCATTTCTCTTCATCCTCGATCTCAATATATCCGTAGAGGACATTGGTTTCCTCATCTAAGAAAATAGAGTAATTATGTCCCCCGTGCCGGCTGATCATGTCCTTCATTTCCGGCCAGAGCAAATTGTGCCTTTTCTCGTATTCTTCGGCCATTCCTTCATTTAAGTACATTTTAAAAGATTTTCTTATCATGCCTTTTCCTCCATTCTGCCCATGCTCTCTGGGCATATAGGTATACCCGAAGGGTGCTTCCTCCATTCTGCAACAGCTAATTCCCTGGCTTATACTCCTTTACGGCAAAGGACCGGTATACTGCCTCCCTTGCCTGTTTTAAGTTCTCAAATTCTCCGGCAGCCAGCATTTGGGCCAAAAGATTTCCGATGGCAGTGGCTTCTCCCGGTCCGGCATAAACGGTCCGTCCTGTGCGGTCTGCCGTCAGCCGGTTCAAATACTCTGCATTGGAGCCTCCTCCTACTACATGGATGGCCGGATAGGTCCTTCCGGTGATGGCTTCCAGTTCCTTTACCGTATTTCCATAGCAGGCAGCTAGGCTGTTGTATATGACGGCCGCGATCTGTCCCGGAGTCTTTGGCACCTCCAGCCCAGACCTGCTGCAGAAATCCTGCACCTCCCTGATCATGCTCTCAGGAGACAGGAAGGAAGGATCGTTACAGTCCACAATGGAAGGGATCACTTCCTCAGAGGCCATCTGGCAAAGCTCTGCAAAGGAGTAAGCCTCTCCCTTTTCTTTCAGTTCCTTTTTCACAGACTGGATCATCCAAAGCCCCATGATGTTTTTCAAATACCGGAAGCGGTGATCATAGCCGCCCTCATTGGTAAAATTTGCTTCCATGCTTTCCATGGTACAATCTGCCTTAGGAAGCTCCGTTCCCATCAAAGACCAGGTCCCTGAGCTGATGTAAAGGAGACCGTCCATGGAATCCTCTCCAGCCGGATCCAGGGGAACCGCCATGACGGCAGAGCCGGTATCATGGGTTGCCGGAAGGACTACCTGGCAGGTAAACCCTACTTCCTCTTCCATGGCCTTTGCCAATGGTCCCACTGATGTTCCCGGCATGGACAGCTCCCCAAACAGCCTTTCAGGCAGGCCCAGCTTCCGGATCAGTTCATAGTCCCAGGCTCCGGTTTCCCCATTGACCAGCTGGGTGGTTGTTGCATTGGTATACTCCTGTTTTTTCACCCCTGTCAGCAGATAGTGGAAATAGTCCGGAATCATAAGGAAGGATTCCCCTTTCTCTAAATATTCCGGATTTTCTTCCCTGACAGCCATGAGCTGATAAATGGTATTAAAGATCTGCTTCTGGATGCCGGTTCTTCCATACAAATCTTTTAGGGAAATGATCTCATACAATTTTTCATCCATTCCCTTTGTTCTGTCATCCCGGTATCCCACCGCATTTCCAAGCATCCGGTTCTCTCCGTCTAAAAGGACAAAATCCACAGCCCATGTATCGATCCCCATGGCAGCCGGGATCTTCCCAAGCTTCCTGCATTGCTTCATGCCCTCTTTAATTTCATGAAATAAGGATTCCACATCCCAGCACAAGTGCCCGTCCTTTTGTTTCATTCCATTGTCAAACCGGTAAATCTCCTGAAGGACCAGCTTCCCTTCCTTTACGGTCCCAAGAATATGGCGGCCGCTGGATGCGCCAATGTCTACGGCAAGATAATACTTCTCCATGTAAACCACTCTCCCATTGTTTTCTTCTTCCCCGCCCACGCTTACCGGGCAGGGCCCACCCTTTTTTACAGGGTGTAAAGATATATCCGCAGGGTATGTCTTCTTTCCTGTCCGTTCTTACGGGCATAAAGGTATGCCTGCAGGATTTTTCTACTTTAATCATAACGGATAACCACAAAAAAAATAAGGACGCTGTTTGTTTAAAACTGCGTCCTTATTTGCATATCCGTTCTTCGTTCATCTAAGCGTTTCAATCCGCCTTTGATGAAATAAGCAATTCCTTTAAATCCATGATCGACATTTCATGCTCGTCCAATATTGTTGATACTTCCTTAAATTGTTCCAGCTTTATTTTATCCTGAATATCTTTCTCTTTTTCGCCTAAAGTTACCAGACTGTTTTTGTATTGCTGAATCGATTCCTGGACCTCTTTTAATTCTTCCTGAAGTTTTTCAAGTGGTGTCTTTCTTACTCCTCTTGGCATACTGGTTCTCTCCTTTACAGAAATATTTTTATCAACCATATATTACCAAGTATATGCAAAGTTTCTATTGTTTATTACTTTATAACTTCCATTATTAAAAAATTTCCAGGAAGAACTTTTATGAATGCTTTTCGGTTTTAAAGGTCTGTTCATGGATTAACTAAAAGGAAAGGAAAACGGATGTCATCCGCTTTCCTTTCCCTGTTTCAAACAATCCTCTTATGATTTCTATAAACGATTCCCTGCCGGTTATTTAACCTTTTACTCCCGTATGGGCCACTCCCTCAATAAACTGTTTCTGGAAAACAAAGAACAAAACAACCATTGGAATGACAGCCAGAACAGCGCCAGCCATCTGTGCCGGATAATCGTTGGTATGCTGTCCCTGAAGCGTGGAAAGTGCCGGAGCCAGAGTCATCTTTGTTGTGGTAGTATTGACGATTAAAGGCCACATAAAATCATTCCAGGCAAACTTTGCCGTGAAAATCACAAGGGCTACGATCCCTGATTTTACCAGAGGGACCATGATCCTGGTCAGGATCTGGAGCCTGCCGCACCCGTCCAGTATGGCAGCTTCCTCCAGTTCATCAGGAAGGGATAAGAAAAACTGCCTCATCATAAAAGTTCCAAATGCACTGAATAAGTTTGGCAGAAAAAGTGCAAACATGGTATCTAAAAGCCCCAGCTTCTGCACGATAAGGTACTGAGGCACCAGAAAGATCTGTCCCGGTACCATCAGGACGGAAAGCACTAACAAAAACAGGATATCTCTTCCCGGAAACTTAATCCTGGCAAAGGAATATGCAGCCAGGGTACAGATCACTACCTGTCCCGCAACCGTTATAACCGTAGAAAATACCGTGTTCATATAAATTCTTCCAAAGGGAAGGGCGGTCAGAACATTATGATAGGCTTCTGTTACAAATTGTTCTGGCAGAATCGTGGGAGGAATCATCATGGATTCTCCCTTTGTTTTAAATGATGTACATAGCATCCAAAGGAACGGAAGCACGGTGATACCGATTCCTGCGATCAGTATCAGGTGGATCAATAGTTTTTTTCGTTTACTTGATTTCATCATCCGGCTTCACCTCCTTAGTCGTAATTGACCCATTTTCTCTGTCCTATCATCTGAATCACTGTTACCAGCATGATGATAGAAAAGATCAAAATGGATATGGCTGCTGCATAGCCCTTATGGCCATAATCAAAGGCATTCCGGTAGAACATCATGACCAGGGTCTGGGTGCTGCGATAGGCCGTATTCGTTTTTACAACCATCATATAAATGGTATCAAACACCTGAAATCCGCTGATGATCGAGGTGATCATGACGAAAAATATGGTGGGTGACAGCATGGGGATTGTGATTTTAAAAAACTGGTGAATCCCGCTTGCCCCATCTACAGATGCCGCCTCATAATAGGATCTTGATATCCCCTGCATGCCTGCCAAAAGAATGATCATGTTATAACCTACCGTTCCCCATATCCCAACGATCATAATCATGAACAAAGCTGTTTTGGGGTCGGTGATCCAGCCATGAGGAGCAAAACCCAAAGCCTTCAGCGCCGCGTTTAAAAGACCGTACTGCTCATTATAAATCCATTTCCAAACCATTGCCACCGCGGCCGACATGGTCACGGATGGCAGAAAATAGATGGTCCGGTAAAAAGAAGTTCCCCTGATTTTCGTATTGAGCAGGGCAGCTACAAACAAGGATAACATAAGGCCCAGGGGCACGGTGATCCCGACGTAGAGAAGTGTATTGCCAAGAGAGTTCCACAGTTCTTTATCCTTAAACATTTCCAAATAGTTGTTAAGGCCATAAAAGGTGGCTACATTGAATTTATTCACTTCATTAAAGCTGAACCAGAAATTCTGAATAAAGGGAAAAATATAAAATACGAAGATTCCAAGCAACAGGGGTGTTATGAATAAGTACCCCTCTCCCCATTCTTTCCATTGCCGCTTTGCTATTTTCTTTTTTGTCGTACCCTGCATATATACACCTACTTATTATTTTTTGCTAAAATCGCATCAGCGTCGGTTTTAAGCTGGCTGCATACATCCGCTAAAGTCTT
>NZ_DAMAUN010000010.1:6183-95584 GCF_032078915.1 Lacrimispora sp. | reverse complement strand
TCACGTGACGGCGGCAGTTGCTTATGGCATTTATAATTATGTGAAAATAACCAGAGACATAGATTTTTTACTGAACGAGGGAGTGGAGATTTTAACAGAAACAGCAAGGTTTTGGGCCAGCCGGTGTGAATATGTCGCAGAAAAGGACCGCTATGAGATTAACCAGGTAACCGGCCCTGATGAATGGCATGAACCGGTAAATAACAATCTCTATACCAATTACCTGGCGAAATGGAATCTGCGCTATGTGATTGCCTTAATTGATACCCTTAAGAAAGAACATGCCAAAGAATATGATACGATAATCCGGAAAACAAGATTAACAGCCGGAGAAATCAAAAATTGGGAGATCGTCCAGGAAAAGATGTACCTTCCGAGAAAAGAAGGCGGGGGCCTTTTAGAGCAGTTTGAAGGTTACTTTAAGCTGGATGATGTGGTGATTGAAAAATACGACGAAAATGACTGGCCGATTCGTCCGGAAGCCTTAAAGACCAAGAAGGCAAGACAGACACAGATTATTAAGCAGGCGGATGTGGTCATGCTTCTTCACTTAATGGGAGAAGAATTTTCAGAAGATGAGATAGGTCAAAATTACGAGTATTATGAGAAACGTACCCTTCATGGATCTTCTTTAAGCCCAAGCATTTACTCTGTTATGGGGTTAAAGGTTGGAGACGATTCCAAGGCGTACCGGTATCTGAAAAGAGCCGCTTTCCTGGATTTACTGGACTTACAGAAAAACACGAGGGAAGGGATCCACGCTGCCAATACCGGAGGCGTATGGCAGACCGTGGTATTTGGCTTTGCCGGGGTTTCCATTGGGGAAGACGGTATGCTGACTGTTTGCCCTCACATACCAAAGGAATGGGAGGGGCTGGACTTTAGCCTCCACTATCTGAATTCCTGGTTAAAGATCACCATCAGCAGGGATAACAGCGTCTTAGTGAAGGTACTGGACGGGGAAGCCCTGGAAGTAATGGTGAATGGGCAGATTATAAAGGCATCCAGGGAATAGAAAGGACATATTCATGAAAAAAAGGCTTGCAATCGGGGGGCTTATCTTAGTAACCATCATATGGGGCGGCGGCTTTGTTGCCAGCGACATGGCGCTGGAAAGTATGAGACCATTTCAGATTATGGCGGTCCGTTTTCTGTTCGGCACTATTTTAATGGGGATGATCAGCATCCGTACCTTAAAAGGAATCACAAAATCAGAAGTTAAGGCAGGGGGGCTCATGGGACTCGCCCTCTTTGCCGGATTTGCATTTCAGATTGTGGGGCTTCAATACACCACACCCTCTAAAAATGCTTTTTTAACAGCTTTAAATGTGGTGATTGTTCCGTTTATTTCATTTCTGATCTTAAGAAAGAAGATAGGAGCAAGAGGGATAGTCGGGGCAGTGATGTCCATAGCAGGCGTGGCCCTTCTGTCATTAGACCGAAGTTTTACCTTAGGCCTTGGAGACGGACTGACTCTTATCTGCGCTGTTGGGTTTGCATTTCAAATATTTCTAACAAGTGAATTTATAAAAAAATACCGTGGGACTGTATTGAACTTTATTCAGATGATAACCGCATTCTTTTTATCTTTCATCAGCTTAATAGCTTTTGGAGAGACACAATTTCACGTGACTGGGAAAGGAATATTAAGTGTTCTTTATTTAGGAGTAATCAGCACAACGGTATGCTACCTGCTTCAGACAGCAAGCCAGAAATATGTAGATGAAACAAAAGCAGCCATTATTCTGTCCCTGGAGTCTGTATTCGGAACACTGTTTTCTATTATGATTCTTGGGGAAATGGTTACCCCCCGCATGTTGGTGGGCAGCTTGATCATCTTAGGAGCAGTTGTAATATCAAACCTTTCAGAAGCCGGGCAGGTAGAATAGGAGGAATCCCTTATGAAATATAAGGCAGTTATTTTTGATTTGGATGGGGTGATCTGCCATACGGACAAATACCATTATCAGGCATGGAAGCAGATCGCAGATGAACTTGGCGTTTATTTTGATGAAGAAATCAATAACCGGTTGCGGGGAATAAGCCGCATGGAAAGTCTTGAGATCATTTTAGAGAATTATCACGGGAACTTAAATCAGGAAGAAAAGACGTTTCTAGCAGAAAAGAAAAATGAAGTCTATAAGGAATTATTGAAGCATATGAGCCCGAAGGATCTTTCCCGTGAAGTAAAGACAACACTGGATGCCCTCCGCTTACAGGGACTGAAGCTTGGCATTGGCTCTTCCAGTAAGAATGCAGGATTTATCTTAGAGCGTCTCGGACTTTTTGGGTATTTTGATGCTATTTCTGACGGAAATAATATTACTAATTCCAAGCCTGACCCGGAAGTGTTCCTAAAAGCAGCCAGGTTCCTTTCAGAGGACCCGGAAGGCTGCCTTGTGGTAGAAGATGCCAAAGCCGGATTAGAGGCTGCCAAAGCCGGAAATATGGACTGTGGGGCAATTGGGGATGGGATATCCTGCAACATTGCAACTTATCAATTAAATACATTCTCCGATCTGCTGAATATCGTAGAACCTTGATGGATCACAAGGCCGGACCGTAACAGATTTGGCATTGTAACAGAATATGATGATAGTTGCGGCACGAAAACAGATATGATAAAATTAGGACAATATAAGAAGCGAGGAAGGAAAAAATAGTGGCAACAATTAAAGAAATAGCTGAAATGGCAGGTGTTTCTGCTGCGACCGTATCTCGTGTCCTTAATTTTGATGACACGTTAAATGTACAGGACGAGACGAAACAAAGGGTGTTTGAGGCCGCAGAACGATTAGAATATCAGATGCGGGACAAGAAGAAGTATAAAAAGAAATTAAAGCTTGGCATGATATCATCCTATTCCCTGGAAGAGGAATTAGAAGATACCTTTTATCTATCTGTACGCATTGCAATAGAGAGGAAATTAGAAGAGGAAGGGTTTAAAAAGTTTCCGGTCAATTTAGGGGATTCTGTGGAAAGCACATCGAATCTGGACGGATTGATCTGCCTTGGGACATTTAGTGAATCCATGGTAAACAAGGTGAAATCCTTTCATAAGCCGGCTGTTTTTGTGGATGCATTGGGTGACTTGGATTTGTTTGATTCCGTGGTAACAGATTTAAGACACTCTGTAAAGAAGGTGCTCAGCTATTTTTTACAGGAAGGCCACAAAAAGATCGCATTTATTGGAGGCCGTGATGTGGATGTGGATGGGAAAGAAGTGGTGGATTTAAGGGTTCCTATTTATCGTTCTTTCATGGAAGAGAGAGGGATTTTAAATGAGGAATATATTAAAATAGGCGGCTATACCCCCAAGCATGGATATAGGCTTGGAAAGGAACTTTTGGCTATGGAAGAAAGGCCAAGCGCTATCTTTACAGCAAATGATTCTTTAGCCGTTGGTTGTTATAAAGCCATACAGGAGGCAGGGCTTTGTATTCCGGAGGATATCAGCGTGATTGGATTTAATGATATCTCCATTGCTAAATATTTGGTTCCTCCTCTTACGACCGTTCATATTTATATGGATTTTATGGGCTCTCAGGCGGTAAGTATACTGGCGGAACGGATATATTCCGGCCGTGAGATCAGTATGCATATTTCCTTACCTACAAAATTGATGGTTCGGGGAAGTGTGAGTAAATGGAAAGGTGAGAATTAAGGGCTGCCAGCTCTTTCAAGATGCTGCTTCTCCGCGTTTATGCGGGAGGAACAGCATCTTTTTTTGGATTTTATTAATCTGCTTGACAAGTATCTGAACTCAGACTAATCGTTAAATGTCCGAAATCGGATACTTTATGATAGAGGAGATTCTGGAATGAATGAAAGGATCAAAAAGCAACAGGGAATTTTAAACCAACAGGAAAAGGAACTTACAGCCATCTATCGCAGTGCTGCTATAAAATACGGGATTTCTGACAGTGAACTTTGGGTATGGTATGCCCTTCTGGTTTTGGGAGGAGAGTATTCCCAGCAAAACATCTGTGATATATGGTCTTTGCCGAAACAGACCGTCAACTCCGTGATCGCAAATTTAACAAAAAAAGGCTATGTATTTCTGGAAGCAGTTCCTGGAACACGTAACCGGAAAATCATCCGTCTGACCGAAGAAGGAAAAGCGTTTGGTGAAAACAGGGTACTGCATATATATGAAGCAGAAACGAGAGCCATTGAAAAGATGCCGGAGCAGGAGCTTATGACATTCATCGCATTGATGGGGAAGTATATTACCCTTTTGCGTGAAGAAATAAATAAAGAGTAATGAAAATAAGCAGAAAGGAGAATTATGAATCGAGAACCCCATACCGTTATTACGGAGATAATGAATGATATCAGTCGTGTAAGGCTGGGTACCGAGCATGACTATTACAATACCGGGCGGTTCTTCATTTCTGCGGAAAGAGAAAACCCTGGGCAGCATCCTATTCCCATCGCTTTGGGGCTTTGTATAAGCATTATATGCAGGCTGCCGCCAGATAACAGTTAGAAACCGCAGGTGTGATTGTGCGGCATAATATCAGCGAATACAACAGCAAAACGGCATAGTCAAAACTGACTATGCCGTATGATGTACGAACACTTCTTTCACTTATTCTTCAATGACCTGAATTTCAAGAAAATCAAAATCAATATGTTCTATAAAATTATCCTGGGTAAACCGGGCCTTGGAATGTTTTTGAAATTCATGAACGGTAGCATCAAGCCACATAGGTTTTCCAAGATCGAACTGGAGGCAGATGTCGTCAAGCGCCTGAAAGACCATAGTAGTTCTGGAAAGGCTGTAGTCGGAGATACAGATGACAGTGTCTTTCATGATCCTGGTATCTTTCATTATTTTTGCCCACATGCGAAACATAAACGAATTTTCCTTTCTAAAATAAGGGGATGCCATCAGTTGCTTTTATAATGCAACGATTATAGCATTATTGCACAGAAAAAGGCAAGAAGGAAAATGGCGGACATTGTAAAACAATGAAAAATATGATAGAATCTTTGTAGGAAAAACCGAAGGAGGAAGACTTAAGATGGCGCAACCCATAACAGATCAGGTTGGTTTTCTTGGAGAGGCCTGCAGGGCTGTCCAGGAGCTATCTGCAAGCAGGAGTTTATTAGAAAAGTTCCGTCTGGAGGAGAAACGTCTGGATAAGGAACTGGATGCAGAAAGGAAGGCTGTGACAGATGCCATCAGCCTTACGGTGAGGAAACGGATCGAGGAAATTAATGATACCTATGACAAGGAAATAGCCAGGGAACAGGACCGCTTAAAACGGGTGAGGGGAAAGCGGGAGAAGGCAAAAACCCAGGGAGTCAGGGAACGGATCGAAGAGGAAACGGCAGAGCTTAAAGGAAATAACCGGGAGTTAATGCTTCAGATGAAGTCAGTTTTCCAGCAGGACAGGGTTCCTGGCCTTTGTAAAAGCGGCTGGTATTATGCTCTGTATCTTCCCAGAGGATTTTCAGAGTTCTTTGTGCTGCTATTAAATGTTTTCTTGTTCTTTCTTGCAATCCCCTGCGGGATCTATCTGTTGCTTCCAGAGAAATCTCCTTTTTATCTAATGGGGATTTACTTTGTGGCCATCTTGTTTTTTGGGGGCCTTTACATCCTCATCAATAATCTTACCAAGGTGAGGCATCAGAGTGCATTAAGGAAAGGAAGGTCCATCAGAGACCTTATTAAGTCCAACAAACGAAAGATCAAGGTTATCGTCCATTCCATAAAAAGAGACCGTGATGAAGCTGTATACAATCTGGAGAAATACGATGATGAGATCGCCCGGATCGATCAGGACTTATCCAATATTGCCGATAAGAAGCGGGAAGCTTTAAATACCTTTGATAAGGTGACAAAGACCATCCTGTCCGATGAGATCGCCGGCAACAGCAGGGAAAAGATTGCAAAGCTTGAGGAAGAATATGAAGCGGCAGCAGCTAATGCCAATGAGGCGGAAATCAGGGTAAAGGAGCAGACCCTGTTTATCAATGATAACTATGCATCCTATATTGGAAAAGAATTTATGGTTCCGGAGAGGCTTGACGAACTGGCAGATATGATCCGGATGGGCAGGGCTTCCACCATCAGTGAAGCAAAAACTCTTTATAAGAGTATTAAAGAATAAAATCAAGGTGCAGGATAAAAGCGTTTGTTTTCCTTTTTCCTGCGTCTTTTTTAATATAATCACTTTCATGAAGGCAATTTTCCAATGATATTTCATGTCCCTGTAAATGAATAATTCCATAAATGGCGGCTTATAATAGAACAGAGAAAATATGGACAGCAAGGCAGGATATTATGAAATTATGGGAAAGAATTGCGATTCGCGGAAACCGGGACGTTTTTTATTATGATACAAAGCAGGTATTCCAGGCAGAGGAGTTTGCTTCCAGGCTTTACGACATGATACGTATGGAACAGGAAAACGGAAAGGCGGCAGGAGTGCTGTTCTTGTGCATTGGAACCGACCGCTCTACGGGAGACAGTCTTGGACCGCTCATTGGCTACAAGCTGAAGGAAAAGGAGTTGGAATATCTGGAAATTCTGGGGACACTGGAACGTCCGGTCCATGCCATGAATCTGGAGACTTACCAGACCATTTTAAAGCTTCGCTATCCGAATCATGTAGTGGTGGCAGTGGATGCTTCTGTGGGAAGTATGGAGCATATCGGCTATATAACACTGGGAAAAGGAGCGTTAAAGCCAGGCCTTGGTGTCAGCAAGGAGCTTCGGGCCGTAGGAGATATTTTTATTACCGGGATCGTAGGGAGCTGCGGAAATTATGACCCTCTGATGCTGCAGAGCATCCGGCTTTCCGTTGTTATGCGCATGGCTGACTGCATCAGCTATAGTATTTATCTTGTCGAAAAGTTATGGGAAAACACTGCCCTGCTTTGACACGATTTTCACCTGTTTCATGCTATGATTCATTGGATTAAAAAGAATAGCGAGGTGAGCCAATGGGTGAATTATATAATCCGTTCCCGAAGCTGCCGAAGAATATAAGGCAGATCGGGGAAAGGGATCAGATTGTAAAATTGTATATGGAAGATTATGTAAATACGTATTTGAAACGTCTGTATCCTGCGGGTGGACAAGAACTCCGGGTTGGTCTTCTGTTAGGCGGCATGGAATTCAATGACGGAACGCCATATATCTTCATTGACGGAGCTTTGGAAATGGAGGATGTGACGGAGGCCGGAGGCCGGGTGGTGTTTTCGGAGCTGTCCTGGAAAAGGGCCTATCGGAATATGGAGCAGCTTTTTCCAAAGCGGTCCATTCAGGGCTGGTTTTTATGCGGCAGGCCGGGAGATGATCTAAGTCCCATCAATTATTGGAAACAGCATATTCAGTATTTTGGGGGACCCAACAGGCTGATGTATTTAAGCAATGGATCTGAGGTCGACGAAACAGTTTACATAACTTCGGAGGACGGATTTTACAGGCTTAAAGGATACAGCATTTATTATGAGCGAAATCAGATGATGCAGGACTATATGGTGCTGCGAAAGGATGTAAAACGTATCGAAACCGATACAAATGATAAGGTAATCGAAGAATTCCGCAAGCGGATGGACGAGCATAAGGTAGAAGTTACGGACCGGCATCAGACGGTAGGGCTTCTCCGGGGCATGTGTATGGCCATGTCAGTCGTCATATTAGCTGGCGGAATTGTTATGTTTAACAACTATGAACGGATGCGGAGTATGGAAAGTGTGATCGCATCGGCCATTCCGGCCAAGGCGGAACAGATTTTAATTGGGAAAAAGGGCACGGAAAAAGGAGGTAACGGCGAATCAAAGGTAGTTGTGGAAGAGGCAGAGGGAGGCGTTTATCCTACTACTGCAGTAAGTAAGGAGACTATGTCTGAAACAATGCCGGAACAATCCCAGGCAGAGACCATGGCCGAGAGCAAAGCAGCAGAAACGATGCCTCAGGAGACTCCGGCGGCGACACAGGCGCCGACTCAGGCAGAAACTCAGCCGGCCGTCCAGGAAACAGAGGCCGCTGCAAATGGAACTCCGCGGGTCCATGTGGTACAGGAGGGAGAAACTCTTTACGGTATCTGTATAGCCGAATACCATACGGTAAATAAATTAAAAGAAGTCTGTGAGCTTAACGGTCTGGATGATGAAAATAAGATTGTAGCTGGCCAGAAATTACTTCTTCCATAGAAAAATATAATGCGTTTATTCCTGAAATGATGTATACTACCAGTATATATGGGCATTTTTGGGAGAAAAGAGCATGATTGACAGGAACTCTATGAATAGAGAGATTAAAAAAAACCAGCTTCGGCGGCAGATTGTTTCATCTTCTCCTCAGGAGGGCACAGACAGCCAGGAGATCATAAAAAAAGCCCTCACCAGGGTGAAGAAAAGAAGGATCAGGATCGCTCTGGTGCTGCTTTTGGTGTTTATAGCAGGAGCCATAGGTGTTTATGAATATTTTACCCATTATCAGTATACCCAATATGGCGTAGCCTGGAGCAAAGATATAAATGAGGGAAGCTATGTGGGATATCTTAGCTTTGGTTCTAATGTGTTAAAATACAGCAAGGACGGTGCCTCCTATCTGGATTCCCAGGGGAAAGAAGTCTGGATACAAAGCTATGAAATGAAATCTCCCAGGGCATGCGTAAACGGGAATTATGCGGCTATTGCGGACCAGCAGGGAAATTCCATTTACATCTTTGATAAATCAGGACCTACTGGTGTGGCGACTACGGTGCTTCCTGTTGTGAAGGCAACGGTGTCCTCTTATGGAGTGGTGGCCGCAATCCTGGAGGACTCCACATCAAATTATATTTATTTCTTTAAGCGGGATGGAAGCGTCCTTGATGTAAAGATCAAGGCCCTTTTAGGAGGGGATTCCGGTTATCCAGTGGATATCAGCTTGTCCCCTGACGGCACCCAGCTGATCGGTGCATATGCATATTTGAAAAACGGAACGTTAAACGGCAGGGTGGCTTTTCACAATTTTGCGGAAATCGGCAAAAGCGATCCTGACAGACTGGTGGGCGGTTTTGATGAGCCTTATGACTCTTCCCTTGTTGCCCAGGTCCAGTTCCTTGACGATACATATTCCTGTGCCTTTGCTGACAACAGCGTATCTTTTTATTCCACTAAGAATGAGCTTTCTCCGGAACTGATCCGGCAGGTGGCTGTGGAAGAAGAGATAAGGAGTGTGTTTTATTCGGAAAAATATGTTGGGCTTATTGTAAACAACCCGGATGGAGAAAATCCCTACCGGCTGGATGTGTACAAGCCCAATGGGAGTCTTGTATTTTCCAAAGGTTTCCAATATCAGTACACCCATGCGGATATTGACGGGGACCATGTAATTTTGTATAATGAAGATTCTTGCAGAGTCTATAACATGTCCGGAAGGCTTAAGTTTGCCGGGACATTTGATTTTCCGATATCTAAGATTCGAAACGGCAGGTTCCCTAATACTCTGATCGTAACCGGCACCCAAAACATGAAAGAAATAAGATTACAAATAGGAGGACAATACCAATGAGCAACATCGATACCATGTCAGTCAATGCAATCCGTGTCCTATCAGCGGATGCCATCCAAAAAGCCAATTCCGGACATCCGGGACTTCCCTTAGGCTGCGCATCAGCAGCGTATGAATTATGGGCAAACCACATGAACCACAATCCAGCAGATCCAGACTGGGCCAACAGAGACCGCTTTGTCTTATCCGGAGGCCATGGTTCCATGCTTTTGTATTCCCTGCTCCATTTATTTGGTTATGGGAATTTATCGAAAGAGGATGTGATGAATTTCCGCCAGCATGGCTCCAAGACTCCAGGACATCCGGAGTATGGTCATACCGTAGGCGTGGAAGCTACCACAGGGCCTTTGGGTGCAGGTATGGGTATGGCAGTTGGTATGGCCATTGCCGAGAAACATCTGTCCTCCGTATTCAACAAAGAGAATTATCCGGTTGTTGACCATTACACCTATGCACTGGGCGGAGATGGATGCATGATGGAAGGCATTTCCTCTGAGGTATTTTCTCTGGCTGGTACCCTTGGCCTTGGAAAATTAATCGTTCTTTATGACTCCAACCAGATCTCCATTGAAGGAAGCACTGACATCGCATTCACTGAGGATGTGAAAAAGCGCATGGAAGCCTTCCATTTCCAGACCATTACGGTTGAGGATGGAAACGATTTAGAAGCCATTGGACGAGCCATCGAAGAAGCGAAAGCAGATACCGAACACCCCTCCTTTATTACCATCAAGACCCAGATCGGCTATGGCTGTCCTGCTAAGCAGGGAAAAGCCAGCGCTCACGGAGAGCCTCTGGGAGCTGACAATGTGACAGCCCTGAAGGAAAACTTAGGCTGGCCTTCCATGGAGCCATTCTATGTTCCTGAAGAAGTATACAGCCATTATCAGAAGCTCGCAGAAGATAAGGCAGAAACAGAAGCGGCATGGAATGTGATGTTTGCTGCATACTGCCAGGAGTATCCTGATATGGAAGAACTCTGGAACGCTTACTATGACCCGGATGCAGGAGAAAAGGCCATTGAAAAATGTGAAGACTTCTGGAAACGGTCTGAAAAGGCGGATGCAACCAGGAATTTATCCGGACAGGTTTTAAACCGTTTAAAGACTTATATGCCAAACTTAATCGGCGGTTCTGCGGATCTGGCTCCTTCCAATAAGACTAATATGTCCGATATGGGCGATTTTTCAAAGGATAACGGCGGCGGCCGCAACCTGCATTTTGGCGTAAGAGAGCTTGGCATGACAGCGATCGGAAACGGAATGATGCTTCACGGAGGCCTTCGCACCTATATAGCAACCTTTTTCGTGTTCAGCGATTATACAAAGCCAATGGCACGTTTATCCTCGTTAATGGGCGTTCCGCTGACCTTTGTATTTACCCATGACAGCATCGGCGTTGGAGAGGATGGACCAACCCATGAGCCGATTGAACAGCTTGCCATGTTAAGGGCAATGCCTAATTTCCATGTGTTCCGTCCCTGTGATGAGACAGAGACAGCTGCAGCCTGGTATTCTGCACTGACCTCTAAGAAAACACCTACCGCTCTTGTTCTTACAAGACAGAACCTAACTCCTATGCCGGGAAGCAGCAAGGAAGCTTTAAAGGGAGGCTATGTGATCGATGACTGTGAAGGCACACCTGAGATCATTCTGATTGCAAGTGGTTCTGAGGTGGAACTGGCAGTCAATGCGAAGAAGCTTCTAGCCGACAAAAAGGTACGTGTGGTTTCCATGCCTTGCATGGATCTGTTCGAGGAACAGACCGAAGAGTATAAGGAATCCGTCCTTCCAAAAGCAGTTCGCAAGCGTGTGGCAGTAGAAGCATTAAGTGATTTCGGCTGGGGCAAATATGTAGGCCTGGACGGAACGTATGTGACTATGAAAGGCTTCGGTGCCAGCGGTCCTGCAAATCTTTTATTTGAGCATTTCGGATTTACAGCAGAAAACGTGGCAAAGGCTGCACAATCCATATAAGCAAGGACCATATAAGCAAGGTCCACTGCGGACTTACGGTACGAAAGTAAAAAGGAGTGTATATAAAATGGGAATGAAATGTGTCGGTGTTGATGTAGGCGGTACATCTGTAAAAATCGGAATATTTGAAATAACAGGAGAGCTTATCCATAAGTGGGAAGTTCCCACCAGACAAGAAGAAGGCGGGAAACACATCCTTAGCGATACCGCCGCTTCCATACTAAAAACCCTTAAAGAGCTGAATATTCCCCTGGAAGAGGTAAAAGGAGCAGGCATGGGAGTCCCAGGCCCAGTCATGCCCAGCGGATATGTAGAAGTCTGTGTAAACCTAGGCTGGCGTGATATGTATCCAGAAAAGGAACTGAGTGAGATGCTTCACGGCATCCCAGTAAAAAGCGGCAATGATGCCAATGTTGCAGCACTTGGTGAGATGTGGCAGGGAGGCGGAAAAGGCTATGATGATATCGTTATGGTCACCCTGGGCACCGGAGTAGGCGGCGGCGTAATCATTGACCAGAAGATCGTTGCCGGAAAGCATGGCCTGGCCGGAGAGATCGGACATGTCCATATCCGTGACGATGAAACAGAAAGCTGTAATTGCGGAGGCGTAGGCTGCGTGGAGCAGATCGCCAGCGCAACAGGCATTGCAAGAGAAGCCAGAAGAAAAATGGCTGCAAAGGATACCCCATCCATTCTCAGGACATATGGGGACAATGTAACGGCAAAGGATGTGCTGGATGCCGCCAAGGAAGGGGACGCGCTGGCTTGTGAGGTCATGGAGGTTGTAGGCCATTACCTTGGCCTTGCCCTGGCCCAGATTTCCATGGTAACAGACCCAGAAGTCTTTGTTATTGGAGGCGGCGTTTCAAAAGCCGGATCCTTCTTAATTGATATCCTATATAAACATTTTGACAAGTACTCACCTATTTCCAAAAATAAGAGCGGAATCGTCCTGGCGAAGCTGGGAAATGATGCAGGAATTTATGGAGCAGCAAGGCTGATCCTGGATTAAGAGTGAAAAGGCGGATTCTTTCGAATCCGCCTCTTTTTTAATTAACGAATACAAACGTTACTGGCAAAGAGCCCTGGCAACCTCCGCCGCCTTATGAAAATCCTCTTCTTCCGGATTCCAAAGGCATTTGGCTTCGGTCTCCACCACTGAGAAGCCGGCATCCGTCAGCCGTTCCCGAAGGACTTTTGTTCCCTCTCCGCTCCAGCCATAGCATCCGAACACCGCCGCCTTTTTGCCCTTATACTTCAGTTCCTTCAGGAAATCAAGCCATCCTCCCACAGAAGAAAGGATGCTGCCACCTACGGTTGGGGAACCAAGGGCAATGGCTTTTGATTTAAACACCTCTGTCATAATATCATTCTTATTTATCTTGGAAATATTATAAATCTTCACCCTGGTATCCGGTGAAATCCGTGCAATTTCGGCACTGATCTTGTGGGCCAGCTGTTTTGTCCCATCCCACATCGTATCATAAACAATGGTGATTTGATCCTCCTGATAATTTTGTGACCATTCGTAATATTTTTCCACGATCTGCAAAGGATTTTCCCTCCAGATGGAACCGTGGCTGGTAGCAATGATATCGATGGGCAGGTTAAGCCCCTGTATTTCCTCAATTTTCTTTTTCACAAGAGGAGAAAACGGAGTCAGAATATTGGCATAATATTTGATAGCCTCCTCCCAAAGCCTGCATTGGTCAGCTTTGTCATTAAATAATTCCTCCACAGCAAAATGCTGTCCAAAAGCGTCATTGGAAAAGAGGATATTATCCCCTGTCAGGTAAGTAGCCATGCTGTCAGGCCAGTGGAGCATTTTCATTTCCACAAAGACCAGCTTCTTTCCATTTCCGATATCAATGGAATCCCCTGTCTTTACCACCTGATAATTCCATTCCGGATGGTGATACTGACCGGTAAGAGATTTCACTCCGTTTGCCGTACAGTAAATAGGTGTGCCCGGTATTTTCTCCATCAATGCAGGAAGGGAACCGCTGTGATCCACTTCTCCGTGGTTGGCAACAATAAAATCAATTTCCTTTAAATCAATCTCTTTTTCCAGATTATCTATAAATTCCGTGGAATGCGGCTTCCATACCGTATCGATGAGTACTGTCTTTTCTTCTCTGATTAAATAGGCGTTCTGGCTTGAGCCATGATTAATGGAGTAATCCGCTCCATGAAAGGATTCCAGCTCCCAATCCATGATACCAACCCAATCCACATTATTTTTCACAAGTTTTTTCATGATCAATTTCCTCCTTCATATTTTGGAAACAGCAGTGAGTTTTCAGTAAATATATGAATATACACATCATTAATCAGCTCCTGCAGCTTTTGAAATGCCAGGCGGTAAGAAGCACAGCCGTCTTTTGGCGCAGTAAAATCATTGGTGCAGGCTGTGATTTCTTTTATCAGGTTTCCGGCTGCTTCATGTTCATCCTCTAAATCCTTCACATATCCGGCGCTCATGTCACCAGCAAAGCTTTTTTTCATATAAGGGAAAATAAGCTTTTCTTCCTTTGCGAAATGCTCCTGGAGCTCCTTTCTCAAGTCTGAAAAAAGCCCGTGTAAGGGAAGAAGCTGTGCTTCATGATGCTCGTAATGAGCCAGCAAGACCTTGTTGATCAGCTCATCGATTTCTGCCAGCAGGATTCTTTCTTTCAAATGATGAGTGTCAATAATATAATCAATCAGGTCCGGGACATCCATTTCTGTCAACCGTTCCACGGCCAGCACTTGTCCCTTATTTGATCTATTAGGTTGATTCACAATCTTTTTATTCAGCAGTTCGATAAAGCTCTTTGATTCGATTCCCAGCTTCTGTATGGCTTCTTCCAAGGAATCCTTTCCGCCGCAGCAATAATCAATATGAAAGTCATTAAAGATCTCAATGGCTTCCGGATAGGCCTTAACCACATCGGTCACTTTCATTTTACCTGTAATCATATTCTCCTCCTCTTTTCTGAATTTTATGTTATTCAGAAACGTTTGTTTTTGTTTGTAAGGCCAGTATATCCGGAAAAGAGAATAAAAAATGTGATTTAAATCATTATTTTAAAACTTTTTATTTTTTATGTTTCATTATCAAAAATATCTCTTAAAATATCCTTGTTTCTGACGTGGATCTTACGATTCCCTTCTAACTCAATAGCGCCTTCTTTGCGAAGTTCTCCAAGCTTTCTGCTTATGGTTTCTCTTCTGACATTAATATAAGCGGATATATCGTCCCTGGTCAATTCAATGGTTTCTCCCTTGATCCGGCTGCTTCTGAATAAAAGAAAACCAGCGACACGGGCCTTGGCATCGTTGACAGATAACAGCTGCACCAGCTCATTTGCCGCTGACAGCTTTTGTCCTACCACGTTCAATAGTTTGACTCCGATTTCAGGTTTTTTTAATATCAGTTCCTGGATATCTGTCAAGGAGATAAGACATACCCCGCATTCTCCCAGGGCAATGGCATTTGCTTCAAAGGCTGTTCCGCCGAATATGTTCTGCTCTCCATAGATATCTCCTTCTGCCAGTATATCAAGAACGTATTCTTTTCCTTCCAGGGAATAGCGGCTGACTTTAACCTTTCCGTAACGGATGACCAGTATTTTGTCTGCCGGGTCATACTCATGAAAAACCGTTTCTCCTCTTTTGTAATCCAGATGCCGGGCCCTTGATACCAGTTCCTTCTGCTCTTCTATAGAAAGTGGCTCAAAAAGAGGGATTTTTGAAGTGCACAATTTATTACAGCAACTACACTTAAGTTCCATGCCATTCTCCTTTCGGGTATTTGACTATTATATGGATAATTATATTATAATAAACAAAGAGAGTATGGCAAGAGGGATGACGCTTTTAACTATGAAATATGGTACCGGATGGTCCTGAAAAACGGCTGTTCCGGGGTGGTGAGCCGGTAATTGCCGGGCAGCAGATGCATCACATCAGGAATATCCTGTGCCTCCAGTGCAATGGCGCAAGAAGAAGAGGATTGCGCACCGCCGCACAAAGTCATTCCAGGGGATAAAAACCCTCCGGAATACAAAACCAGGGCAGGTGCATCCGTCATTACTTTCAGGGTTCGTCCGGTCCTCCTATCCCGCAGGATGCAGGCCTTATTAATCTCTGCCGTCCGTTTCGCAGACCGCAGCGGACGGAACGTCTGATTTCTATTAAGGATGTAGGCGTTATTGTATCCCCTTCCAATAGAAAGCTGCTCCTTGCAGACAGGGCTTTTAACAGAACGGATAAGGGATAGAAGCTGCCTGGAAGACCGGAAGTCAAAAACGGTATCTGCGGCATGAATGATATCGGCGGGCAGATGGTCTTTAGTATTTAAGCACACGTTATTTGCAAATATCTGGATCTCCTGTTCCAGCCCGGAGACAGAAAAATCACCGGAAAGATTCCAGTAGGTGTGGTTGGACATGTTGATATAGGTGGGAGCGTCCGTCACCGCGGTGTATTCTATGGTAAGCCAGTTAGTGTCTTCCAGGGTATAGTTGACGTGATAGATCCTGTTGCCCGGATACCCATCCAGGCCGTCAGGCTGGACTGCAGACAGAAGGATAGAGGCCGATTCCAGGCCGGAAGCCACAGAAGCTACCTGCCAGAGTTTGGCTGATAAGTGATTAATCCCTCCGTGGAGCTGATTTTTTCCGTCATTTTTTGAAAGCCGGCATATCTGCGGCCCTACAGGAAGTAAGGCTTCCCCAATTCTTCCGGCATTAGGTCCAAGGGTGGCTCCTGCATAGTAGATACAGTTTTCATATGGTTCCATATTCTCAAAGCCCAGGGTGACTGGCTGATCCCTGCCGCTTTCCTCTCTTAAGGAAATCCGTTGAATGGCCGCTCCAAGCGCCGTTACGGAAACCGTCATGCCCAGGCTGGTGCTCATATCATAAACCGTATAAGCGGTTCCCGCCTGATTCCATAATTCTCTGGTTTTGATTTTCATACGCATATCCTCCATTAAAACCAGTATAAGGATTTGCCCCTGAAAGGGAAAGGGCAAAAAAATAGAAGAGCAATTTTTCAAAATGACAGAGCAAGAGAAAGCAATGGGATCCAGATAATAAACGGTCAGAAAGAACAGGTGCGGAAAGAGAGCCCGGGTGCAATTTGTGGTAAAAAAGAGGATTGATGGCAAAATTTTGAACGGAAGTAAGCCGTTTCATCATATTGAAAGGAGGGACAGGAATAAATGAGAGCAATTTTTCGCAACGATAGAGCAAACCTACATAATGATGAATTTTGGTTCGATGATATAATGAACTTATTAAAACGTAAAGCTGGAATAAAAAAGAGGAGGTAAGACATGGGGAGCGTATTGGAATTCCAGAATATATCCAAATATTTTCCCGGAGTAAAGGCGCTTAACCAGGTATCCTTTCAGGCGTATTCCGGGGAGGTTCTGGCATTTTTAGGGGAAAACGGGGCCGGCAAGTCCACTCTGTTAAAGGTGCTCAATGGGGATTACCAGCCTACCGGGGGAAAATATCTCCTGGATGGAGTCCAGAAGCATTTTCAGTCTCCACATGAGGCCATTGAGGAAGGGATTTCCGTCATATATCAGGAGCGTCAGATTCTATTGGAATTATCCGTGGCGGAGAATATTTATCTGGGGAGGATGCCTGTGAGCAGGCTGGGCTTCATCGATATCCGCAGAGCAAATGAGATGACTGCAAAAATTATAGAGGATTTTGGCCTTCCCATCAGTCCAGCCACTAAGGTAAAGGATTTAAGTATCGCCTATCAGCAGATGGTGGAGATTATGAAGGCCTATTCCAGAGAAAATCTAAAGGTGATCTGCTTTGACGAGCCTACGGCCTCCCTGTCGGATTCGGAGATCGAATCCCTGTTTAAGATCATAGGGAAGTTAAAGGAAGAGGGAAAAATCATCATCTATGTATCCCACCGCATGGACGAGCTTCGGAGGATTACGGATAAGGTGGCGATTTTTAAAGACGGGCGCTACGTGGCAACGGTGGAGACAGGAACGGTGCCGGAAGCGGAACTGATCCGCATGATGGTGGGCCGTGACCTGGGAGATATTTATAGAAGCTTAGACAGGAATAAGGTGATCGGAGATGTACTTCTGGAGGTGAAAAACTTATCCTCAGACTATGTGAAAGAGAATTCCTTTGTACTGCGAAAAGGAGAGGTGCTGGGCTTTTCCGGCCTTGTAGGGGCGGGAAGGACGGAACTTATGAGGGCCGTCATTGGAGCTGACGAGGTAAAAAGCGGTGAGATTTATCTGGAAGGGAAGAAAATACGCAACCGCTCTCCTCACGAAGCCATGGAGCATGGGATTGTTCTGGTGCCGGAGGACCGGAAGCTTCAGGGGATCCTTTCGAATTTAAGCGTCAGCGATAATATGAACATCGCCATGCTGGATGCCAATTCCAACAGGCTGGGGTTTGTAAACGGGGAGAAGGAAGAGGAGCTGGCACAAAAGGGAATCCAGGATTTTAAGATCAAGACTCCGTCTCCTGACAAAAAGATCGTAGAGCTTTCCGGCGGAAACCAGCAGAAATGCATTGTGGCCCGCTGGATCAGCACGAATCCAAAGGTGCTCATCCTGGATGAGCCAACCAAGGGAATTGACGTAGGCGCCAAATCGGAGTTTTATCATATGATCTGTAAGTTTGCCAAGGAAGGACTGGGGATCATTCTGATATCCTCCGAGCTTCCTGAGGTGATCGGTCTGTCGGACAGGATCATCGTCATGAAATCACTGAGAATCACAGGAGAAATAGCGGCAAAGGAAGCGACCGAGAGCAAGCTTCTGAGTCTGGGTATGATTGGGGAGGTACAGGAATAATGGGAACAAATAAGAAAAGCAGAATCAAAATAAATGGTGACAAGATCGTACTGCTTGCGGCAATCGTGGTGGTATTTGGACTTTTTACCTCCCTGAATAAGAACTTTCTTTCGGTTACGAACTTAATCAATATTCTGGTGGCGGCTTCCCTTGTAGGGCTGGTGGCCGTGGGCCATACATATTTAATCATTGCAGGGCAGAATGACTTGTCCCCCGGATCTGTGGCTGCGTTTTCCGGCGTTATGGCGGCTCTTTTGGTAGGCAAGGGAGTTCCTTTCGGGGTTGCTCTGATTCTTACCATTGGCTGCGGGGTCCTCATCGGATTTTTCAATTCCTTTATGGTGAACCGGATTCATCTGGAGGCCTTTATTGCAACCCTGGTGACCCAGTCCATTATCAGAGGCTTTGCCTATATCGTATGCGGCGGTAAGCCGGTTTCCATCAGCAACAGGACCTTTCTCATCCTGGGAAAAGCAAGGATCTTGAACATTCCCCTTTCCGTATGGATCATGGTGGCCTGTATCATTATCTTTGGCATCATTCTTTCCAAAACAAAATTCGGAAGAAGCGTATATGCCATCGGCGGCAGCATGGAAGCTGCCAGACTTGCCGGATTAAATCCCAAAAGGATCATTACCACCTGTTATGTGATGATGGGAATCCTCTGCTCCATCGGCGGAATCATTTTCGCGGCCCGTATGAATTCCGGCCAGCCGGCGGCTAATGTGAACCTGGAATTTGATGCTATTACGGCGGTTATTCTGGGCGGAGTATCCTTTATCGGGGGAGTGGGAAATATGGGAGGAACCATCCTTGGAATCATACTGATCCAGTCCTTTAATACAGGTCTTACTATGGTAAATGTCCCCAGCTTCTGGCAGTTTGTGGCAAAGGGAGGGCTTCTCTTATTCGCCCTGGCAACAGACTATTTGAGAAAGCAGAAGAGAGAGCGGGATTTACTGGCAGCATCCATGAAGAATTTATAACGTTCCAAAGGAAACCGTCAGGTTTTCTGAAGATAGAGCAAAAATTAAAACAGGAGGGTTTAAATCATGAAAAAAACAGCAGCGGTTATTTTGGCAGCAGCAATTGCAATGGGGTTAACAGCCTGCAGTGGATTTAACGATGAAAAGCCGGCGGAAACCACGACAGCAGGTACGGCAGAGACAACAACAGGCGGGACCCAGACGGAAGCAGGGGCAAAGGGTGTCGTTTATGGAATCTACAAGGCCGGGGATCAGACATGGTTCATAGACGAAGGAGCAGCGGCCCAGAAGGCAGTGGAAGAAAAGGGAGATGAATTTATCTATGTGGATGCAAAAATGAATCCGGAAGAATACTTAAAGGCCATTGACAATGCCATTGCAAATAAGGCAAAGGGAATCGTTACCTGTATCCCGGACCAGACCATGTCCCAGGCTGTGGTTGACAAATGCAAGGAAGCTGGCATCCCGATTGTATCGGCCGATGATGCGCTCCAGACGGAAGCGGGAGAAAAGATCGCTCCATGGGTGGGCATTAATGCATATGTAATCGGACAGGCCAACGGCCAGTGGCTGGCGGATTATGCCAATAAAAATGATCTGGCAGGAGATCCGGAATGTGGGCTGATGATTCTGACCATGGATACGGTTTCCTCCTGTGTTCCCAGGGCAGAAGGAGAATTCGACAAGTTTACGGAGGTTTGCCCTGATTTTCCGAAAGAGAGGATTTTCAAAGCCGATCATGACGGAACTACCGATAAGGGAAATGTAGCCGCTACATCAGTCATCACCGCCCATCCGGAAATCAAGAAGTGGCTGGTGACGGGAGCCAATGAGGAAGGAACTGTGGGTGCAGTCCGCGCTTTGGAAAGCGCAGGATTAGACGCCAATGCAACTGCAGTAGGCCTGGGAGGTTATATGGCAAAGGATGAGTGGAACAACAAGGGAGCCGACGGAACCTGCATGAAGGCAGCAGCCTATTTCTCCTCTGATTCGGTAGGAGCCGGCTCGGTCAATGTTTTATACGATGTGATCAGCGGGAAAGAGGTTCCTATGGAGACAGCCGTAGACGCGGTGATCGTTACCCCCGAAAATTACAAGGAAGTGATGGGGAAAGCAGCGGAATAAACGGATTGCCTGGTGATGAAAAAAAGCAGCCTCTGCAATGCAGGGGCGCTTTTTTCAGTTCCTGATAGAAAAACGGTATTCGGAAGGTGTGATTCCCGTCACCTTTTTAAAGGTGGTGCAAAAGCTGCTTTCACTGGTAAAGCCTGTGCTGAAGCAGATGTCCTTGATGGAGATGTCCAGGGACTTTAGAAGGAACTTGGCATTGTTGACTCTGGCAGCGATCACATATTCGTGAGGTGAAAATCCGGATTCCTTTTTAAACAGCCGGCTGAAATAAAAGGGGCTTAAGGAAGCCTGGTCCGCCAAATCCTTCAGGGTAAGGGGATCGGTCAGATGTTCGTTGATGTAGGCAATGGTGTCCTCAATGATGCTGGAGGAGACGTTTTCTGAATGCTCAAAGTCCCTGTTAACCAAAAGCTCTGTTAGAATATTAACAATGTAATTGTTCAGCCAGGCCTCCTTGACGGAGATACATTCCCGAAACTGCAGATAAATTTTGTGTAGATATTTTTCCAGACGGTAGGTATCCCTCAGGGTAATGACCGGAGGGCCGCCATCCAGGATTGCATCATAATATCCTGCCGCACTTATGCCGTCAAAATGGAGCCATTCCGCTTCCCAGCCCGTTGTCGTCCAGTAGGCGTGAGGCTCAAAGCAGTTTAGTATCACTACCTGCCCTTCGCCTGCATGAAAGACTCGTCCGCCTGTTTCGACCTGGCATTCTCCTCTCCGGATGAACATGATGAGGAAGCTGTCATAGGAATTCCGATGAAGGGAATATCCGGATTCATACCGGAAAAGTCCCATGTTGATGGGATATAGGAAAATTCTTTTTGCCTGGGCACTGGGCGTATAAACATAATAATCCGACCCTGAGATGACCCCGCGTTCTGTAGACAGCATATATGGGCCCTCCTTTTTTTTTATGAAACCATTATAGAGAATAAACGGTAATTCGTCAATTGAATTAGAGCAATTTTTATAAACTAGTAAGCAACTAAAGCTAATGAAAACCATGATAAAAGATTATATAGTATAGGCAAGAACTTAAAAGGAGGTCTAAGTATGGAAGCAGTTAAAATATGGGAGGAGTCCATCGTCATACCCACCTATGAGGTGGGGGAAGCGGATAAAAATCCGATGTTTCTGGAAAGCCGTGTTTATCAGGGAAGCTCGGGAAAAATTTACCCTTATCCTACCATTGAGAAGATCCATGATACCAGGACGGACAAAGCCTATCAGGCAGTCTGGCTGGAAAATGAATACTTAAAGGTAATGATACTCCCGGAGCTTGGCGGAAGGATCCAGCGGGCCTTTGACAAAACGAATCAATATGATTTCGTCTATTACAACCATGTCATAAAACCCGCCCTGGTAGGGCTCTGCGGGCCCTGGATCAGCGGCGGGATTGAATTTAACTGGCCCCAGCACCACCGGCCAACCACCTATTCCCCTGTGGACTATATGCTGTTAGAACATGAGGATGGTTCTAAAACCTGCCGGATCTGCGATGTGGACCAGATGTACGGAACCAAGGGGGAGGCCAGTTTTACCCTGTATCCCGGAAAGGCTTATATCGAGATAAAAGGCCAGCTTTACAACCCCACTCCAATGCCCCAGACCTTTTTATGGTGGGCAAACCCGGCGGTTCCGGTCAATGATTACACTCAGTCCATCTTCCCGCCGGATGTCCATGCCGTTATGGATCATGGAAAAAGGGATGTATCCCGTTTCCCCATTGCAACAGGAGTTTATTATAAGCATGACTACAGGGAAGGCATTGATATTTCCCGTTATAAGAATATTCCGGTTCCTACCTCTTACATGGCTGAAAAGAGTGAGTTTAACTTTGTAGGCGGCTATGATTACCAGGTGGGGGCGGGAATCCTTCATGTGGCAGACCATCACATTTCGCCAGGAAAGAAGCAGTGGACCTGGGGCTGCGGGGATTTCGGAAAGGCCTGGGACCGGAACCTGACCGATGAGGACGGTCCTTACATTGAGCTGATGACCGGTGTTTACACGGATAACCAGCCGGATTTCACCTGGTTAAAGCCAATGGAGGAAAAGACTTTTACCCAGTATTTCATGCCTTATAAAGCCGTTGGTCCCGTAAAAAACGCCTCCATTCACGCCGTCATAAACCTGGAGACAAGGGAAAATGAGGTCCATATAGTTGCATACGGAACCCAGGAGTATCCGGATGCGAGGATTCTGCTGACTTACGGTAAGGAGACACTTCTTGATGAAACCACCCTTCTTTCTCCGGTCCATACTTATGAAAAGACGCTGCATACTGGTGTGGAGGATGAGACAAGGCTGACTCTTAAAGTACTTTCCGGCGAAAGGGAGCTGGTTTCCTATACCCCCTTAAAGAAGGAGGTTCCAAAGCTTCCAAGCCCTGCAAAAGCGGCCGATGATCCGGAAAAGCTCATGACAAATGAAGAGCTGTATCTTACCGGGCTTCATATCGAGCAGTACCGCCATGCTACTTACAGACCGGATCCTTATTACATAGAAGGCTTAAAAAGGGATCCTGAAGATATCCGCATCAATAATGCCTATGGCTCCCTGCTCATGCGCAGAGGCTGCTTTGAGGAGGCAGAGGAGCATTTCAGGAAGGCTTTAAAACGGGCCGTGAGGAAAAATCCCAACCCTTATGACTCTGAACCTTACTACAATCTGGGCCTGGCGCTTTTGTATCAGGGAAAGACCGGGGAAGCCTTTGAAGCCTTTTATAAGGCTACGTGGTCAGGTGAGCAGCAGGAAATGAGCTTTTATTATCTTTCCTGCATCGAATCCATGAGAGGAAATTATGAAAGTGCCTTGGAATTTGCGGAAAAGGGACTGGTGAGAAATTCTCATAATGTAAAGGCCAGAGCCTTAAACGTCTATCTCTTGCGCAGGCTGGACAGGACGGCAGAAGCCAGGGCTCTCGTTGCGGAGAATTTGAAGGTGGACTCCTTTGACTATATATCCCGTTTGGAAGCAGCTTATCTGGAGCTAGAACGTCAGGAAGAAATCCGGCTGGAGATAAGCCGGCTGGCCAGAGGCTTTCACGAAAACTACTTAATGGCAGCCAGACATTATGCGGAATTTGGTGCATACGAAGCCGCCGTCCAGACTCTGGACCAGTGTTCTAGTAAATGGCCCATGCTCTATTACTATAAAGCCTATTATCTGATGCTTATGGGAAAAGACAGATCGGAAGCTGTAAAAGAAGCGTTAAAGCAGGCGGAGGATTGCAGCACGGATTACTGTTTCCCTAATAAGCTGGAGGATATCTCAGTGCTTAAGTTTGCGGCGGAAAGGAATCCGGAAGGAGCCAACGCCAATTATTATCTGGGAAATTTATATTATGATAAGCTTCAGTACCGTACTGCTCTTTCTTATTGGGAGCAGTCCGCCCGGTTAAATCCCCGGTTCCCAACCGTGTGGAGAAATTTATCACTGGCTTATTACAACAAGGAAAAGGACAGGGAAAAGGCAAGAGAGGCTATGGAAAAGGCCTATGGCTTAAACCCGGCCGATGCAAGGATCTTTCTGGAATTGGATCAGCTTTACAAAAAGCTGGATATGCCTGCGGCTGAACGTCTGGAAAAATATGAAGCTGCTAGAGACGTATTTATGAAGCGTGACGATCTGATGATTGAATATGCAACACTTTTAAATCTTTTGGGACGTTATGGAGAGGCATACGAATTCATTATGAGCTATCAATTCCATCCATGGGAAGGCGGAGAGGGAAAAGTGACCGCCCAGTATGTGGTCTCCCTTGTGGAGCTTGCCAGGCAGGCCATGGATGCAAAGGAATGGGACAGGGCGGAAGAATACTTATCAAAGGCCCTGAAGTATCCGGAGAATCTGGGAGAAGGAAAGTTAGAAGGAACAAAGGACAATCATATCAATTATTATCTGGGCGTGGTCATGGAGAATCTGGGGAAAATTGAGGCAGCAAGAGCCTGTTATGAAACGGCCAGTGTAGGAACGGATGAACCGGCAGGCATGATGTATTACAATGACCAGCCTGCGGATATGATCTATTACCAGGGGCTGGCTAAGGAAAAGCTGGGAAAACCGGTGGAGGCCAGGGCCAGGTTCTATAAGCTGCTGGATTACGGAGAACAGCATATGTTCGATCACATGAAGATCGAATATTTCGCCGTATCCCTGCCTGATTTCCTGATTTATGAAGATGACCTGGATAAGAAAAACAAAGCCCATTGCAACTATCTTATAGGGCTTGGAAAAATGGGGCTTGGAGATATAAAGGGGGCGAAGGCGGCTTTCATGGAGACCATACGGCTGGATAACGCTCATTTAAATGCGATCAGGTATTTGAATATGATATAAGCCTTGCCCATTATAATAGAAAAGTAAAAGCGGTCCCTGTGATTTTGCAGGGGCCGCTTTTGTAACTTTAAATCCGGATATGCTATGTTTCATTTTTAAAAGGTTATGAGGCGGTTTATGGAAATCAGAAAGTCGCTTTTTTTCAATACGAAAACAGGAAAATTACATTTCCATATTATTTGATTTCATATAAAATAAGAAATAGCAGGCTTTTGCCGGAAAAACCCTGGGGGTATACCCTTATTCCCAGAAAGCGTGGGCTGGAAAGTTGAAAGGAGTTAATTTGTGATGAACGGATTTATTTTAAACCATGAAACAACCATATATTCAAACTATAAAAGTGAGCCGGTTATCCGTGGAATAAATCGTTTTTACAGGGACATGGATATGACTTTAAGACCACCTCTGGATAATAATACGGAACCCGGTCAGGGAAAGATCATTTTAAATAAAGGTCCTTTGGGAAGAGAGGAGTTTGTGATCCGGGTTAATAGCCAGAATGAACTCGTCATTGAAGCAGCAGATGATTTGGGGTTCCTCTATGCACTTTTCCATATCAGTGAACATTATCTGTGCATTCTCCCCTTCTGGTTCTGGAATGACCAGAAGTTCACAAAAAAGGAGAGTGCCGTAATTCCTGTATCTGAATACCATTCCGCCCCTAAAAGAGTAGCCTTCAGAGGCTGGTTTATCAACGATGAAGTCCTGTTAAGCTGCTGGGATGGGGGAAAGGATGCAGCCTATCCCTGGGAAATGGCTTTTGAAGCACTGCTGCGCTGTGGCGGAAATGTTGTGATCCCAGGAACGGACAGGAATTCTAAGGTGTATGCAGGATTGGCCTCCTCCATGGGGTTATGGATCACCCATCACCATGCAGAACCCCTGGGAGCGGAAATGTTTTTGCGGGCCTACCCGGATAAGAATCCATCTTTTAAAGAGAATCCCGAGCTTTTCCGCCGACTATGGGCGGAGGGAATTAAAAGGCAGAAAGAAGAGCGCATTATCTGGAATCTTGGGTTTAGGGGACAGGGAGACACCCCTTTCTGGGAACAGGACCCTTACTATGATACCCCTGAGCGGAGGGGAGAGCTTATAAGCAGCATCATGAAGGCGCAGGCCGACCTGGTAAAGGAATACGTGGAAGATCCCATCTTCTGCACCAACCTCTACGGAGAAACCATGGAATTATACCAACAGGGCCATTTGACCCTGCCGGATAACGTGATTATGATATGGGCGGATAACGGCTATGGGAAAATGGTATCCAGAAGGCAGGGAAACCACAACCCCAGGGTGACGGCGCTTCCGGGAAAAAACCTATGGGACCAGCGCCACGGCGTCTATTATCACGTCTCCTTTTATGATCTTCAGGCTGCCAATGTACTCACTATGATTCCCAATTCCATGGAATTTATTGAGAAGGAGTTAAACCATGCTTACAACTGCGGTATAAAGGATATGTGGCTGATTAACTGCTCCAATATAAAGCCTCACGTTTATCCTCTTGATTTCATTTCCTCCCTTTGGAATAGCGGACCGGAAACCATGGAATGCCATTTAAAGCGGTATTTAAAATCCTACTATATAGACGAAGCTTCTTCCAGCCGTCTGGAGAAACCGTTATTTTTGGAAATGGAGAAATGTTTTTATGAATATTTCAACAGTACCATTCCCTATGGAACCAGAGAGGATGAGCACGCAGGGGAACAGTTTTACAACTATGTGACAAGGGTTTTCATCCACGGCTGGATGAAGGATGGGGGTGTAAAGCCCTGTGAGGAATTAAATTGGTGTATCCCATCGGAACGATTTTCCTATCAGGTCATATGGTATCAGAAAAAATGTGAAAGTGGATATCCTCGCTTTAAAAAGCTTTTGGAAACCTGCACCAGGCTAAAGGAGGAAGCCGGGAGGCTGTGGGAGGATTCCCTCCTGCTTCAGGTCAGGCTTCATACGGAATGTCTGGCCGGGGCCATCCATTTCACGAAGGGGTATGCTTCCTTTGAGAAGGAAGATTATCTAGGGGCCTTTTATGAACTGGGACAGGCTGCGGATTGTTATCAGGCGGCTGATGAAGCCATGAAAAGCTGCTGTCACGATAAATGGAAAGGCTTTTACGATAATGACTGCCAGACGGATATCAAGGAAACGGCATACCTCTTAAGGCTGCTTATGGGGTATGTGAGAAACTTAGGGGATGGACCATATTTTTATGAGTGGCAGAGGCTGGTTATTTACCCGGAAAAGGACAGAAAAATTCTTCTTCTTACGAATGAAGAAAATCATTTGACGGACGAAGCGCTATATCTGGCTATGAAAGAGAATGGTTTTCCCTGCCCGGTGTGAATGGGTATGGTATAATAAGATTTCTTTGGAGGTGGGTCCTGCATGAAGATAAAACGCGGTTATTGGTATGAAAAATACCGGGATTTGAAATTGGCGGGGAAGATGATCGCCATTTATGTCATAATGCTGGGAATCTGCTTTATCATAAGCATAACGGCCCTTCAGTACAGCTTTGATATCTATGATGGGAAGCTGTACGAAAAATCCTTACAGGAACTGGATTACTTCACACAGCAGGTCAACAGAAGCTTAGATGAAGTTGAGGGCCTTTCCTATTACATTGCCATTGACACAAAGATCCAGGAGCAGCTTTCTAAAATCCAGAGTCTGAAGCATTACACGGCAGAATATTCCTATGAAACTTACCAGCTTCGGATGCTTATGGCGAATGAGCTGGCTAATTCCAACATTATTACCAATATTCTTTATACGGATGGGGAGGATACCCAATTTCTGGTGGGGACGGCAGCCGGAGAAATTGATAAGGACTTATATGAATCGGTTATGGAACGGATCCATGAGGCCAAAGGGGCTTATGTGGTCCAGCCTCCGGCCAGAGGCTACCCCTATCTTTTATCCGGAAGAGATATCCGAAAGCATATTGACGTCAGCTTAGACTATTTGGGCACCCTGCTGATTACCAGCAATGTGTCAGGAATGATTGAGAAAAATATTGATGAGCTGGAGGCGGAAAGCACCGCCCTCTGTGTTTATTCCCCTGAAGGAGTTATATATGAGAACCAGGAAAATATGATGGAAAGCATTCCTCCCGTTTTGGGGGATAAGGGATACCGGATCATTAAAAACCAGGGACAGCGGTATTTTCTATGTTATTTAAGATCCTCGAAAACCGGCTGGACCTATGTGAATATGTTTCCCTATTCGGAAATTTATGGACAGAACCAGAACTTAAGGAACATGATGTTAGGTGGATTCATGACCTTATTTCTGGCCGCCGGTTTAATCTTAAAAAAATTGGCCCATATGATAACAAAGCCCCTGGAAAACCTTACAAAGAGCATGGAAATCGTGGAGATTGGGGATTTCAGCGGAGCTAAAAGCTTTCTTCAGACCAGCAAAAGAGCTGATGAAATCGGGCTGCTGACCCAGGAATTTCAGGTCATGCTGGACAAGATCAACAACTTAATCCATGAAAATTATGAAAAACAGCTTCTTATTAAGGATACAAAATACAAGATGCTGCAGGCTCAAATCAACCCTCATTTCCTATATAATACCTTAAACAGCATTAACTGGATGATCCGCGGGAATAAGAATGACGAAGCGGCTGAAATGACGGTTGCCTTAGGTGTGATTCTCCGATCAGCATTGAGTAAGGAGCAGTTTTTCACCCTGGAAGAGGAGTTGGACATATTGAAGCGGTATATTATCATTCAGGAGTTTCGTTACCGGAAACGGGCGGTATTTCATGTCAGCTCCCATGTCTCCGGCTCTTATCTCATTCCCCATATGACAATACAGCCCCTTGTTGAAAATTCCATTTATCATGGAGTGGAAAAGATGCTGACGCCTTGTACCATTTCCGTGTCCTTAAGAGAGGAAATAAATCGCATCCTGATCCAGGTTTCAGATGACGGCCCGGGAATGACTGCAGATGAGCTTCAGGCTGCGCGTACCTTTTCCATAGAATCCAAGGAGCATGGGATCGGACTTAAAAATATTTATGAGCGGCTGAAAATGGCATTTGACCAGGAAGCGGAGTTTGATATAAGCAGCAGTCTGGGAAAGGGAACGACAGTAACTATAAGGATTCCAAAAGCAGAGGCTGGTGAGAAGAATGTATAAGGTATTACTTGTAGATGATGAAGATATTGAGCGGGAGGCCATGGCTGAGATCATTCCATGGAAGGCCCTGGGCATGGAGCTGGCGGACATGGCCTGGAATGGGATAGAGGGCCTGGAAAAAATAAAAACCCATTTGCCGGATATTGTGATCACGGATATTAAAATGCCGGTTATGGATGGAATTGAGCTTATCAGAAAAACCCATGAGCTGTATCCTGGCATATTTTTTGTAGTCTTGTCCGGCTATGGGGAATACGAATACACCAGTAAAGCCATGGAGCTGGAGATCCGTCATTATATATTAAAGCCCTGCGATGTGGATAAGATTGTGGAAGTACTTTTGAACGTAAAGAATGAGCTTATGAGCAGAGAAGAGAAGCTTAAGTCAGAACGGGAATATCAGAGCAGCATTCAGCGCATGGTTCCTCATATTAAAGAGCGGATCCTTCATGAGCTTATGACAAAAAAGGAGCTTTCAGTTTCGGATAAGTTCCTTCTTGCCAATTTTACGGAAGATCTTGAAGGAGATTTTATCCTTTTATCTGTCAGGGGGCAAAAGGAGTTTGATCAGCTGGACCGCTTTGCCCTGACGAATATTTTAAAGGAGTTGGTGGGGGAAGATCAGGTTTATATGAGTGCAGGATTAAAAAAGGAGATGGTCTATCTTTTGCCCGGAGCATTTTCAGCTTCGCTTCCGGCTTTGATGACAAAAGCCCATAAGGAGTACTATAAATATAAAAAAGTCAGGCTTTGTTCCGCCGTCAGCAAAAGAGGGGCGGTCAAAGAGTGCTTTCAGCTTTATTGCCAGATTCAGGAACTGTTTTATTTTCAGGAGCTGGAAGAAAACCGGGAATTTCTGCGGTATGAAATGTATGAGGATGAGTCTGAAAGCTCTTTTCTCATGGTGAACTATGCCAGAATACGGAATGCAAAAAGTCAGGAAGAGCTGATGTTTGAAATATACAGCTCTTTCGTTAAAATGGAGATCCGTCAGATCCCGCCAGAGCGGATGGCAAAGGTGTTTGGTTTTGCTTTGAAAATCCTGTTTGGGGAAGAGGAAAGGAACCTGGACCTGGAAAAGAACGAGGCGTGGGAACTGCTTAAGGAGGTCATAGAACGGTGCTCATTTCATATGAATCTTGCCTTTCCAGACACAAAGGATGGGAGGCGGATGAAGGAAATCCTGTTCATGATTTACCGGAATATTAAGAATCCGGATTTAAATCTTCAGTACATGGCTCAGAATGTTCTGTATATGAATGAGGATTATTTAGGCCGTTTTTTTGCCAGGAATATGAATGAGAGGTTTTCTGCCTTTCTTGTGAGAATCCGTCTTTCTTTGGCATTGAGGCTTCTGGAGAGTCAGCCGGATATAAAGGTATCGGAGCTGGCGGAAGTTACAGGTTATCCGGTTGACGGGCAGTACTTTACAAAGGTCTTTAAAAAGCATACGGGAATGGTGCTGTCGGAGTACCGCAGGTCTGTAAAAGGAAAAGGAGAGGAAGGCGTGGAATAAAAGGTACCGCGCCTATTCTTTTGGGTTTTAGTCGGATATTTACTAAAACCTGGTCTGTTAATTCCATTCAGTTTCCCATTTAAAGTCTTTATAATAAACTTATCAGTACGAAACCACATGAAATTCAGTAAATCCAAAAGGAGAGGTATCATTATGAAAAAGGAATGGAAGAAATTGGCGGCACTGGGCATAACGGCTGTAATGGCATTATCCGCAGCCGGCTGCAGCCCCGGAGATAAGGCGGCTTCCCCGGATAAGGAAGCATCTGCGGCAGGAACAGAGGCAGCAGGTGCAGGAAATGAAGCCAAGGGTACAGAAACCTCCGTCGGGGACCCGGTCACTATTAAAATCACCTGGTGGGGCGGCCAGGGGCGTCACGATTATACCCAGAAGCTTCTGGACCTTTATACCCAGTCTCATCCAAATGTAAAATTCGAGGCCATTCCTGCAGGCTGGGATGGATATTTTGATAAGCTGGCAACCCAGGCCGCATCGGGCTCCATGCCGGATCTGGTGCAGATGGATTACCTGTATATAACGACTTATGCAAAGAACAATTCCCTGGCTGATTTACAGCAGTTCATTGACGACAAAACGATTGATGTATCAAAGATTGATGAAAAGCTTTTAAATACCGGAAAAATTAACGGAAAAGTAGCCGGGCTCGTGCTGTCCAACTCCTATCTCTCCGTGGGATATAATCCAGAAGTGCTGGCAGAAGCAGGCGCAGCCGAGCCGGACAGCGGCTGGACCTGGGATGAGTTTATAGCCACGGCAAAAATGGTAAAGGAAAGGACCGGAAAATACGGACTTTCCATGGGTCCGGTAGATGATACCAATCTTTTCAATTACTGGGTAAGACAGAAAGGGGAAAGCTTGTTCAGCCAGGACAAAAAGTCCCTGGGCTATAAGGATGACAAGATATGCTCTGATTTTATCCAGATGTGGGCGGACTTAATGAAGGACGGCGTGGTTCCAAACCCCGATGAATATGCAGCCATCCAGGCTCTGGGCCAGGAAGCAGGCCCTGTGGTGACCGGAGACGGAGCAATGATGACGGAATGGAACAACTATGCATCAAAGGTAAGCGGTGTTAATGATAAGATCAAAATGGTCACTCCCCCGTTATCCGCAGATTCCAAAAACAAAGGCCTTTGGTTGAAGCCGGGCATGTTTTTCTCCGTGGCGGAGACCTCCAAGGTAAAGAAAGAGGCGGCAGAATTTATGGATTGGTTTGTAAATTCGAAGGAAGCAAATGACATAATCATGGCAGAACGCGGCACTCCGGTTTCCTCTGAAATCCGGGATTACATGGTCGATTCCGGCAGGCTTGCCCCTCAGCAGTTGGCAATGTTTAAGAGTGTGGAAGCTGCCCTGCCATTTTGCGGAGAAACACCTGAACCTGATCCTGTAGGAATGTCAGAGGTCAACGAAGCCTTTAAGAATGCGGCTTACAGCGCATTTTATGGGCAGATCACTCCCGAGGATGCTGCAGCCAAATTCAGAAAAGACGCAGATGCCATTTTATCCAGAAGCAACTGATGAATAAAAAAGCAGAGAGGCCTTGTCATGCGGGCCTCTCTGATGTTAAAAAGAGGAGAAATCATGAAAAATAAAAAGAAAAAAGCCGTGTATAAGCCCATGGATAACCTGGTGGGTTATCTTCTTATGAGCCCATGGATCCTAGGCTTTATCGGCATGTGGCTGATCCCGGCGTTTATTTCCCTTTATTACTCCTTTACGGATTTCAACCTGTTAAACACTCCGAAAATCATTGGATTTTCCAACTATACCCGGGCATTTACACAGGATGATACATTTGTACAGGCCTTAAAGGTCACGTTTACCTACGTTCTTATACTGGTTCCTTTACGTCTGGCCTTCGCCCTGTTCGTGGCTATGCTGTTAAATAAAAAGCATAAATTCCTGGGGCTGTACCGGACCCTGTATTATGTTCCCTCCATTATAGGAGGAAGCATTGCCGTATCTGTGGTGTGGAAACAGATTTTCGGGAATAAGGGTGTTGTGATGACTCTTTTATCCGTTTTCGGCATTCCGCAGACCCTATCCTTTTTGGGGAATCCAAGGACAGCTTTAAGCGTCATTATTCTCATGGGTGTCTGGCAGTTCGGCTCCTCTATGCTCATATTTTTATCCGCATTAAAGCAGATTCCTTATACCCTCTATGAATCGGCTATGGTGGACGGAGCCCGGCCCCATTACACGTTTTTAAAAATCACTCTGCCGATGTTAACGCCTACGATTTTCTTTAACCTGATCCTGCAGATCATAAACGGCTTTCGGGTGTTCACGGAAAGCTTTGTCATCACGGACGGAGGTCCCTTGGACAGCACCCTGTCTTACGTGCTTTATTTATACCGCCGAGCATTCACTTTCTTTGATATGGGTTATAGCTGTGCTCTGGCCTGGATTCTTGTAGCCATTATCGCAGTCTTTACAGGTGTTCTTTTCAAGACGCAGAAAAACTGGGTTTATTATGAGTCAGAGGAGGGTTAAACCATGGGAATGAAAGCAAAGAGAAAGATCAATTCCGCAGGGTTTCATATTGTAGCATGTCTGATCGGGTTTTTAATGATTTACCCTCTGCTCTGGCTTCTGGCCAGTTCTTTTAAGAGCAATGAAACCATGTTTTTAGATACATACTCTCTCATCCCCAAGGTATGGGCTGGGGCAAAAAACTATCAAAGCGGCCTGGCAGGTGTGAGCGGCGTAACGTTTGTCACATTCTTTATAAACTCTCTGACAGTAACGGTAATAGGGACCGTTGGCTGTGTAATAACTTCCCTGCTGGCTGCCTATGCCTTATCCAGAATCAAATTTAAATTTTCCGGTTTCTGGTTTGGCTGTGTGATGCTGACCATGATGATCCCAGCCCAGGTAATGGTGGTACCTCAGTATATTATTTTAAAAAAGCTGAACCTAATCGATACAAGGGTGGCCCTTATTCTGCCCTGGTTCTTCGGCGGCGCGTTTTTTATATTTCTGATGGTCCAGTTTTTTAAGGGAATCCCAAGGGAACTGGATGAGGCAGCTGAAATTGACGGCTGCGGAAAAATAGGGATACTGTTCCGCATTCTGGTGCCGGTGGTGAAACCTGCCATCATTACATCGTCTATTTTTGCATTTTACTGGATCTGGCAGGATTTTTTCCAGCCGCTGATTTTCATGAACAGTGCAAGGAAATTTACGATACCTCTGGCGCTTAATATGTATCTGGACCCAAATGCCTATAATAACTATGGCGGCTTGTTTGCAATGTCCGTGATCTCCTTGCTTCCTGTGATCATCTTCTTTATTATTTTCCAAAGGTATCTGGTGGATGGGATTGCTATGGATGGGATTAAGGGATGAGGGAAAGCTTACCTTGGAGACAGGGAAATGGATAGGGATATTTCGTTTTAAGAGAGAGAAACGGGAGGGAAGGATGTTTTTGTGACATCCTTTCCTCCCGTCCTCTTATTTACAATTTACTAAATTATGATATAATGGGAATACTTCACAAAGAAAAAGCCTCATAAAATGAGGAGACCCCGATTGGCAGGCAATCGGGGCAATTATGAAAAATCTATGTGCAATTTGACGATTAAATCAATTTGACTCATATATTTTCTATGTATTTAGTATAAAAAATATATATGAACGGAATATGAACGACCTGTAAACACATTATGAAAAAAGGAGGAAAGTATGGGAGAAAATTATAAGAACAGAAAGACTATCGTAATAGGCCATAAAAATCCAGATACAGATTCCATCTGTTCTGCCATCTGTTATGCAAATTTAAAAAGAAAGCTGACCGGAGAAGAATATCAGCCAGGCAGGGCTGGTCACGTCAACGAGGAGACACAATTCGTGCTCCATTATTTTGAAGTGGAAGCGCCGGAGCTTGTGGAAAATGTGAAGACACAGGTCCGTGATATTGATATTCGTAAAACAAAGGGTGTAAAGAAAAACCTGTCCTTAAAAAAGGCCTGGAAACTGATGCAGGAAGCAAACGTAGTCACCATTCCGACGGTAACCGAGGATGGGATGCTGGAAGGACTGATCACGGTAGGTGATATTGCCAAGTCTTATATGAACGTTTATGACAGCAGCATTTTATCAAAGGCAAATACCCAGTATGAAAATATTGTGGAAACCTTGGAAGGGGCCATGGTAGTTAGTGGTAAGAGTGAATATTTCAACCATGGCAAGGTCCTTATCGCAGCGGCCAATCCTGATATGATGGAATATTATATTTCCAAGGGCGACTTAGTGATCCTTGGGAACCGTTATGAATCCCAGCTATGCGCGATTGAGATGGAAGCGGCCTGCATCATTGTATGCGAAGGTGCAGCGGTATCCATGACGATCAAAAAGCTGGCTCAGGAGCGTGGATGTACGGTCGTGACCACCCCTTACGACACATATACGGCCGCCCGTCTGGTAAATCAGAGCATTCCTATCAGCTATTTCATGACTACCGAAGGGTTGATTTCCTTTGAGGAAGACGATTATATTGATGAAATAAAAGATGTCATGGCAAGCAAGCGCCACCGGGATTTCCCGATTCTTGATAAGGACGGAAAATACATGGGAATGATTTCCCGCCGGAATTTACTTGGTGCAAAAGGTAAACGCCTGATCCTGGTGGACCATAATGAGAAAACCCAGGCGGTTGAGGGCATGGAAAGTGCGGAAATTCTGGAGATCATTGATCATCACAGGCTCGGAACCGTAGAAACCATTGCTCCTGTATTTTTCCGCAATCAGCCGGTTGGCTGTACAGCTACCATCGTATATCAGATGTATATGGAAAATAACGTAGAAATTGAACCGAAGATTGCGGGCCTTTTATGCAGCGCCATTATCTCTGATACCCTTTTATTCCGTTCCCCTACCTGTACGGAGTCTGATAAAAAGGCAGCTCTTATCCTTGCGGATATCGCAGGGATCCAGGTGGAGAAATACGCTTCCTCCATGTTCGCGGCAGGAAGTAACCTAAAGGGAAAGACGGATGGGGAGATCTTTTATCAGGATTTCAAAAAATTCACACTTGGCAAAGTATCCTTTGGAGTCGGACAGATCAGCTCCTTAAACGCCAGCGAACTTGAGGAATTGAAGGACCGGATGCCTCATTACATGAAAAAGGCAAGAAAAGAGCATGGCGTTGACATGATGTTTTTCATGCTTACCAACATTCTGACGGAATCTACGGTATTGTTATGTGAGGGTCAGGGAGCAAAGCAGATGGTTCTCGGAGCTTTCCGCGCAGAGGAAGAGGAAGGGACGGCCGAAGACCATATCGTAAGTCTGCCCGGCGTGGTATCCAGAAAGAAACAGCTGATTCCTGGTATTATGCTGGCGGTTCAGGAATAGGAGGCTGTCGTCAATGAAGAAGAAAGAAACCAATGATTATAGAAAAGCAAATGAAAATATAAAGACTGTAAAAAACAGCAGGGTCACCTGGAAGCCTGGAAACATGCTTTACCCGGTTCCGGCGGTTATGGTAAGCTGCCAGAGGGAAGGGGAAAAACCCAATATCATTACCGTGGCATGGGCAGGAACCATATGCTCCACCCCGGCCATGCTGTCCATATCCATCCGTCCGGAACGGCACTCCTATGGAATTATAAAAGAAACCAGAGAGTTTGTGGTAAATCTGGTGACAAAGGATCTGGTGCGGGCTGCCGATTACTGCGGGGTGAAATCCGGCAGAGAGGTGGACAAATTTGCAGAAATGAGGCTGACGCCTTGTTCCCTGGAACAGGTAAAAACACCCGGAATAGAGGAAAGTCCGGTGAATTTAGCCTGCAGAGTTGTGGAAATCAAACACTTGGGAAGCCATGACCTGTTTTTGGCAGAGGTGGTTGGAGTGACCGTAAACAGCCGGTACATGGACGAAAGAGGGAAGTTCCACCTTAATGATGCAGGGCTTATATCCTACTCTCATGGGGAATATTTTGAACTGGGGAAAAAGCTTGGAAGTTTCGGCTATTCTGTGAAAAAGGCAGGAAAGAAGGCGCCGGGCAGGAGGAAGAACAAATGACGAGTAAGCTTAATAACATTACGCTGATCGGTATGCCGGCTTCAGGTAAAAGCACAGTAGGCGTTTTGCTGGCGAAACGCCTTGGATATTCTTTTGTGGACGTGGATATTGTAATCCAGGAGCAGGAAGGCCGCCTTTTAAAGGAAATTATCGAAACAGAGGGCCAGGATGGCTTCCTGGCTGTGGAAAACAGGATCAATGCCGGCCTTAATGTCCGTCATAGCGTCATTGCCCCTGGAGGAAGCGTGATCTATGGAAAAGAAGCTATGGAGCATTTAAAAGAGATCAGTACAGTAGTTTATTTAAAGCTCAGCTATGAAAGCGTGGAAGAACGGCTGGGTAATCTGGTAGACCGGGGAGTCGTCTTAAAGGATGGAATGACCTTAAGAGACTTATATGAGGAACGGGTCCCTTATTATGAAAAATATGCCGACATAACCATTGATGAAAACGGCCTTGATGCAGGAAAGACGGTAGACAGGCTAAGATCCATTATGGAGGAAAGGTTCGGCCTGACTACATAATATCCGGTTTTCAATCGACCTGAATATTTACGGAAAATTTAAAAGGTGTCTCAAAAGTCAAATCTCGACTTTGGGACACCTTTTTTGTTTTAGACTTTTAACTGAAACTTTCCAATTAAAAGCTTCAGCATCTGAGCCTGTCCGGCCATTTCCTGACTTGCGGCAGCACTTTCTTCCGATGTGGCGGAATTGGTTTGAATTACGCTTGATATCTGATCAATTCCCTGAGTTACCTGGGCAACTGCAAATGCCTGATCCTTTGATGCGGAGGATATCTGGTATGCTAAGTCTGCTGCTGTTTTGGAAGACTGGACAATGCGGTCTATGGATCTTGCAGTCTCCTTGGCAATATGATTTCCGGCCTCAATGGAAGCCAGGGTATGCTCAATTAATGCAGAAGTATTTTTGGAAGCTTCCTGGCTTTTATTGGCCAGGTTGCGGACCTCGTCTGCCACAACTGCAAAGCCCTTTCCGGCCTCTCCTGCCCTTGCTGCTTCTACGGCTGCGTTAAGGGCCAGGATATTGGTTTGGAAGGCAATGTCCTCAATGGTTTTGATTACTTTTCCAATTTCTGAGGAGGCATTGCTGATATCCTCCATGGCATTTGTCAGATCCTGCATCTGAGTTTTACCAAATTCCAGCTCTGATGCGGTATTGCTCACCTGCTGGTTTGTTTCCTTTGCATTTTCCGCATTATGGTTTATGTTATTGGAAATATCATTGATGGTGGCGGCCAGCTCTTCAATAGAGGAGGCCTGTTCGGTCGCACCCTGGCTTAGAGCCTGAGCGCTGCTTGCCACCTGTTCAGCTCCTGAGGCCACTTGGTCTGAAGACTGGGTTATTTTAGCCATGACATCATTTAAGGAATCAGTAAGATTTTGTATGGAGAGCTGTACGGAACGAAACTCCCCTTTAAATTCCTCCGGGTCATGAGGAATATCAAAATTTCCCTGGGCCATCTGGCTTGTGGTGGAAGAAATATAATCCATATAGTAGGATAAACGCCCCATCATCGTCCTCATGCTGTCTGCAAGATGTCCTAGTTCATCTTCTGAACGATATTCCAGAAGGCATTTTAAATCTCCCTGGGCCATCCGGTCTGCAACCACTTTCAGTTCGTCAATGGGTCGGGTGATCCCCCGTGTAATGGCAATTGCAATGATAACGGATGTAGCAATGGAAATAAAGATGATGATGCCCATAATTGCTATGAATACGGAAGTCTGGCGGGAAAGCTGGGCAGATTTTATATCTCCGGTTGTTGATTTATCCAACAGCATGGCATTGATGGTATCTGCGATTTCCCCTGCTAACGGTGCGGCATGGCTTCGGAAAAAAGCCATAGACTCCTGTGAAGATTTTGATGCAAGTTCGATCGTCTGGCTGCGGATACCTTCATAGGATTTCATCTTCTCTGAAAGCTGGTTGTAAAGCTCTTTTTCCGAGGTTGTCTTCATCCTTGCCTGTACTAATTGCATCTTTTCGTTTATCACATCGATCTGTTTGGTTAAGTTTTCCTTCTGCTTGGCGGTTTCCGCGGCGTCTTCTGAATAGATTATGTATAAGACTGTGGCGCGGTGGGCCTGAAACGCCTGTCCCAGGCTTCCGATATCGCCCTGGGCAAATCCATAATCCTGCAGCTCCACATGATATTCCTTATTAACGGCCCGAATGAGCAGGATCCCAATGGTTCCGGCTAAACCTGAAAACAATACAGCGATGAGAAATGCAACAAGAAGCCGGTTCCCAACCTTTAGTTTTTTTAACATACAATTTCCTCCCAGTTTTAAAGTTAAGTTTCAGTAAGTTTATTCCCATGAATTTTTGGATAAATGTCAGATTTGGCGCAATATTAAGTAATTATGTAATATTATGTCGTTTCGTGAATTTCCTGAATATGGAATTACTAATAATTATAGTTATCTTTTCTATTTTAGTCAATATGGTAGATGGATACGTGCAAAATTTACTTCAAAAAGCATACAGAAAAAAATAACAGGAGGTTAATGAGGAAGTTTCTGGAAGAAAGAATTCTATTAAAATCAGCATATTTTTCCATCCAAAATTAACTAGGGGACAAAGGTTGAAGTTGAGTGTATATTTAAAACACATGCTTCAATTTTTTTTGAATGAAATTAATTATAAAAGAAACGGGAACTGAGATGAAACAAACGATTGTATTGATTCCCTCTTTAGAACCTGATGGAAGGCTTCCGGTTTATGTAAAGGAGCTGGGGGAATACGGACTGTCCCACATTGTAATTGTAGATGATGGATCTGGAAACGATTATCAGGATATTTTTAAAGAATTAGAGGAGTTCGGTTGTACCTTACTCCGCCATAGGGTAAACCGGGGAAAGGGCCTTGCGCTTAAAACTGGATATGAGTATATCAGGAGGAATATGCCCGGCTATACATGCATCGTAACTGCAGATGCTGACGGACAACATGCCCCGGAGGATGTTTATAGGCTGGCAAATGCAGCCGAAGGCCATCCCGATACGCTGATACTTGGGACAAGAGACTTTAAAAAAGCCGGCATACCTGTCAAGTCCTTCATTGGAAACCGTGTTTCATCTGCAATATTTGCTGCGCTGTACGGAAGATCTCTTCCCGATACCCAATCAGGACTCAGAGCCTTTGGCCCGAAGCTGGCCGACCGGATGCTCGGTATAAAAGGAGAACGGTTTGAGTATGAAACCCAGGTCCTGATCACCTTCATACGGTCTGAGATACCCGTCCTTACGGTTCCTATTCAGACCATCTATGAAGATGAAAACAGAGGCACACATTTTAATGCCGTAAGGGACAGCTTAAAAATTATGGGTATCCTTGGCGCTGATTTTATGAAGTTCCTTTCCTCTTCCATCACCTGTTCTTTTATTGACATTGGGATAGCCTGGGCGCTGCTTGACTGGTTAAAGCCTTATATGCAGGGAAAAGACTTACTTAGAATCATGATAGCCACAGCGTTTGCCAGATCAGTTTCAATCGCTGTGAATTATTTACTTAATAAAAATTTGGTGTTTAAGAGCAAGAATGCTGCTGGACACAGCCTTATCCGTTACCTGGGTTTGTGCGTATTTAACATACTACTTTCAGCTGCCGGTGTGTACATATTACATATAAACCTGGGATTCAATGAGAAGATGGCAAAGGTCCTCTGTGATGTGTGCCTGTTTCTCCTTGGTTATCAAATACAACAGCGCTGGGTATTTTCCCGCGCAGGGGACTGGTTCCATGAATAAAGAAGAGAAAAAACAAAATACAATTTTTATCCTCAGTATGGCCCTGATGACTATTTATCTGGGCTGGCGTATGATATTTACCTTGCCGTTTCATGAGGGGATACTGAATCTGATATTTGGATTATTGCTGCTTGTGGCAGAGACCGTAACGGTATTTACTACCTTTGAGTTATTTTATCTAAAGATGCAGATGAATAAGTTTCATTTGGAGTGTCCTGAGATACCCGATGAATCTTATCCGGATGTAGACGTTTTCATTGCAACCCATAACGAACCAGCCGATATTCTGTATAAAACAGTCAATGCCTGCACGTTCATGACTTATCCGGATAAAAGCAAGGTACATATTTATATCTGTGATGATGGAAACCGTAAAGAGATTGCAGAACTGGCCGGGCAGTTTGGAGTCGGATACCTGGGGCTTTCTGATAATAAGGAAGCAAAATCAGGTAATTTAAATCATGCTTTAAGGAAAACCTCATCTCCCCTGATTGCTACCTTTGACGCAGATATGATTCCGCAGCATACGTTTCTTATGAAGACGGTTCCATATTTCCTGCTCTCCAGGTTCTTAAAAGAAGACGGGAAGTGGAGGCTGAGAAAGGAAGAGGAGATTGATCAGAAGTTTAAGCTTGGACTAGTTCAGACGCCTCAAAGCTTTTATAATCCCGATCTTTTCCAGTTTAACTTATATGCGGAAGGAAACATCCCCAATGAGCAGGATTTCTTTTCCAGAGAAGTGAATATCATGAGAAATACTTCTAACGCGGTTGCCTATACCGGCAGCAACACGGTCATTTTAAGGAAGGCCATGGAGGAAATAGGAGGTTTTCCCTTAAAAACCATAACAGAGGATTTTGAGACAAGCATACGGATACAAAAAGCAGGATACATAACCTATGCGACGGATGAGATTCAGGCCGCAGGATTAACCACCACAACGGTAAGGAGCATGATCAGGCAGAGGGTGCGCTGGGCAAGAGGAATCATTCAGAGCCTTCAGAATACCCATGCCATTATTACTCCAAAGCTTCCCCTGCTTGCAAGGCTTACTTATTTAAACAGCTTTTTATACTGGTGGTCTTTTTTTAGCAGGCTCATATTCATTATGTCCCCCATCCTGTTCGCCCTGTTTGATTACCGGATCGTAAACAGTCATTTCTGGGATGTGATTGTGTTCTGGCTTCCTGCGTACTTTTTTTACAGCATGTCCATGCGTTACCTTTCAAGTAACGTGAGAAACCAGAGATGGAGCCAGATCATAGATACCATATTTATGCCTTATTTGATTATACCGGTATTGCTTGAGACCTTTCACATCCATCAAAGGAAATTTAAGGTTACCAATAAAAAGAAGGAAGGAAGCGGCATTGGCATTGAGTTTGCCGTTTATGCGATCCCTCATCTGGTTTTGCTGGCGCTTTCCGCAGCAGCCATGATACGCTTTGCCCATGGGAAATATGGCTGGGCTTTATTTTACAGCAGCATTATCCTGTTCTGGATCACCTATAACATGGTTTCGCTATTCTATGCCGTATTTTTTATGCTGGGTAGGCGTGCTTACAGAAGCAGCGAGCGGATCAGGGCAGAGGAAGATATTACCATACAATATAAATCCTTAAGCTATGAAGCGAAGACGGCAGACGTTTCCGAAAACGGATTAGCCTTCTGGACAGAGAAGCCCATCTATCTTCCGGAAAATAAGACTATGAATTTTGCGGTCAACACGCCTTTTTATAAAGCCAGACTTAAGGGCAGGATTGTTTATGTGAAAGAGCAGGATATGGGCTGGCGTTATTCCGCAGCCGTCCGGGCAATTGATGATGATAATAAACGTCAGTACTTTCAGGTTATATATGATAGGACCCATTCCCTCCCAAAGCAGTTGGATTTGTGGGTCACCGCTTATGACGATATGCTGAGAAATATAAAAAGACGGTTAAAACAGCCGCTTTCAGACAAAAGAAAGATGCCTAGGATCCATCTGGGCAGACAAATCTCCTTTACAAACGGGGCTGCCTGCAAATTGATTGATTTCAACTACCGCTATTTTTCTGTTTCAGGTTTTAATGCCAATGAAAGCCAGGATGATGAATTCATTTACAAAACAGAAAGCGGGATTCCATTGATCCTGAAACGGACCGGAATATACATACGGCATTCATCGGAGGAGCTTTTGTCCGTTGTGAACCTAAATGATCTTATCTGGAAAAATCAAATGGATCAGATTTTGGTTGACATAACAAATACAGAAGAAATAGAGGGTTAAAGGATGAGTGGAGTGATCCATATGATAATGGTGGCGGCACTTTTGTGCTCCCTTTCCGGCTATATGATGTTTACAAAGGAAAAGCTTAAGCTTCCGGCAGAATTCGCTCCTGTTTTTGTCTGCTCAGCCATTGCCTGTATCGTTTATTTTTGCGGGTTGGCCGGCTTTTTGCTGCCAGGATCAGCATCAGTGCTTGTTGCAGGAGTTATTCTGTTTTTCTTCTTTTTAATATGGAGGATCAGGAATCGGTCCTATGAAAGTTTTCGCCTTTCCCTGTTCCAGGCGGGGTTTGCTGTTGGAAGCTTGTTCTTCTTTCAGCTGCTGCTGACCAGCAGGCTGATACACTACGACAATTTTTCGCATTGGGCCATCGTTGTTAAGCAGATGCTCAGCACCAATGCATTTCCTGATGCTTCATCTGCTTTGATTGACTTTAAAAATTATCCCTTGGGTTCTTCCTCGTTTCTATATTTTATTTGCCGTTTCGCTGGAAATTCCCAGGGGATTATGCTGGCGGCCCAGGGACTTCTTATCTTTGCCTGCTTCTATGCCATGTTCGGAGTGATCACGGAAAAAAAGCGGTTTCTGCTGTTTGCTTTTATGTCTGCAGGCTGTTCCCTGCTGTCGATATTTAACATTACCATACGGGTCACCAATCTGTTGGTTGATTTTCTACTACCCATATATACCTTTGTGTTATTTGTGATGATATACAGATATCAATGGGAAATAAAAAAGGCCTGTATCAGCATCATACCCGTAGCGGGGCTTCTAATGATAATAAAAAATACCGGAGTCATATTTGGGGGGATCGGATTTTTCTTTCTGATCTATATCTGGCTAAAGAACAGGTATAAACCTTTTTGGAAGAATGGAATGGCTGTAATATTATCCATTGGAACTGCGTTCCTTCCATATCTGTTATGGAACATCCACATGGCAGTAAAATTCCAGGGAGTAGAAAACAAGTTTGAAGTTTCCGCAGACAGCCTCCGCAGCATTTCCGGTGGAAAAAGTCCGGAAGAGGTACATCAGATCGTTGCGCTGTTTGTTCAATCAGTCTTTGATATCACCAGCCGTCCAGCGATGGGAATTCTGGGTTTTCATGTGGCTGCCATAACAGCCAGTGTATTTGCGGCCTTTCTATTAAAGAAAAGCTGGAATCTATGGAAGGCTCTGATCGCATTAGATGTTGTTCTTATGGGCTACTATCTTGGTATACTCGGGCTTTATATTTTCTCCATGCCGATTGACGAAGCCCTCCGGTTGGCAGGGTTTGAACGTTACGCATCCAGTATCGTGGTTTTGTTTGCCGGGGGGCTGGTGCTTTGCGCAACCGTTGATATTGAAACGTCTTTTTATTATAAAACCGGTGAGCTGCCGGCTTACCAGGCGTTTAAAACCGTGGAAAGCAAGGACCGGTATCAAAAGGGTGTCATTATTTTTATAGCGTTAGCCATAACCATTCTGTTGTCAGAATACAATGGCATGCAGACGATCCGGCGTTCTTATAAAACGACTTTGCCTTACAAGGTATATCAAGTGACCGGAGACCGCTGGTATTCCCGCGGAAGGGTGGATGAAAGCAGGTATTTATTCTATGCATCGGATGCGGACAGCCAGGTAACGGATTATTATCTGCAATACATTGGGAAATACATGCTTTACGCCTCCAATGTAGACGGAATTTGTGCGTTTTATGAGGATAATCTGATCAATCTGTTAAACAGCTATGATTATCTCGTTATGGTTGAAAGCGATGGGGAAGCAAAACATCTGCTGAAAAAATATTTTGGCCTTTCCGGACAGGAAGGAATCTACAGGATCATTCATTCTGATAAAGGATTGGCCCTTGAGCCGGCAGAGTGAATATCCGTATAAAAAAATACCGTTTCATAATGAATGATGATTATTAATTTGCCTTTAATCATTCATTATGAAGCGGTTTTGTGTGAATTAGAACCGGAACTGGTCCATCAGACCATTTAAGATCTGGGCCTGACTGGAGAGCTCTTCGCTGGTGGCTGCGCTCTCTTCTGCCGTAGCGGAATTGGTCTGCACAACGCCGGATATCTGGTCGATTCCCAGGGCCACATGGGCAATGGAGCTTGCCTGTTCCTGGGAGGCTTCGGTGATATCATATATCAGGGAAGCCATTTTTTCGGAAGAGGCTGCGATCCGTTCCAGAGAATCCGCTGTTTCACCGGCGATTCCCGTTCCCTTCTGCACCGACTGGGCAGAGCTTTCTATGAGGAAAGCGGTATTTCTTGAGGCCTCTGCGCTTTTTGATGCAAGATTGCGCACTTCGTCGGCAACGACGGCAAAGCCTTTTCCTGCTTCTCCGGCACGGGCGGCTTCAACCGCTGCATTTAAAGCCAGGATATTGGTCTGGTAGGCAATATCTTCGATGGTTTTTATAATTTTACCGATTTCACTGGAAGTATGGTTGATTTCGTTCATCGCATCGGTCATTCTCTTCATCTGTTCTTTACCGTTTTCCAGCTGGGCTGAAGTCTCCTTAGCCTGGAGCGTGGCTTCCTCTGCGTTTTTGGCATTTAAATCCACATGAGAAGAAATAAGGCTTATGGTAGCCACCAGCTCTTCTACGGAACTGGCTTGCTCTGTCGCTCCCTGGGAGAGGGCCTGCGCCCCTGCGGATACCTGTTCCGCACCGGATGCTACCTCCTCAGAGGACTGGCTGAGCCTTAAAAGAGTATCTCTGAGCCTGGACTGCAGCTGGGTCATGGCCTGAAGAATCCCGCCAAATCCTCCTGCATAGGCGGATTCGCAGCTGGAAGAAACTGTTAAGCTGCCTTCTGCCATCTCATTGAGAATATGATCTACATCTCCGATGATCATTTTAAATCCGTCCACCAGTTCCCGGGTAGCTTCTGCCAGCACACCAGTTTCGTCTTGGCTGTTGATTACAGGAACCGGAGATTCCAGATCGCCCTGCACCAGCCTTTTTAAGCGTTCGGCACAGGCTTTTACGGGATTTCCGATTTTTCCGGCAAGGACAACAGATATGATTCCGGCCACAGTCAGTGCTGCGAGGAGCAGTATTACCGATATGACGATTCCGGTTATGGTCGCTCCCATAAAGTCCGTCATGGGAGCTTTGAGGCCGAAGCTCCAGCCATCGGTCCCTTCAATGGGTGCATATGCAAGAAATTCGTTTACTCCCCCCTTGTTGTAACGGCCAAAGCCGCTCCCCCCTTCGGTCATTCCTTTCTCAAGAGCGGCAAGGGCGGCCAGGCCGGGATCTGCCTTTGCGATTTCCTGGGTATTTGTCACATTGATTACTTTCTCCATATCCACATCGGCTATGATACCGCCGCTTCTGTTCAGTATGTAAGAACTGCTTCCTTTGCTTATCTTTATGCTGGCAACGATGTCATTTAAAAAAGTCTCAGTAGGGACAAAGTACACGACGCCTACTACTTTGGAATCTGGAATTCCCTTATCCCACAATGGGGCGGATATTATAATGGTAAGCTGTCCAGTGACCTTACTGATTAAAGGATCGGATACCGCTGTCTCGCCCTTTAGGGATTTTTGGAAATAGTCCCGGTCAGAATAGTCTTTTCCATCAAATAAGCTGACTCCGTCTGCTCCCAGTATGTTTCCCCGCTGGAAGTCGTGGGCTTTTGCCTTCTGGTCCATGATGGCTTTTTTATCTGCCACACTGGTTCCCGGGCTTGAAAGACGGTCAATGCTGCCGACTTCATAGGCAATATTTTTATAGATATCCAGTTCTTTTGAAACCCGCTGTGAGGCGGTGCGTGCCAGTTCCGTCATGGTCTGGTTCATTGTCCCGATCATGCTGGAATAGTTTAAATAAATGCTGGTACCTCCCACTGCACATAGGGAAATAAATACTGTCAAAGCCATGCTAAGCAGTATTTTAGTTTTTATACTTTTCATTATCACTTCTCCTTTGTACTTCGCTTAAGTCTGCGAATTTAAGTATACTTTATGTTGGGAAAAATGTCTAATTCCTTTTCTGGAATATGATGTAAAATGTCAATAGACAAGTCACTTGGTATACTCTATATGGAAAGGATCACTTGATAACCAAATTTTTTTAGGTAGACTAAATAAATTTTTTATGTCAGTTGATATTTTAATGTAGATATTGTATAATTTAGAAAAGAATCGTTACTTGTTGTTAACGATTATATATTTTTTCTTTCGTTATTCTTAGGTGAGAATAACGAAAAGTTAAAAAGCAGGAGGATTACATATGAGAAAAACAGACCGCCGGTATTTTGCGGTGATTCTTTTATTTCTAAGCATGCTGCTGCTGGCGGCCTTCTCCTTATCCTTTTTGGTGGGAAGGTATGCCATACCGCCTAAAACGGTATGGGAAATAATTCTTTCCCGTATATTCCCGATTGAACCTGTTTGGGAAGAAACACTGGAGACTGTAATTTTACAAGTGCGTCTGCCGCGTATCTTGCTTGGAATCCTTGTAGGAGGAGCACTTTCGCTTTCAGGAGCAAGCTATCAGACATTGTTTAAAAACCCAATGGTATCTCCGGATATTCTGGGCGTATCTGCCGGCGCAGGCTTTGGGGCGGCACTGGCAATGGTCAATGATGCATCCTGGTGGGAAATTCAGCTATGCGCGTTTGCTTTCGGAATGGCGGCAGTGGTATTGACCTATTTTATAGGCTGTGCAATCGGACGTCAGGCAATTACGGTTCTGATTCTTGGAGGACTTGTGGTCTCCAGCTTGTTTCAGGCGCTGCTTTCTATTGTAAAAACTATGGCCGATACCGACAATGCGCTGCCCTCCATTACCTTTTGGCTGATGGGCAGCCTCGGAAGAGGATCCGGTCGTGAGGTCTTGTTTTTGCTGCCGGCCGTTATTATCTCATCGGTACTGCTGTTTTTGTTCCGCCACCAGATCAATGCGCTATCCACAGGAGAGGACGAAGCGTCTGCTTTGGGCGTGAACGTGCCTCTTACCAAGCTGGTTGTGGTGGTTGCTTCCACGCTGATGACCGTTTCAGCTGTCAGTATCAGCGGTATTATCGGATGGGTGGGTTTGGTGGTGCCGCATATCGCCCGTATGATCAGCGGTTCCAGCTTTTCCAGACTGGCTCCGGTTTCCTTTTTAATTGGCGGTTGTTTCTTGTTGGCAATCGATGATGTTGTACGCGGAATTGAAGGAGTCGAACTGCCCCTGGGCGTACTGACCGCTTTAATAGGTACACCGATTTTCATATTGCTTCTCTACCGCGTGAGAAAGGGGTGGGCGTAATGCTTGAAGTGAATGGCATCAGCTTTTTTTATAAGCCGGAGCGGATGATTTTGGAAGACATTACTTTTCAGGTGAATAAAGGGGATATTCTTTGCCTGCTTGGTCCTAACGGAACCGGGAAGACCACATTGTTGCGGTGCCTGCTGGGGTTTGGCAAAATGAAATCCGGAAGCATACGCATTGACGGAAAAGAAATGTCATCGTCCGTTTCCCCGCGCCGGCGCGCACGCATGATGGCCTATGTGCCCCAGTCCAGCGGTATCACATTTCCCTACGAGGCTTTTGAGGTTGTTTTGATGGGAAGGCTTTCCCATCTTTCTTTGGGAGGCTCGCCCACCGAAAAAGACCGCTCCGTTGCCCGGGAATCGATGGAACGCATGGGGATTCTGGAACTGGAACATACGCTGTTTCAGGAACTGAGCGGCGGCGAGAGGCAGATGGTGCTGGTTGCGCGCGCTTTGGCACAGCAGTCTGATATCTTGGTTATGGACGAGCCTACTGCCAATCTCGATTACGGCAATCAGGTTAAGATGCTGCGTGTGATCAAAAAACTCTCTGCACAGGGGTATACCGTTTTGATGACCTCTCATTTTCCCGAGCATGCTTTTCTTGCCTGCAGCCGGGTCGTGATGATGCAGGACGGATATATTATGGCCCAGGGAACACCGGAAGAGGTGGTCACCAGTGATTCCCTTTCCGCGCTCTATCAGACACCTGTTCGTGTCACCGAAACAGACATCAACATGGACGGACACGCAGTTAAGGTTTGCGTTCCGCTTATGCTTTGATAATTAAATTTAAATCAGGAGGAAGTAGTTATGAAGTCAGTAAAACTAACAGTTGCATCACTTTTGGCGGGGGTGCTTCTGCTGGGCAGCATTACGGGCTGTTCACAGAAAGCGGTCCAAACAGAACCGACATCTTCTGCAGCAGCGGTCACATCGGAGGCTGCATCTTCAGAGGCGGTTACAGCCGAATCGGCTGCGGATGCCGAACGCACAATAACAGATATGGCAGGCCGTACGGTTACTATTCCGGCGCAAGTTGAAAAAATTGGTACCTTTGGATCCGTTGGCGTCCTTAACGCCTTTGTGGAGCTAATGGGAGATGGCTCTAAAATCTGCAATGATATGCCGGAAAACTTTACAAAAAATGATAGCTGGAAGCTGCAGTACGAGTTTGCGCCTCAAATTAAGGGTGCTCCTCTTTTCGAAGCCAATAAAGAGATTGCGATGGAAACTGTTCTTGCAACGAAACCGGACGTTTGCTTTACCATGACAAAGGAAACCGCAGAGCTGCTTGAGAAGAACGGAATCAGCGCAGTTTATCTTGCGTGGTCGGAGATAGACGATGTAAAAAAGGCAGTCTCACTGATGGGCGAGGTGCTGAATAAACAGGAAACTGCTGATGATTACATAAAATATTTTGACGAGAAGTTAGCCAGGGCCCAGGAGCTGACCAAAGACATTACGGATAAGAAAACGGTACTATACGGCAGCGTTACCACACTCACCCAGCCACATAAAATTGCTGAGTGGTGGATTGCGCAGGCGGGTGGTATCAGCGTAACTGACGACGGACGCAAGGAGGATACACTGACCTATACATTGGAAGATCTGCTGAAATGGAATCCTCAGGTCATGATTCTTACTGCTAAATCACAAATTGCAGAAATTGAGGCGGACAGCCGTTTTGCTAATATTACCGCGGTAAAGGATAACGCTCTTTATGTGACACCTACCGTTGCACATGTCTGGGGAAACCGCACGGTAGAGCAGCCGCTTACCATCTTTTGGGCAATGAATAAGCTCTATCCTGAAATTATGAGCCGGGATGAGCTATCCAAGGAAATCAAATACTTTTACAGTCATTTCTTCCTTTATGAGATGAGCGATGCACAGGTTTCAGAAATTATTGACGGAAAGTAAGAGGGGGCGGGATGTATTTAGACAGCGGAGACTTTATAACAAGGGCTGAGGCGATTCATGCTTTAATGGCACGATGGACTCCGGATATTGCAACGGAAATTTTACCGTTGGAGCAATCGAGGGGCAGAATCTGCGCGCGGGATGTTTTTTCACAGAATACTCTGCCTGTATGCCGCAGTGCGCAGGCGGATGGAATCGCCGTACGCTTCGCGGATTTTACGGACGGTGTCCCGGACACTTCTGCGTGGAAAAAAGATTTAGATTATGCAATGGCAGATACCGGCGACGATTTTGACGATGAATTTGACACTGTTATTCAGGTCGAGGACCTTGTTTATAACGCTTCGGGCACATTTTCCATTGTGCCTGAAGCGCCAATCGTGAAAGGGCAGCTGGTCAGCGCGCAGGGCTCTATGCTGTGTACCGGGGAACTTATACTTAAAAAGGGGGCTGTTGTGCATCCTCTGCAGCTATGTATATTGGCGGCAGGCGGCATCTCACAGCTTGAGGTGGTAAAGCAACCGGTGGTCGCTTATATTCCTACAGGAAACGAGCTGGTCCGCCCTGGGGAAAAGCCGCAGCGCGGACAGAATGTGGAAACCAACGGTCTGATGATCAACGGATATCTGGAGGAATGGGGCGCGGTTATCCGGACTTATCCAATACTTCCCGATGATCGGAAGCTGCTGGATGAAACGTTAACCAATGCGTTGCAGCATGCGGACATTATCCTGATTAACGGGGGATCTTCCAAGGGAAGCGAAGACCATACCGTTTGGCTGCTTAAAGAGCGCAGCAGTTTTCTGCAGCACGGTATAAAGTCCATTCCGGGAATTCCGGTCGCATTGTCTATTGTAGACGGTAAGCCGGTTATTAACCTGCCAGGTCCGCCTTTTGCTGCGTTCTGCGCATTGGATTGGTGTGTCCGGGCACTGATTTACCGGGCACAGGGACGGGCTATGCTGCCCCCGCAGAAGGTGACGGCGGTTTTGCTGCAGGAGGTGCATAAACCTGCACCCTATGAGTTTTACCTGCGGCTAAAGGTATATAAAACTGCGGACGGATTCTGCGCAGAGCCTCTGTCATGGGGCAGCCGGTTTTCACAGGCAATGAATTGTAATGCAAGAATGGTGATACCGGTAGGCCTGGAGGGTTATCAGAAAGGCGATGTGATCGAGGCGGATCTGCTGTATGAACTGCCGGATGAGGAGAGGAGAAATTAACGTGGAACACGGCCTTACTCCTACGGAAGCATTGGCATTGATGCAGAATGCACGAAATTTAAATCAGCCTGAAGCTGCATTTGACCTGTTTCGGCGTGCATGTCAAAACAGAAAGCAGATGCTCGGCGATCAACTATGGTGGACTTCCGGTTCCGGTGGTATTTTTCCTTGTCATGTGGTTCCGCGCTGTTCTTATTGCAGCTTTTTTACGGAAGATCATTTTCCCATAGACGCTCTTTTAAGAGGATTGGAGCTGATTGAAAATATGGGCATCCGGCAATTTCATATCAGCGGGGGAACCGATTTAAACGGTGGTTTTGAGGAACCGCTTCTTGCTATGGTGCGGACAATCCGCGAGCATTCCAGCTTACAGCTTGAAGTGAACCTGGGACCTTCTTTTTCTGATCAAGCGGTCCTGGAACTAAAGCGCTTAGGGGTAGAGAGTGTTACCAGTTCACTGGAATGCACCAATCCTGAAATATTTGGCGTCGTGAAGCCCGGTGACAGTCTCGACCGGCGTCAGCGGCTTCTTGAAACCTGCGAGGAGCTTGCAATGCCTAGCCGCACTATGATGCTGGTAGGACTGGGAGAAAGCGATGAGGACCGAATTGCCCAATTGTTTTATCTAAAGCAGTTTCGTGAACTATATCAGGTTAGGATCTCCCGCTTTATGCCTTTTGCGGGAACGGCACTTCAGGCACACCCACGTTGCTCTCCATGGGAAACTGCTCTTGTAACAGCAATAGCAAGGTTGATCTTGCCCGACCGAGAAATCAGCCTTGCGGCGGGCAACAGCCCGGAAGATATCCCGCTTTGGTATTTGGCTGGCGGAGGTAACCAGCTGTTAGGTGTTTCTATTACAAGGCGTGCGCCTAAGGAATCTCCGGAGGTTTTTGTACATGAAATCGGGGAACATATATATGTTGTGGACAAAAGAAAAGAAATCGAACGCATACTCGAAGGAATGCTGCTGAAGATTTAGAAACTGCTGATTGTAATAAAAAATATAAGGGTGTATTTTATGGGAAATATTTTGTTAAAAGAAACTGCTTGGCTTGTGCAAAACTACTTGGGCAGTGATTTGGAAACTATTACTGTGGAACGAGCGGTATTCGGACTGTTTTTTTCAGGAGTAAAGCTAAGTAATGGTATGGGAGGACTGTGTTTCACACCGGTTAAGGAAATTCCTGAGGCTGTGTGCTGTCCCAGTTCTGCCAAGGCAATGCCTTTATCCGGTAAGCTGAGGGGCCGAAGCGCAGCCGATTATCTATCCGATTTGGACCATTCCAATATTCTTCGAAAGACATTGGCAATTGCAGCCTTGAATGCGCTGTCCGCAACCTGCTGGCAAAATGGAGCGGCAAAAGGATATCAACTCCAGACAGGGGTGGATGCCTTTGATGACGTACAGATTCCCCAAGGAGGAAAGAGTGTAGTCGTGGGTGCTTTGGTTCCCATTTTGAAAAAACTGATTGCCGCCCAGGCCGACTTCAAGGTACTTGAAATGGATAACCGTACGTTAAAAGGAAAAGAGCTTGAGCATTATGCGCATCCGGAAGATGCATCAAGCTATATTCCTGAGGCTGATCTTTTGGTTATTACAGGTGTTACCGTACTAAATGACACCTTGCCGGATTTACTTAACATGATAAAACCGGGTGCCCAAGTGATTGTCACAGGGCCGACGGCCAGCATGCTTCCGGATGCCTTTTTTCAGCGAGGGGTCACGACAATGGGCGGTGTTTTGGTTACGAAGCCCGATGAAGTGCTTGATATCATCAGCGAGGGTGGTTCCGGCTATCATTTCTTTGGAAAAAGTGCGGAACGGCTCATTATAAATAAAAAAGATTACCCCTAAGAAGATCCCGCCGTTGGTTATACGCAACGGCGGGATTTCTGAAAAGAGTTTGCTATAGCATTAACAAACGGTCCCCTTTGATTTCTTCGGCACTCCATGTAATTAATGCAAATTTACCGCCGGCATGTTCATCAACACGATTAAGCCATTCAACCTCATTTGCCGCCTTTGCTGCCAACATGGGATTGGCGGTATCCGCGCCGTACAAGGATTGATTGATAATCCACCACTGAGCGGATATGCCTGCCCGCTTCAAATCGTCCTCCAAACGCAATGCTTCATAAACAGGTGTTGCTTCTGGCAGGGTCACAATAAGGACTTCGGTTTCATCAGATTTAAGCCTTGGCAGAAGCTTCTTCACTGATTCCGGGATTTCACCTTTTGTCCGCTCGATCTCATGATTGTAACTTTGGGTGGATTCCAGTAAAAGCAAGGTATGACCGGTAGGTGCCGTATCAATTACCACTACCTGGTCGTCAGCTTTATCTACTATTTCTGCAAAGGCACGAAACACAGCAATTTCCTGTGTGCAGGGGGAACGCAGATCCTCCTCAACATAGGCAATATCCCCATCGCTCATACCAGATGAACGAGCTTTATAAAGTACTTCAGACTGGTATTTCTTCAGTTCTTCGGCTTCGTCGATATGGCTCATAGAAACGCCGCAGTTTTCGTCCAGTACAAATTTCAGATGTGCGGCGGGGTCGGTGGTCGTAAGATGAACTTTTTCTCCACGCTTTGCAAGGCCCAACGCCACTGCAGCGGCAACAGTAGTTTTTCCAACTCCACCTTTGCCCATGGTGAAAATAACGCGCTTGCCGCTTGCTGCCAGTTCGTCGATCACATTAGTTAACGCAGGAACATGAACGCAGTTCAGCGTTTCATTGTGTACAGTTACATGGTCGGTATTCAGTAAGGCACGCACATTTTCAAGTCCTGTGACGTTATAGGCACGTAAGGGCACCATATGGAGCGGAAGCGTCTGCAAACGTTCCGGCATTGCATGAAGTGCGGTTTGCTGCTTCTCATACAGGCTGGAAGAAAGTGAGTCGCTGTGTTCAGTCAGCACCCCATTGATAACCAGCATTTGATTGAGAACCCCTAGTGAAGAAAGTTCGCCGGAAGCCCGCGCCGCTTCTTTAAACGGTGCTGTCTCAGGGCGTGTCACAAGGATTAATGTGGTCAGGTTCCCGTCTGCCAGAGTTTCCACAGCCTGCTTGTAAATCGCCTTTTTGCTTTCCAGACCGGAAAGCTGGCCCAAACAGGACGCACCATGAGTGCTTTCGCTGATAAAATTACTCCATGCGGACGGGAGCTGGAGCATACGCAGAGTGTGGCCCGTGGGTGCGGTGTCAAAAATAATATGGTCATATTCCTGTTGTATCTTACCATCTGTGATAAAATTGGAAAATTCATTAAACGCAGCAATCTCCACGGTGCAGGAGCCGGAAAGCTGTTCCTCCATGTTAGCGAGAACAGCGCCAGGAAGTTTGCCGCGGTAAGGGGCAATGACGCTTTCCCGATATTCAGCAGCAGCCTGAATCGGGTCGAGATTCGCCACTGCCAAATTAGGCACGACGGGAATCGGAGTCCCCTTGTTTGTTAACTCCATGGAAAAAACGTCCTGCAAATTAGATGCCGGGTCGCTACTGATCAGCATCACTCGTTTTCCGCTGTCTGCCAGCGAAACAGCGGTGGCGCAGGCAACGCTGGTTTTTCCAACGCCTCCCTTGCCGGTATAGAAGAGATACTTTGTAAGTTTTATAGTATAAGGGTCAAATAATTTCACTCTAGCAGCAGCCTCCTTTGCAGCAGCAGCCATCATTTCCCTGCGCTTTTTTCACTGGTTTTCCCAGCAGATTGGCAGGCAGGCCCAGCCACTCTGTAAATTCCTCATTGGTGGGATATTTTCCGGTCAAAATGATTGTTCCGTCCATCACGGTAACGGGCAAGCCGTCTGGACCTTTTTCGTTGATGAAGTCATTCACGGCCTTATTATTCACAAACTCCATTGGTGCACTGCTGAGATTGAAACGATCAACGGTTACGCCATGTTTTTTCAACGTATCGAGTACAGTAGAGATACGAAGCAGTTCGGGGTCAACCCCTACTCCGCAAAGCCCAGTCGAGCAGCACATAGCAGGTTCAAAGATTTGCATTGTTTTCATAAAGTTACCTTCTTTCATTGAATTTATTTAGAATCGCGTCTCGTGAAGAAGCGTTCCATATTCATATCTGTTTGCTTATTAGTTTCATAGAATTTTGCTTTTGTCATATAGAATATTTTCTATGTTTCGATTACTTTTTTTGTCGATGCCAAATTTCCCTTTGGGAACATGACACCGACAACAGCGGTGACAGCAATGTATTATATATCACTGCTTTTACGATGGCATATGCAATCGGGGCTTGAAGTGAATATCTTTCCTAACTGCTGATAAAAAGTTTTTAGGTGTTCCTCATTTAATGAATAATATATCCATTTGCCTTCCGGCCTTGCTTTTACCAAACCAGCGTCTATCAATACTTTCATATCATGGGATAGGGTCGGTTGGGTAATATGAAACTTTTCTAAAATCTTGCAGGCACAAAGTTCTCCGCAAGAAAGCATATCAACAATGCGCAATCGTTTTGGGTCGGACAAAGCTTTTAAAATTTTGGCATTCTCAATGTATTTTTCTTCCATAGTACAACCTCACATAGAATATTTTCTATGTATTATCATATGCCTTAAATAAAAAAATGTCAATATCATTTACTTTTATATATCATCCATTTGTACTTTCATACATCCTCTGTAAAATGGACTATTTCCGTTACAAATTTTGAGTCATTACTTGCCTTTTAACGTATTTTGTGCTACACTTTTTTATGCAATAAGGTCGCAGACCCCTTGATTTTTCTACATATCAAGGACCATCTGCATTCAACGACCGGTGTGTTCGAGACCTTCCACACCTAAAACAAAACTAAAGGAGAAATGAATATGCATTACAAAACTTCAGAAAAAACCTATTTTATGGTTTTTTCAGCGGCGATTGCTGCAGTCTACACTGTGCTGACCATGGTTTTCGCACCTATCAGCTTCGGCCCCATCCAGTTTAGAATTTCAGAGATCCTCTGTATTCTGCCATTTTTTACTCCGGCAGCAATTCCTGGACTGTTCATTGGCTGCTTTCTGTCAAATTTATTATGCGGAGCGGCAACCCTGGATGTGATTTTCGGAAGTCTTGCAACCCTGATCGGAGCAATCGGTTCCTATAAGCTTCGGAAAAACAGGTGGCTGGTATGCCTTCCGCCGATTTTGGCAAATACCATTATCATCCCATGGGTTCTGCGGTACGCTTACGGCTCAGAGGATATTATCTGGTATGCGATGCTAACAGTGGGAATAGGAGAGATTCTTGTAATTGGAATCCTTGGCAACATACTGCTTGGCGTGCTGAACAATTACAGGCATGTAATATTCGGGCGTTTCTTGTCGGATAAATAAGACCTAGAGATTTTTAGGTGCCGCAGCATTGCTTCATGCATTTAAGAGCTACATTTGAGCTTGTTCAGGTGTCTTGTAATAAGCAGCCTGAATAAGCTTTCTTTTTATACGATAGCAAAAATATTCCATAGATGTATATTCATAGAGAGTGTTTTCTTCCCTCATAACATTAGATCAAAAGGCAGGTTACAATCGTTGTATAAATTTTAATCAAAACTGGAAAATGTGACCAAATTGTAACCGCCTTCATTTATAATTATATCATAACACAAGGATGATGGTGGAAATTATGACAAAAGGAAGAGTGAGTGTAGTTCGCGGTACCGACCGGTATATCACTGTAGCAGTGGATGAATGCGACAATTGGAGCGTTAAGGGAGTTATGTTTCATTGTGATGATTCTCAGGGGATCCAATACGGCAGTATGCTGGAGATGATTTTAAATATGGACCGTATATTTGATTCCATGAGTTGTCCGAAACAGACATTTCAAATGCGTCACTTTCCCGGGACAAATCCTCCAGATTTTGTGACGAGGATCAGCAAAGAGAAAGAACGAAAGGGAAAACGGAGTACCTTCCGCATATATGTACAGTATCGTTACCATGCCAGCTGGCAGGGATTGATCCATTGGGAGGATGGAGACAGGCAGGAGTCATTTGAAAGCATGCTTCAATTAATTCTCTTAATGAACAAGATGTTAAGAGGAGACTTCCTGATGGGACAGGAAGGGGAACCATTGAATTCCTTCCATGTGGCTATTGATGCTTATGAGTCCGGACGGGTCATGGGAAATTATCAAAATATACCTGCTGACTTAACGGAACGGCATGATGTTCTGGCTGATCTGGCAGGAACCCTGGGAAATTTTATGGATATCAGGGCTTCAAAGGAAAAAATTCCAAGGTATGGAGTCAAGTATGGGCGTCTGATTTCCAATGAGGCCTGTTCCATGTGCAGAAGAGGCGGGCAGACTGCAACTTTTTCAATTAAAGTCATGTTTCGTGAGCATTCTACATGGCAGGGCATTATTTACTGGCGGGAAGGCAGGGTGGAGCAGCCTTTCCGAAGCTATAAGGAGATGCTTTACCTGATGGTATCAGCAATCGGAATGCCGCAGGTAAGCAGCGGCAACATGGTGGAAGAGATGCCAAAGATTGCCCTGGGATCATAAGGACTGTGTCATAAAGTGCACTTTACAGAACATAAAATCTGTAAGGTGCATATTTTTTGATTGTAATTAAATTGTAGATTTTCTCTGTGCTTTCTTATATAATAAGAAAGGACGCAGTAAAAGAAGGCATTCATTAATACAGAAAACAAAATTAAGGATGGAAAAAGCATGTATCAAATTGATTTTCATAAACCAGAGGCAATTCATTTTATTGGAATAGGCGGAATCAGCATGAGCGGTTTGGCGGAAATTCTCATTGACGAGGGATTTACCGTTACTGGGTCAGATTCCCAGAGTTCAGGGCTGACACGCCATTTAGAGACAAAGGGTGCAGCGATCGCATATGGACAGCGGGCAGAGAATATTAAAGAAGGAATTGACGTGGTTGTCTATACCGCTGCCGTCCATCCCGATAATCCGGAATTTGCAAGGGCTAAAGAAAAAGGACTTCCCATACTAAGCCGTGCAGAACTCCTTGGACAGATGATGAAAAATTATGAGAACTCCATAGCCGTATCAGGAACCCACGGAAAGACCACCACCACATCTATGATCACTGAGATTCTTATGGCAGCTGAAACAGACCCCACCATATCAGTAGGCGGAATCTTAAACTCCATTGGCGGCAATATCCGGGTAGGAGGCCCGAGACTGTTTGTAACAGAAGCCTGCGAATATACCAATAGCTTTCTGTCTTTTTTCCCTACCATGGAGGTGATCCTGAACATAGAGGCAGATCATCTGGATTTCTTTAAAGATATTAAGGATATTCGCCACTCTTTTCGCCTTTTTGCAGAAAAACTTCCCCCAAACGGTTCTCTGGTGATAAACAATGACATTGAGAGCAGGGAGGAGATTACCCAGGGGCTTCCATGCAACGTGATTACATTTGGTAAGAAACCGGGAAGCAGATATCAGGCCGAAGCCATCCGTTTTGACGATTTGGCAAGGGCTACTTATGATTTAAAGGTGGACGGAATGATTGTGGATACCGTAACACTTGGTGTTCCGGGAGAACATAATGTGTATAATTCCCTGGCGGCTGCAGCCGTTTGCACAGAGCTGGGAATCGACCTGGAGCTGATTAAAAAAGGACTGAAGCGTTTTACAGGCACCAACCGGCGTTTTGAGAAAAAGGGAGAAATGTCAGGCATCACCATCATTGACGATTATGCTCACCATCCTCAGGAAATCAGGGCAACTCTGGAAACGGCAAAGCATTATCCCCATAAAAAGCTGTGGGTGGCATTCCAGCCTCATACGTATACCAGGACAAAAGCATTTCTGGATGAATTTGCAGAGGCGTTGTCTCTGGCTGATGAGGTGATCCTTGCGGACATCTATGCGGCCCGTGAAGCGGACGATTTAGGAATCAGTTCCAGGGATATTGCGGAGAGAATCGAGAAAATAGGTGTAAAAGCCCATTATTTATCATCCTTTGATGAGATAGAAACATTTATTTTAGAAAATTGTATACACGGTGATTTGTTGATAACTATGGGGGCCGGAGACATTGTAAAAGTGGGGGAAAAGCTTTTAGGCTTATAGTTATCCACATTATCCACATAGTTTTCAACATTTTATGTTAAGAAGCTATGTGGATTTTTTAATTTACATAATTTATAGTCTCACAATTTAAGGAATCTCGGTTTTATCAGCAAATCGACATGATTCGGAAGAGAAATCCTATTTATGTATACCTGGTTTCCACATTATCCACATTATCCACAATTCAAATAGTGGATAACTACCGCTATTTTCTTTTAATAAGACCTGTGGTATGATATTCACGAAGGCAATGAGCAGTGTGAGATAGGGCACGGGAAGATTTTCGTTGTGCTTGCATATTAGAAAATCTTCCCATTGCCTATTTCATAGGGCGAAAGCCCGTGAGCGAGAGAAGCCACAGGCTTCTCTCGCTGCACTGCGGACCAGCTATATAAAAAAGGTGAGGGTTATGACATTGAATATTAAAAGCAGTTTCAAGATCAACGTTACAGTCATTACCAATGAGTTCATTGACGAATACATGGCAGCGGCCAATGGAGAATACATAAAAGAATATTTATATTTAATGCGCCATGAAGGAGAAGAAATTACCGTTTCCATGATTGCGGATGCGTTAAACCATACAGAAGCAGATGTAGCGCGGGCCTTATCATACTGGAAGAATGCCGGAGTCCTAAAAGAAGGCGTTCCAGTCAAACCGGAAGTATCCCCAGCAGCATCAGAAACAGCCTGTTCCGGAATGACCGCAAAGGAACAAGCGAAACCTGCACCATCCGGCCGCCGTATGGTCTACTCCCCAGAAAAGATAAGCGGTCTGGCCGGAGATGAGGATTTTTCCCAGCTTCTTTATATTGCCCAGAAATACATGAATAAGGTATTTACCCAAAGGGAGTGCGAGGTGTTCGCCTATCTGTATGACGGCCTGCACATGCCGTCTGAGCTTTTGGAATACGTGGTAGAATACTGTGTGCAGGGCGGTCACAGCAGCATCCGCTATATTGAAACGGTGGCGATCAGCTGGCATGAAAAAGGGTTTCGGACCGTGGAGGATGCCAAGAGCTTTGCCCTTACCTTTACCAAGGATTCCTTTGCTGTTATGAAAGCCTTTGGATTAAATGACAGAAAACCGGGAGATCTTGAGAAGGACTTCATAGACAGGTGGTTCCGTGCCTATGGGTTTGCCAGGGAACTGGTCGTTGAAGCCTGTAACCGGACACTGGCGGCCACTCATGCGCCCAGCTTTCAGTATGCGGACAAAATATTAGAGGGCTGGAAAAAAGCCGGGGTACGCTCCATGGAAGAAGTCAGGAAGCTGGACGAACAGTATGCGGACCGTATGAGAAGCGGAGAACATAAATCAGGAAAAAGCGGTGATAATAAGCAGGCTCAGAGCTCTAAGGGGAGAAGGGGACAGAACCAGTTTCAGAATTTCCCTCAAAGAGAGATTGATTATGATGCCCTTGTTTTAAAGCAATTAACGGAGCGGCAGTAATATTACATAAGGTCAGCAGGATGAATGGAGGTAATTATGGCGCTGAGCAATTCACAGTACGATGCTATCATGCGGGCATATGGACAGCAACAGTTTAAGAACCGCCATGAACAGGAAGAGCGGATTGCGGAAGTATACCGCAGGATTCCGGTTATTAAAGAGCTTGATGATTTCATCAGCACCAGTGCAGTGGCCAGTGCGCGCAGGCTGCTTGAAGGGGACAAGGGAGCCCTTAAGGACTTAAGAAATGAAATTGCAGACTTGAGAGAACAGAAAAGTGTACTTTTAAAGGCGGCCGGTTATTCAGCGGACTATATGGAGATGCGTTACCGGTGCCCGGATTGTAAAGATACAGGATACGCAGATGGTACCAAGTGCCACTGTTTCCGCCAATCTGAAATGAAATATCTTTACGCGCAGTCAAACATTGAACAGATTATTGCAGTGGAAAATTTCGATACATTTTCCTATGAATACTTTGATGATACCAGGGTGGCTCCGGTTCTTAACAGGACCGTCAGACAGTATATGGGACAGGTTGTGGAGACTTGCAAAAGCTTTGTAAAGGGATTTTCCGAGGAACATGGAAACCTGCTGTTTACAGGCCCTACAGGAGTCGGTAAAACGTTCTTAACAAACTGCATCGCCAAGGAACTGATTGACCGGTATTATTCCGTGATATACTTATCGGCCAATGACTTATTTGAGGTATTTTCAAAGAACCGGTTCGATTACCAGGATGAAGAAGATATGAAAGGGATGTACCAGTATATTCTGGACTGCGATCTTTTGATCATTGATGATCTGGGTACAGAGCTTAATAACAGCTTCACATCTTCCGAATTGTTTTACTGCATCAACGAACGGCTTAATTCTTCCAGGTCCACGATCATATCCACCAACCATCCCATAAATGAGCTGAGGGACCGGTATACGGAACGTGTGACCTCAAGACTGATCAGCCGCTATACGGTAATCCCTCTTTATGGAGATGATATTCGCATCAGAAAGAAAGAAAAATATCCCAATAAATAAAAGCCAGGAAGCCCTTATGCGTCATCGGGCTCCTGGATTTTCTATGTTTCCTGTGGTTTTTAAAGGCTGGCTAGCCGCTCAAAAAGTCTGTTTACTTCCACCTGCCCATATCCCCAAATGTTATTTGGATAAACTAAGGAGCTGCTGCGTACTGCACCGCTAATTAAGAGGCGGTTCACATTATTTCCGGTCATGCGGGGGTAATTGCCTCTGACAATGGCCCATTCAAGCACCATGGCAACGATTCCGGCCGCATGTGCCGTCGCTGCTCCGGTACCTGTTACCGTTCCATATTGGCCGCCACGGACCGCACAGGTGAGCTCGAAGCCCGGTGCGGCCAGATCAGGCTTGATCTCACCGATTCTTGTATAGCCTCTGCTGGATTCCGGCAGGATGCCGTTTGTCGCATCGTTATAAGCGCTTACCGTCAGCTGATGCCTTCCATTTCCAGGAGAGGTTATGGTGGTATCAGGGTTTGAATTGAGAAAATATGTATCTCTTGAGATCAGATCTCCGGAAGGCAGCCAGGAATGAAAAGCAAAGCCTTCACTTTCAATATTCTGTACCCGCAGGTACCAGATTCCGGGAATGAGGTTGTTAAAACGCAGAAGGATGAGTTGATCTCCATTTGCTTCCTCAAATATAAAGTTGTTGACATAGATGACAGTCTCGTTAAATATGAAACTGAACCTTCTGCATTGATTGAAGGTAGGAAATACAGGCTGTGTGGATTCACGGTTCGGAGAAGAGATGTCTACGGACAGCCTTGCCGGAGCGTATGACCAGATCTCCATGGAAAGCATTTTATCATTGGCCCCCACTCTTAGTTCAAAATCATTATAGTAAGGAGCTTCGTTAGTGGCGTTAAAGTAGTGCCTCTGATTGTTCCCTTCGTTGCCGGCGGAGACGCATATATCGATTCCAGGCAGCAATGTGAGGTAATCGATATAGCTATCAATGGAGGATCTGCCGTCATGGCCTCCCTGACTGCTTCCTAAAGCAACGCATACTACAATGGGGCGGTTAAACCGTACTGAAATTGAAAACGCATAACGGATGCCAAGTATGATATCGGATTCCTGATAGCAGAGAGTGCTTTCCGGAACAAAGAAGATATTTTTTAAGTTTTGTTTTGCTTCTTTCAACTTGATGATGACAAGATCAGCCTGAGGTACGACACCACTGAAGGCTTCGGCCTCATTTGGGGTACCTGCTAAAACACTGGCTATAGCCGTTCCGTGTCCGACGGGGTCCGTTGTGGGGACAATGGCCAAAGGATCCTCTGAACTTAATGCGGCGTTGATTTGATCCCTGCTGTATTCGGAACCGAATGTAAAGGTATCAGGAATCGTACCTGTTTGTTCTGTCTGGTCCCATATCGTGAGAATGCGTGAGGTTCCATCATTATATTTAAAGGCAGGATGACTGTAGTCAATTCCGGTATCAACGACAGCCACCAGGACGCCTCTTCCAAACAGAGCCAGAAAAGGATTTCTCTGAACGGTTGTGATGCCGGATTTTTCCAGGCTGGTCGTAGCAGTTGGTGTGTAGAGAAAGGGAAAACTCCTATAGGGCTGACGGCCTAAATCACAGGGATCAACGGTAGTGACAGGTACGTGCAGAAGAGAATCCCTTATATCTAAAAAGGTGATATTATTTCCAGTATCATAGGAAGGAACCAGGGTATTACTAATTATTAAGTCATAATAATTATTATCCAAAATTTTTAACAAGATAAATCCTCCCTGTATTTATTGGGTACATAATACATTTTATGCGGAAAAACATCTATTATGAGGATATCCTGGTGCATTGTATTGGATTATAAACGTAAGAAATTAACAGTTGCATCATGTTCTTTCAAAGGTTACAATGAGAGATAAAGAGTCCTAAATGCATCGATTAACTTGACTATTTCCGCACATAATGTTATAAAAGAACCGTTGCGTTGTATTAGGATACGTTGGAGGAGAAAAGAATGCTTTACGAAGAAAAGACGATAGAAACCATCCCAGTAGGTCCACTGGGTCTGATACCGTTAAAAAGCTGCAAGGAGCTGGGAGATAAGGTCAATGACTACCTGGTGTCATGGAGACAGGAGCGGGAGAGCGAACATAAGTCAACCATCGCTTTTTCAGGTTATCAGAGAGATTCCTATATGATCGGAGCCAGCACGCCAAGGTTCGGATCCGGCGAAGCTAAGGGTACCCTGCAGGAATCTGTACGGGGTGATGACCTTTATTTCATGGTGGATGTGTGTAATTACAGCCTTACCTATTCCCTGTGCGGGATGACCAATCATATGTCCCCTGACGACCACTACCAGGATTTGAAGCGTCTCATTGCAGCATCAGCAGGAAAAGCCCGCCGCATCAATGTGATCATGCCATTCTTATACGAGAGCAGACAGCATAAGAGATCCAGCAGAGAATCCTTAGACTGTGCGCTGGCCCTTCAGGAGCTGGTGAATATGGGCGTTGAGAACATCATCACCTTTGATGCTCATGACCCGAGAGTACAGAATGCGATTCCTTTAAAGGGTTTTGAGACTGTTCAGCCTATTTACCAGTTCATCAAGTACTTACTAAAGGAAGAGAAAGAACTGGAGATTGACAGCGAGCATATGATGGTCATCAGCCCGGATGAGGGGGGCATGGGACGTGCAGTATTCTTTGCCAATGTTCTTGGCCTTGACATGGGTATGTTCTATAAACGCAGGGATTATACTCAGATCGTTAACGGACGCAATCCCATCGTTGCCCACGAATTTCTGGGAAGCAGCGTAGAAGGCAAGGATGTGATCATTGTTGATGACATGATTTCTTCCGGCGAAAGCATGCTTGATGTAGCGAAGGAGCTTAAGAGAAGAAAAGCCAGGAAAGTATTCGTTTGCTCTACTTTTGGCCTTTTTACCAACGGTCTTGCAAAGTTTGATGAATATTATGAGAATGGATTTATTGACAGGATCCTTACAACCAATCTGGTCTATCAGACCCCTGATCTCTTATCCAGACCATACTATATCAATGTTGATATGAGTAAGTATATTGCGCTTATCATAGATAATTTAAACCATGACGCCTCCTTAAGCGAGCTTTTAAATCCAACGAAAAGAATTAACCGGCTTTTAGAGCGTTACCGCGCAGGCGACAGGTAAAAAGGACATATGGAACGATTAGCGAAGCAGAAACTGGTTTTAGTAGGCCTTACACTTTTCTCCATGTTTTTTGGGGCGGGAAATCTTATTTTTCCGCCCTATTTGGGTGCATCCGCGGGAACGAATACCTGGATTGCCATGGCAGGCTTTGCGGTGACAGCCATCGGGTTTCCGGTTCTTGGTGTGGTTGCAGTGGCTAAGTCCGGCGGCCTTAATAAGCTGGCCGGCCATGTTCATCCCAGATTTGCATTTATTTTTACACTGCTCATTTACTTATCCATAGGACCGTGTCTTGCAATTCCAAGAACTGCCAGTACCTCCTTTGAGATGGCGGTGGTTCCCTTTATAAAAGAAGGGGGCTCGGGAGCGCTCGCCCAGTTCCTTTATTCCGCCGTGTTCTTAACCATTGCTTTTGCCGTGTCTTTGAAACCGGATAAATTGACAGACCGTCTGGGTAAGATAATGACTCCCTGCCTTTTGGCTCTGATCGTGGTGATATTTGCAGGCAGCGTAGTCCATCCGGCAGGCTCTTACGGGATTCCGTCAAAGTCCTATGGGTCCAACCCTTTTGTAAAAGGATTTCTTGAAGGGTATCTGACCATGGACACCATTGCTGCTTTAAACTTTGGAATTATTATCTCTTTGAATGTTCAGGCAATGGGAATCAGGCAGGAAGCTTCCGTCGTAAAGGAAACCATTCAGGCCGGTTTCGTCGCAGGAGGCATTCTTTTAATGGTTTACAGTGCTCTGGCCCATGTGGGAGCCGTAACCGGCGGCGCAATGGGGCTGGGAGAAAACGGAGCTCAGACCTTAAACCAGGCGGTACGTTTTTTGTATGGGAATGGGGGGCTTGTGATGCTGGCTGCTATTTTCTTCATTGCCTGTTTAAATACCTGCATCGGCCTTATCAGTTGCTGCAGCAGGTATTTCTGCACCATTGTACCCAAAGTGGGATACCGTATATGGGCATTCACTTTCGCATTGGTGAGCCTGGTGATCTCCAATATTGGTCTTACCAGGATATTAGAAGTCTCTGTACCGGTGTTAAATGCGATTTACCCCATAGCCATCGTCCTCATTCTGCTGTCCTTCGGTTTTCCGGACGGAAGGAAGTGGAAGGCTGTTTATGTCTGTTCCATTAGCCTCACAGGAATCGCCAGTGTGCTTCTGGCCCTGGAACAGGCAGGTCTTAGCTTTTTGAATCCCGGGCTTTCCAGGCTTCCTCTTTATGATATGGGACTTGGCTGGATCGGGCCGGCTGTTGCAGGGCTTTTGGCTGGCGTTTTAGCCGGTTTTGCCGGATATAGGAACAGATCATAGGATCTATAGTAAAAAGACTGTCATGAGGCTTAAGAGCCGTCATAACAGTCTTTTTTAATTGGAACATTATCATGAGTTTAAATTTCTATCAGGTGATAGGGGATCAGGTTTGCAGTCAGCATCTGGGCCTCTCTCTGATGGCAGGTGAAGATAATGACTTGGTCGGAGTAAGTGTTCACCAGCCATCTTAAAGCAGTCCGAAGCCTGTCATCATCATATAGTACAAAACTGTCATCAAATATGAATGGCATCCGTTCGGTGCCCTCCTGAATCAAGGTGGCAGCTGCCAATCGAAGGGCCAGATAAACCTGGTCCATGGTGCCGCTGCTGACTTGTTCTAGGGGAACCAGCTTGGTTTTTGTATTCAAAAAAACATTCAGGTTCTCATCGACACTCATGCTGGTATAGATTCCCCCTGTGATCCCGGCAATAAGGTCAGAAGCTGTTTTATTTAAATATAGGCCAAAGGAGTCCCGGATAGAGGAGGAGAGGCTGGTCATGGTTTCCAGTGCTAAGTCAATGGCGGATATTTCTTCCCGGATCCGGTCGTTCTCTGCCAGGATGTGCTTAAGTCCTTCTGCCTGGGTTTTGCAGCTTGATAAGTGCTCCAGCTTTTTCTCAAGCTCCCACTGGCTTTTCTGCTGCTTTTCAATGGATTCCCCGCAGTTCTCCTGCTTTTTTGAAAGCTCCTCAATTTCTTTCGCTTTCTGAGCGATGACGGCTTCTGATTTGGCTACCGCTGAGCATAAGCGGGTGAATTCTGCCATCTTTGTCTGGAATGCACGGATCGTTTCTGAAGATATCTCAGTTTTTCCCAAATGTCTGGACAGGATCTCCTGCAGGATCTTTGCACTCATTTCCATATCCTTTTGGCTGTGTCTCAGCCGTAAAAACAGAATCAGGCCGATCAGGTAGAAAATCGTGGCGGTCCCGATAAAAACACCCAGCAATAGGAGGAGGTCAAGCCCATAGTAAGCGGTGAAATAATTTGCTTCTCCCAGGTAATAAAGCACTCCCGTGCCGCATAACAGCAAGGTGGCGATGACCAGGGAAAGGACAGAAAAGATCTTTCTCGGTTTTTTATTGCAGGCCGCCATGGCTTCCATATACTCGTCATAGTTTTCCTGGGCCTTTGCCTGGCAGGCGTTAATAGACGCCTGGTCGGAAAACTGGTTGCTGTTCAGGACCTGCCTGCCTCTCGCGGCTTTTTGGAGAAGTTCTTCCTTTTCCTTCTGCTGTTCCTCCATGGATACCCTGATATGGGAACGGAGTTTATGGTATTCCTGTATCTGGTTTTCATATTCCGGAGAAGAGATTTCTTTTTCAGTGTTACGGATTTCGCTTAATAACGAGGTATAAGTCCGGGCCGCTTCCGGAACCATCTGGGATTCCAGCTCCTTTTTCTGTGATTTTAAAAAGGCGGCAGACTTTGTGATGTTAAGGGCCAGGTTTCCCGTGGTGTTTAAGTTGGCTATGTAATTTTTAAGTTCGGAAACCATGCCCTCATCAGTAGCGCTTTTAAGCTGGCCGATACTGACGGTGTTAATGTATGCCGATTCGCTTAAACCGCATAACAAGTCATCTAAAAATGCCTTAGTCGGCTCTATCTCCCGTCCGGCGGTTTCATCTACGATCTTAAACTCTTTTTTATTTTTCTGGAAGGTGCGTTCGATCCGGTAAATGTGATCCTTATGCTCCAGCCGTATCTGACCCTCATAAGTGCCGCTGTTTTCCCAAGGCTCGAATTTTGTGTATAGATCATTCCGGGATGCACGGCCTCTCTGGCGTTCAATACCGAAAAGCATTCCCCGGATGAACGTATGAATGGTGGATTTTCCGGCCTCATTTTTCCCATATACAATGTTCAGACCATCCCGGAAGGTAAGGTTTCTGCCATGGAATTTCCCAAAGCCATTGATATAGATATCAATTATTTTCATGGGATCAGCTCCTTTCGTCCGTTGTACGAAGCAATGCGTTGATGCCGTAATGAAGGGCCTTTTTTTCCACCGGGCTCATCTCTGGTTTCTGAAGAGCCTGGATAAAGAATCCGATCATATCGCTGGGATGTTCGGCAAACAATGCGGGAAAATCATACTGAGGTTCAGATTCGTCAATGATTTCCATGATCTTAAAACGGGTGGAAAGCATCTCTAGGTCAAAGGAAATGTCAGGATCCCTCATGCCTCGGATTCGAAACCGGAATATGTTCTCTGATCCCCGGTTCTGGATTTCCTGGGTGATTTTCATGGCAAGTTCCGTATTGGTAGTGGCAGTTGTTACATTAACCGCCAGTGAGATGTATTGGAGCCTTGCAAGGGGAATGAACTTTAAGGAAGTCACCATACGGGTCACCTCATTGATCTCCCCAACCATCATGCCATGCTGGCCGGATTCCGTCTTATCAAGCGGCTCTAAAGAACCGGCAAATGCCATACGGTTTTCCATTAAGATCTCCGGCCGGTGGATATGCCCCATGGCGATATAGGAAAAGTCCAGATTGGACATGGCACCCTTGTCAAAGGGGATGTGGTTGGCATCGCCCCCATGACCAAGAAGGACATGAATGCGCCCGTTGTTGGGAACCTTTAAATGATCAAGGCGGTTTTCCGGGATTTCTGCTGAGTGGTAACTGAAACCGTAAACCTCGGTATTGATGTCCTTAAAGTAAACGCTTTCCAGCTCCCCTCCCATGAGATAAGATACATTGGGAGCCCAGGTAAAGCTTAGAAGGGCAGAGTTGTTCCGGATGCGGTCATGGTTACCGGCAATGATGACCACATGGACATCCGGTATGGTGGTAAATAGAAAATTTACTTCTTTCAAATCTCTGGCCAGGGGCTGGCGGTGAAATAAGTCTCCGGAAATAAAGAGGCAGTTGGCTTCCAGGGCCTTTGCCTGGCTGACCGCCTTTGCGAAGGTGTCCTTGATGTCCTGATACCGTTCCTTACTCCATGGCTTGTCGCTGTCCGGGCTCATGCCCCAGTGAACATCTGCAATATGTATGAATTTCATTATCATTACCTCGCTGGTCCTCTGCATGGCTGAACTGAAACCACAAATTCCCTGCCGTTTGGGAAGGGAATTTGTGGTACAGGCTTAAAGCTCGCAGTTGTTGACAGTTCTTGGGAATGGAACTACGTCACGGATGTTGCCCATTCCGGTAAGATACATCACGCAGCGCTCAAAGCCAAGGCCAAAGCCTGCATGGCGGGTAGATCCGTATTTTCTTAAGTCAAGGTAGAATTCGTAATCCTCTTTCTCAAGGCCAAGCTCGTCCATACGTGCCACAAGCTTGTCATAGTTATCCTCTCTCTGGCTTCCTCCGATAATTTCGCCGATTCCGGGTACCAGGCAGTCTACGGCAGCCACGGTCTTGTTATCCGGATTCAGCTTCATGTAGAAGGCCTTGATCTCCTTTGGATAATCTGTTACGAATACAGGCTTCTTATAGAGCTGCTCGGTTAAATAGCGCTCATGCTCGGTCTGTAAGTCACAGCCCCAGAACACCTTATAGTCAAATTCCTCATTGTGCTTTTCCAGAAGCTCTATGGCCTCGGTGTAAGTCACACGGGCAAATTCAGAGTTAAGAACATGGTTTAAGCGGTTAAGCAGCTCCTTGTCCACAAACTGATTGAAGAAGTTCATTTCTTCCGGTGCATGTTCCAGGACGAAACGGATCACATATTTAAGCATGGCTTCCGCCAGCTCCATATTGTCATCCAGATCGGCAAAGGCCATCTCCGGCTCGATCATCCAGAACTCTGCCGCATGGCGGGTGGTATTGGAGTTTTCTGCACGGAACGTAGGTCCAAAGGTATAAACATTGCGGAATGCCATGGCGTAGGTCTCCGCATTGAGCTGGCCGCTTACGGTTAAGTTGGTAGGCTTTCCAAAGAAGTCCTGGGTGAAATCCACAGACCCTTCCTTAGTTTTTGGAATATCGGTTAAATCCATGGTAGTAACCTGGAACATCTCACCGGCTCCCTCACAGTCGCTTCCGGTGATGATGGGGGTGTGTACATATACAAAGTCCCTTTCCTGGAAGAACTGGTGAATGGCATAAGCGATCAGAGAACGCACGCGGAAAACAGCCTGGAAGGTATTGGTTCTGGGACGCAGATGGGAAATGGTTCTTAAATATTCAAAGGAATGGCGCTTTTTCTGAAGGGGATAGTCGGGTGTAGAAGTTCCTTCAACAATAATTTTATCCGCCTGGATCTCAAAAGGCTGTTTTGCATCAGGAGTGGGTACCAGGGTACCGGTGACGATAACAGCGGTTCCTACATTTAGTTTGGATATTTCAGGGAAATTTTCCATAGTGTCATGATAGACGACCTGAAGTGTCTCAAAATAAGTTCCGTCATTTAAAACAATGAATCCAAATGATTTGGAATCTCTTAAACTTCTCACCCAGCCTCCGATCGTAACCTGAGTGTTAAGAAATGATTCTTTGTCTTTATATATTTGTCTTACAGTGATTAAATCCATAGTGGCTTCTCCTTTTACATGTTCGCATACTTAGTAAGATTATACTGTATTTCGAGCATTGATTCAAGGGGGAAGGGTGTAAAAACGCTAGATATGGCTTAAAATGTAAAAGAATCGGAAAAAGCATGAAAAATGTCGGAAAATGCACAAAAAATTATCCTAATAATTCAAAATTTTGTTCACTATTTTCTGAATATGTGTTATAATGCTAGTACAATAAAATTACAACAGCGAGAGGTGATAACGTGATCAAGAAAGAAATGATTGCCATGCTTTTGGCAGGCGGGCAGGGAAGCCGGTTAGGCGTGTTAACGCAAAAAGTGGCCAAACCAGCAGTATCATTTGGCGGCAAGTACCGTATAATTGATTTCCCACTCAGTAACTGCATCAACTCAGGAGTAGATACAGTGGGAGTTCTGACTCAGTATCAGCCATTGCGCTTAAATACCCATATCGGGATCGGCATCCCCTGGGATTTGGACCGGAACGTTGGCGGCGTCACGATCCTTCCTCCCTATGAAAAGAGCAAGGGCAGTGATTGGTATACTGGAACGGCAAATGCCATCTATCAGAACCTCGAATATATGGAAACTTACAATCCGGACTATGTCCTCATATTATCAGGGGACCATATCTATAAGATGGATTATGAGGTCATGCTGGAATACCATAAAGCGAATAATGCTGATATCACCATTGCTGCCATGCCGGTGCCGATTGAGGAAGCCAGCCGTTTTGGAATCCTAATAACCGATGAGAGCAACCGTATCACGGAATTTGAGGAGAAACCGGTAAACCCAAGAAGCAACCTGGCATCCATGGGTATCTACATATTCAGCTGGAAAGTATTAAGAGATGCACTTATCAAGATGTCTGAAGTCCCGGGCTGTGATTTCGGCAAGCATATCATTCCATACTGCTTCGAGGCAGGGGACCGGGTATTTGCCTATGAATACAATGGTTACTGGAAAGATGTGGGAACCTTAAGCTCCTACTGGGAAGCCAACATGGAGCTGATCGATATCATTCCGGAATTTAACCTTTACGAGGAGTACTGGAAGATCTATACAAAGAGCGACATCATACCGCCTCAATATGTGTCGGAAGAGGCTGTTATAGACAGAAGCATCATCGGAGAAGGGTCAGAAATCAGCGGAGAAATCCACAATTCTGTTATTGGTGCCGGTGTCACCATTAAAAAGGGAGCCGTGGTCAGGGATTCCATCATCATGAGGGAGTGCGTACTGGGAGAGAATGTTAAGATCCAGAAGGCCATTATCGCTGAAAATGTAAAGATAGGAGCGAACTCTGAGCTTGGTTTCGGGGAATTTGCCCCCAGCAAATATGATCCCAAGGTCTATCAGTCCGATCTGGTAACAGTCGGTGAGAATTCAACCATACCGGAAAATGTGAAGGTAGGTAAGAATACGGCAATTGCCGGTGAAACAACAGCAGAAGATTATACTGACGGTGAGCTGGCTGGCGGAGACTACATCATAAAGGCAGGTGGCATACGATGAGAGCGATAGGAATTGTATTAGCAGGCGGAAACAGTAAGAGAATGCGGGAATTATCCAATAAAAGGGCGATTTCGGCCATGCCCATTGCAGGGAATTACCGAAGCATTGATTTTGCCCTCAGCAATATGACGAATTCCCATATTCAGAACGTAGCGGTTTTGACTCAGTATAATTCCAGATCCCTTCATCTGCATTTAAGCTCTTCTAAATGGTGGGATTTTGGAAGAAAGCAGGGGGGATTGTTCGTATTCACTCCAACCATAACCGCAGAAAGCAGTGACTGGTACCGGGGAACTGCAGATGCGCTTTTCCAGAACCTTACATTCTTAAAGAACAGCCATGAACCCTATGTGGTCATTGCGGCAGGTGACGGCATCTATAAGCTGGATTATGGAAAAGTTCTGGAATATCATATTGAGAAGAAGGCTGATATTACCGTCGTATGTACGGAGCTTCCCGAGGGAGAGGATATCACACGATTCGGTCTGGTGAGAACCAATGAAGACGGAAGGATCACGGACTTTGAAGAAAAGCCTATGGTCGCATCTTCTAACTTCGTATCCTGCGGTATTTATGTCATCCGCAGACGGCAGCTGATTGAGCTCATTGAGCGCTGCGCCATGGAAGACCGTTATGATTTTGTAAACGATATTCTGATACGTTACCGGAACCTAAAGAGGATTTATGCTTATAAGATGAACACGTACTGGAGGAATATCGCTTCTGTTGAATCTTATTACAAGACCAACATGGATTTTCTGAAATCGGAAGTAAGGGATTATTTCTTCCGCCAGTACCCGGATGTTTATTCTAAAATAGATGATTTGCCCCCGGCAAAGTATAATCCGGGAGCAGCAGTTAAGAATAGTTTGATATCCAGCGGCAGCATTGTCAATGGAGTGGTCGAAAATTCTGTTCTGTTTAAAAAAGCATATGTAGGCAATAACTGTGTCATTAAAAATTCTATCATTTTAAATGACGTTTACATAGGTGATAATACGGTTATTGAAAATTGTATTGTGGAAAGCCGGGATACGATCCGGGCGAATACCACCCATATTGGAACACCAGACAATATAAAAATTGTCTTAGAGAAAAACGAGAGATACACATTATAAGGAAATGCGGGGGAAAGCTTGACATGCAGATTACAGACGTGAGGGTTAGACGTATCGAAAAAGAAGGAAAGATGAAAGCAATTGTATCGATTACTCTTGATAATGAATTTGTAATTCATGATATCAAGGTAATCGAAGGGGAGAAGGGGCTATTTATTGCTATGCCAAGCCGCAAGGCTGCTGATGGGGAATACCGGGATATTGCACATCCCATTAATTCCGACACCCGTGATATGATCCAGAGGGTCATTCTGGATAAGTATGAGACCACGGCATTAGAGATGCCGGAGGTGACGGCATTTGCTTAATAAGACTTTTATCCGCAGGCAGGGGTGACTCTGCCTGCGGATTTTTTTGTGGAGACTCTTCATAAATACAGGATTTACACGGGACTCTTTTTGGGGTTATAATAAAAAGTAATAATTTTGGAAAGGTAGATGAAAACATGACGATAAAAATAGGTATTGCAGGCTACGGGAATCTGGGAAAAGGGGTGGAATGTGCCATCCGGCATAATCCGGATCTTGAGCTTTCTGCCGTATTTACCAGAAGAGATCCGGCATCATTAACCCTTCTTACTCCGGGTGTAAAGGTGTATTCCATGGAGGACGCTGTTTCAAAAAAGGATTCCATTGATGTGATGATCCTCTGCGGCGGAAGCGCCGTAGATCTTCCGGTACAGACTCCCCTTTTAGCCAGACATTTCAATGTAGTGGACAGCTTTGATACCCACGCACGGATCCCCCAGCATTTTGAAGCAGTGGATGGGGCGGCAAAGGAAGGAAACAAGGTTGGGATCATATCCGTTGGCTGGGATCCGGGCATGTTTTCCTTAAACCGCCTGTATGGAGAGTCCATTTTACCAGGCGGCCATGATTATACGTTCTGGGGCAGGGGCGTAAGCCAGGGCCATTCCGATGCAATCCGCAGGATAGAAGGTGTCCGGGATGCCAGACAGTATACCATTCCGGTTGAAGGAGCCCTCGAGGCGGTCCGCAGCGGGAAAAACCCAGAACTGTCCACCAGAGAGAAGCATACACGCGAGTGTTTTGTAGTGGCGGAAGAGAATGCAGATTTAGACCGGATCAGGAAAGAAATCGTATCAATGCCCAATTATTTTGCAGATTATGATACTACGGTTCATTTTATCAGCGAAGAGGACCTTAACCGGGACCACAGGGGAATTCCCCATGGAGGATTTGTCATAAGGACCGGAAAGACAGGCTGGGAGGATGAAAACAGCCATGTGATCGAATACAGTTTAAAGCTGGATTCCAATCCGGAATTTACTGCTTCCGTGCTGACGGCTTATGCAAGAGCCGCTTATCGTTTGAATCAAGAAGGCCAGAGCGGATGTAAAACCGTGCTTGATATTGCTCCGGCATATTTAAGTGCCTTTAACGGAAAAGAGCTGAGAGGACGTCTGTTATAATTTAAAGGCAGGAGGAATAGAGAATGGCAGCGAGAAAAGAGATGGTCCTGTATTATCAGCCAGAAAAGGACAGGCAGAGCGGAAATGATACAAAGGCCGCGAAGCTGAAAGCAGTGCTTGTCCGTATGGGAATACGGATTAAAAACATTTCTCCGGAACAGGTGAGCCAGACCGTAGGATATCTGGCAGGCTTTGACGGCTTTGAAGAAAAGGAGCAGGAGGATTGCCCTGATGTGGAAGAGGAGATCCTGGTAATGAAAAAATTTTCAAACCGCCGGATTGACGAACTGCTCTTAAACTTAAGGCGGGCCGGAGTTCCTAAAATCGGCTTAAAGGCGGTAATTACCGATACCAACTGTAAATGGAACTTCTATGACCTGTATCTGGAGCTTAAGAAAGAACATGATACCATGTCAGGAACGAATGAGACAGATACGAAGGAAGCGGAAGCGAACGAAACAGAAACGGTTTAAAGTGCCGGACAGAATGTTGTAAGCTTGATATATTGAACAATTGAAAAACAGTACGTAAAAACGCGTCTTGATCAAGGAGTAAAATCCTCTCAAGACGCGTTTCTCTTCTTTATGCTGCGAATTTACTGATAATCACAAACAGTGGCCCACTGCTGCAGCAATTCTGCCTCTTCCGGTCTTCTCTTTGAAAGCTGGGCAGCAGCAACCATGGGAAGCCAGGTCTGCACATATTTCTTTGCAGTACCGGTCTTCTTACAAAACAGGTTCATATACATATCTGCCTTATTCTGGTCCTGCAGACAGAACAGCAGGTAAGTTCTTGCCACATCCGCGCTGGCATTTCCCTGGGTCGCGTGTACCCAGTCCAGAACAAACATGGTTCCGTCATCTGTTACCACAATATTGCTGGGATTAAAATCCCCATGGCATAATTTTGTATGTTTAGGCATACTGTCCAGCTGTGTCCGCATATCGTATCTGGTCACATCCTCTAATTCTTCCGTATCCAGAATCTGCCGTGACATTTTGTCCTTCAGCTTATTAAGAAGCGGGCACTGCTTTGACAGAATACTCAAATGAAGATCCACCATATTCTCCATGTATTCCGGTAATTTATCAGGATTTTCATCCATGAGCTGTTGGAGAGTCTTGCCTTCAATGAAATCAAAAGTAATGGACCACTTTCCTTCGAAAACACCAACTTCCAAAACCTTAGGAACATTGATTCCGCCGACTTCTTCCACGCGGGCTGTAATCAATGCTTCATTCAACACATCTGCCTTTGGGAAATCAGCGTTAAAAACCTTGATCGCTTTATCTCCTTCACGAAAGACCTTTTTTGTTGCAGTTGTAGCAATTAATTGTGCTGCCATACGAATCTCTCCTTCCATCCAACCATTAGTCTGAACCGTTATGTAGTGATTCTGTACTTATATTTTACTACAAAATCCATAAAAAGTATAGCTTGTTTTGAGATTTATCAGGATAATATTACTGAATAAGTCTGCAATTTAAAAGCGGAAAACAGCCGCGCCATAAGCCGGAAGCTGGTAAGGGAAAGAGTATTCCTGCCCATCCCATTCCATTTTTTCAGAGCGGAACGAAGGCGCTTTCTCTCCCCGCTTATACAGCCCGTGATCCTGGTCTAAAACAAGAGTATAAGTTCCACGTTTCGGAACTCCTACCCGGTAATCAGAACGGTCTACGGGAGTGAAGTTTAACACAAACAGCAGGCTGCGCTTTTTATCTCTGCTGTACCTGATAAAACTGAAGATGCTTCGTTCCTTGTCATTGGCATTGACCCAGAAGAAGCCTTCCCAGTCGTAGTCCTTCTCATAAAGAGCCGGATATTTTTTGTACAGGTGCAGAAGATCACTTACATAGTCCTTAAGGCTTTTGCCGAAAGGCTCCTCAGACAGATACCAGTCCAGGGAGGTTTTTTCGTCCCATTCATGAAACTGTCCAAAGTCCTGTCCCATGAACAGCAGTTTTTTACCGGGATGGCCCAGCATAAACGTATATCCCAATTTTAAGTTAGCAAATTTATCTTCCAGAAGTCCCGGCATTTTGTTGATCATGGAACCTTTCAAATGCACCACCTCATCATGGGATAATACCAGTATATAATTTTCACTGGTGAAATATGTAAGGCCAAATGTCATTTTGTGGTGGTTGTATTTACGGAAATAAGGATCCACCTTCATATATTCCAGAAAGTCATGCATCCAGCCCATATTCCATTTAAAGGTAAAGCCAAGGCCCCCCTCTTCCTGATTTCCGGTAACTTTTGGCCAGACGGTAGATTCCTCGGCTATGACCATTGCTCCATTTCCCCGTTTTTTAATGACGCTGTTTAAATGCTTAAAAAACTCTACGGCTTCCAGATTCTCGTTTCCGCCGTACTGGTTTGGTGCCCAGTCCCCGTTGTTTCTTCCATAATCCAGATAAAGCATGGAAGCGACCGCGTCGACCCGAAGCCCGTCAACATGGAATTTATCCACCCAGTAAAGGGCATTGGCAATAAGGAAATTATCCACCTCATATTTACTGTAATCAAAGACTTTTGTTCCCCAATCAGGGTGTTCTCCTTTCCGGGGGTCCGCATATTCGTAGCAGGCTTCTCCGTCAAAGTCCGCCAGGCCATGAGCATCCTTTGGAAAATGGGCCGGAACCCAGTCGAGGATTACCCCGATTCCCTTTTTGTGCATGTAATCAACGAAATACATAAACTCCCTTGGAGTACCAAACCGGGAAGTTGGGGCAAAATACCCAGTCACCTGATATCCCCAGGATCCGTCATAAGGATGCTCTGCAATACCCATCAGCTCCACATGGGTATAACCCATTTCCAGAATATAATCTGCCAGTTCATGAGCCGCTTCGATATAAGTATAAAAGCCATCCTTTTCATCCCTGTTTTTCTTTCGCCAGGAGCCTAAATGTACCTCATAAATGCTGATAGGTCCATCTAAGGGGTCCTTGGCCTTCCGCTTTTCCATCCAGGCCAGATCCTTCCACTGAAATCCTGAAAGGTCTGCGGTGACAGAGGCGGTCTGGGGACGGTATTCTGCCTGGAATGCATAAGGGTCCGCCTTGAAAAGAATCTTGCCGCTCTTTGTGGTGATTGCATATTTATATAGCTCCCCGACGCTTAGATCCGGGACAAAGGCTTCCCAGATTCCGGAATCAGCAAGGGATTCCATGGGATTCGCTTCCGGATCCCAGCCGTTAAAATTTCCCACCACGCTGACCTGACTGCCATGAGGCGCCCAGACTGCAAAATACATCCCATCGTTTCCTTCGAAATTTTCCGGATGGGCGCCCAGCTTTTCGTAGATCTCATAATGCCTTCCATTGTTATAAAGGTATCGGTCAACCTCTGTGATAAAACCCATTCCGATTTCATTTCTGCCACGTTCCATTCGCTCATCCCTCCATGATCTTTAAGATTACACCCCGGTTTGCGGGTATGTTTAATCCGATTCTATGCTCAATCACTGGAAATACTTCTCCGTTCAGAAGATTGACAGCAGTGTTTCCCTCACAAGGACAGGGGATTCCGGTAAATGCGTCGGAATCATCATTGTTTACTGCAGTAATGATGGCCTGCCTTTCATGAAACCGTGCAAATGCATACTGACGGTTGGTAAGTAGAAGCTCCTGGTACCGGCCTCCATGATACTCCGGGTTTTGTTCATGGATATGCCCCAGCTTGCTGATAAAATCCTCAAGCGGACAGGAAAACTCCTTTACTTCAGAAATGGAAACCAACGGACGCAGCATGGAGTCATCCGTATTGGTTCGTCTGCCCTCCATCCCAAACTCGCTGCCATAGTAGACGGAGGGGATTCCGGGAAGGGTAAATAACAGGGTGTAAACTGGATAGAGGTGCTGGATATTGCATAGCTTGCTTGCGATCCGGTTTTCGTCATGATTGTCCACAAAGGTATAAAGCTGTGATCCGATGGATTCCAGCCTTTTTACATTGTGTGCAATCTCAAAATAATTGTGGTCATTATGACCCGAATAAATGCTCTTATGTAGTTCGTAGTTCGTGACGGAATGAAGCATACCGGGACCGACCCATCTGCCGTATTCTCCATGGATAACTTCCCCCATGAGCCAGAAATCTTCTTTCATTTCCGCCGTGTGCCGCCGCAGCTCCTTCATAAATCCGAAGTCCAGCACATTGGCACAGTCAAGACGTATTCCGTCAATGTCAAAGTTGTTGATCCAAAACTGTACGGTGTCAAATAAATACTGCCTGACTGCTGGATTAAAAAGATTAAGGCAAGGAAGCTCAAAGTGTCCCTGCCACGCTTCGTAACCAAAGGAATCTCCCAGAGGACTGCCGCCGGCAAAGTTGATTCCCCGGTACCAGTCCCTGTAGGGAGAATTCTCCCCATGGTTTAAAATATCCTGAAATGCAAAAAACTCCCGCCCCGTATGGTTGAAGACGCCGTCAACAACTACCTTGATACCTGCTTCATGGCAGCGGGACACAAACTCCTGAAAGCCTTCTCTGTCACCAAGACGGCGGTCCACCATCCGGTAATCACGCGTATCGTACCCATGGGTAGAGGATTCAAACAGTGGCCCGATGTAGATCGCATTGCACCCCAGAGACCGGATATGGGAAATCCACTTACAAAGTTCCCCAAACCGGTTCACAACAGAAGATTCCCTGTTCTCTTTCGGAGCGCCCACAAGCCCCAGGGGATATATGTGATAAAAAACTCCCCTTTCATACCACTTGTTCATATACTTATCCTCCAGATTAAAGTAGTTTATACCTCCCGGCTTTTAAAGCGTCGCAGAAGGAACTGGTAACGCAGCTGTGCCGCGTTAAGTTCGTAGATATAACAATCAATAAGCGTTGGGTCAACCACCTGTTCAAAGTGATTTCTGGCGGAATCAATGGCGGTTTTGGAACGTTCGATCTCATGCCTTAAATTCCGCTCTTCCTCTGACAGGACCAGATGTTTTTTTAATAGACCATGTTTCATTTTATCATCTCCAGATTTTATAATTTTTACCGAATGCTATAATTTCAGTATGTCTGGAAAATGGCACTTTATTCATATATTCCCTGTATATCTTTTATTACTTATGTAACTTGGTTCATCAGTTCCTGTAAATACAGTCCCAGAGAACAAAGCTTTTTTGTGCTGTCGCCAATGGTCAGGTAGTAATAATTAGCTGTCCCCTCCTGGCGGACATTCACAAGACCTGCCTTTTTTAAAATCTTTAAATGATGGGAAATGGCAGGGCGGGACAACCGGGTCATTTCCGTGATTTCCTTTACATTCATTCCCTGCCTGGGTCTTATGCTTAGGTCATCTTTGATGTTTGAAACGTCGTTTCCCAGGTCATCATAAAGACCTGTATTGGCCAGAACCTTAATTATGGTCAGGCGCACTTCGTCTCCGAGAGCGATAAAAATCGGCATGCAATTCTGGAAAAGTTCATTAAAATCCTCGGCATGCATGGTTGGATTCCTCCTTTGGTTTAAAAAATTAAACTAATATTATTTTATCATCCCAGCAGGATAACGTCAATGTTTTACTGCCAGAATTTTGTGATTTATGCTGCGATAAAAATAAAATATTGAAAAAAATTGTTGAAATATGACAATAAAATAACAGAGGGGCCTTTGCAGTCAGAAAACCACATAAAAGAATGTATACAATATTTCTTATAAAAAACAGTTGACATTTCATATTCCCTTGTGCATAATAAAGGCACATTCTTATATGCGTTCCGCATACAGCATTTCAAAAGTTTTTCATAATCCATAGCTGATTTTCCAGCGTGAATTCCAATGTTAAAATTTTATGTAAAGAGGGGGGATTGTATCGTTCGGTATGTTATTTTGCTGCTTATTTTAGGGGCAGGAGCTTTTTATGATGTCCGGGAACACCGTATCCCTAACTGGCTGGTGCTTTCAGGGATCATCCTTGGCATTCTGCTTGAGATCCCTGGATCAGAGAATCCTTTTGGGGGCCTTCTGTTTTTACTGAGGCTAGTAATTGTGACAGGGATATTCTTCTTACTATTCCTGTGCCGGATGATCGGCGCGGGAGATATCAAGCTGGCTGCACTCATATGCGGTTTTCTAGGTTTTAAGGCAGGCGCTTTGGCAGTTGGACTTGGTTTTCTTATAGGGGCTTTCTGGTCCTTTATCAAAATGGCATGGAGTGGCAGCCTTTTCGCCCGCCTTTCCTGTCTTCTTGCCTATATCAGGCACGTATTTCAAACAGGGATACTTACAACCTACTATGATCCTGTCCGGGATGGATATGATGTGGTGATACCTTTGGGCTTGTGCCTGTTTTTAGGGACACTGGGTTCTATGTTTATTTGATCAACTGGATATGAAAACATATCCGCTTGATTTATTAGTATACAAAATAAGGAGGTTTGGTTTTGGCAAAGAAAGTGATGGCGGTTTATGATACGGACCCTTTGTATACGGAGAGGTTCACGGAATTTGTAAACCAAAAGGAGCAGGTCGGGTTCTCGGTTATGGCATTTACGGCCCTGGAACGGCTGAAGGCTTATGGGGAAGACCATAAGATAGAGCTTTTGCTCATTAGTTCCTCCGTTTCCAGGGAGGATATAGAGAAAATAGATGCCGCCGTTGTGATCATGCTGGCTGACGGTGAGGCAGTCCCTCCGGGAGGACAGTATCCATGTGTTTATAAATATCAGGCGGCTGACAGCCTGATGCGTGAGGTGATGAGTTATTATTGTGACGGTCCCGGAGATCCGGGTTATTCCATGGTTTCAAAGACTGGGAGGATCATAGGAGTCTATTCTCCCATCAACCGGTGCTTAAAGACCTCTTTCGCCCTTACCATAGGACAGCTGCTGGCCCGGGATTTAAAGGTTCTCTATTTAAACTTTGAAGATTGCTCGGGATTTCAGCGGCTGATCGGAGAAGAGTACAGGGGAGGTTTGTCTGATCTTTTATATTATTACAGCCAGGAAGGTTTTCGCTGGGTACGCCTTGGATCCGTCGTCTATACCTGGGGGGAGCTGGATTATGTGCCGCCTGTGCAATATCCTGAGGACCTTTGCCAGACGACCGGACAGATGATGGCTGAGCTGGTAACCCACATTGCCAGGGAAAGTGTTTATGAATCCATTATTCTGGATTTAGGCCAGTTCGGCAAGAAAGCTGCGGAGGTGCTGGAGATATGCGATGCAGTCTATATGCCGGTAAAGGATGACTGCGTATCTGCAGCAAAGATAGAAGAGTTTGAGGAATATCTGGTGTCATCAGGCCATGAGTCTCTGAATAACCGGATACAGAAAATAAAGCCTCCCTATCACTGCAGCTTTGGAAGGAAAGACAACTATCTGGAACAACTCTTATGGGGAGAATTGGGAGATTATACAAGACAGCTATTGAGGAAACAGCCATAAGCGGTAAAGGAATAGTACAAGGAGGAACAGTCATGGACGATGAGGAGAGAAGGAAGCTTCGGGAAGAAATCATGATAGAGCTGGATGAACGGCAGCAGGTAACGGATGAGGAGCTTTATGACATCATAGACCGCAGAATTTTGGAGTATGGGCAGGACAGTTTTCTTCCCCTGAAAGATAAAAAGGAGCTTCGGGGCCGGCTTTTCGATTCCTTCCGGCGGCTCGGGGCCCTTCAGGAGCTGGTAGATGATGAGGATGTGACGGAGATCATGGTAAATGGAGCAGACCATGTCTTTGTGGAGAAAAACGGACGTATGGAGCAGTGGGGCAGAGCCTTTGACAGCCAGGAGCAGCTGGAGGATACCATCCAGCAGATCGTCAGCAGAGTAAACCGTACGGTAAATGTATCAAGGCCCATTGCGGATGCCAGGTTGTCTGATGGTTCCAGGGTCCATGTCGTGCTGCCGCCCATTGCCTTAGACGGCCCCGCAGTGACCATCCGTAAGTTTCCAAAGCCCATTACCATGACAAGACTGTTAAAACTGGGCTCAGTTACGAAAGAAGCAGCGGATTTTCTAAAATGCATTGTAGAGGCAGGATACAATATTTTTATCAGCGGAGGGACCAATTCGGGAAAAAGTACGTTTCTCAATGCCCTGTCCGCCTACATCCCCAGGGATGAGCGGATCGTGACCATTGAAGATTCTGCAGAATTGAAGATTGCTCATATTCCTAACCTGGTACGGCTTGAGACGAGAGAGGCCAATGGGGAGGGAGATGGGGAAGTTTCAATTGGTGATCTGATCCGGGCAGCACTCAGAATGAATCCCAGTGGGTGCATAGTAAAAATGAGAATATAACTATAGTTTTACTACCAACTTCTCGCCATCCCATATGCATTCCGAAATTGCATTTTTCATAAGGTTATTTATCAAATCATAGTCTTTTGTTTCTAATGCTTCAACAATTTCACATACCTTTTTGTATTTATCTAACTTACCAACTTCTTTTTCTTTTAATTTTTCTTCTATGACTGTAATATTATATAGCTCATTTTTTAATGTAATTACTTGCTTATCTAATTTTTCAATATTTGATATAATATATTTAGCAGCAGCTGATCCGTCCGAAGTTTCTAATGCAGATGTTAGATTTGATATTTTCATTTCTATACTTTTAATTTCACGTTCTACGCTTGAGCGCTTTCTTATTCCGCATGGCTGATTATTTTCTGGTATGTATTTGTCTATCATATTACAATCTAATGCAATTTCTTTAAACTTATTAATAACTTCATTATCAATATCATCTAAATTAACCATTCTTGTATTGCAGTATTCAGTACCTAATCTTACTCTTACCGGACAATAGTAGTGTCTATATTCAACTTCATATTGTTTGTCATATTTGTATTTTGTTATCATTAATCTGCCACATGAACATCGCAATACACCTTTCAAGATTCCGATTTTGTGTTTCCTGGTCTTGTTAATTGTATTATTACCAAATCTTTCTTGTATTGCTAAAAATGTTCTACTATCTATAATAGGAGAGTGGTGCCCAACTGTTATTATCCACTTTTCCGGAGGATTAAGTATTCTTTTACGTTTATGGGTCCCTTTTCCACTTCCCCGGCCTCTTCCGTATGCAAGTATCCCATGTTTCCCGTCAAATGCTTCTCTTGGTTTCGCCATTTTGCATCCCATCGCAGCAAAATAATCATAAGTCAACCCGTCTGCAGCAACATAATTTGGATTAGTTAATATAATCCAGATTTGTGATGATGATAAAGCAGCACCTAGCGGTGTTTTAAAATTTTCGTGCTTATATTTTGTCTCTAAACCGTTAAGACTCATACCTCCATGTAAGAAATCGTCTACTAAGCGTTTAAAAAAAGGAAGTGTTTCTGAATTTTCCACCAAAATAGAATGAGTTCGCATGTTATCAGAAACTATTTTTTTTAATTTGAATCCGATTGGGGGTCTGCCTCCACACCAATAACCTTTTTCAGCAAGCTTTATCATATTGTCGGTAACTCTTATTATTGTATTTTCACGCTCCATCTGCGAAAAAACAGCATTAATATACATCATTCCTCGTTCAGTAGGTGTCATATCTTCTTTAATTTCGATATTATCCCTAACAGGAATAACGGTAATATTGTATTTTACGATTTCACGATAAAATAATGCGAGATCACCAACATCACGCCCAACTCTATCTAATTTATAACAAACTATTATATCAAGGAATCCATTTCTCATATCATTAAGTAATCGTTCCCAGTCAGGCCGATACATATCACCACCTGATTTATCTTCATCTATGTAGTATGTGATCTGTTTGTCGGATTCCTGATAATATTTATTAACATATTCTTCTCCAAGCAAAACTTGGTTTTCTATACTGTCAGATTGCTCACTATTCATTGATTTCCTTGCATATATACCTATCTTTGGCATCGTTATCCTCCCTTAAACTTTTTTCAACTTTCGGTTTTATCCTCATAATTTTTCTCTTTTGTTGATCTTAATAGTTGCATTTTACTAATAGCTGGTTTATAATACATAAAGAACGTTTGTTCGATTGATATTTTAACTTTCCCTTTAATTTCAATTTAACACCGTTCTTTTTCACAAACATTTCTCTTAAACTTTCAGTGAACACATCATATTTCTCAGCAAACGTTATAATCGACTGTGGAAATGTACAAAAATGTGTGTTTTTGAATAAAATTATGGAAAATAATTCCATGGAAATTACCATATTATAATTATATAATCTATTTACAATAAATGGTTATAACTGGCAGATAATAACTTCGAGGGGGTACATAATTATGGATTTTAAAGAAATGCTGCACAAACTTATTGAAACTTTGAGTGAAGACGAAGCAAAAAGTATATATTACGTTGTCTTGGGGGTCTTAGGGAGAGTTTTTTAACTCTCCCCTGGTAAATCATTCTGATTATTTGCTATTTCAAGACAATTATTAAATTGTTCAAATACATAATTCCATTTGTCATCAGGAAAATGATACATCATTTCAATGAGAGCGGATAATACCGCTTTTTTTTGTGCGGAAGCATTCCCCATCAAATAACCAAAGTGATTAAATGCAATATCAGCTTTTTCAGGATTTAAAAATACATCTCCATTTCCTGTACGTACCCAATCCTCATTGATTTTAAATTCATTCCAATTGCGTAACATTATAATATGCTGTTCTGTTACTCTTCTTCTTCCATTCTCTATATCAGATACACCTGATTTAGATATACCAAGGGCTTTCCCAAACTCTTCCTGGCTTTTATTACACTTTTCTCTTAATAGCTTAAATCGCTTATTTATATCATCGGGCATGTTAAGTCCTCCTTTTTCGTTATTATAGCACAATGTTCGGAATCTGTAAAGAAAAAGTTCGCAAACCGAACAAAAACCCCTTGACAATGTTCTGGATGCGGGATATAATGAACGCATACAGAACGGAAAGCGAGGTGATAAGATGACGAACAGGAGAGATAACACACGTAAAAATGAAGCAAAACGTCTGGAGCAAATCAAGTTTATCATGGAACATTGGGATGAATTGCCTGAACGCATTCAGGGCCGGTTTGAAGGTACGATTTTAACTGCATCTGATTTTATCAATCAAAAAACAGGATAGAGAGGTAAATAATTAGTGAGTAAAAAAAAACATGAAAAACCGCAGGTAGTATTTATTCTAACACCCGGTTATCAGCAGCGTTGGACTAAAGCTGTCCTAGATGCCTATGAAGAGAATGAACGTAGACTTTCTGAACAGCAAACACGTGAATTAATTGAAACAGAAAAGCTCGGATAAGGAGGACACATGAACGAATTAACAGTAAAAGGAAAACAGAATTTTATGGGACTCAACATCCCGGTAGTGCTTGGAGGATTTGGGGAGGACAAGAAATGTTTGTCTGATAAGACGATTGCAGAGATTCATGGCATGAATGCATTTGATGTAAGAAGAAGGATTTCTGACAATATCAACAGATTCAAAGAAAACATTGATCTTATTGATTTAAAGCAACGTATGCATCAGGCGCAGACGTTGGAAATTCTCCTAAGTTTAGGCTATGCGAAGCAGTCTATCACTCAAGCCGATCACATTTACATCTTATCAGAACGCGGCTACGCAAAGCTGATTAAGATAATGGATTCAGACTTGGCCTGGGAGATTCACGACAAACTGATTGATGAGTATTTTATGCTTAGAGAAGAAAAAAAAGAAGCCAAAGCCCACGCCGAACGTTTAGCCAGCGTCAACAATGCGGTAAAGATTCTTACCCCCATGCTGGAAAAGGCAGGTTGCAGTAGTCAGATCCAATTATTAACTGCTAAGAGCCTATATGAAAAAGCAGGGGTATTAATCCCGATTGAGATTCAGGCAGATAAGCAGTATTGGGATACGGTCCATATTGCAAGGCGTGTTGGTATCTATTATAAGACATCTGGCAAGCCAGCGGATAAGGCTGTAAATGAAATCATTCGCAGGATTGGCATTTCCGAAGCAGACTACACAGAAACATGGGAATCTAAAGGAAACTGGCAAGGAACAGTCAGGAAATATTCCGATGAAGTGATTGATCGTATCGCTTGTTGGCTGGCTGACAATGATTATCCTGATAAAATCCAATATGAGCAGAGTGACGGTCAGAAAAAGCACTATCATGTTGTTTGTAGGCGAGAGGCGGCTTAGACTGATAGGTTGCAATAGAGAGGAGGACAAGCCATGCAAAACACCCCCCTAGACGACTACACCGACCACAGCCCATCGCTGGCCCTAACAGAATACATAATACTCCCTATAGCTACAGTAGTGGTCATCGGATTGATAGTGGCAGCGTGTACATACTTTAAACTGCTTTGAAAGGAGGACAAGCCATAGGACTGGATTTTCTACCGCAGGCTGTTCCACATAGCTCACAGTGAGTGCAAGCGTTACCGATTAATATCTGGAATAAAGTCCATTATCATTGCTGTTTTGGTGGCGGTGGTGCTTTGTCAGATGAGATAGGAGGTGAGAACGTGGAAGATTGGAAAAAAACACTTGCAGAGGCCGAAAAAAACAACCGCCGAGCAGAAAAGATAAATAAGGTGGTTACTGTATTGCTTTTTATTCTTGTGATTGTAAATCTCATGGCGTATTTAGATAAGATAATACTTTTTGCACGTTATGTACTATCCTATCTAAATTAGCAAGAACAGAAACAAGAATGGCGGTGAAAGAGGCTATCGTGGCAATATTTGACCTAACTATAGCTATTATGGATTTTGATTCTGCAGCTTTGGAAATTTCGAGAGCGTTTGCCTGATTGATGGAATCTATAAATGAAAGCCCCTTAAATGTGACACACGGCTGAAATACACGGTCATAATGTAGGCTGCCTCCACTTACACGATAGGATTCAAGGCCTATGATAAGTTCTTCTTTAATACACTGTTCGAGAATTTGATCAAAATCTTTTTTATCACATTCAGGGAATATCTCTGGAACTGGGACTTGTCCTGAAATTACAGAATTCAAGATTTTAATGGTCATATTTTCATACTCAATTTTATTTGAAATCACAATAATCACCCTCTTATATTTTTCCAGAAGTGGCCTGGTGATTTCATTATAAAGAGAAATGGAAATTTTTACAAGAAAGGAATGATAGTATGAATGATTTAAAAGTAATTGAGTACCGGAATACCCGGGTACTAACAACGCAGCAGATTGCGGATGCCTATGAAACAGAGGAACGCAGGATTTCAGAAAACTACAATGCAAACAAATCCAGGTATGAGGAAGGAAAACATTACATCAAGCTTGAAGGCGTTTCTCTGAAAGAGTTTTTGCAATCCGCAAATTCCGTAGTGCAAAATCCTGGCAAAGTAAGGACTTTATACCTCTGGACCGAGAAGGGGGCTTTCCTCCAGGCGAAGTCCCTGAACACGGACAAGGCATGGGAAGCCTACAGCAATTTGATTGACAGCTACTACAAACAGAAAGATGTACTGGAAGGACTGTCCCAGGAAATGAAGGCGATTATCTCCATCGACCGGAAGCAAGTACATATGGAAAAGCGTATGGACAAGCTGGAGTATGATATTCCTCTCTACGGAGCCGAAGCGGACGAGCTTTCCAGCCATGTAAAGCGAAAAGGAGTGAAGGTCCTGGGCGGTAAGCAGTCAGAGGCATATAAAGACAGTGAAATCCGTTCCAAGGTTTACCGGGATATTTACGACCAGATCAGACGAGAGTTTAACCTCTACGACAATAGCGGAAAAGCAAGATCATATAAGGCCCTGAAAAGGAAGTATATCGCCGATGCTCATGAACTAATTGACTGCTATGTGGTGCCTACATATCTTGCAGAACTGATTGAGGCGGCCAACGCTCAAATGAACTTAGGCGTTGCGTGAGGAGGCGATAAAGATGTGTAATTGCATGAATGAAATGGAGCAGAAACTTGTTGATAAATTAGGCTGTGACGATGCATATGGACCAATTGAGTTATTGTCTGGACGGGTATATCTTACATTCACAGTAAGAAAAAACGGAAAAAAAGACAAGGAAGTACCGGTTATGCTTTCAAAATGCCCGATTTGTGGCAAGGAATATGAAACTAAATAACGAAGCTAACGCCGCAAAGGTGGCGTAAGGAGGAAAATAAGGATGTGTAGATTTAAGTCAGGAGTTATTTTGAAAAGCAAAGTAGTAGTAGCACCAGGAGCCAATGACAGCCATTCGGACTTACTGGAAAGTTTAAAGATTGAGGATACCCGGTGGAATGCGGAAAGAGTGTTTGTCCGCGCTGAATTGGTCCCCGAAGATAATGAGTGGTGGGTAAGCCCCAAAGAGCAGCCAGACAGATGGACCTTCATCGTAGATCAGGATATCGTACCTGATTGGTTTGACAAAGCAGAGCATGAAAAGGTATTTCGTGAGTATGTGTGTGATTGGTGGGACAAGCATGTACTGGTAGATAAGAAGTTGGAGGAATTGTCATCTGGATTCTACAGGCTGAAACGTTGCGAAGTTAAGAAATTATGTAATGATGTTTTGGTATTGTTGGACAGCTCCCAGGTAGGCAAGATGTGGGGCAGCTCCCAGGTAGGCGAGATGTGGGGCAGCTCCCAGGTAGGCGAGATGTGGGGCAGCTCCCAGGTAGGCAAGATGTTGGACAGCTCCCAGGTAGGCGAGATGTTGGACAGCTCCCAGGTAGGCGAGATGTTGGACAGCTCCCAGGTAGGCAAGATGTGGGGCAGCTCCCAGGTAGGCGAGATGTGGGGCAGCTCCCAGGTAGGCGAGATGTGGGGCAGCTCCCAGGTAGGCAAGATGTTGGACAGCTCCCAGGTAGGCGAGATGTTGGACAGCTCCCAGGTAGGCGAGATGTTGGACAGCTCCCAGGTAGGCAAGATGTGGGGC
>NZ_DAMAUN010000010.1:0-6083 GCF_032078915.1 Lacrimispora sp. | reverse complement strand
TGGGGCAGCTCCCAGGTAGGCGAGATGTGGGGCAGCTCCCAGGTAGGCGAGATGTTGGACAGCTCCCAGGTAGGCAAGATGTGGGGCAGCTCCCAGGTAGGCGAGATGTGGGGCAGCTCCCAGGTAGGCGAGATGTGGGGCAGCTCCACAGCAAGAAGCTTTAAGAATTATCCCGGAATCCAGATCATGGTTCCTGATACGGGCAAATTTGAGATGGTGGCATTCAAAAAGGAGGAATCATGAGCAGGAAACATAAAACCCTCAAAACCGGAGCAGCCGCAGGGTTAAGCCCGAATCAATGGCAAAATGGCGGTAAAAGAAAAAGGCCCACAGGTGCGCCAACACCTGCAGGTCAGTTGAACATAAAAATCAATTATAACCCTGATTATACGGGGAGAATCGGAGGATTGTCAAGTGAATAATCGAAAACGCAAGAAAATAGCAGCAAGGCGCCGGGCTGAATACGGCAGGCGTGAAGGATTACATAGGCTGCTTGATTTGGTGCTTGATATTAATGGAGTCAGTCGGCGTGATCGCGAATTTACTGGGGATCTTCCCACAGCGTTTTTTGATTTTAGCGGTCATACAGCGGCAGCGCATATGAGAGTATACGCCAGCGGCTGGGAACATGGTCAGGATTACGATTGGGACTACGATGTTTGGGAAGATTCAAATATCAATGAGGTTATTAAGCAGTTAGAGAAACTAAAACTCGACTTGCAGAGCGATGCCAATGAATCTACTTAAATGCGACATGTGCGGCCTGTATCAGGAATTAGATGGTGCAGCGTGTGAAGAGTGTATCAATAAATCGAGAATTACTAAGCAGGTGGCTAACAGAAGCCAGATAGGAGTGGATTATGAGCAATATGGAACTGAATGTGACAACGGGGAATATGGAGATCACAGCGAATTTTGATGATTTCGAGAAATGGATAGAAGAACGTACCCATGAGTATGATGGTGTCGTTTTCACAGAGGACCAGAAATCAGCTGCCAAAAAGTCTGTAGCTGACCTCAGAAAAACAAAAAAGTCTGTAGATGATAGCCTTAGAACTACTAAAAAATTATGGATGGAACCGTATGAAAGATTTGCTGACAAGGTCAAGGCTCTTTCTGCAAAGCTTGATATTCCTATTGATTACATACTGCGACAAGTTGAAGAGTTCGAAAGTAAGCGTATTGCAGAACGTGAGGCCGATATCCAGAGGATTTATGATGAAAATATCGGTGATATGATCGATTTCCTTCCACTGTATAAAATCAAATCGGACAAGTGGTCCAATGCCAGTACAAGTCTTAAGGCTCTGACAAAGGAAATGACAGAAATTATTACCAATGCAAGAGCAGGAAAGATGGCTATTGATTCCAGCAGTTCAGAGGCAAAAGAGGAGGCGCTACGTATATTTGCGGCTACGCTTAATCTGCCTGAGGCATTGGGCCACATCAACAAGTATGAGGCTCAGAAAGCCGAGATTTTAAAGCGAGAAGAGGGTAGGATACAGGAAGAGCAGGAGAGACACTTGCAAGCCGAAATAGAGCGTGCAAAGGCAGAGGAACGTCGGAAGATTGCCGAGGAGGAACGGATCAGGAAAGAAGCAGAGGAAGCAGCCAAGGCAGAAGTAAAAGAAGCAATTACAACCGTTAATGAAGCCGCCGCCGCACCGCTCACTATGCCAGAATCAATCAAGGCAGTTTATACGGTAGTCGGTACCAATGCGGAGTTACAGGAACTTGAAATGGCTATGAATAGCCTTGGACTTTATTTTGAAAGAAAGGATATTTAGGTGGATATATGAACAGCAAAAACATGAAAAAGGCTTTAAAGGCTAAACTTAATGACTGGTTAAAAAGCGTTGACGATGCCAATATCAAGAAAGAGATCGAGGACAATGTGATTATAACTGGTGGTGCTATTGTATCATTGCTCACCGGGGATAAAGTGAATGATTATGATGTTTACTTCCGCACAAAAGAATCACTTGTAAAAGTGGCTGAGTATTACATCAAGAAATGGAATGATGGTAATCACAAGCGTGTAGCAGAACTTAGAGTAAATGATGCCGGGCAGGTTAAGTGCTTTATTTCTTCCAAAGGAGTAGCAGCGGAAGAAGATGAAAAAGAGGATGATCTTATTCTTTTTGAGGAAGTAGAACCGGAAGAATCCGAAGAAGATGCTCTAGAAACAGAAAAAAAGGATAAATATAGACCTGTGTTCCTCACCAGCAATGCGATTACCTTATCAGATAAAATCCAGGTTGTGACACGGTTTTATGGTGAGGTTGATGAGATTCATAAGAACTATGATTTTGCACATTGCACCTGCGCATGGAGTAGCTGGGACAATAATCTCTCATTGCCTCAGAAAGCCCTTGAATGCATCATAAACAAGGAATTATACTACATCGGCAGTAAATATCCTCTGTGCTCTATTATACGCACCAGGAAGTATATAAATCGTGGATATACAATCAATGCCGGGCAGTATTTGAAGATGTGCCTACAGCTTAATGAACTTGATTTGCATAACATTGAGACATTGAAAGATCAGCTTGTGGGAGTAGATAGTACTTACTTTACTATGGCTCTTGAAAAGCTCGAATCAAAGAAAAATGAAGACCCTAACTTTGAACCTGATAACAGTTACTTGTTTGAAGTGATTAACCGTATTTTTTGAGGTGGTGATAAATTTGAAAGGGTTAGAACTTTACAAAAAAGTAAGGGTTGTGCCAAAAGAAGCCCAAAAGGCTATATCAGGGGGGCGGTTAAACGGAAAGACAGATATTAACCCCATGTGGCGTATTAAAGTGCTTACTGAACAATTTGGCCCTTGTGGGTTTGGTTGGTACTATATAACGACTAATAATTGGCTTGAACAGTCTGGAAACGAAGTTGCAGCATTTGTTAAGATCGAATTATTCGTAAAATATGGTGAGGAATGGTCTAAACCAATATCTGGTACTGGCGGCAGCATGTTTGTAACGAAAGAGAATAACGGCCTTCATGTGTCTGATGAATGCTATAAGATGGCTACCACTGATGCGATATCGGTAGCTTGTAAGCAACTTGGCATAGGAGCAGATGTATACTGGAAAGCTGACAGCACAAAGTATGATAAACCTGAGCCGACTAAAGAAGCTCCTAAGCTATCCAAGGAGCAAGTAGGTGAAATATACAAGGAATTGAAACGGACCGGAATCAGTAGAAAATCATTGCTCGAACAGTATAACGTAGAGGCACCAGATGTAATGACGATTGAACAGTTTAACGCTGCAATAAAAATTCTTAAATCCAGACCAGATAAGCCCATCGATCCTGCAACAGTCCCGCCGGATAATGCAAGCAACGGTCTTCCGTGGGGAGATAAAAAGGAGTAATCTAAGTGGAGTTTAGAGGACACATAGTTGATACATCCCGTGACTGGAAAACCGGAAGATTCAGAGTTACCTTTGAATCAATGGAAGATATCAGCAAACAGCTTGAATCAATCACTGATAAGCTCCTTACGATCACAGCTAAAATATTCCGTAACAAGCGCAGCCGTGATGCAAACTCATACTCATGGGTGCTTATGCAGAAGATAGCCGAAGATCAGCACACAGATAAGTGGTCGGTATATTTAGAAATGCTCGGACGATATGGTGTCTTTACACACATCATAGTCCGCCCGGGCGTGGTGGATCGGGTTGTATCTGAATGGCGAACAGTTAAGAACCTCGGCGAGGTCACAGTATCTGGCCAGACTGGAATCCAGCTCCAATGCTATTTTGGTAGCAGCACCTACGATACAAAAGAAATGTCAGTGTTTATTGAAGGTATCGTAGGTGAGTGCCATGAGATGGGTATAGGAACTGCAACGCCGGAAGAGTTGGAGAGAATGAAAAGAGAGTGGGGCGTTGAACTTTGAAAAGTGTATTGCAGGATAAAAAGGAGTGCTATATCTGCCATCGTACTAACTGCTTACAGGATCATCATATTTTCTTTGGCAATCCCAAGCGACAACATTCGGAAGATACCGGATTGAAAGTATGGCTATGTGAGCCGCATCACCAATCGGGTAAAGATGCGGTTCACCGCAACCGTAAGACTGATTTGATGCTTAAAGAAATGGCTCAGACTTATTATGAGCAGAATATAGGAACCCGTGAACAATTCATAGTTGAGTTCGGAAAGAGCTACTTATAAGCCTTGTGAGCCTTAACGGGCTTTCAATAAAAGGAATCCCAAAGGTCTATGTGTCACGACATGCCATTGGTACAGCCCCCACCGCTATTTCAGGGCGGCGGGGGAGAAAGGAGATTTAGTGGAATACAAACTTGTTATTAAAGGCCGCCTTGATGGGTTGAATGAATACACAAAGGCCAATAGAACAATAATCCGTAAAGGTAAGTCAATATATTACAAGGGTAATGACATAAAAAAGGATAATGAAGAAATCGTCAAACAGGCTATTGAAGAACAGTTAAGGCGGTTACATATAGAAAAGCCTGTGGTGCTTAAATTCGCTTGGTATGAGCCAAATAAAATGAGAGATCATGACAATGTATCAAGCTTTGGACGGAAGGTAATCCAGGACGCTCTTGTCAAGTGTAAGGTGCTGCAGGACGATGGCTGGAGGTATGTTGTAGGATTCACAGATGATTTTTACTGTGATAGGGAAAACCCACGGATAGAGGTTTTGATAGTAGAACAGGAGTGATGATGTGACAGAAGGAGGATTCATAAAAATCGACCGTAAAATTTTGGAATGGGAGTGGTACAAGAAATCAAACACAAAAGATTTGTTCTTACATATGCTTTGGAAGGCTAATTGGAAGGACGGAAAGTTTCAAGGAATTGACATTCCCCGTGGTTCTTTTGTATCCTCTTATCCCAAGTTATCCGATGAGTTAGGGATTACTGTTAACAAGATAAGAACAGCCATAGGTCACTTGCAGTCTACCGGAGAAATCACAGTCAAAGCATATACGAAATTCAGCGTATTTACAGTAAATAACTACTGTTCGTATCAGGACACTAACAGTCAAACCACAGGCAATATCACAGACAACTCACAGACAAATAACAGTCAAACCACAGACAAATCACATTCAAATCACATTCAAATCACAACAATAGAAGAAAGAAAGAAGGAAAGAAAGGAAGAAGGAAAGAAGGAAAGAAATAATATATACGTTGCAAATCCCGAAACGGCATCTGCAACCTTTCCTCCCGAAAGCTTTGAAATGCTGTGTGTTGAAAAATTAATTAAGTCCGTGATTGAACAATTTCAGGGTGCAAAGGTTCCAGCTACCACAGCAGCAAAAATTAAATGGTGCGAACATATCGAGAAAATGAAGCGGTTGGATCATAGGACCGAAGCGGAGATACAGGAAGTTTTAAACTTTGCCACAACAGATCAGTTCTGGAAAACTAATATTCGTAGCACCAAGACGCTTAGAGAGAAGTTCGACACATTAATAATGCAATCAAGAAAGCAGAAGGGCACCGTAGCGGTAAAGAGTAAGCCTAATCAATTCCAGAACTTCCCGCAACGTGAGATAGATTATGACGCTCTTGTGTTGCAACAGCTACAAGGAGGATAAATGGACGAGGAAAGAGCCCGTAAACTGGCCCGGCATCGAGTGGGAGAGAAACACCACATGGGAATCCCGATGACCGATGAAGAAATTAAGCTCCGCCGGGAATACATGCGCAATATGATCCGCCGGGTTCCTGCTTGGCAGGAGGTTAAGGACGAACAACTTGACAACATGAGGATTTATAAGCGGGGAAATGATTGGTACATAGAGGATCAGGACTTTTACGAATACAACTTTTAAAGGGGTGATTAATGTTGAATATGATTATCAGGCAAAAAGATATTGATGCATTGAGAGACAAGCTTAAGATTGGGGATCATGTCACATGCCGGACAGAAACAATAGACATTAAGCTTGGTTATGTGCAGAAAGAGGATAACGATGCGGTGATCGTGAGAAAGCTTCCGCATACGGTTATTGTGGAATACATGGCGAAGAGAGGAAGGAATATGGAGCCGGTACGGACTGCCATTACATACCGAGAGATATTCTTCCAGCGTA
>NZ_DAMAUN010000009.1:0-106370 GCF_032078915.1 Lacrimispora sp. | reverse complement strand
GCCCTCATTGGGAGCGCTCAGCATGCTTTCGCAAATATCCGTATAGCGGGAGGCTTCCATACCGACTGCCAGAAAACCAAGGCGCCGCCGTTTTGATAAATCATATAAGGCCCTGCATGCCACCACCTTGTCGGATTTATTATTTAAGTAAAGTCCTCCCGTTCCCGCAGGTTCCCGTAGCCATACCACATCCCCCTTGGCATCATGGGCAGCCTGATAAACCGGCAGCTTTCGTATTTCCTTAAGGTTTTTGTTATGAACACTGGCGTCCCGGCTTATGTAAAAAGGCTGCGCCCCGTTTTCAGGATAGAGAATCACTGTTTTAATCTGGCTTTTGATTGCCAGCATATCCTGAAGAAAGGTGACTGGAGTCTGCTTTGACCAGAATAAAGGATCCCGTTTCAGCTCAATGGCCGGAGTGGTCAGTACCTTATGAATATCTGTATTTACAGCAAAATAGGTGGCAACATCCTGCACATCCTGCTGTAAGTAAACGATATCGTCGCATATGGTCTGGGTAAACCGCTGGTAAAGAGAGATATTTTCCTCCATGGTCGTACGGTAGGTGCGGCCATAGAGGAATATGGCCCCGGCTATTACCACAGGAACCAAAACCATGTAGATGGCTAACATCATCTTATGGCGTATCATCAGCTTTTTCGTAATCCTTTTTGAAAGGGAATTCATCTTTCCTTCCATGGGCCACCCCCGTTTTTTCCTCTAGTTTAACCTTTTACAGCTCCCATGGCAACGCCTTTTGTGATGTACTTATTTAAAATCACATAGATAATGACCATTGGCGCTGCGGTCAAAGCCATTACTGCAAACTGAACCGCATAGTTGGAGGAGTAAAGCCCTGTAAATTCCAGCACGGAAAAGGGAAGGGTCTTCCATTTTGGACTGCTCAAATAGGTGCTTGCCATCATAAATTCATTCCAATTGTTCAAGAAAGTCATGATGGAAACCGTGACCAGGGAGGATTTCAGCATTGGCGTAATGACTACCACAATGATCCGGTAGATGCCGCAGCCATCCATTAAGGCCGCCTCCTCAATTTCCCTTGGGATGCTCTCCATAAAGCTGCAGGTGAGAAACAGGCCCTGGGGCAGGGAAAATGCAATATAGGGAATCAACAGGGCCCACATGGTATCGGTTAGGCGGAGTTTGTCATAAATCACATAATTAGGAAGCAATGTGGCATGGATGGGAATCATCATGCCAAGCAGGATTAAGTTCCTTACCAGGCCGGACAGCTTCCAGTGCATTCTGGTACAGGCAAAGGCCATCATAACGGAAATTACCAGAACCAAAAGGACTGCCAGCACGTTTATGAGCAGGCTGTTCTTAAAATACAGCAGGAAATGGCCGTCTACAAACGCCTTTATGTAATTATCCCATTTTATCACCTTGGGAATGATCAGCAGTCCATTGGTAAACATCTCATTGCTGCTGGCAAGAGAAAAGTCTAAAAGCCAGACCAGCGGGAATATCTGGATCACAGCCACAGCTGCCAGAATGATCCATAACAAGAGGCCTCCCACCGTTATGTTTTTTATCTTCATTCTTTATCCCTCCTTCTCTTCCCGGAAAAGCCGGTTTAAAATCTGGGTTGCCAGTATGCAGATGATCACAAACACCACGCTGATGGAATTGCCGTAGCCATAGCGGAAAGCACTGAAGGCCTGTTTGTATAAATAGTTTGCCATAAACTGAGTCTCATTGCCCGGACCTCCATTGGTCAGGAGGTACACGGTTTCCATCTGTTTTAAAGCGGAGATAATGGCCAGGGTCACATTGACCTGGATGACCGGCTTCATAAGAGGCAGGGTAATTCTTAAAAAGGTCTGACGGCTGTTTGCTCCGTCAATGGCCGCCGCCTCATAAAGACCGGGATCAATGTTCTTGATTCCCGTATAGTAGATGAGCATTCCCCAGCCAAAGCCATGCCAGATTAAAACCACCAGAACCGACCAAATGGCTCTCCCGCTTCCCAGCCAGTTGGTATCGCCTCCAAAACCCAGGGCCTTTGAGATGTTGTTTAACAGACCGAAATTAGGATTGTAGATAAACTTCCACAAATAGGCGATCACCGCTACGGAGATGACGTTAGGAAGGAAATAAACACACCGGAAGAAGCCTTCCGCCCTGTGACCCAGCCGGTCTAAAAGCGCTGCTGTCATGATAGCAAGGGGATGCTGGATCACTACAAAGCCAGCCGCCAGAAGAAGGGAGTTACGCAAGGAATACCAGAACGCCTTCTCCTGAAACATTTCTTTATAATTGGCAAATCCAATGAAATGATAAGCCCCCAGACCGCTGAAGTCCGTAAAACCATAGTGAACACTTAAAAGTATGGGGGCAAGTATTGCAAATACGAACATGGCCACCCCCGGAAAGACCAGGGTGAAAATAATCCCTTTATTGCTGTACGCCTTCTGCATATATTTCCTCCTTCGAGATTTTTTCACGGAAACCTATGGCCGCCTCCGTTTACCGGCAGGCGGCCATGATGAATGACTCACTTACTTACATGCAGCTTCCAGGCCCTTTAAATACTCCTCAGCAGTGATCTTTCCAATGGCTGCCTCCTGTACCAGATCCTCACTGATTGTCTTGAATTCAGAAGTTCCCATATCACCTATAGGAGTTCCAGATAAGTTGGAAGCATGGCTGACAATGTCGATGAACTGCTTCTGAGGCTCTGTTTCTTTACCAGTTGCAAACTGGGCAAAATCCTGAGCGGACATACAAACTCCGTTTTCCCATGCGACCTTGGTCCAGCCCTCCGGACGGAACATATAATTTAAGAGCTTAATGGCCTCTTCTTTATTTACTGCCCCGGCCGTTACGGAGTATCCGCCTCCGTTCCATGCTGCAATATCAGTCTCACCGCCCTGTCCGCCGTCAATTACGGGCATGGTGAACACCCGGATATTGTCGCGGATTTCTGCCGGAATGTCCTCATTGGTAGCCATGCTCATTTCCCAGCTTCCCATGTAGAACATCGCCGCCTGGCCATTGGCAAACAGGTTCTTGGCTGTGCCATAGTCTGTTGTTTCAAAACCGGTCTGGAATAAGCCCTTTTTAGCGGTATCCACTAAAATCTCCGTTGCCTTTTTAAAGGTGGGATCGGAAAAATCCTTAGAAGCAATGGCATCATGTGTTTTCTGCATAACGCCCTTGCCATCCAGCTTCTGCATCAAATCCGTCACATAGATATAAAGAGGCCATTTGTCTCCCCCATCCATGGAAACAGGAATGATTCCCTTGGCCTTAATCTTCTCTCCTAAAGCCAGAAGCTCATCATAGGTCTTGGGCACGGACCAGCCGTTTTCATCAAATATGGCTTTATTATAGTAGAAAGACATAACATCCGTATTCCGGGCCAGGCCATAAAGCTTTCCATTCCGTGAAAATCCATCCAGGGATCCATTGATAAAGCCATAGTCCTTATAGTCATCCTTATTTAATTCTGCCAGAAGTCCGGCGTCCATCACCTCATCGATAAATCCCGGCTGTCCCCAAACACTTACCAGATCAGGCATCTGGCTTCCTGCTGCGTAGGCCTTGAACTTGGTTTTATAGGCTTCATCATCCAGGGCTTCCACATTGATTTTTACATTTGGATTCTCCGTCATATAAGCGTCAAAAAGCGTCTGCTCCACCAGCCCCTGGCCTGAAGTTCTGTCCGGAAGGTTGGTAAATACCTTTAAGGTAACCTCTCCGGCAGCCGTATCTCCTGCTTTTTCTCCCTTGGTTTCTGCACTCTGGCCCTTGGTTTCTGCTGCCTTTGTTTCAGCTGCCGGTGCGGTTGTCTCCGATTTGGTGCCACCGCTTCCTCCGCAGGCCGTTAAGGCACAAGCCATTGCAACTGCCATTGCGGCTGATAAAAATCTTTTTCTCATATAAGCCTCCTCCATTCTCCTTTTGTTCACTTCTTATAATTATCCTGTTATAAAAGCGTACAAAAGCATCTCTTTTATTTTATACCATCAGTATAGCAGTTCAAATATAGTTATTTAACACATAATCTTTCAAAATGGTAGACTATTTTTTATTGTTTTTCACAATCCCTCCCAAAAATCCTCCACTGGGTAAGGGCTGGGAAAGGAGATTTCTCCTCTGACTTTTTCAGTTCCTTCAGCTTTACCCAGGAAATGGTCCTGGGAATAAAGGAAAAGCTTTGCCAGCTCCCGGTCTTTTCCATGAAAAGGCGTATCGCAGTTCCGTCGGAGAATTCCAGAGCCGCCTCCTTCCAGTAATTGTCATGAGGGAAATCTGCGCGTATTAAAATTTCCGCCCGGTCTGCCAGCACCCTGCGGCCAAAATCAATTCTTATTTCTGCTTCCGGATCCTCATTATCTCCCCAGCTGGTATAAGGCCATTCTCCATGAAACGTATTCTCACATCGTCCGTCAATGGTATTTCTTGCAGCAAACACAGATTCTCCTCGGGTTTCCACAGAGGCAGTGCAATGGGGATAAACGGAGGTTTCTCCTCTGTGGTCCAGCGGATTCTCACTTAAATTGCGGTAAGCTCCCCAACACTGGCTGCTCACCGCCTCCACCCGGATCCCTCGTTCCTCTCCAAAGGCCTCTGCCGAATAGGCCTGGGCCTCCTCTCCAAAAGGAACCGGAAATTCCATGGCATGATCCTCCAGCCACACCTCCGCCTCAGGAAGGGCCGGGGAAAGGGATACCTTTAGGGGACAGGGAAGGCGCCGGCTTTCAATCCGGATGACATCGCCAGGCTCATAGGGAGAAGAAGGCCGAAGTTCTGCCCGTCCCTCTCCCTCCTGCCGCTGCCTGATTCTTCCCTGTTTATCAAAAACCATGATTCGGAAAAAATCTTTCATCAGCTTACAGCTCCTTTTTCAGTTCTTCTACGATTCCCACACTTGCCGTAGATCCGATCCTGGAAACTCCAAGCTCTATCATGGCAAGGGCTGTCTCTAAGTTACGGACTCCGCCTGCCGCCTTTATCTGAATTTCGTCGCCTACCATGCGTTTCATTAGCTGAATGTCCTCATAGGTGGCTCCTCCAGTTCCAAAGCCGGTGGAGGTCTTGATAAAATCCGGCTTTACCTCCAGAGCGATCCGGCATAAGGCCTCCTTTTCTTCTTCCGTTAAGTAACAGTTTTCAAAGATAACCTTGGAGATCACCTTATTTCTTCTGCACTCCTCCACAACAGAAGCCATTTCTTTCTCCACATAGCCGTAATTTCTTTCCTTAAGCTCTGTTAAATTTACCACATAGTCAATCTCGTCCGCACCGTTTTTTATGGCATTGGCTGTTTCATTTGCCTTGTTCTCAATTGTAGTCTGGCCTAAGGGAAATCCAATGGCAGCTCCCACATGGACGCCGGTTCCCTTTAATAGTTCCTTGCACAGGACTACCGGAGCCGGATTGATGGCTACCATTTTAAATCCGTAGCTTCTGCTTTCTTCACACAGCTTTTCAAAATCCTTCCGCACCGCATAGGCCCGAAGCTGGGTATGGTCAAAATATGCTGCCAGCTTCTCTGGTGTCATGCTTCTTAACAATTCTTTGTTCATGCCTTTATCTCCTTATTCTGCCAGTTCATAAATAGCCTTTACATCCTTCTCATCAAGGGTCTGAAAGCTTCCCAGCTTCCCATTCATAACCGCCTTTTGGGCCATCACATCAAAGGCCTCCCTGCCAATCCCCGCCTCCTTTAAGGTCACGGAAAGTCCCAGGCTCTTAAAAAAGTTTTCCAGGCAGCAGATTCCCAGACGGATCACCTCTTCTTCCGTTTTATCCTCCGGGCTGATTCCAAATACCTGGCAGGCAAAGCGGGCCATCTTCCCCGGATGAGATTTGCTCACATATTTCATCCATGCAGGAAATACAATGGCAAGCCCGGCGCCATGGGCAATATCATAGACAGCGCTCAGCTCATGTTCAATCCCGTGGCTGGCCCAGTCTTCCATTCTCCCTTTTCCCAAAAGGCCGTTATGGGCTACGTTCCCAGTCCACATCACTTCGGCCCAGGCATCATAATCCTGTGGATTTTCAAGAACTCTGGGGAGATTATGTATCAGGGACCTCATCGCAGCCTCGCACAAGCGATCAGAAAGGTCTGTCTCCTCATTGGGGGAGAAATACCGTTCCATGACATGAGAAAGGATATCCGCGCCTCCGGCTCCGATCTGATTCTTGGGAAGCGTATAGCAAAGCTCAGGATTTAAGATTGCAAACCGCGGATAGAGAAGGCTGGAAATAAAAGAACGCTTATCCGGCCCCTCTTCTCTGGTAATTACACTGCCGTCGCTGCTTTCACTTCCTGCTGCAGGAATCGTTAATACCACACCTATGGGCAGGACGGTTTCCGGTTTCCGGTCTGTGGTATAAAAATCCCACACATCTCCCTTGTAGGGCGCTCCTGCCGCAATGGCCTTTGCGGAATCAATGACGCTTCCTCCTCCTGCCGCCAGAATGAAATCCACTCCTTCCTTCCGGCAGAGGTCAATGCCCTGGCGTACCAGGGAAAGCCTTGGATTTGGGCATACTCCCCCTAATTCTACAAAGGAAACTCCGGCATCCGTTAAAGATTTAACAATTCCGTCATAGGTTCCGGAAGCCTTGATGCTTTTTCCTCCATAATGAAGCAGTGCCTTTTTGGAATAGACAGAAGTCTCCTCACCCACCCGTAAATGAGTCTGTCTGCCAAATATAATCCTTGTCGGGTTATACCATGTAAAATCTATCATTTTATCCTTCCTCCTGTTCTGATAAAAGCCATGCCGCACTGTTCCTGATCCATTTTCCAAATTCAGGATTTTTAAAGGTCTTACCATTGTGTCCTGCACAACAGTAAGCCACCCTTCCTTTTCCGTACCTCCGGACCCAAGCTGCCGGATAGCTCTTTCCTTCATATTGGTACTCCATTACTATCTGGATATCTGCCAGCGGGTCAAGCTGAAACTGATATGCCTCATCCTCTGCACAAAAATCGGAGACGCCCTCCATAACCGGATGGGCTGCCGCCTTTCCCTTATAATGAAGAACCGGAAGCTGTTCATAGGGCGGATGGGATAAGAATTCCCCACCGATCATCTGCCCCAACTCACTGCGGCTCTGGACCGAGATCCCGTTATGTAAAACCAGAAGTCCCCCTCCCATAGAAACAAAGGACAATAATCCGGCAGTTTCCCCATCCCCAAAAGCCGGTTCGTCAAATTCCCCGTAGAGAATGCACAGCCGGTACTGTTTCATAGCCTCACTTTCAAACGCCTCCGGGCGGTCTGTCAACGTGATACAGCATTCCGCAAGAAGTTCTTTTACCTTTTCCCCTGGTTCATAAAGGGGATGGTATCTTGCATCCCATTTTCCAAACATCAAGGCCTCTACCATGGAATCTCCCTCCTTCCTTCATCTCTCATGACCAGCCTTTTTTCATCCTCATGAGCCGGGCAGAGCTCATCCCTGCTCCGGTCCTGAAGAAAATAAAGGACAGCCTGCTGCCCGGTCCCTTTCATCTTCCAGGAGCCGTCATAGCAGAATACCCGGAAGGTATAACCTTCCGGACCCAGGCGGTTCATCTGAATCCTTGCCTGCATATTTCTTGCTGCCCGTACCATATGTTCTCCGTAACGTTCATGATCAAAGCACATATTGTTGCTGGAATCCCTGGTGGTTATATAGCAGATCCGTCTGCCCCCGCCCTGGTCCAAAAGAGGCTTAAGGAGGCGCAGTGCCTTGAGGGGGCCGTTTACATGCTGCTCATAGGCCTGTAAAACGGCTGGCCGTTCCTGGTTTTCATAGATGGTACCTGTCCGGGGAAAGATTCCCTCATCATCACCAAATACCAACAGATCAAGGCCATCTTCCTTCTTAAAAAGGTTCTCTGCTGCCTGGACCTCTCCGTATCCCAGCCGCCAGACCAGCCAGCCCATTTCATTTAAACATTCTTCCGCCTCCCGGCAGACTTCCGTATTTTCTCCACAAATCAATGCTGTTTTCCCCAGCATTTCCACCTCCTTCCGTTTAAAAGCACCATGCCCGTCCGTATACATCCACAACCTGAAGACAAGAGGGCTTCTCTCCTGTGAAATAGGAAAATGCGGCCTCTGCCGACTGGGATGGTTCCAGTTCTCCATTCATAGGTTCAGCCCCTTCCATATAGGTCCGCATCCAGCCCGGATGGTATAAATAGATTCCATAGCCCCGTTTTCCCAAATCGTTATGAAGGATTCTTCCAGCCATGTTGAGAGCTGTTTTTGACATGCAGTAGCCTGTCATGTCTTTACGATGGGCCACGCCGATGCTTCCTGCCTCCGAGGACACAAAGCATATTTTCCGCATCCCCTCCTCCATAAGCGGAAGGAATCTCCGGGTAAGGCACAAGGGGCCAAGGCTGTTAATGTTAAACATTCTTAAGTTCTTCACTAGATCCGCCTCACTCCCCATATCCTGTTCCTGCCACGCCACGCCGGCGTTATGGATCAGCAAGTCTATGACTGCAGTACGGCTTCCGGCAGCTTCAAATGCCCGGGCAATGGATTCATCCGATCCGATATCCAAAGGCAAAAGCTCCAGTCGTCCCGGCCAGGCCCCCTTTAACCGGGAAAGCCAGGGCCATTCCTCCATATACTGCCCTGCCAGTACAAAAAAGTCCTTCTTTAAAAATTCCTCGCAAAGGGCAAAGCCCAGTCCCCGGTCTGCTCCTGTTATGAATACTGTCTTCATCTTTCCCTCAGCCTTTCTCATAATCCATATAAGCCTGCTCCATCAATAGGAAAAATGCCTGCCCTTCCGGAGAAAAGCCTGGTCTGTCAAAGCCCGGTGCGCCGCAGACGCCCCGTACAAAGCCCTGGGGATCCATCTGCCCTTCTGCCGCTCTCCGAAGGCGGTCTGCCTGTTCCTTAAAGCCAGGGCCGGAAAGCCAGCCCTCCTTAAGCCCCCGGTAGATGGTATATGAAGTCATCTGGGATAAATTGGTTTCCACAAAGGAAGAAGGATCATCTACTACATCATGGAACAGCCCATCCTCCCTTACATAGAAAAGCACTCCATCCAACAGTTTCTTCACCCGTTTTTTTATTATTTCCCGCTGCCGCTCATATCCACGATCCGGAATCAGATGCAGGAGCCTTGCTAAGCCGGCCATGGCCCAGCCATTTCCGCTGCCCCAGTGGGCTGCCCTTACATATTCCTTTTTTTCATCATCCCACATATGGCACATCAGGGCTGCCTTATCATCATAAAGAGCATTCCAGTAGCCCTCCGCCTGTTTAAAAGCCTCCTCATAATATCCTGCGGCTGCCAGAAAGGGCGGAAGCATATACATGGAATCCACCCAGAACTGGCGGCTGGTGGTCAGATGGTAAAGAATGCCTTCTTCATTTCTGGGCGCTCTCTCAAGAGTCCATGAAAGCAGAGCCGAAAGCCCTTCCTTCAGAAGAGGCTCTCCACAGGAGCGGCAGGCAGCAAGCAGGGCTTCTCCCACGGAGCAGGGATCTGTCACCCCATCCGTTACTCCGATCGTGGCAGCCCGGCCATCCTCCAGCCTTCTGTATACTGCCTCTCTGGACATGGCTGTCACAACCTCCATCTCGCCCATTTCCAGAAAGGCCTGCATTGCAGTCCCCTGCTCCCAGGAATGACGCTGCATGGAAAGGAGGACCAATGCTCCCTTTCTGATCTGTTCTGCTCTGACCATCACTTATCCGCCTCCTTTTCCCTTTCCATCTCCATCCGGTATTCTCCCAATCCCTGGTTCACTTCCTTTAGTCCTTCATAAGCCTGGTTAAAAATTGTATATAATTTATCATAACGGCCTGCCAGGGATTTTTGAGGCAAAATCTCCCGCACAACAGGATTGATCTTCTTTACTGCTGAAAAATCAGGATAAATGCCAACGCCGACTCCGGCACAGACCGCCGCGCCCAGGCTGGTGGCCTCCTCTAAATAAACCGGAACCTTTAAAGGCATCTGGAAAATATCTGCTAATATCTGAAGCCAGGCCTCTCCCTTGGCTCCGCCGCCGATCACTCTTAAATCATTGATCGCTCTTCCCTGTTTTAAGCTTTCCAGAATGATTCTTAAATTATAGCTCACACCCTCTAAAACCGCCCTGGACAAGTCCTCTTTTGTAGTGGTAACAGACATACCTAAAAAAGCCCCTCTGACGTCAGCATCCCATCTGGGCGATCGCTCTCCCAGAATATAAGGCAGATAGATGACCCCTCCAGCCCCCGGTTCAGCCTTCTTAACTCCTTCGTTGATCCGTTCATAAGGACTTATTAAGGCTTCCTCAGCCTCCATTGTTTCCAGCTGGCAAAGGGTTCTCTTATACCAGTTGTAGGAGTATCCCGCTGCCTGCATGGTTCCGCACGGGGTATAAAGCTCCGGGTCTAAGTGCACCCAGTTAAAGGTTCTAAGCTCCGGATCAAAATAAGGGGATTTGGAAGCCATGGAGATCCAGGAGGAGGAGCCGAGCACATGATAAGCACTTCCCTCTTCTACCACTCCAGCCCCTGCACAGGCACAGCTTCCATCGCCTCCTCCGATCACCACCGGAGTTCCTTCCAAAAGCCCGGTAAGCTCTGCCGCCTCTCGTGTCACCCGGCCCCCTATATCGGTAGAGGGATGAGGTTCCGGCAAAATTGACGGGTCTATATCCAGAGCGCTGAGGATTTCCTCTGACCAGCATTTTTTCCTGATATCAAAAAAATTTGTGCCGGAAGCATCGCTGTAATCTGTTACAATATTTCCGGTCAGACGGAAAATAATATAATCTTTGGCCTGCAGCATCCATCTGCATTTATGATAGACCTGGGGCTCGTGATTCCGGATCCAGAGAAGCTTGGCTGCGGAATAGGAGGCGCTGAGCCTGTGGCCTGTGATTTCATAGCCCCTCCCCATCCCGATCCGTTCCTTCATGAAAGCCTCCTCTTTCCCTGCCCTGGTATCTGCCCAGATGATCATAGGCCGCAGAGGCTTTCCCTGAACGTCCACTGGAAGACAGCCCATCATCTGGGCACTGAAAGAAACCGCTTCGATCTCTCCGGCCGAAATTCCGGATTTTTCAAGAAGCTCTCTGGTAGAGCTGCAAACCGCTTTCCACCAATCCTCCGGATCCTGCTCCACCCAGCCAGGTGCCGGATAATAGGCAGGGTATTCATGGACGCAGCTTGCCGCCATCCTGCCGTCCGTATGATAAAGGGTGGCCTTATTTCCGCTGGTCCCCAAGTCATGGGCTAACATATACTGTTTCATAGGTTCCTCCTTATAAAGACAGCTCCACCAGCGTTGCCGGCATCTCATGCTTTTTATTTACCTTGTCAGGACCTGTCACTAAGTCAAAACAGGAAGCAATGATTTTTCCTTCCCATACAATCGGCTCTCCCGGCTGGTCCAGGCCTCCATCCACTCCGGTGCAGTCTGGACTTTGGGCAATTCTCTCCACACTTCCGTCAGGCGCCACCTTTGCTATGGCATTGGCGCTGAAATCAGCGATATAGAGATTCCCCTCTTCGTCAAAAAACATTCCGTCTGTGCTCTGAAGCTCTGCGGGATTCCGGGCAAATACCTGGTTCTCCTTTAAGCTTCCATCCTCGTGAAAGGTAATCCGGTAAACAGTTCCGTCTCCGAAATTACCCACATAGAGGTTTCCTTCCTTATCAAATACAATTCCATCCGCTCCGTACTGGCAATCCGGATTCTGGGTGATATAGGTTGCAAAAATATGTCGGTCCTCCAGTGTATTGGTTATATGTATTCCTTCTTCCTCAAGGCCGAAACGGTATACGCAGCTTACCAGCTTCCCATCGGGCCGTTTCACCGGATGAAGATAACTCTGGGTAACGTACATAAAACCATCCTTGATTCTGATGCCGTTTGGATGCTCCATATGGTCTGCCACCACCGTGGTCTTTAAAATATTGCCCTCTTCATCTACAGCCACTTTTAAGATCCTGCCTTTGTAAAGAAGATCTTCCCGTTCACTCCAGCCCTGGTTATCGCAAAGATACACATTCCATTCCTCATCAAAGGCAATCCCCATGTTCCTGGCAACTCCAGTCTCCGGATGGACCGGAACATCAAACCACTTTTTCACATTTCCTTCCCGGTCGATCCTCACTACACATCCGGACATGTCATCTTCTGCATAATTGGGGCAGGAAAGCACCAGATTTCCATGGCGGTCTACGGCCATGCCATCCGGGGTACACACATAGTCAGGCAGTACACAAAATAACCGGCTCTCTCTCATCAGCTTTTTCCTCCTTAAAATTTAATTACAATCTTTTTAGTACCTGGTTCTCTGGCTTCCACCAGCTGAAAGGCATCCATACACCGTTCAAAAGAAATCACATGGGAAATAAAATCCATGGGTTCAAGGACTCCCTGGTTGATCCAGGCCATAATCTGGGAATGGGCCTCCCCTTCTTCCTTTTTGCTGGGCCACTGGACAAATTGAAGGGTCCAGTTATAAGGTGCCTGGCTCCAGTCCAATTCCATATTTAGCTTGGGTGATATACCATAACAGCAGATTTTTCCGTTATATTTTACCAGGGGCATTGCCTGGTTAATGAGGGCATTGATTCCCACTGCATCTACCACATAATCCACTCCGTCCGGTATCAGCCTTTTTACTTCATCCCCGATGTCACAGACAGTCGTATTAAAGCTGTAATCTGCCCCCATCCGCTTAGCCTCTTCCACTTTTGCATCTGCAATATCCGTGGTGATCACGGTCTTTAACCCCAGCAGCTTTAAAAATCTGGTAAAGCATAACCCTACGGGCCCTGCCCCAAACACCAGAGCTGTCTCATTGGGCTGGCAGCCGAACCGACGGATCGCACTTAGAACCTCACGAAAGGTGATGATCATGGAAGCGCCAACTGCATCCACCTGATCCTCAGGACGGAGGACCGTCTGGGCTAAATAGGCTTCGCTCCATTCCGGAGTTCCCGGTCCCATGCCATGGCGGATGTAGCTCTGGGCATCTCCCACTACTGCATATTCTGCATAAGCTCCCCAGCCCGGCGTATATCCACCTGTTTCCTTTTCCAGAAGCGGCAGAAGCACCAGGTCTCCTACTTGCAGATTTTCCACCTGCGCTCCTGTCTCCACCACTCTTCCAACTCCTTCGTGACCCAGAATGGCCGGATAAGACAGGAAATTTTTAAATGTGCCATGAATCAGCTTCATATCCGTTCCATTGCACACTCCGCAGCTTTCCAGCTTTACCAGTGCCTGACACGGACCATAATCTGGCTTTTCAATCTCCTCTACGGACAGTTTTCCTGTTTCGTCTACAATCAGTGCTTTCATCCCGTTTTCCTCCTCTTTCCTTCTCCAAATAAAAAAGGTACAATTATCTCCTGATTTTCATGAGATAATTGTACCTTTTTTACAATAATTCTAACACGGTCTTTCTTTTTATTTGGTGTTTTATTTTTTTATCAGCCTTTTTTCCCGCAGCATTTCTTATATTTCTTCCCACTCCCGCAGGAACAGGGATCGTTTGGATAGATTTTCGGAGGGTTCTTGCGCTGGGCAGATACTGTCTCTAAGCCCTTCATCACCATTTCATATGGCTTGTGGCCTCTGTTTAACACCATCCTGGTATGGTTCCATACATCTGTGATAATGCTTGTGAACCTTTCCAAATGCTCTTCCGATTCAAAAATGATCCCGGCGGCCTCTATTCCTTCCACAACCTCCTGAAGCTGTCCGCCCATACTGATCTCCGCCTGCACCTGACGCAGTAAATATGGAATCCTTTCATCCGGAACGTTCATTTCATCCGTCAGGAATTTGCTCAGCAGACCTAATTCTCCGGTCATTAAAAAGCCCTTATTATCCGCCATGAAACGGATTTCCATCTGTGTAGGGATATAATAAGGAATTTTTTTCTGCATCTGCAGAAATTCTTCAACGCCATTCTGTTCTGCCAGGGCCCCATCCACAAAGTTTCCGTCAATGAATCTGACCGAAGGACGGTATATCCGGAGAAGTTCATAGGCATGTAAGAGATCTTCCAATGAAAGCTTCTTATCTTCATATTTATTAAAGGTTTCCAACAGGACCTGGGGCGGTGTGACGGCATACAGGGAATTTGCTGCGCAGAGATAATCTCCGATTTTACTGAGACGTTCACGCTCTTCCTTAAATTCCGGTGTATTTACCGCTTCATATGCTTTTAATACTTCTTCCGCAACCATAAAATGATTGTCAGGTCCTGCGGTTACATAGCCTCCTGCGTAAAGAAAGTCCATTTCTTCCAATTCAAAAGATGGTATCTGAAAATCATCTGATGCCAACTTCTCAAATAAACTTATTTCTGAATTACGGGCACAAAGGAAATAGCTGCTCATTACCTTAGGATCCAGAATATGAGCGATCGTCCGTTCCACAAGTTCTTCCTTTTTAAATTTAGAAAGCCCGTTCATGCCATGTCTTTTTGCAATCTCAAGGATGCTGCCTTTATCATAGCAATCATAAATTTCTGCTATATGAACTTCTTCCGATGCAGCATCAGAACTCTGGTCCATACGTTTATTGACAGCAGACATGTCATATTCCTTCAGATCGTTTGAACCCGACTCCAAAAGTTCATAATACCCGGCGATGCCTCCGCAGTTTTCCGGAACGCAGTCTCCTTTGAATTTTATAACCTGTCCCCAGCTTTCCTTAAAATCAGAAACTACATCTTCTACCTGGATGTTTAATTCCCAGGTTTTATCTAGACCGTAAGTATATGTAAATTTGCTGGTACCGGGCACCAGGCTGTCTATGGTTTCATCACTTAAAAGGTATTGAAATTTGGGGGACCAATTCTCTTTACCCGGAACTACACGAACCCCTTCAGAACGGAATTCAAATTCATACAGGTGCTCATCGGACCAGCAGAATGCTGTCTGAATCATTTGGTGCAGCTTTCCAAAGGTTATCCCCTCCGGTATCAGAACCCTTCTCCAAATCGGCGGCTTGCTGCCTTTGATCGTGACTTTCAGTTGATATGCTCCCATGAAAACGCCCTCCTGTCTCGTATCCTTTGTATCCGTTCTTAAATTACGGAATATTTTTTATATTTCTACTATAAAATAAGCGCACGTTCCAATTTACCATATTTCCTCCTATTCTGTCCAGTCCATCCCGTCAATTTTTGTAAACAAAAGGCTGTTTTTTGTAATTATGACAGCTTTTTCAATTCTGACTATGCTTCTTAACCATAATAAAGGAATTTCATTCTCCCATTCTGCAAACACTATTAATAAGAAAAAAGAGAGCCGGAATGCTTTACACAACATTTACACTTTCTATACTAAAATATGATATCAGAAAAGTTTTACGGCTGATATACTCCATGATGTAAGCGAAAGCAATTTTAAAGAGAAAAGAGGAGAAAGTAAATATGAAAAAAAATTTTATTAAGACTCTTGCATTAGCTGGAATGGCAGTTCTTACAATGGGAACTTTAGCTGGCTGCGGCAGCAATAATGCTGAGACACAGGCTCCTGATACCAAAACCGAGGCTGGCACTACAAGTGGGACAACCGCTAACGAGACAACCGCAAAAGAAGATACAGCTTCTAATTTAAAGGGTTCTATCAGCATGGTTGGTTCTACCTCTATGGAGAAATTCGCAACCGCTTTAAGTGAAGTTTTTATGGAAAAATATCCAAGCGTTACCGTACAGGCCGAATTTGTAGGTTCTGGCGCAGGAATCGAAGCAGTTACCAATGGTTCTGCGGATATCGGTAACTCTTCCCGTAATCTAAAGGATGAAGAAAAAGCAAAAGGTATTGCTGAAAATATCGTTGCAATCGACGGTATCGCCGTTGTCTCTGATCCGGCCAATACCGTTGACAATTTAACAAAAGACCAGTTGATCAACATTTACAACGGAACAACTTCCAACTGGAAGGAATTAGGCGGAGCCGATCAGCCGATCGTTGTGATTGGACGTGAGGCAGGTTCCGGTACAAGAACTGCTTTTGAAGAACTGTTAAAGCTGGAAGATGCCTGCAAATACAGCAATGAGCTGGACAGTACCGGCGCAGTCATGGCAAAAGCCGCTTCCACTCCAGGCTCCATTGGCTATGTTTCTCTGGACGTTCTTGATGATACCGTCAAGACCATGAAGCTGGAAAGCATAGAACCAACTCCAGAAAACATCAAGGCAGGTTCCTACTTCTTAAGCCGTCCATTCGTTATGGCTACCAAAGGAGAGATATCTGAGCAGAGTGATCTGGTGAAGGCATTGTTTGACTACATCTATTCTGATGAAGGAAAAGATTTAGTGAAAGCCGTTGGTTTAATCCCCGCAAACTAATTGTAAAGAAATTCTTCTTATACTGCCTAACGATAATATTTACAGGGGACGCAGCCGGATGATTATGCTACGTCCCCGTTTTGAAAGGAGCTGTTATATGCGACCAAAGTCTTATTCCATATTTGGTGGCCACGGAAGTAAATCAGGTGTTGAGCATGCTGCAGAAGTAATCTTTACTGTCTGCGGCTTCTTTGCCGTTTTGGCTGTGGCCTCTATCACTCTGTACATGATCATAAGCGGTACGCCGGCACTTTTTAAGGTGGGGATTCTGGATATTCTGTTCGGAACCATCTGGATGCCGGCAGCCGCTTCACCAAGCTTTGGTATCCTCTATGTCATTTTGACCTCTATCATAGGAACTGCTCTGGCAATCCTGATCGGAGTTCCCATTGGCGTCATGACTGCCGTTTTCCTGGCTGAAGTGGCCCCTGAAAGGCTGACTAACATCGTGCGTCCGGCAGTAGAGCTGTTAGCCGGAATACCTTCTGTTATTTATGGTTTGCTTGGTATCTTGATTTTAAACCCATTAATGTATAAAATAGAGTTAAAAATATTTGCAGGATCCACCACCCACCAGTTTACCGGAGGTGCGAATCTGATCTCCGCTGTTTTAGTGCTGGCCTTAATGATTCTTCCTACGGTTATCAACATCAGTGAATCAGCGCTCCGTGCTGTTCCGCAGCACCTTAGAAGTGCTTCCCTGGCTCTTGGAGCTACTAAGATCCAGACGATTTTCAATGCGGTACTTCCTGCAGCAAAGTCCGGTATCATTACCGCAATTGTCCTTGGAACAGGCCGGGCCATCGGTGAAGCAATGGCAATCAGCCTGGTGTCCGGAAGTTCGGTAAATATGCCTCTACCCTTTAATTCGGTCCGTTTCCTTACTACTGCGATCGTATCAGAGATGTCTTATTCCGCCGGGCTCCACAAACAGGTGCTTTTTACCATAGGTCTTGTCCTGTTTGCTTTTATCATGCTCATTAACATTACACTTAACAACCTGTTAAAGAAAGGAGAGGAAGGCCATGACAAATGATATCGTAATTCCCGTTCAAAAAGATTCTGCAGTAACACACAGCATTTATAACCGGAAAAACCGGATCTCCGATTCTTTCTTAACGGTCCTTATTTACTTATGCGCTTCCATCTCCATTATGGTCCTGATCGGAATCATGGGCTATGTGTTTGTTCGCGGCGTTCCCGAAATCAGCCTGGAATTTCTCACCACTGTGCCAAGTACTATTAAGGGAACCTTTGGTATCGTCGGAAATATTGTAAACACCTTATATGTCGTTGTCATTACCCTGTTAATCGCTACTCCCCTGGGCGTTGGCGCAGCCATTTACTTAAACGAATATGCAAAGGGCGGAAAAGTGGTACGAATCATCGAATTCACCACAGAGACCCTGGCAGGTATCCCCTCCATTATTTTCGGACTCTTTGGTTATGTGTTTTTCGGGAACACCCTGGGCCTTGGCTATTCCATCCTCACCGGTGCTTTAACCTTATCCATCATGGTTCTTCCCCTTATTACCAGAACCACTCAGGAAGCCTTAAAAACCGTTCCGGAAAGCTACCGCTCTGGTGCCCTGGGTATCGGTGCAACCAAATGGTACATGATCCGGACCATCCTGCTACCCAGCGCCATGCCAGGCATTGTAACAGGAATCATCCTGGCCATCGGCCGCATCGTGGGAGAGTCCGCTGCCCTTCTCTTTACGGCAGGAAGCGGCTACCTCCTTCCAAAGGACTTCTTCGGTAAAATATTTGAATCAGGCGGTACCTTAACGATTCAGTTGTACTTATGCATGCAAAAGGCCAAATACGGCCAGGCCTTCGGAATTGCCGTTGTCCTTCTGGTCATCGTGCTGTTAATAAACGGACTTGCAAAATATCTGTCTCATAAATTCAATACGGAGGTGAAAGAATCGTGAGTACCAATACAGTAAAAATTTCAACCAGCCATTTAAATCTATTTTACGGAACTAATCAAGCCCTAAAGGATGTAAACCTAAATCTCTTCACAAATAAAATTACGGCCTTTATCGGTCCTTCCGGATGCGGAAAGTCTACCTACTTAAAAACATTAAACCGAATGAATGACCTGATTCCAAGCGTAAAAATAGAAGGGGAGGTTCTTTTAGATGAAGAAAACATCTATGATCCGCGGGTCGACACCACTCTTTTACGCAAAAAAATCGGCATGGTATTTCAGCAGCCGAACCCGTTTCCAATGAGTATCTATGACAATGTGGCCTACGGTCCAAGAATCCATGGCATAAAGAATAAATCCGAGCTTGACGATATCGTGGAAAGAAGCTTAAAGGGGGCAGCCCTCTGGGAAGAGGTATCTGACCGTTTAAAAAAATCAGCCCTCGGCCTATCCGGCGGCCAGCAGCAGCGACTTTGCATCGCCCGCGCCCTGGCAGTTGAGCCGGAAGTACTGCTTATGGATGAGCCCACCTCGGCCTTAGACCCTATCTCAACCCTGAAAATCGAGGACCTGATGGATGAGCTGAAAGAAAAGTACACGGTTGCAATCGTTACCCACAACATGCAGCAGGCAACCCGAATCGCAGATTATACCGCCTTTTTCCTTGTGGGAGAGGTGGTGGAATACGCTCCCACAACCGAGCTGTTCACTGCCCCTAAGGACAAAAGAACCGAAGACTATATCACAGGACGCTTCGGCTGATCCATTATATATAGAACAATAAAGGAGAACAAGCAATGACAACGAGAGTTAATTATGAACATGAGTTAAGCCTCTTAAACCATGACATAAAAGAAATGGGGCGAATGGTCGAAACCTCCATCGAACAGTGTTTTGTGGCATTTGAAGACCAGGATTTTGAAAAAGCAGAGGATATCATAAAAGGAGACCGCACCATCAACGACTTAGAGCGTTCCATCGAGGCTCGCTGCCTCTCCATCATCTTACGCCAGCAGCCAGTTGCCGGAGATTTAAGAGTAGTCTCCAGCGCCCTTAAAGTGGTTACGGACTTAGAGCGTATCGGCGACCACGCTTCCGACATCGCCGAACTCATCCTACGCATAAAAGGCGAACACGTTTACCATGTAGTCCGCCACATCCCCTCCATGGCCTCCGCCGCCCGTGAAATGGTCCGCAGCTCCATCGAAGCCTTTATTAACCAGGATTTAGAGACTGCAAAGCAGATCGAAAAGCAGGATGATGTGGTTGATGAATTATTCGATAAGGTGAAGAATGATGTGGTTGATCTATTAAAAAATTCCAACGAACATATCGATCAGTGCATTGACTTGTTAATGGTAGCAAAATATTTAGAGCGAATTGGAGATCATGCAGTAAATGTTTGTGAATGGACAGAGTTTTCAAAAACTGGAGCTTTAAAAAATGTACGGATATTGTAAAGCTACGAGCAGTGCGTCCTTAAAAACGAAAGAACCCATAAGAATGCAAGCATTCTTATGGGTTCTTTTGATTTTGAGGACATAGGTTGACAGCCGTCAAGCGAGAAGGAGCGCAGCGGATTCGAGCTTGAGCACTGCGGACCAGCGGGCCACACAATCAAGCTCAATCTTTTACTCTCCCCCATCTCCATCACCCTACAACATCGCCCCACCCCTACAATAAGTCTGAACCACATCATAGTCATCCCGAAGCACAACAAAATCCGCATCATACCCCGCAACCAGTCTACCCTTCCTATCATCAACTCCCAGACACTTAGCCGGATTAATCGTACAGGAATTCAGTGCCGAATCAAAAGGCACCATAGCCTCTTCCACCAGAATCTTCAGCCCATTATTCGCCTTAAGGGTACTACCCGAAATCGTATTCGTCCCTTTCAGATAAGCAAGGCCGTTCTCCCTGATCTCAATGCTATGCCCTCCCAGCTGGAAATCCATACCAGCAGGACAATGCTTTGGACAAAGAGAATCCGTAATCATGATCGCGTGATCCCTTCCCTTAATCGCATAATAATTATTAAGCGCCGCCAAATGAGAATGGCATCCATCACAAATGATCTCGCCATAAATATCCCTCACCCTAAACGCAGCTCCTACCAGCCCCGGATCCCTGTGATGATAAGGTGTCATGCCATTATAAACATGAGTCATAGAAGTCGCCCCATTTGCGATCCCCATAAGCGCCTGCTCATAGGTAGCAGACGAGTGCCCCATGCTGACCACCACTCCGGTATCCTTACAATACCTTGTCAGGGTGAATCCCTCATCATGCTCCGGTGCAAGAGTAATATATTTAATCATACCCTTAGCCGCTTCCTGATACTCTTTAAACTGCTCAACAGAGGCAGTAGCGATTGCCTCCGGCGGCTGGGCTCCCTTATACTTCATATCCAGATAAGGCCCTTCAAAATGGATTCCAAGAATCTCTGCTCCTTCATACCCGTCTTCCACCACAGCGGCCACATTTGCAACCGCCTTAGTCAGCACATCCGGCATCTGGGTCACAGTAGTCGGAAGGATAGAAGTCACTCCCTCCTCCGGTATCCGTCTCATCCATTCCCGCAATCCTTCCGGTTCTCCATCGTTGGTATCATAACCATAAGCTCCATGGGTATGAATATCAATAAATCCCGGAACGATCCTGTTATCCCCGTAATCCTGATCTGCTGCCATCTCACCATATTCAAGGACTGCCTTAATCTTTTCATCTTCCACCTGAAGCTGTGCCGGGATGAACTGTCCGGCAATCCAGACCCGTCTGCTCTGTATTATCATAACCGTAACCTCTCTTTCCTAATTTTCTCCCCAGCTTACGTACGTAAAGAAATATCCATGTATTTCACAATAAAAACCTCACCCGCCGTTACACTGGTACGTTTACCTATAGTATAAACAGTTCCTCCCCTGTTTTCAAGAAGTTTAGGAATAGTTTCCCTCGTTTTGCAAATCCTGAGAAATCGGCCACCGTATAATCACCCGGAATAAGTCTGCCTCCACTTCAATTTGAAGCTTTCCGTTCTGCAGCTCCACAAAGCTTTTCGCAATCGCCATTCCAAGACCGGAGCCCTCCGTATTCCGGGCCTGGTCTCCTCTGACAAACCGTTCGGTTATTTCATCCGGATTAAAAGTAAGCTCTGCAGCCGAAACATTCTTCAGTGTAGTGACCACATAACCGCCTTCCTTCTTCATATCGATATAAGCCCGGGTATGAGGCATTGCATATTTTATAATATTCGTCAATAAATTATCAAATATCCGATAAGTCTTCTGGCTGTCCAAAGGCAGAACGATCTTTTCATCCGGCAGATTCCACCTGAAATCAATGGTAGATTCCTCTATTTTATCACTAAGCTCCAGACTCACCTCTTTTAACAGACTGACAATATCCACATCCTCTAAATTCAGCGTCACATTATTGCTGTTCGCCTTGCTGATTTCAAACAAGTCCTCTATAAGCGCTTTCAAACGCATGGACTTCTGTTCCAGTATGTCAATATAAGCCTTCCTCTGCTCCGGCGTCGCATGATCATCCCGCAGCAAGTTTACATAAGTAATAATAGCCGTCAAAGGAGTTTTCAGATCATGTGACATATTGCTGATCAAATCAGTCTTAAGCTTCTGGCTTTTCACCTCTTCCCCCACAGCAACCTTAAACCCGCTTTGTATCTTCTGTATCTCCTTCTTAAAAGGCTCAAACACGCTTAAGTCTTCTTCTATGGCAACCTCTAAATTCCCCTCAGCAATCTGGTTTGTCGCCCTTAAAAGGATCTGATATTTGTCACTTAAATCCCTATAATATTTCCTCATTACAATAAACAAAATAATAGAATAAAGGATCAAAGCGCCGATTCCGAAAAACCACAGACTGCAAAGAACAGACAGAATGATAAAATTCACTCCCACGATCCGGAAAATAGTCCGGTCCGACCGTTCCTGCAGGTTGATGTTCACTACAAATAAATAAATTCTGCGGCAAGTATTTTTCATCCATTGCCAAAACAAGCCGCACAAGGTTCGTTCGTAAAGGTAACGCTTCAGACCGATGTGCATGACGTCACGCACACATAAAACCGCCCAGTAAACGATTGCAAAGGGGATGGACCACCACATTAAATTCCAAAGCTTTATCATGATCCCCGCCACCAGAGGCAGGAAATTGGCCCGCATAAGAGCATCATACAAATCTCCCCGGTTCGTTATTGCCACAAGATTTGTAAGCCCTGTTCCGAATAATACGGCACCGGCGCCGACTCCTGCGACAATCTCAAAAGGCGTTCGTAAAATCCTGCTGTACTCCGGAAAATCCGGGTCAAAACAGGAAAAGAAAAAGGCTGCAATCGCTACGGCGCAGATCAGGCCCAAAAAGATCCTGGAAACGCTGCCCGAATAATTATAGGAGCTCCAGACGGTTTCTCTCTCCTCTTCATATGCTGCAATCTGCTGGGCCCTCATTCCATAAGCAAAGGTAACATTTCTCGGATTTTTCAGCTTTAAATCCGTCTCGTATCGATACTGGTCCCAATAATAATCACTCATAGGGTCCTTATTCGCCAGTGTTCCCAAGGTATTTAAAAGCCTGACCGTATTATCTCCGCTTACAGCCCCTGTTTCCATCCGCCCAAGATCGTCATAACGAAGCACTGCCTTAAACTTATATTCACCGCTTCCTCCAATGGAACGGCCTCCCGCATGATCTGCTAAAACACTGCCGCTCTCATCAAGGATCTGATAGTCCATGTAATTTCTTATGCCGTTAAAATTCCGGCTCCAGGATTCGTATTCCTGGATACAGCTTTGGCGCAGGTCCTTTAAATACTCATTGCGATCCTCCTGGACCGTCGATTCATGAGATTCTTCCCCGGCAACGGTGACTGTATCCTCTCCTGTTATGATCTCCGTTTCTCCTTCCGTAGCTGCCGTCTGGCTGTTCATGCTGTTCCTTAATTCTTCCTCTGCCAGAGGGAAATAGAACTGGAAGGGAGAAATAACGCTGCCCTGTTCATACTGGGCCTGCTCCAGATAAAGCACATAATTGCCCAGTACCAGATGGTTAAGGAACGCATCCTGTTCATAAACAGGCTCCTCATATCTGGCTGATTCATTTTTAAAAAACGGATAAAGCCCTACCATGACAGATGCAGCCGATAAAACTACGATCACCGCAAGAATTATGCTGATCCTATGCCTGTTTTTCAATTTTATATCCAACTCCCCACACCACCTTTAAATATTTCGGCTCCTTCGGGTTGATCTCGATCTTTTCCCTGATTTTCCTTACATGAACCATGATCGTATCCGTGTTAATGGCCCGTTCATTCCAGACCCGTTCATAAATCTCTTCTGCGGAGAACACCCTTCCAGGATTCTTCATAAGAAGAGCCAGTATCTTAAATTCAATGGGAGTCAGTTTCGCCGGTTTTTCGTCAACGGTCACTTCCACCGTATCCTCATTAAGCTCCAGCCCACCGATGGAATAAACATTGCTTTTTTCCCTCTGCTCCTTTGCTTCCAGCATATCCATATATTTTTTATAACGCCTGAGCTGGGAATTCACCCTTGCTAACAGCTCCATAGGGGTAAACGGCTTTGAAACATAATCATCGGCGCCGATATTAAGCCCCATGATTTTATCTACTTCCTCAGACTTTGCCGATAAGATGATCACAGGGAAATCATGGGTCTCTCTTAGTTTTACGGTCATAGTAATGCCATCCATTCTTGGCATCATCACATCCACAATCGCCAGATGAATCTCTTCCCGCTCCAAGACCTTAAGACCTTCCACACCGTCTGCCGCCTGGAACACCTCGTATCCCTGGCTCCTTAAATATATCTCAATTCCCTCTCTGATCTCTTTATCATCCTCTACCAATAAGATGTGGTTTGCTTCCATGTTCTCTCTCCTTTCCCCTTTTCTGTCCATTCTTTCCGGACATAGAGGTATGCCTGTAAGGCGTTTCCCATTCCTGCCCGGTTTATCTGGCAAAAAAGGATCCCCATAGGCTGTCACCTGATTTGTGATTTGGATCTGCAGTCAGCAGTATCCCCATTTATGATACCACATTTTCACTCTTTTTACTTTAATTAAAGGATACGAAAGCAATCTTAAATGGAGGGGCACAGAAAACGAAAGAAATTCTAAAATTTCCTTCCCCCTCTGTCATAATCATTTCCACAAAAAGAAAAAGGCGCATCAGGATTTAAAAAATCACTGATGCGCCTTTCCTATATTATGAAAACAAAAGGATGCTTCCTAATCGAATGGACATGCTAAAAAGCAGCCCTTTTATCTTCACTTGCTATGGAAGTTCAGATTCGCCATATTATTCTGATGTCTTCCGTAAATTGCTTTCCATCAGCCGGTTATATCCCAGCCATCCGTTATTATCTCCTGCGCCCTTTAACACCTCGATCATAGTCTCCATCTTGGCATCCGTATTATCTGCGAAATTCAGCGCAAGCGCCTCGATCAAAGCCGGTTTCTTTGGAGAACCGTATTCCAGCTCCCCGTGATGGGCCAGAATGCAGTGCTTCAGTTCGGAAGCTGTCTTTTCCGGAAAGCCTTCCATTGACCGGATTCTCTCTCCCACCATTTCCGTTCCAATGATGATGTGGCCCAGAAGCTGCCCGTCATCGGTATAGTCATTTTCCGGAAATGTGGAAAGTTCCCTGGTTTTTCCGATGTCATGAAACATGGCTGCGGTTATAAGCAGATCCCGGTTAATGTACGGATAGTAGCCGGCGTAATAATCACACAGCTTTACAACACTTAAGGTATGCTCCAAAAGTCCGCCCACAAAGCCGTGGTGAACACTTTTTGCCGCAGAGTGGAACTGAAATGCCTTGGCAAAAGCGGCATCCTCCACAAAAAAGCTTTCCGAGAGCTTTCTTAAATGAGGATTCTTAATTGTCCGGATAAAGCCCAGAAACTCCTCGTACATAAGTCCGATATTCTTGGAGGAAACCGGAAGATAATCACCGGGAACATATTCTCCCTCATCCGCTTTCCGGATCCGCTTGATATTCAACTGGTTGGAATTCTGGAAAACGGTCACATCTGCATCTATGTATACATAATCCAGAGTTTCAAAGTTCCCGATTCCCGGAGAGCCCAGGTCCCAGATCTTGGCATCTACTGTTCCGGTCTTATCCTGAAGAATCAGGTTTCCATATTCTTTTCCTGACTTCGTAAGGGCAATCTGTTTGTTTTTGCATAAATACACATCTGATACATGAATTCCCTCACGGAATGATTCTACATACCTCATTGTTTTCCTCCACATTCTTAACCCCAGGCAACGCGGAAGCCAGGACGATTACCTGGCTCCAATGGTTACCTGATACTGTATCTCTTTATATTCTTCCCTTCCATTGCGGGAAACACTCACAGGAATCACATCTCCTGAATTGGACTTTTCGAGAACTGACTGAAAGTCCTTCATGGTAACAATGGTTTCCTTTCCCATGGACCTTATAATATCGCCGCACTGGATCCCGGCATTATAGGCAGGGCTGTCTGCATTCACATCAACCACATATACCCCAAGAGGCATACCGTTGCTGTTCATGACAGCGCTTACTTCCTGTCCTTTGATTCCAAAGTATGGGAATGCCTCCCCATTGCTCATTTTTTCCAATATGCTCTTATAATCGGATATGGCCATGGCTGCCGTCATATCCTTACTGCTGTCATTCTTATGTTCATCCGTTACCCAGCCAATGATCTGACCCGATGTATTCATAAGGAACGTGCCGGTCCCGGCATTTCCCTTCACATCGGAATACAGGATGCGTGTCATGCCATCGGTAATTTGCACATTTTTCGTTATATACGATATAAATCCGTATCCAGTGGAATGGACCATGCCGGCAGGACCGCCAATGGCCAAAACCAGATCCCCCTGCTTCACGGAATAGGAATTTCCCAGCTCGATAGCCTTAATCTCCTCTAACAAAGCCCTTCCAAGATCTGCCGTGGAAACGCTTACGATGGCTATTCCGGAAAGCTTATCGGTCTGTTTGATGGTTCCCTGGACTTCCGTTCCGTCGGAAAATGCCACACGAATCGCCTCCGCATCCTCCACCGCTCCATCCGGTGTCAGCACCAGGAGCTCCTGATTTGCAGAAGCAATAATCACTCCGGAAAAAAGGCCGGAGTTTTCCACAGGATTATCAAACCAGTCTGTCTGTGTTTTTACGGAATGTACCGTTACGATTCCCTTGTCCGCTTTTTGAACAAGAGTCCTAAGGCTTCCATAAAGAGTATTTAAATCATCCACTGAAAATGGATATTTCTCCATAGCAGATTTTAAAATATCCTCAATCGGTTCTGTCTCAGCTACAGACCCGGTCTCAGCCTCGGAAGGCACAGTTTCAGGGTCATCCTTTGGTATGGTCACAGGAATACTTTCACTGGTGGACCCCTTAGCAAAAAACCGCTCAGCTACAGGTCGGGATACGGCAAATGTAACAGCTGCAATAATTCCGAAAATAACCGCAGTCGCAAAAAGGCCCAAGGCCCTTTTAAACATATCCCTTTTTGACATGGGCTGTCTCACTATCTTTTCATTGATAAACTGACGGGGCTCCGTCTTTCTATCATCTGGCCCGTTATTTTCCGGCATACTAACCCTCCTTCGCAGAAGACCTAAATACTATTATAAGGTTGTTCTCCCTTTAATGCAAGAAAAACCTACATAAACAGAGACTCCATCCGGAAACCTTAGGAATAATTTCCAGAAATCAAGAAACATTATAATTATCTCCATAGCAGGAAAAACAACCTGAGGATTGCAGTTTTTGTCCCATATATGCTATACTGTAACAGATACCATCATCACCGGACCACAATGCAAAGAAAGCAGAAAAAACAAGGAATAATATATGAATCAGAAAGCATTAAAAACTTTAGAATATCATAAAATCATTGCACAGCTTGCGGAATACGCTTCCAGCGATTCAGGCAAGGCGCTGTGCCGGAATCTGGTCCCATCAACGGACTACCAGGAGATCGTGAGATCCCAGAGCGAGACGACCGATGCCGCCACAAGAGTGCGCCAGAAAGGCGGCATCTCTTTTGGAGGAGTGAAAGATATTCGGCCATCCATAAAACGTCTGGACGTTGGAAGCTCCCTGGGAATTGTGGAGATTCTTTCCATCAGCTCCCTTCTTACCGCCTCAGCCCGTGCGAAAGCCTACGGTCGTCATGAGGACTCTGAGCTGCCGGACGACTCACTGGAAGAATTCTTCCGGATGCTGGAACCCTTAACCCCGGTCAACACGGAAATCAAACGATGCATCCTCTCCGAAGAGGAGGTCAGCGATGACGCCAGCCCGGGACTTCATCATGTAAGGCGCTCCATGCGTTCTATTAATGATAAGATCCATACCCAGTTAAACTCCATATTAAACTCCAACCGGACTTATCTGCAGGACGCGGTGATCACCATGAGGGATGGACGCTACTGTCTCCCGGTGAAATCCGAGCATAAATCCCAGGTGTCAGGCATGGTTCACGACCAGTCCTCCACCGGTTCCACACTCTTTATCGAACCGATGGCTATCGTGAAGCTTAATAATGATTTAAGGGCCCTGGAAATCCAGGAACAGAAAGAAATCGAAATGATCCTGGCCGATTTAAGCAACCAGCTGGCTCCCTATCTTGAGGAGCTGGAAACGAATTTTGAGATTCTGACCAGGCTGGATTTTATTTTTGCAAAAGCAGCCTTATCCAAACATTACAATGCAAGCGAACCGGAATTTAACACACAGAGGATCATAAACATTAAGGATGGACGCCATCCCCTTCTTGACCCAGCCAAGGTGGTCCCCATCAGCATCCATCTGGGCCGGGACTTTGATCTGTTAATCGTAACCGGACCAAATACCGGAGGAAAAACAGTTTCCTTAAAGACAGTGGGATTATTTACCCTCATGGGACAGTCCGGCCTTCATATACCGGCATTTGACGGTTCCCAGCTGGCGGTGTTTGATGAAGTGTTCGCAGATATCGGAGATGAACAGAGTATTGAGCAGAGCTTAAGTACTTTTTCCGCCCATATGACCAACATTGTCCAGATCCTGGGCCAGGCAGACAGCAATTCTCTCTGCCTGTTTGATGAGCTTGGAGCTGGAACCGATCCAACGGAAGGAGCAGCCCTTGCCATCTCCATCCTGTCATTTCTCCATAATATGAAATGCCGCACCATGGCTACCACCCATTACAGTGAGTTAAAGGTATTCGCCCTCACAACCCCAGGCGTGGAAAATGCCTGCTGTGAGTTTAACGTAGAGACTCTCAGGCCAACCTACCGCATTTTAATCGGCGTGCCAGGTAAGAGTAACGCCTTTGCCATTTCCAAAAAGCTGGGACTTCCGGATTATATCATTGAAGATGCAAAAAACAACCTTGGGACAAAGGATGAAACCTTCGAAGACCTTTTGACCCATCTGGAACAAAACCGCGTCACCATTGAAAAGGAACGGATCCAGATCGCCTCCTATAAGCAGGAGGTAGAACAGTTAAAAGCCCGGCTGACCCAGAAGGAAGAACGGCTTGACGAACGCCGGGATCAGATGATACGGGCAGCCAAAGAGGAAGCACAGAAGATCCTCCGGGATGCCAAGGATACGGCAGACCAGACCATACGGAATATTAACAAGCTGGCCGCAGACTCCGGCGTAAGTAAGGAGCTGGAAGAACAGCGGAGCAAGTTAAGAAGCAAGCTTCAGGATGTGGATTCTTCCCTTTCCCTGAAAAACGAAAAAAAGCAGCCAGGAAAGAAGATCGATCCTAAAAAGCTGAAGCTTGGAGACGGTGTAAAGGTCTTAAGCATGAACTTAAACGGGACTGTAAACTCTCTTCCCAATGCAAAAGGCGATCTGTATGTACAGATGGGAATTCTCCGTTCATTGGTCAACCTTTCGGACTTGGAGCTTCTCCACGAGGAGTCTGTCTCCACTCCCGCCTCCGGCGGTTCCAGGAAATCAGGAAGCGGAAGCAGTTCTACACGTATGTCCAAATCCTTTACCATCTCTCCGGAGATTAACTTAATCGGAATGACAACGGATGAAGCCATTCCCCAACTGGACAAATACCTAGACGATGCCTATCTGGCCCACCTTCCCCAGGTGCGTGTGGTACATGGCCGCGGAACGGGAGCTTTAAAAAATGCGGTGCACAAGCACTTAAAGAAGTTAAAGTATGTGAAGGAATTCCGGCTTGGCGCTTTTGGCGAAGGGGATTCCGGCGTAACCATTGTTTCATTTAAATAAAATACTTCGTTGCAGCCGTCAAATGGATATGCGGGTATATTCTCCTGGCTCGCTGTCTTTGTGTGAATCATTTGAGAAAGGGGGCCATTATGGCAGAAAAACAGCGGATATTAATTGTAGACGATGACAGCAACATCGCGGAATTAATTTCCCTCTATTTGTTAAAAGAATGCTATGAAACAGAAATCGTAGGCGACGGAGAGGAGGCACTCCGGGTATTTCCTGAGTTCCGTCCCCACCTTGTGCTTTTAGACCTGATGCTTCCCGGTATGGACGGCTACCAGGTCTGCCGGGAGATGCGTTCCTCCTCCCAGGTCCCCATCATCATGCTGTCCGCCAAGGGAGAAGTCTTTGACAAGGTTCTGGGCCTGGAGCTGGGCGCTGACGACTATATGATCAAACCCTTTGATTCCAAGGAACTGGTGGCTCGTGTAAAGGCCGTATTAAGACGTTACCAGACGACTCCTGTCCCTGCCGCTCTCCATACGGACCATCAGGGCGATTATGTGGAATATCCGGATCTCATTGTCAACCTGACGAATTATTCCGTTATCTATATGGGGCATTCCATCGAGATGCCGCCCAAGGAACTGGAGCTTCTTTATTTCCTGGCAGCCTCACCAAACCAGGTGTTTACAAGAGAGCAGCTTTTGGACCACATCTGGGGATACGAATACATCGGTGATACCAGAACCGTAGATGTCCATATCAAACGGCTCCGTGAAAAAATCAAGGATCACACAGGCTGGGCCCTGACAACGGTTTGGGGGATCGGTTATAAATTCGAAGTTAAGAGGTAAGGCGGTTATTCGCCCACTGACCATTACAATCCAAAAAGAGATGGTTTTTAAAAGAAAAGGACAGCTACTCGCTGTCCTTTTCCTCGTAAACGTCTCTGTTTTCTTTATATCTCAGTGTGTTCGGTCCCAGAAAATGCCCTGTTCCCCAGTGGTTGTTGAAAGTATTTACTTCCTCCGCCACGTCTTCTTCATATTCCTCAAATTCGTCATATTCCTTGTTCTTCTTCATGTTTATCACCTCTGTGATAGTATGGACGATTAGTCAAAAAATTAATCAATTACTATCTTAGATACAAGAAAACGATTACAAAAATCACATATGGAGAAAATAAGAAGTGACTTAATTACAGAAAAGATGTATACTAAATTTGATTACGTTTAGGTGATATCAATCATTTCTGGATGTAAATATTTATAAGATGGAGTGGTATTATGAAGCAATCGAAAAACAGTCAAATAAGAAAATTGTTCCTCTCTGATATGCATAAATACGGCATCCATTTGGAATGCTTTGATTTTGAGGTGAAACGCTAAATGACACATTCTCTCTATTATAAATTCGTCCTGGGCTACCTGCTGTTCGGCCTCCTGGGATTTGTTACCATTGCTACCTTTTCTTCTGAAATCACAGACCAATATCTTCTTGGCCGCCGTTCCGAAGCCCTGTATGACGAAGCCAATCAGATCGCTTCCTCCTATAGCGGCATGTACCAGGGAAAGGACATGAAGCTGACCTCCTCCTATCCGGAGCTGGTGAAAGAAGGCAATTATCTTCATGCACAGATTTGGATCGTAGACCGGCAGGGTAAGGTGGTATCCGACAGTGCACAGTCCGACAAGCAGGGACAGGTCATCGAAAACTTTGACCCTACCTCAATGGGCAACAAGTCCTACACCATCGGCGATTACTATCATCAATTCTCCTATGAAGTCTTAAGCGTCCATGCGCCCATTACAGGGAACTATAACACGTATGGCTATGTTATAATTCACCTGCCTCTGTCCTATTTGAAAATGGAGAGGGACGGGATCTTAAACATCGTTTATGTCACATCAGCGGTAGTGTTTGGCCTCTCCCTGATTATCCTCCTTGTTTTTACCAGGAATGTTTATTTTCCTCTTAAAAAAATCACGGCAGGAGCAAACGAATACGCACAGGGAAACTTAGCCCACCACATTGAGGTAAATACAAGGGATGAAATGGGCTATCTGGCCGCTACGCTTAACTATATGTCCACCGAACTAGGGAAGATGGAGGAATATCAGAAAACCTTTATCGCCAACGTTTCCCATGACTTCCGCTCTCCATTAACCTCCATTAAGGGATATCTGGAAGCCATCCTTGACGGAACCATACCGCCGGAGATGCATGAGAAATATTTAAACAGGGTCATTTCAGAAACAGAACGGTTAAACAAGCTGACCCAGGGAATGCTGACCCTTAATTCCCTGGACTGCAAGGGATATTTAAACCGCGCCAGCTTTGACATCAACCGGGTCATCAAGGATACGGCTGCTTCTTTTGAAGGAACCTGCAGTGATAAAAACATCACCTTTGATCTGACCTTTTCTGAAAGCATTCAGATGGTTTATGCGGACCTTGGGAAGATACAGCAGGTACTCTATAATCTGATAGACAACGCCATAAAATTCAGCCATGCAGATTCCACCATCTACATTCAGGCTTCCGTAAAGTATGAGAAGATCTTTGTATCCATTAAGGATACGGGAATCGGCATTCCAAAGGAAAGTTTAAAAAAGATCTGGGATCGGTTCTATAAATCGGACTTATCCAGAGGAAAAGATAAGAAGGGCACCGGACTTGGTCTTGCCATTGTCAGGGAGATCATCCAGTCCCACGGAGAAAATATTGATGTGGTCAGTACGGAAGGGGTCGGATCGGAGTTCATCTTCAGCCTGCCGAAGGCCGGAGCTCCATAGCATCGGGAATTGATTCGTACAAAGAAGTAATCTCCAGCAATAGGAAAAATTGCAGATAATACGAACTCACAGTTAAAATCGTACAAGACAACTAATGTACTAACTCTTTTTTCTTAATCTCGATCATGATCTTTGAAATTACAAGCACCCCTATTAAAAAATAGAGGTGCTTGTTTCGACCCAATAACTCAAGCGGCGAATATTACTTTCCGTTGGTGCTGTCTCCAAAAAATTCCTGCCATTTATCAGTGCGCTCGTCGATGACGGCCTGAGCACCGCTTGCCAGGTAATCAGCAAAACCGCTGTCAAATATAGCATCAAATTTATCCACAGAGGCTGAAACAGCCTGATCTAAGAAAGCATCCCGTTTTACCCTAAGAGATTCCTCTATACCGGATTCCGCCTCTATATCTCCCAGATTATAGTGCTTAGGAAAGAAGCCGTCAGTCATTGAAGCGTAATAAGCTTTTGTGATTATATCAGAGGAAACCGTATCATAACCCAAGGCCACTGTTTTTAGAGTTGTTTCCTCGTCTTTCATCTTCAGCCCGTTGATCGTAAGAGTATAGTCAGTGTTGTTTATGGAATTCATGATTTTCTCGCCGGTAACGGACAAGGTTTTGACCGCACCGTCGCCCTGTGTCTCACAGGTCACACCTTCCTCGCCAAACTGTAAAAATAAACGATTATCCATTTGGCTGATCCAGTCTAAGTAGAGTGCCGAAGCCACAGGTTCTTTGTTTGTAGCCGGGAAGAATATTTTTCTGTCAGTCCCTGCGGGGCTGTAGATGTATTTGCGTCTTGCACCCGTATCATCCTGAAAGGGGTCAATAGCGATCATTCCAGCCGCTTCATCTCCGGTGGCACGCCGTATGTTTGCCTGGATGGAATCTTCGCCGTTTCTGTAAGGGTAATCCCAGTTAGGACCAATGGAAGCGCCTACATAACCAGCTTTAATCATATTGTCCTCCGTGGGGTCTCCGGTGGGATAAATCGCGAAATCTTTCCATATCAGGCTATCGTTATACCATTTGTTCAACAGCCGGTAGCCCTCTTTAACATTGGGATAGGTCATCAGTCTGTCACTGGCAAAATTATTGATGTAATAATCCTTTTCGGTCATGGAAGTTGGTACAAAGGAGCCTACTAAGGGCTGAGCACGCCATCCGGCGTCAAAACTATAGGCAAGCGATACCAGCTTTGCTGCATCCGCTCCCAGCAGCATCTCGGCATTGTCCCTAAAAGCATACAGCATAGTCTCAAATTCTTCCAGAGATGCCGGTTCTTTCATGTTCAGCTTTTTGAGCCAATCCGCCCGGACAAAGGTGCATAAAGTCGCCTGATTGGCCCGCAGAGACTCTATTGCGTATATGGAGCCGGTTTTCGGGTCCTTATTATAATACAAATTTTCTTCACCCAAAAGTTCCCAAAGATTTGGTAAAACATCTTTGTAATCTTCAAGGATCGGCGCCATATCCACGACTGCACCCATAGCTGAGTAAGTGGAAACCACCGGATAGGAGTAGGATACACAGATGTCTGGAGCAGAACCACCTGCTAAAAGATTGTTGATCTGCTCTGTCTCCGTCCAGCGAGGTACGGGTATAAACTCTACCTCTATATTATGATCCCGCAGCATTCCTTCTTTGATATAATTGGTATAAAAATTATCCTCCGGTTTGGAACCGCCGTCATTGGCGCGGTCATAGACCTCCACGGTGATCTTTGTCGTCTCTTTCATGCGCACACCATCCAGTTCCTGGTGGATCCCTGCCTTGCCGCTGTCCATAGCTGCGGCAGTCTTCTGTGCCGGATCCGGTTCATTCCCAGACGTTTTCTCCCCTCCCTTGCTGCATGCGGTCAACGCAAAAGCCAATACAACTCCTGCTATCATTAAGCACTGTTTTTTCTTCATTTTGCTCCTCCTTTTTATAACGAAACAGCCCCCATAGCGGACTTTCCCCCCGGGCACGTTCACGCAAAATGCGGCTGCGCGCCAGGTCACCTTCCATTTATTCCTTAAGTCTTATTTTCGATATTCACTGGGAGAACAGCCAACCCTGCTTGTAAAAGTCCGCGAGAAATTTGAGTAATCGTTAAAGCCGGAAAGTTCACAAACCTCCATTAGAGAGTGGTTTTCACACAGATACCGCTTAGCCAAATCCACCTTCTTGCACAGGATATACTGCCCAATGGTAAGCCCTGTGATTTTCTTAAACTGCCGGTTTATATACGCAGAGTTAAAGCAAAGGCTGCTTGATATGTCGTCCAGCTTGATATGATCCGTCAAATTTTGCTCAACGTATTCGATAACTTTCTGCACCAGCGCAGGCATAGTGTTCTCAATTTTTTGCTTCCCCGCCATTAAGAACAGCCGATTTAACTGCACAAGAACTTGAAGCAGACAGGATTTAGCCAACAGCCTATGCCCGTAAGCAGTCCCTCCATTCAGGGCCATCTCCAGTTGTTTTGCGGCAAAGATGAAGCTTTGCCGCTCCTGGGTATTCAAATGCAGGACCTTTCCTGTCCCTTTAGCGTTTGAAAAGCAAGCAGTCAAATCCGTCTCAAAGTCCGAGAGCTCTCTTAGTATACCTGCGCTCACGTTCAGTGTCATTCTCTTGTATTTCACAGTATCTAAGAGGACGGCGCGGTGATATTCTCCCGGATTGATGAGCAATAGCTCACTCCCCATCAAGGGATAGCAATACTGCTCGATGTAATAATTAATCTCACCGTCTAAAAATAAATAGACCTCAAAGCCGTCGTGACTGTGGTAAGCCCGCTCCACAGCCACTATATCCTTAAAATCGCATTTGCAGTCTTCTTCAAACTTCTCATAAATCCTGTTCATAGGAAACTCCCCTTGCGTCACTTGATCTTTTCGGCATTCAGCTCCGCCAGTATACTTAATTCCGCCGCCTTAAAAGCATGTGCCTGCGTCATGGCGTTTTCGCTGCGGTTTACACAGTCTAAGATCAACTGTCCGAAAAACGGATATCCTACCTGCCCTTCTACCGCATAGTGAAATTCTCCCTCCTCATTGACCAAATAGACGTGATTTCCAACCTCATCATCCGTACCCACATTGACGAATTTTCGGATCTCAATATATCCCTTCGTACCGAGAATAAAGGTGCGGCCGTCTCCCCAGGTGCGCAGTCCGTCCGGCGTAAACCAGTCAACGCGAAAGTAATGAACAGCGCCGTTATCGGCCACCAGCATGGCATCGCCAAAATCTTCCAGCTCCGGATACTCCCGGTTGCCGTAATTGCCCACTTGGCTGCGGACCACTCTCGCATCCTTCGCCCCGGAAAAAAAGAGGAACTGTTCAATCTGGTGAGAGCCGATGTCACAAAGGATTCCGCCGTATTGGTCCTTTAAGAAAAACCAGTCCGGGCGGGAGGGGGCATTTAAACGATGGGGTCCCATTCCTATGACCTGGACCACCTCACCGACCGCACCCTGCTCAATGAGCTGTCCTGCGTACACCGCTGATTCCACATGCAGCCTCTCACTATAGTAGACCATATACTTTTTTCCGCTTTCCACCACAGCCCTTTTGGCGGCTTCCAACTGAGAAAGTGAGGTTAGAGGCGCTTTATCCGTAAAATAATCCTTCCCTGCAGCCAGTACCCGCAAGCCCAATTCGCAGCGTTTGGAAGTAATGGCCGCCCCGGCGATCAGCTTCACTTCAGGATCACAAAAGATTTCCTCCTCACTCCTTGCGGCTTTCGCCTGGGGGAATGCCGCCAAAAACACCTCTATCTTTTTTTCATCGGGATCGTATACCCATTTGAGGGTAGCTCCCGCCTCTGTCAGTCCGTTGCACATCCCGTAGATATGCCCATGGTCTAATGCAATCGCCGCTATGACAAACTCCCCCTCTTTTACTACGGGACTCGGTTTTCCTTTTGGTGCATAATTCATTCCATCCGCTTTATTTACACTCATTTTGACCTCCCCATGTCTCCTGTAGGAATAATATTAGTATAGGAAAAATTCTCAATACTGGCATTTTTTTCGTAAAAATGCGGTGCGTGCCTCATCAGTCCATTGGCGGTATAATATCCATCCTCTGGCGTAATGGGCATCATGACTGTTCGCTTTTCAAACCCTGCCTTGTACATGGCGGTAATCAGTTCCACCGTCCGTTTTCCGTCTTCACCACTAATCAGCGGCCGCGTTCCCTTTTCTAAAGCAGTAAGCACATCATCTATTTCTCCATCGTGCTCCTCGTAAACTAAGGGCTCTATCTTATCGTAATACTCATTCAATTCTTTTTCGAGAACAGCATTGCCCCCCGGTACGGGAAATCCGTTGTCCTGGGTAACATCGGCAACAATGCTCCAGGGTGCAGCGATCCTGGCTTTTTCACATTGAAGGACAATGCTCTGACCCTCGCCGTGGTGGACCACCGAAGCTGTAACCTCCGCCGCCGTACCATCAGCGTATTTGAATGCCGAAAATGAAAGATCTTCCACCTCGGAATTGTCGTGGGCCACATTGGCCAGCAAAGAGGTCACTTCTTCGGGCAATTCCCCTTTAATCCAGTTAAGTATGTCTATCTGGTGTACTGCGTGGTTCAGGGTAGGACCGCCGCCTTCTTTTTCCCAGGTCCCCCGCCACCACAGATCATAGTAGCAATGTCCACGATACCATAAGGAATCCGCATGGGCGGCCAGTATCTTTCCAGCCAGACCACTGTCCACGAGCTTTTTTAAGCGCCAGACAGGATTGCGGAAGCGGTTCTGAGAGATACAAGACAACACAACGCCATTTCTTTTTTCAGCCTCCAGCATCTCGTCACATTCTTTAAGACCGGGAGCCATGGGTTTTTCTACCAGCACATTTACTCCGGCATTCATAGCGTTTATGGCGATTTCGGCATGAGTCGAGGGCGGGGTACAGATATGTACCAGGTCAATTTTCAGCTCAGAAGAGAGCATTTTTATATGGTCGTCAAAAACCCGCGCCTCCTTCAATCCATATTTTTCTTTAGCGGATTCGGCTTTTTCGGGATAAATGTCACAAAGAGCGACGATTTTACACCTTTCAGGAAACAGCAAAAGCCCATGCAGATGTTTTCCTGAAATATTGCCCAGTCCTACTACAGCTATGTGAATCATATTTTCCTCCTTCTCTATGTATAAAGTATTGTATGGGAATTTTCGCCTATTCGCCGGAATCCGAGAGTGAATCCATCGTTCCCGCAGGCGAAACAGCACCTACAAGCACACAGGGGACAAGCTCCTGCTTAATTAACCCTTCACGCCTCCTAATGTGACACCGGCGATGAAGTATTTCTGCAAAAACGGATAGACCGCTAAGATTGGTACCATGGCGATCATCACAGTGGCAGCCTTCACAGACTCAGAGACCCCTGGCACCGTGAACCCTTCTGAGACCGCTTCTATTGATGACACATTTTTCAGCAGATTGTATAAGAGAAGCTGAATGGGAAACAGATCCCGGCGGCGGGTGATAAACATCAGGGCATCGGAGAATCCATTCCAGCGGCCCACGGCGTAAAAAAGGGCCAGCGTCGCCATGACCGGTTTGGACAGCGGCAGGTATACATACCATAGCGTGCGCAGCACTCCGCACCCCTCTATCTGCGCCGCCTCCCGTAAGCTCTCAGGAATTTCATAGAAAAAGCTCTTCATAATAATAACATTAAAGACACTCAGGCAGTTCGGAAGTATTAATACCAACGGATTTTCCAACAGGCCGATATCTTTTAAAAGCAGATAGTTCGGAATGGTCCCAGCGTTGAAGTACATCGTGAAAATAATCAGAGCATTTAAAACCTTGCGCCCTTTTAAGTCCTTGTAGACAAAAGGATAAGCGCAAAAGATTGTCATACACATACTCACAAAGGTGCAGACAATGGTCAAGATTGCTGTAAAGCACAGAGACCAGATGTATTTTGAGTCGCCCAGGACCTTGACGTATGCATCAAAATTCAGCCCTTTCGGCAGCAGCAGCACTTCTTTTCTGATAAGCGCCTCAGGAGAACTGATCGAACGCGCCGCCACATGGATAATCGGAAGCAGGCAGATGATAATAATCAGGCCGCAGACAGCGGCGATAAGATAATCAATAAATTTTGTTTTTTGGCTTTTTACCATGATTTATTTACTTCCTTTCGTTTCTCTTTACCATACCCCTTGCTCACCGAATTTTTCAGCCAGAGAGTTAGAAACCAGCAGGAAGATGACACAGATCACAGACTGGAAGAGTCCCACGGCAGTGGTTAGGGAAAACTGTGAACCGCGTATGCCGTTGGTATAAACAAAGGTGGCGATTACATTGTCCACACTTGTCACCAGATTGTTCCCCAAGGCGTAGGGACGGTCAAACTCGCTACCTAAGATACGGCCTAAATTCATGATCAACAGTACAATAATGGTTGGTTTTATGCTGGGCAGCGTAATGTGCCAGATCCGCGTTAATCGGTTCGCACCGTCGATAGACGCCGCTTCATACAGTTCAGGATTAACACCGGTGATGGCCGCCAGATAAATGATTGTATTCCAGCCTACGCTCTGCCAGATCCCCAATATCACGTACATAACCACCCAATGGGCAGGATCATCCAGGAAATGGACCGGCTGGCCTCCTGCGGCGGTGATGATATTATTTACCAGACCGTCAGTAGGAGCGAAGAGTTGAAGTGCTATGCCGGAAATAATAATCCATGACAGAAAATGCGGCATGTAAACCACGGTCTGCGTCAGGCGCTTGAATTTCTTAAAAGCCAGCTCATTTAGCAAAAGTGCCAGGATAATCGGCGCCGGAAATCCGCAAAGCAAATCCAGGAAGTTCAAGAGCAGTGTGTTGCGCACCGCATAAAAGAAATCCCGATTGGCAAATGCCTTGATAAAGTATTCAAAGCCGCCTTGTTTCGCGTTTTCCATCTCCCATACACTTTGCATAATGTTATACTTTTTGAAAGCGATCTGGATGTAAGTCATAGGTATGTATTTAAAAACGATAAAATATGTAATCGGCAATAACAACAATAAGTAAAGCCCCCAGTACCTTTTTAAATACAGGTACATTTTCCCCGATCTTACAACTCTTTCCTTAGTCATAACAACCTCCTTCTCATGTATTTTTATGTGTTTTGCAAAACTTGCGGAGTAACCGCCACTATATCTCTCCATCACCATAATATAGTGTTTTTCCTGGTGCAAATGAATATATGGTAATATCTTACATACAAACTCCATTTACCCAGAAACCTTTATGTAAATTATATATAAACTTTATTTCTTTATCTATTCTTATCCATACTTGGATATTGCGAAAAGTGACTTTTTGCTTTCCATTTTCATCTTCTTGATATTTCTAAATCATTAAGCTTGTACTCTTCATAATCCGCTCACACATTAAATCGCGATAGTATTTACTGTAGTCGGGATAGGAAAACTCTGTTTTAAAAAGACTCGTAACCAGGCCGACCCCGCCCGATTTCGAGTCTTTTAAATAATGAAAATATTGAATCATCAAGGTACCTGGGGGCCAATCCACTGCAGATGATTTTAATGAACCAAACCTTTCCCTTGACGAATTTCGTCGAATCGCAATTGAAAAAAGTGATAGAGGAATCACCATGATCAAGGACTTCTTGTTTGCTTACAAATGGTGCATAAAAAAATACCGATACATTTTTCCTCTAGACAGACAAGAAAAACTGTACCGGTATTTTTTTATTCCTTCCACTGAAGGTGATGAAGTTCACCCGTCATGGTCATACGTTCGAATCCGTTCTGTCTCAACGCCTCATAAAGCACGATCGATACAGAGTTGGATAGATTTAAAGACCTGATATCACCCCACATAGGGATTCTGACACACTGTTCCTGATTCTCCAACAGGACCTCTTCCGGAATCCCGGCGCTTTCCTTTCCAAACATGAGAAAGCAGTCGGGTTCATACTCCACATCGGAATAGACATGAAGCCCCTTTGTGGTAGCCATGTAGATCTTCGCTCCAGGGTTTCGGTTCAGAAAATCCTGATAATCGCTGTATACCTTTACATCAAGCTTGTCCCAGTAATCCAGCCCGGCCCGTTTAATCAGTTTGTCATTCAGTTTAAAGCCCAGAGGCTCGATCAGATGCAGCTTCGTCCCTGTGGCCACACAGGTTCGGCCGATATTTCCGGTGTTGGCCGGCATCTCTGGTTCCAATAATACAATATTCATACCTCTTACGCCTTTCCATCCAGTTTCTTGACAAATCGGTCCATGCGGCTTAAGGCCTCCTTAAGATTCTTAAGAGCGTATGCATAGGAAATACGAAGATATCCTTCTCCACAATCTCCGAAAGCCGTACCCGGTACTACCGCAACCTTTTCTTCCCGAAGGAGCCTGGTAGCAAATTCATCAGAAGTCATTCCAAACCGCCTGACTGATGGGAAGGTATAAAATGCACCATGAGGCTCAAAACACTCCATTCCCATTTCTTTAAACGCGTGGATCAGATAACGGCGCCTCTGGTCATAGGATTCCCTCATCATCTGAACGTCCTTATCTCCGTCACGCAGAGCCGCCACTGCGGCATACTGGCTGGTAGTCGGCGCACACATAATGGCAAACTGATGGATCTTTAACATCTGCTCCAGTATCACTCTCGGAGCCGCGGCATAGCCAAGGCGCCAGCCGGTCATGGCATAGGACTTTGAAAAGCCGTTGATGAGTACGGTCCGATCCCTCATTCCGGGAAAAGAAGCAATGGTAGTATGGTCGCTTCCATAGGTAAGCTCCGCATAAATCTCATCTGAAATCACAAACAGATCCTTCTCTATGACGATTTTAGCGATCTCCTCCAGCTCCTCCGCCTTCATAACCGCTCCTGTAGGGTTATTGGGGAATGGAAGCACCAGTACCTTGGTCTTTGGGGTGATCTTCTCCAGCAGCTTTTCACTTGTCAGCTTAAACTGATCCTTTGCTTCCAGGTCAATGATGGCCGGAACGCCATTTGCCAGAATAGTGCAGGGAACGTAGGAAACGTAGCTGGGCTGAGGGATTAAAACTTCATCCCCGGGATTTAACATGGCGCGGAGGGCAATATCAATGGCCTCACTGCCGCCCACCGTCACTATTACTTCGTGGTCGGGATCATATGTAACCGCGAAGCGCCTGCTTAAGTAGCTGCATATCTCCTGCTTTAATTCTTTTAGACCAGCATTGGAGGTATAAAACGTACGGCCTTTTTCCAGGGAATAAATCCCCTCCTCCCGGATATGCCAGGGCGTGTCAAAATCAGGTTCCCCCACTCCAAGGGAAATAGCATCCTTCATTTCACTTACTATATCAAAAAACTTACGGATTCCCGAAGGCTGGATCTCTACGATCCGATCTGATAATGGATTTCTCACGGCGTAATCAACATCCTTTCATCGGTTGTCCCTTCGGCAAGAACGGTTCCATGATCTTTGTATTTCTTTAAGACAAAATGGGTCGCCGTGCTTAGTACCGATTCCATGGGAGACAGCTTTTCCGATACAAATTGTGCTACCTGCCTCATGGTCTTCCCTTCTATGAAAACCGTAAAGTCAAAAGCGCCGGACATGAGATAAACGGCATTTACCTCACTGTACTGATAAATGCGCTCCGCGATCTTATCAAAACCCATGCCTCTCTGGGGAGTGACCTTAACTTCAATCAGAGCCATAACTTTTTCGTCGCTGGTATTATCCCAGTTAATCAGGGTGTGGTAGCCGCATATGATATGCTCTTTTTCCATTTCAGCGATTTCATTGGCAATGGCGGCCTCATTTTCCCCTAAAAGAATCGCCAGATCCTTTAAATCGATCCTGCTGTTTTTTTCAATAATTGCCAATATTTTTTCTCTCATATCCTGCCTCCTGATTTCCTTATTCATTGTCCATGTATTTTGGACATAGAGGTATGCCCGCAGGGCGTTCCTTATTATTTGTCCACGCTTTCTGGACATAAAACCTTATAAAGTTCATCCTCTGTGGGCCGGTCAAGATAACCGACGCTCTCCCCGTGGTCAATGATCCGTTTGATGCCTCCAGTTACTTTCCCGATCACAGCTGCATGGATTCCCTGCTCTTTTAAAGCATGTACCAGATCCCCTCCGTTATCAGCCGAAAAAAGCAGGCAGCCTGCCGAGAAAAGGCGGTACGGGTTTAAATCGTACCGCTCACAAATTTCGATGGTTTCCTGTTTCACCGGAATCCTGAGAAGGGAAAACCGGATCCCCGTCATATAAGCGCCGGATAAATCCCAAAGAGCCTTTAAGACTCCGCCCTCACCTGCCGGTTCACATTCAGATGCACCGAATTCCTTCCACTTTTCAAAATCTCCTTCCAGTTCCATGTTCCCGGATTCCAAGATCCGGTCTACATAGTCTCTGGAAAACCATTGATATAATTCTTCCTGTTTATTTCTTACGGTTTCCACCGTTCCGGACAGCCCGGCATATCCTGCAATAACAAGATCCTGCCCAGGCCTTACGGTTCCGGTATTCTCCCTTTCGATCCGTCTCATATGCTTACCTGCCAGCGCTTACGGTCCTGCCTCTAACGAGGCATCTTCCGGTATCTGGGGTCCTTCCTGTACTGCGCTTCCGGTATCTGCAGGAACTGTCTCCTCCGGGGTCACAACCGGCGGCGTTTCCACAGGAATTGCAGGAGTTTCAGCCGGTACAGCAACCGCAGGAGCGGCCGGCCCGACCTTTATAATGGCCTTTGATGGATTATAGGTATCCGTATGAAGGATCTCCCGGCTCTGTTCAACACCATCTACATATACAACCTTCCACAGCCTGGACTTCATTCCCTTATGAGCAGACTGGACCTGGCTTCTGCTTCCAGGAGGCATGGCCGGATCCACGATTTCCTTTGGCGCACCAGGATCCGTTACGCTCAAGGTCTCAGAAACAAAATCAAAGGTCCTGTTTGCAGGTCTGGTTTCTTTCCCATAGATGGTAAAGGTAAGGGTCTTTCCGGAAGTATAGCCCTCAACAAAAATAGGCGTGCTGTAATTGTTGGTAAATTTAATATCCTTATACGTACCGGCTATGGCTGCATCTTCAGAGGGTTTCACATAGCCAACTATCATGGAGTGGTTCTGCCTCTGGGCAACTTCCAGCTCTGCCCTGAGCACGGCATTGTAAAGGGTGGTAGCGATCTGGCAGACTCCTCCGCCAATGCTGTCTACAACCTGGCCGTTCTCATAGGCTGATGCTGTTGCATAGCCGTTTGCTACGGTAAAGGGATGCATGCACTCATAACCAGACAGAGTTTCCCCCGGCATCAGTACGTGGCCGTTGATCTTGCCCGCGCCTACTTCCAGATTCTTGGATCTGGAAGCACCGCTGGAAGAGAAGCTGGTGGAAAAGGTTCCAAGCACATCTTTTATGGTTATCAAATCATCCGTGGTAATTGCAGGATTTACCTCTACAACCACTGCAGTGGCTGTTACCGGCTCCTTAAGCCCATTGGCAAGAGCAGCATCTAAAGCCTGCTTTGTAGCCGCCACATCAACGGTTTTTCCAATGGCAGAAGGAGTTACGACAAATACCCCCTTATCACGGGTAATGGACGCATTCTTTGGCTCCATTACTCCCTGTGCACACTTTTCTGCCACAAATGACGCCACACTTCCATCATCAAGAGCTGTTTCCAGAGGGATGATCACATGGTTTTGCTCAATATCCTTCTTATTCAGATACCGTTTGATCAAGTTGCCTCCCTGCCAGGAAGATGCGGCCTGGGACACAGCCTCCGGGTTGCTCCAATGGAAGCCAAGATCTTTTGCAATGGTTTCCACCGGCTGTCCGTCAACGATCAATGTTATCTTTTGGTTTTCCATTTCATTCACCAGGTCCTGTATCTTTTGGCTGGCTTCTTCTTCTGTCATACCTCCCAGATTATATTCTCCCACATATATTCCATCTGGAAGAGTATCAGCCATGGCATATGCGGGAGAAAGAAATCCAATTCCCGCCGCAATTACGATCGCTGCCAGGCTCATGGACAAAGTTTTCTTTTTCATAATCATTCCTCATGCTCTGCTGTGCCTGTACGCTGCCAATACACCCCCACAATTACTTATAGAAACTGAAGCATCATAGGAAGCACCATAGCAGCAATCAGTAAAATAACTACTAGGATCAAAACTACTGATAAAAATTTTCTGTTGTTTTTATTATTGAAGTTAATCATATCGTATCACCTCTCTTATATTCTTCCATACTGTGCTATGATTTTATCCGTGATTCTTGATATTTCATTTCTGGACAAATATTCTGTTTGCACAGATAAAACTATTTTATGATATTTTAATAAATCCTGCAAGTGTTCTTTTTGCCTTTTTGAGGCCGGCTGATCTTTTTTTACCTTATAAATCAAAGCCTGAGAGCCAAAGGCTTCCGGCGATTCCTTCTCATACCACTCTGCCAATTCCTGATAAAGCTTTTGGGCTGCCATTGCATCTGCAAGCGCACGGTGGCTTAAGGTTTGAACGATCCCAAAATATCCGCAGGCTGCTGTTAGATTTTTTTTCTCATCAGGGGGCATAAACCTTCTTGCAAGCTTTAGCGTGTCGATTCCCCGACGTTCAAAGTCATAGCCCTCATTGATTGCCGCACGCTTTAAAAAACTGTAATCAAATATTACGTGATGTCCCAGAATCGGCAAGTCTCCTGCAAAATCCAAGAATCCGCCAATCACCTCTGCGATTCCCCGGGAAGCCTCTAACTGGCGGTTGGTAATGCCGGTGAGCATGCCTACCTTAGGCTCCAGCTTCCTGTAAGGATTAACAAAGGTTTCGTAGCTCTCTGTAACCTGCCCCTCTATAACCTTCACCGCTCCGATTTCAATGATCTTATCCTGCTTTGGGTCAAGACCGGTAGTTTCCAAATCTACGGCAATATAGGATGATACCACATTAAGCCTCCCTCTTCTGACTTGGTTCCAGTCCGGCGCTGGGACAAAGCTTTTCCAAAAAGCACTGGCTGCACTTAGGATTTCTTGCAATACAAATGGATCTGCCAAGAGTAATGATCTGAATATTCCATAAGATCCAGTGCTCTTTTGGAAGTACCTTCATCAGCTCATACTCAATTTTCTCCGGATCCTCTTCCTTTGCAAAGCCCAGCTTTCTGGAGATCCGCTTTACGTGGGTATCCACTACAATGCTTGGCTCATGGTAGATGTTTCCCCGGATAACATTGGCTGTTTTACGCCCCACTCCTGCAAGAGAGGTCAGTTCCTCCATTGTCCGCGGAACCTCGCCTCCGAATTTTTCCACCAGGTCCTGACAGCAGGATATGATGTTTTTCGCTTTCATATGATAAAAACCAAGAGAATGGATATCTTTCTCCAATTCCTTTAAATCCGCCTGTGCAAATTTCTTAGGGGAATCATACTTCTTAAATAAGTCCGGTGTCACCATGTTCACCCTGGCATCGGTGCACTGGGCGCTTAAAATGACCGCTATTAAAAGCTGCCATGGATTTTCGTGGTTTAAATAGCATATATATGACGTTCCATATTCCCGGTCAAGGGCCTCAAGCACTTTTAATACCCTGGCCTGACGTTCCGCTTTTGTCTCTCTCTTTGCCATTATTTCCTCCATACACCGATTTCATAAGCCGCTGCATTATGAGACAGGATATCCCGTTTTTTGTAATCAAAAAGAACTGCCCTTCCGTCCCGGAATACCTCCACATGAGCCATCTTAATAAGCTGTCTGGCCTCATAACCGCCGTAACCTTCCTTCAAATACCGGAAAGCTGCTGCCTCTGCCTCAAAAAATGCCCTTACCTGGTCCTTATATGGCTCCTGGTCTGCCGCAAAAACAGGCCGGCTCTTTAAATTTTCCCTCAGGTAAAGATCATACACCAGAAGATCCCGGTACAGGGAACGTTTTTCCGGTACCAGGCTGTAAATGAACCCTTCCAGGATCTCATACCGGGCCATTCGGTTATGGCTGATTCTTAAGTACCCCTGTTTATCATAATATTCAGCCAATGCCTCAAACATATCAAAAGGCGTTTCAAACTCTTTAAGAAGTTCATTTAAGGTGGTCCGGAACTGTCCGCTGTTTCCATAGACCTCCAGCATTTCCTCTAAAGCTTTCAGCTTCAAAATCCCGCCGTAGTCAATCCATCTGGTTGACAGCACCTCGTAGGGCGCCTTCTGTTTAAACTCGACCCCGTATTCTCCTGCCTTTTCCCACAGATAGGAACCTTTTAACACCTTTAAAAATCCCAGCTGAAGCTGCTCCGGCTTCATCTCGTATACCTCATTAAAGGAATTACGAAAGCTTTGGTAATCTTCTCCCGGAAGCCCGGCGATCAGGTCAAGATGCTGATGGATATTTCCAAAGCTGTTAATTTTGTCAACCCTTTCTTTTAAACGCTTCAAATCCATGGTCCTGCGGATTTCCTTAATGGTTGTCCGGTTGGTGCTCTGGACTCCGATCTCAAGCTGGATCAGTCCCGGCCTCATGCGGGACATAAGCTCTAACTCCTCCTCGTTTAAAAGATCCGCGGAAATCTCAAAATGAAAATTGGTCACCCCGTTATCATGTTCTATGATATGGCGCCAGATCTCCATGGTATGCTTTCTGCTGCAGTTAAAGGTCCGGTCCACAAATTTTACCTGGGGAACCCGTTTTTCAAGGAACACATTAAGCTCCTTTAAAACCAGGGAACTATCGCGCAGCCTCACGGACTTATCCAGAGAAGAGAGGCAGTAACTGCAGGAAAAAGGACAGCCGCGGCTGCTTTCATAATAAATGATACGATTCTCAAAATCCTTTAGATCTTTATAGAAGAAGGGAATTAAGTTCATGTCCACCGCTGTCTTTCGCGGATTCACTGCCACATTTCCTGCCTCATCTCTTACGGCAGTACCATCTATAGCCTGAAAAGAGGAACTCCTTTCATTAAGGTTTCCCCTGCACTTCTCCAGATAGCATCGCACCACTTCAGAAAAGGTTTCCTCCCCCTCTCCCATCATGACTCCATAAACCGATTGTTCCCGGCAAAGGATTTCAGGGGCGTCATAAGAAACCTCGGGACCTCCCAGCCAGATCTCCACATGAGGGAGAACCTTCGGAAGGTCCCGGATCAGCTCTAATACATAGGAAAAGTTCCAGATGTAACAGGAAAACCCAATGGCATCTGGTTTCCTTAAGAAAATATCCTTTAAGATTTCATCGGGCTGATTGTTAATGGTGTATTCTAACGTTTCAATCTGAAACCTTCCATCCTCCAGTTCCGGTTCTCTTACATGGGCTTTCGCATAGGCCTTTAAGCTGTAAATTGCGGGATTGGAATGAATATATTTGGCGTTAAGCGCCACCAGCAAAAATTTCATCTCAAACCTCGATCTCTATCTTTCTTCCGGTAGGCTGATACTGGTAATACCGGACCCCCGCCGCATTGAGCATCCGCTTGGAAGCATTGACTGCAGGAGTACCGTCATACTTGTCCGAACCATAAACGATGGTTTTTATTCCGGCCTGTATGATGGCCTTGGCACATTCGTTGCAGGGAAACAGGGTAACATAAAGCTTGCTGCCTTCTAAGCTTCCCCCTCTGTAGTTAAGGATAGCATTTAATTCACTGTGGGTGGAATAGAAATATTTGGCATTGTAAGGATCCGCCTGCTCATCTTCCTTGTCCCACGGAAATTCATCATCCGAGCAGCCCATGGGAAAACCATTGTAACCCATGGATAAAATCTTATTATCCCGGCTTACGATACAGGCCCCCACCTGGGTGCTGGGATCCTTGGAACGCCTTGCGGAAAGAGCCGCTACTCCCATAAAATATTCATCCCATGTAATATAATCTTCTCTTTTTCCCGCCATTTGTTTTCCTCCTTCTTGCCCTTGCTTTATGGGCAGGGCCCACCCCGCTTCATCAGGTGTACAGGGATACCCTAAGGGTATTTCCTCCTCTGAATTGGAAAAGCGGATATCCGCAATCCGCTTTTCTCCTTAATCATGTACACAGTCTGATTTACAGCCTGCATTTAAAATATGGTATCCTGCCGCCTTGGTCAGCCGGTTCATAATCGCCTGTCCCAAATGGTTTCTGGAGAAGCTTTCGGAAAAAATAAAATCCGCTTCCAGATCATCAAATTCCCTCAGCACTCCGTAAAGGTTATGGGCAATGGTCTCCTCCCTGGCACGTAATCCCATACTTTGTACCATTCCCTCAGGATATCTCTCTTTCGTTTCCTCGGTACAGATAATTCCAACACGGAACCCCTTGGAAAGCTTTTCTTCTGCCAGCCGGTTTATGGTCCGTATTACATCCTCTGTTTCGCCCTCTACCAGAGTTAATTCTGCTTTAGGCGCATAATGCTTATATTTCATTCCAGGGGCCTTTGGCCTCACATCCGATTTCATAGGCCCTGAGACAATGGCAGGGTCAAGAGGGACCTCTTGTCCAAGAACAGAAAAAGCCATTTCCTGTGTAATGGCTCCCGGCCTTAATATCACAGGCTCGTCCCCTGATACATCGATGATCGTGGATTCCACTCCGATCCCTACGGCTCCTCCGTCTACGATCATATCAATCTTTCCATTCATATCCTGCCATACATGATCAGCCGTAGTGGGGCTTGGCCGTCCGGAGGTATTGGCACTTGGCGCTGCCACCGGCACCCCGGCCAAACGAATGAGAGCATTGGCTACGGGATCGGCAGGCATGCGCACTGCCACCGTATCAAGTCCCCCGGTAGTCCCATAGGGAACCAGTTCGCTTTTCGGAAAAATCAGAGTCAAAGGCCCCGGCCAAAACGCTTCCATCAGCCGTCTTCCTGCTTCGGGTATGACAGTTACCAGGGGAGGCAGATCATCAAAATCTGCGATATGGGCGATCAGCGGGTTATCCGAGGGCCTGCCCTTTGCCGCATAAATTTTCCCCGCTGCCTCTTCGTTAAAAGCATTGGCTCCAAGACCGTATACGGTTTCCGTTGGAAACGCCACCAGACCGCCGTTTCTTAATATTTCCGCAGGCTTCTTTAACAGATCTTCCTCCGGCTGCTCTTTATCTTCTATTATAATTCGTTCTGTCTTCATATTACTTTGCTCTTTTCTTTTAATAACTTCCATTTATCATATCACAGGCCCAGTTTCCATGCAACTTTTTTGCTTCCTGTCAAAAGCATTCCTTCCTGTTACTCAGGATAAAACAATGGTTGCACGATTTTCATATTAATGATACCATAATAAAAACATTTTATTTGGGAGGAATACCACATGGAAATCATCATACCGGAAAACTATGACCCCAAGCTCTCCGTACGGGAGACTCAGGAGGCCATTAAATACATTAGAGATACGTTTCAAAAAGAGCTTGGTAAGGAAATGAATCTGGAACGAATCTCAGCCCCCCTGTTTGTAGAGCGCAGCAGCGGATTAAACGATGATTTAAACGGCGTGGAGCGCCCGGTACGGTTTGATATCGCCGGCATTCCGGACGAAACCGTTGAAGTTGTTCACTCCCTTGCCAAATGGAAGCGCATGGCCCTTCATGAATACGGCTTTCTGCCCGGGGAAGGCCTTTATACCAACATGAACGCCATCCGGAGAGATGAGGACTTAGACAACCTCCACTCCTGTTATGTAGACCAATGGGACTGGGAAAAGGTTATTACCAGAGAAGATCGGAATGAAGAAACCTTAAAGGAAACCGTCCGAACCATCTTTAAGATCATCAAGCACATGCAGCACGAGGTCTGGTACAAATACCCCCATGCTGTGAAGCATCTGCCAGAGGACATCACCTTTATCACTTCCCAGGAGCTGGAGGACCGTTACCCGGACAAAACCCCAAAGGAACGGGAAAACTTAATCACAAAGGAATACGGCTGCGTCTTTCTCATGAAGATCGGGGACAAGCTTGGGAGCGGAAAGCCCCATGACGGAAGAGCACCTGACTATGATGACTGGCAGTTAAACGGGGACATCCTGTTCTGGTTTGAGAATTTAAACTGCGCCCTGGAAATCTCCAGCATGGGCATCCGGGTGGATGAAAAATCCCTGGCAAGCCAGTTGGAAAAAGCCGGCTGCGAAGACAGGAAAAACCTGCCTTACCATAAAATGCTTTTAAATGGAGAACTGCCCTATACCATCGGAGGCGGTATCGGACAATCCCGTCTCTGCATGCTTCTTCTGGACAGGGCCCATGTGGGAGAAGTTCAGGCCAGCATCTGGCCAAAGGAAATGCGGGAAGAATGCAGAAAGCATAACATCATTCTGCTGTAGGCCGACCGGATAAATAAAAAGGGGTGTTGTTCCATTGCAATTGATCGCGATGGAACAACACCCCTTTTCTATGTAAATTATATCAGAGTTGATGGACAGTTCTCTTTAACAGGGCGTTTTCAGCTTGAAGGTCTGTACCATTCCCTTCAGCGCTTCCGCCTGCTTATACAGCTCAGCCGTTGCGGCGGTGCTTTCCTCAGACGCTGCCGAATTTGCCTGCACCGCATTGGATACCTGGCTGATTTCATCATTAATGCGGGCGATACCGGAAGCTTGCTCTGACGATGCACCGGCAATTTTTTCCGCCAACCCGGCGACCTGCTCTATCCCACCTACAATTTTGTTAAAAGCGTCTGCAGTGGTCTTTGCGATCTTCATTCCATGCTCGGCCCTCTGAATGGAGTTTTCAATCATGTCTGCGGTTTCCTTTGCGGCTTTTGCCGAACGGGCCGCCAGACTCCGCACCTCATCCGCCACAACCGCAAAACCTTTTCCGTACTGGCCTGCCCTTGCGGCCTCTACCGAAGCGTTTAATGACAGTAAGTTTGTCTGGAAGGCAATATCCTCGATCGCCTTAATTACGTTTGAGATATTTGACGAGGATAGGTTGATCTCATCCATGGCTTTCAGCATATCCTCCATGTGCCTGTTGCCATCCACGGCTCCGTGTCTGACGTCATTTGCACATGTCATAGCCATGGCTGCATGATCTGTACTTAAGCCGATCCGGTTTTTCACCTCCGTTACAGCTGCTGCCAGCTCCTGAAGGGATCCAGCCTGATGGCCCGCCCCTTCCGACAGGCGTATGCTTGCTTCGGATATTTGGCCGGCCCCGCTTAAAACCTGTCCCGATGTATCGCATATTTGAGACAGAATGTGGTTGTTTTTCTCTACGATGCTGCTTAACGCAATGCCGAGGACATCCTTTTCCGAATTAACTTTCACATCGACAGTCAGATCTCCGCGGGCGATTGCTTCGGCTGTCTGAGCCTGTCTCCTGGTGTTTTCCACCATCGCCTTGAAGGATTCCATCAATTCTCCCACTTCGTCCTTTGTGAGGACCCGCACGTTTGCGCTTGCATCTCCCATAGATAGCTGCCGTGCAATATTGTTGAGAATTTTAAGAGGGCGCACAATGCTTCTGTTTAAGACCCTGCATATTATGATACTTGCAACAGCAGATAGAATGGCAAGCAGAAGTATTGCGGCCGAGGAAAGCGCAAAAACTCCCGTTGAAACACTGTTTGCAGAATGTGATCTGAAAATGGTGAAAAGGCTTATCAAAGATATTAAAACTGTTATGGCGTTCACTATGCCGAATCCTATTGCCAGCCTTCTGCTAAGAGCAATTGAATTCTGTCTTTCCTGTTTATCCCGTATTTCCATATGAGCCGCACCCCTTAATTTGTTTTTATACTTATTGTTTATATCGGCAGTTTCCGGCATAATTTTAGTAAAATTACGATATTTATCTATATAAATTTATCTATATAAAAAATATGAACGTAACTCAATACAATATGACGGACGAGCGCAGGCTGCATAGGTGCCTATTCCAACTGATACATAATCATAATCCCTGAACGGGCACTGGATCATTTGCAGAGTAAAGCAAATGAAAGTATGTATTTCATACCTTTTGCGTATTCAAATCCTTATAATACACGTCCTCAAACGGCAGATAAATACGCCTTTTTTCCAAAGAAGATAAATAGATTCCCTTAACCATCTCCAAAGTCTTCCTGCCTTCCGACCCGTCTACAGCTACAGGTCCATCATGCAGAATCGATTCATAAAAATCCCTGATCTGAAGATGGTGGCTGCTTCCCCAGTAATCCGGTCCTATGTTTGTGGTCTCATAGGTATTTCTTATTTCTGTATAGCAGCCATCCGCTTCATAAAAGCCCATATCCTGTATCAGGCCGCAGCGTCCCTTTTCCCCCTGGAGCTCTATGGTAATGGGTGAGTCGGAAGCATAGGAATTGCAGGCATAAAGGCTGTAGATACAGCCGTTTTTAAACCTTATAGCGGCTTCTGCGGCATCCTCCACATGCACCATTTCATGACAGTGGTTGTGAACGCTTCCTTCTATCCATTCAATGTCACTGCCCAGCATGTAACGGACACGGTCCATGCTGTGAATGGCCTGGTCAATCAGTACGCCGCCTCCCTCCTTATCCCAGGTTCCTTTCCAGTCGCAGCCCTCGTAATAAGAGGCAGGGCGGTTCCAGGTGAGATAAGACCGGGCAGATAAAATCTTTCCAAAATATCCTTCACTAATCAGCTGTTTTAACTTCTCCACACTTTTTGTATATCTGGTCTGGAAAATGACGCCCAGCTTTTTCCCTGTAAGCTTCTGTACCTCCATCATCCTGTCAGCCTCCTGCAGGGAAATAGCAATGGGCTTTTCAGTGAGCACATGTATTCCTGCCTCCATGGCTTTTACAGCCATGACCGGATGCAGATAATGGGGAAGGCACAGATGTATTACATCAATCCGGTATTGCAGCGCGGACTCTAAATCCGTACTGTAATGGCAGTTGAATTTTTCCCCAAAAGCTTTTGCCTTATCTTCGTCAATATCAATAGCACATACTAACTCCACATAATCCGAAAGTCTGCGAAAGGCATCTTCATAACAGGAAGAGATTCTTCCGCAGCCCATAATTGCAGCTCTTAATTTTTCCATTGGCGTACCTCCGTTTCATAAGAAAACAACATAGCCGGAAAACCCCATCAGCCGATAAAAAAGCTTCCGGCCATATCCTGAGTAAAATTGTAATGGATATCAAAGAAATATTTCATTGCGCCATTATAAAGGGCGCTGGAATCCAGAAGGCTGTACTTAACGCTGACGGAGTTCACCATACGGCGAAATCCCATGGTACGCAGGCATTCCTGGATTTCCTGGAGAAATAAAGGCCCAAGGTCTTTTCCCTTACCCCCGATGATAATCAGCTTCGGATGCACCATACAGATCAGATTGCATAAAGCCATGGAAAATTCATCAGCGATATCCCGCACTACTTTGCAGGAAACCATATCACCATATACACTGGCCTGACCAAGATCCCCATAGGTAACGGCCGATGATCTCCTGAAAGCCGGACTTCCTCCGGCTTTTGAAATACGGTCTTTTAAGGACGCTTCCCCGATCATTAACTCCAGGCAGCCCCGGTTCCCGCAGGAGCAAAGCTCTCCCTTAGGGTCAATGGAATAATGGCCGAACTGGGTGTAGGAAGCAGAAGCACGGCCCAGCATCTCATTGTGGATGAATAAGGTGGCGCCGATCCCTTTCCCGAAGTTAATAAATGCAAAATCCTTTTCCGTAATCTGAGTATAAACCTTTTCCGCATAAGCAAAGCAGGCCGTATCATTTAGAAGAGCCACCGGAAAACCGGAGAATGCACGCTGGAGCTGACCTACAAAATCTTTTTCCGGAAGGTTCAGTGTTGTTGCGAATATTTCCCGCTTGTCAGGATCTATCATGGCAGGAACCACCACGCAAATCCCCAAAAACTGCTCCCTGTTTATCTGCTGCAGCACAGTCTGATGAATGTATTCCTGGCACAGAAGAATGTAGCTGTCAAGGGAAGGAACATCCACCTGTTCACAAAAGGAAGAGGTGCCGGTGATATCCACCAGGGCCGCATTCAACCTCTTCTCCTCCAGTAAGAAAACAGCCACATAATACTGTTCCGCACGAAGCAGCAGACTGTTGGGCTTACGGCCCACATTCGTACTATCACTGGCACCGGAATCGTATACAAATTTGCGCGCAATCAATTCATCCACCAGGGAGGAAACTGCAGTCTTACTTAAATTAGAATCTTTTGAGAGCTGCGCTCTTGAGATCCCTGGGTTTCGGTAAATGGAATTGTACAATTGCTTTAGATTTGTATTTTTAATTAACTGCTGGTTTACAAGTTTCATAATTTCCTGCCTGTCCTTTGCTTGTTATGATAAATTACTGATTGAACTGCCTCTGTCCCCATGAAGTCCTGGAAAATCCCACGAATAGCAGTTTGGCTTCTCCTTAGGCAGAGCCCTTTTCTGACTTTTAGGCTTAAAAACAACTGCAACACCTTTCCCCTTCTCATGATCTGCTGCATTAGAAGCTGCACCCCCACCTCCTTAACACATATTTAGTAAAGTAACCTTATCAAATAATGTATCACAAAATATAGATAGTTGCAATAATTCCGAAAAAAATACGGAGAAAAGCCTCATTCCTGAAAATCATTATATAAAAGGAGGTTTTATCCATGATAAATATAAGGATTAGTATAAATAAATTGTAACTTGATATGACCAATCGTCATTTTATATGAATATTTCATAAAATAAATAATTAATTTTCTAAATAAATATCACTAATTACATTTATTTTATACGAATCCAAAAAATATATTGACATATATGTCGCTTAATGCTATTGTAATTTCAACAAATTAATATAACTCGTAGATACCAAAAGCCGGAATTCAACGATTTGATCCCAATGGCTTTTAATTTTAAATTATATTAGTAAGGTCACTGTACAAACTAATGAAAGAGGATGATGAAATGAAAGTAGGACTGATCGGATGCGGAGGAATGGGCACGACTCATAACCTATCGTTAAAGGCGTTGTCAGCAAACATGAATGTGGAAGTAACGTCCCTTGCAGACTGCAGGCCGGAATTTCTTAAAAAGGCAGCAATACAATGGCCCAATGCAAGGCAGTATAAAACCGGCATGGAGCTGTTGGAGGCAGAGTCCCTGGACAGCGTCCATATCTGCCTCCCCAGCTATCTCCATACGGAGCATGCTCTGGAAGCTATGGATAAGGGAATGAATGTATTTGTGGAGAAGCCTGTATGCCTGACAGAGGAAGAGGCCGGAAAGCTTATGGAAGCCCAGAAAAGAAATGGGGTTCAGGTTATGGTAGGTCAGGTGGTGAGATCCTTTGATGAATACCGGTACTTAAAGGAGTGCTACGATACCGGCAGGTTTGGAGAACTGAAATCCATCACCATGCAGAGAGTCAGCGGAGATGCCGCCTGGGGATATGAGGATTGGTTCCACGAGGAGGGGAAAAGCGGTTCCGTTGTACTGGACCTCCATGTACATGACTTAGATTTTCTCCGGTATATGCTGGGAGAACCGGATTCCTTTGATGTAAGGGCCACGGCCTTTTCCAGCGGCATGATCAATCAGATCTTTACCGCCTATGAATTCGGCAAGGTTTTTGCCATAACGGAAGGAATATGGGACATAAGCTCCGCTCTTCCTTTTGAGGCCAGCTTCCATGCATGCTTTGAGGAAGCCAGCGTCGTATTTAAAGGACGGGAGGAAACGCCTCTGACCATTTATAAAAATGACGGCAGGATCGAGCATCCGAAACTCCACCGGGAGTATGACGTAAGCGATGACTCTGCCGGAATCAACATATCCAATCTGGGGCCTTATTATACGGAAATAAAATATTTCATCCAATGTCTCCAGGAAGGAAAACCGGTTGAAGTCGCCCCCCTGGAGGAAGGCATCCAGTCTGTACGCCAGGCGATCAGGGAATGGAAGCAGGCAAAGGCGTATGTAAACAAAAGGTAACAATTAAAATTTTCATATTTTAGGAGGAAAAATTATGATGAAGAAAGCATTGGCTATCCTGATGACAACGGCATTGGCTGTTCCCAGCCTTACGGCATGCAGCAAAAGCGTCTCAAAGGATCAGGCGAAAACGGCGGAAGAAATCACCTTAAAGGTATTTGACGCACATGCATACGGCCTAGAAGAGTATGCAGAGATGGCTAGAAAGTTCGAAGAAGCCCACCCTGGCGTTAAAATCGAAGTACAGCACGCTGCAAACGACAGCAGTACGCTGCTACAGTCCCGCGTGAATTCAGGAGATATCCCGGATGTATTTGATGTTGAATCCGGTACGGCAGCCCAGAAATATTATGAATATGCTTATAACTGGTCAGAGGGCAAAGAAGTATTAGGCAAATTCAAGGAGGCAGCTCTGGACACGGGAAAAGACGGGGACGGGAACATCATGTCACTGCCCTGGACCTATGAGAATTTAGGCCTGATCTATAACATTGAGCTGTTTGAAAAAGCCGGGATCACAGAACTTCCGGATACCATGGATGAGCTTGAGGCAGCCTGCGAAAAGCTGTCCGCAGCCGGGATCACACCTTTTGCTTTGGCAGCAAAGGAAACATGGGTCCTTCATCACCTATCCACTCATTTTATAATGGATAAATCCCTGGATGCAAAGGGAGTCGTGGATAAATTAAACAGCGGCGATCTTGCCTTTAAGGATATGAAGAATTTCCAGAATCTCTTCCGTCTTCTGGATCTTGCTGTGAAATATGGTCCTGACAAGCCGCTTGAAATCGACTGGGAAACAAGCGAAAACATGCTGGCAAATGGAGAAGCAGCCATTATCCATATGGGCGACTGGTGCCAGTCTACCCTGGATTCCTTTAACCCCGATGCCCGCCTGGCATTCCTTCCCTGCCCGGTGAGTGATAATCCGGAAGATGCCACACTGCTGTCTTCCTGCAACTGGACCTATATCGTGAATAAGGATTCCAAGCATTTGGATCTGGCAAAGGAATATCTGGAGTATATCCTCACATCAGAGGAAGGTCAGAAATGGATGTGCGACGGCGTAGGAGGCGTTCCGGGAGCTAAGACGACCATGGAAGTTAAGGGTGCTCTTGCCAATGATGCGTCATCATACGTAGAAAACGGAAAGACAAACGGCTGGATCCACACCATTGCACCTACGGGATATTCTGATATCGTTGGGCCTGCGATGCAGGCGTATATGATAGGCGATATGACGGCGCAGCAGGTGACTGAGGAGTTCCAGAAGGGATGGCAGATCCAGAAAAACTGATCCCTCAGTTTTAGAAACCGGAGCCTGACGGAAATGGAAATCCAGGAGGGATGAAAGTGAAAAACAAAGGAAAAGCAAAAGATTTATTGATATTCGCATTGTTTGTATTTCCAGCGGTGGCATTTGTACTGTTTTCTACAGACGTACCGTTTCTGATGAACCTGTACTACTCAGTCTTTGACTGGAATGGGATCAGTAAGGACATGAAGTTTGTGGGACTTCAGAACTTTGTTAATATATTCTCAGATGATGCACTGTTTTGGAAAAGCGCTGCATTTACACTAAAGTTCTCGGTGTTTTTTGTAGTGGCGGTAAACACGATATCCCTGACGGTTGCCCTGGTCATGGCGGAGGAAAAGAAAATCTCAAGCGTGGGGCGGGCATTTTATTACATACCTTATATCATAAGCCTGACGGCCATCAGCCTGATCTGGAAATTCATTCTTGGTCCCGGGTTTGAGGCTCTGTATCAGGCAACCGGCTGGGAGGTGTTTCACTGGAGCTGGCTGGGTTCGTCGAAGCTGGCATTTTTCGTAGTCGTGATCATGACCGTGTGGCAGAATCTGGGATTCTATATGGTGAATTATATTGCCGGCATCATTTCCGTACCAAGGGAACTGATCGAAGCCGCCAAAATAGACGGAGCCAGCAGATTCCAGGTGTTAAGAAGGGTGACCATTCCCCTTATCATGCCTGCAGTTTCCATCTGTATGCTTACCTCCCTGACATTCTCATTTAAACTGTTTGATGTCATCATGGTGTTTACCAAGGGCGGACCGGCCAATTCCACCATTTCCGTGGCGTACAACATCTATAAAGAAGCATTTTTCAACAACCGGTACGGAATGGCTACCGCGAAGTCACTGGTATTTGTGGTTTTCGTGCTTATGATCACTGCAGTCCAGCTTAAGGTAACTAAGGGTAAGGAGATAGAGGCGTAATGAAAAAAATAAAAAAGATCAGCATGCTTTCCGTTATTGTGTTTATCTGTTCTGTATTTTGGCTGATGCCCCTGCTTCTGATATTTATTAATTCTTTTAAACCTTATAACGACATGCTTCAAAAGTTCCTGGCCCTTCCTGAAAGCTGGAGTCTGAATATGTACATGGAAACATGGACGAAATTCCGATTTCCGATGCTCATCAGCAATACCCTGCTGTATACGGCTTGCACGGTATGCGTGATCGCACTGCTGGCTCCTATGGCAGCCTATAAGCTGGCAAGGACAAAGGGCAGATTGTCCGCGGTGTGCTTTGCACTCATTATCATGCCAATGATGGTGCCCTTCCAGTCCTACATGATCACTTTGACCCGGCTGGTGGCAGGTTTTGGCATGACAGGGAATAAGATCGGATATATCCTGGTAAGTACAGGGCTGTGTATGCCCCTGGCAGTCTATATGATTCATGGGTTTGTAAAAAATGTTCCCATTGAGCTAGAGGAATGCGCCTGTATTGACGGCGCTTCCAAGGTGAGGACCTATTTCACCATTGTTCTCCCGCTGCTAAAGCCCATACTGACAACTGTTGTGGTTCTGGACACTCTTGCCACATGGAATGATATCATCACCAACCAGCTGATCGTCGGTGGGAATGCCCGGGCAATGAACATCCAGAATGCGCTTTACATGCAGTTTTCCGCCCAGTCGGCGGACTGGGAACACGCCCTTCCGGGAATTGTGATGTCCATGGCCCCAAGCCTGATCTTCTTTGTTTTCATGCAGAAGCATATTGTGGGAGGCATTACGGCCGGAGCTGTCAAGGGCTGATAAAGAGAAAGAGAGGTATTTCCTATGAGAATCGGAAGTTTGGTTGAACTATTTCAGGATACGGACGTGGATGGTAGATTTGCGGAGCTGCGCTCTATGGGTATGGAAAGCTGCCAGCTGGTGTGCTGGGACCAGAAATTGATGAATGAGGACACTGCAGATAAGGTAATTGCCGCAGCAGGCCGTCACAAAGTGGATATTACCGCCTTCTGGTGCGGCTGGGAAGGCCCGAAAATATGGGATTTCTATGACGGTCAGCTTACCCTGGGTCTTGTGCCAGAGACATTCCGTTTTGAGAGAATGAAGATGTTGGAAAAAGGGATTGAATTCGCAGCCATGATACAGGTGCGGGATGTGGCTACCCATGTGGGCTACATGCCGGAAAATCCCTATGATCCCAATTACCAGGGCGTCCTGGCATGCTTAAAAACGCTGGTAAAACAGTGTAAAAAGAATCAGCAGAATTTCCTTTTTGAGACAGGCCAGGAAACCCCGGTCACATTAAAAAGAGCCATACAGGATATCGAAAAGGAAACAGGAAAAGGCAATGTGGGAATCAACCTGGATCCTGCCAATTTAATCATGTACGGCAAAGCCAACCCGGTAGATGCCCTGGAAGTATTCGGGGAATACGTGATGGGAATTCACGGAAAGGATGGAAAATATCCTACGGACGGTCATATGCTTGGCGAAGAGGTTCCTCTCGGAGAAGGAAAAGTGAATTACCCCGCCTTTGTGGCAAAGCTGAAAGAAATAGGATATGACGGAGATATTACCATAGAACGGGAAATATCCGGCGAAGAGCAAAAAAAGGATATTCTCATGGCAAAAAATCTTCTGGAACAACTGATAAATGAAGAATAGATTTACATGAAAAGAGCTGCCCGCTGTCTGATTATAATCAGCCATGGGCAGCCATTTTTATGAATTCCTGTATCTCTTTAAAATTACAAAAATCACTGAATAACAATCGCCTGGGACAAATGCCTTGGCTGATCCGCGTCAATGCCCTTTTTCTCAGCAATGTAATAACCGATAAACTGTCCGATAAATCCGATTAACGCCGCATTCTGCATGTCATTATACCCATAGGGCAGATCCAGGCAATAGTCTGCCTCTTTCATATCCACGGCAGCGGTATTTCCGACTGCCGCCGTTACCGCACCATATTCCTTCATCTGGGCCAGGAGCTTCGCATCCTCTTCCACGGTTTTCGAATGACTTAAGAAAAGGACCAGGGTATTCTCATCCACCAGGCTCATGGGACCATGACGGTACTCCAGGCTGTAATAAGCCTCTGAATTCGAAATTCCCATTTCCTTTATCTTGTTCATGCACTCATTGGCAACCCCGTAGTAAATGCCCTGCCCCAGGGTAATGAACAGGTTTAAATGTTCGTTTTCACCGATGATTTTCTTTGCCAGGACATCCATTTTCCCAAGGACATCCCTTGCGCTGTCTCCGTAGTCTGCCATTGCAGCCACTTCATCCTTTTTACCTCCCACATACATGGCCATGATCACTGATAAGTAAACCATGCTGGTAAAGGAACGGGTCATGATCACGCTGTCCTCGGCAGTATCCGGAGACAGGATCATATAATCATTATAGGCCGCACTATCCTTGTCACAGGTGATAGCCAGGGTTTTAACCCCGGGAAAGCTTCTCACCTTGTCAATCGCCATACGGACCTCAGTGGTATAGCTTTTCCTGGTAATGGGAAGAACCAGAACCCTTCTGTTTTTCACAAATGTCTCCGGGAAGTAGTAAAGCTCGGAGCAGCACATGGCCTTAGCCGGAAGGCAATTGTAAGCAGAAAAGGCATGGGCGGCAGCCTGGGCCAGATAAAAGCTGGTGCCGCAGCCGGTAAAGATCAGTTCATCATATTCCTCTGCAAATGCCTGATCCAGGACCCTGTAAATATCCTCCAATGACTTATTGACCGCTTCAAAGGACTCAGGCTGTTTATATACCTCGCCGTAAGTTAACTGGCTGTTTTTCTTTTCCATGTCAAGACTCCTCTCATACTGTTCTTTTATTCTAAAGTGAATCATGCTTTCCCTTCTGACCCTGCCAGGCGGATGATATCCTTAATATCCTCTGTCAGCCTGTTATTGGCATACTGGGACAGCTTCCAGGAATGCCCCTGATGATCCATATTCTTTAAACCTTCCTCATAGTGGTTTACGTATTGATAGCGGATTTCCGTGCCGAAATTAATTTTCGCCACTCCCAGCTTTATGGCCTCTCTGATGATATCTTCTTTCATTCCGGTACAGCCATGAAGAACCAGGGGGATATCCGTAAACTTTCTCACTGCCTCCAAAACCTCCAGATGGATGTCCGGTTCTCCCTTATAATATCCGTGGGCATTGCCGATGCCGATGGCCAGGGAATCGGGCCGGCACAGCTCTAAAAATGCCTTTACTTCCCAAGGATTCACAATATTCTTATTTTCCATCACTCCTCCCAGGTTATCTAAGCGCAAAAGCTCTCCGATTTCGGCTTCCACCGGCACTCCAAAGCATCTGGCTACCTTTAATACCTCGTTGGTCATAGCCGCATTTTCCTTTACAGGCTTTTCCGAGCCGTCGATCATTAAGGAAGTAAAGCCAAGCTTCAGTGCCTCCATGCAGATATCAAAATCCCCGCCATGGTCCAGATGAATGGATACCGGAACAGAAACCTTGCCCGCGCACCACTTGCAGACTTCCACAAACCAGTCGTGGCCGGAATAGGCTCCTGTGGATACGTAGTGGGCAAGAATGACCGGAGATCTCATCTCCTCCGCCGCCCGGCAGGCAGCCCAGATGATATCATAATTTCCTCCCTGGGTATTGAGAGCCGGGATGGCATACCCTGACTTTGATGCCTTCATTAAATTCTCTTTGTTTGTTACAAGCATGGTTTTTTCTCCTTTTTTATCCTTTTACTGCACCCGCTACCAGGCCCTTGACCATATATTTCTGGAAGAAGAAAAATATCACTACCATAGGGATGGTACCCACAATGGAAATGGTGTTGATCAGGGACCAGTCATAGGAAAGCTCGCCCAAATAGCGGAGTGCAACGCCTGCCGACAGAGTCCGTAAGTCATCTGTCTGGATCAGGGTCGATGCATGCAGATAATCATCCCAGGAAAGCAGGAATGCATAAATTCCCACTGCCAGCATCCCCGGCTTTACAAGCGGTACCACGACCTTAAAAAGCGTTCCGAACCTGCCCGCTCCATCCACTCTGGCCGCTTCCTCTAACTCCTTTGGAATCCCGTCATAGAAGCTGGACATGAGCATAATGGTAAACGGGAGCATACCTGCCGTAACAGCCAGGATCAGCCCCGGGTGCGTATTAATCAGTTTTACATCTCCAAGGATCTTATAAAGGGAAATCAATCGGCTGACCACGGGAAACATCTGTGCGGAAGTGAATGCAGCCACAATCCAATTGTTCCATTTAAAATGGAACCGGGACAACGCATAGCCGGAAATGACCGCCATAAAGGTGGTGATGAGCGCAGCGCTTCCCGCCACAATAAAGTTGTTTTTATAATATGTAAAGAAATCATTATCAACGGTGAACAAATTGATGTAGCTCTGAACCGTAGGGTTCCCGACCAGAAAGGTAGGCGGAAACTTGTATGCCTCCATATTGGTTTTAAAGGATGTGATCAGAACCCATAACAGAGGGAACAGTAAAAACAAAAGGATGAGGCCTAAAACCACATACTTCAGAATGTTGTTTAAGGTACGGTTTCGTTTCATATTCAGCCTCCTCCTTACATATCATCCGCTTGAAACATGCGGTTATAAACAAATACGACCACGATCATCAAAAGCATCCATACCGTAGTAACAGCCGCTCCGGAGCCAAAATTATTGGATACAAAAGCTTCCCGGTAGCTTAATATGGCCATGGTAGTGGTGGAGTTGTTCGGTCCGCCTCCTGTCATGGTCCAGAATAAGGGGAACTGCTTGAAGTTCTCAATAATGGACATGGAAACCGTGACCTTGATCACGCTCTTCATATAAGGCAGGACAATGTTAAAAAATCTCTGAACCCCATTAGCCCCGTCAATTTTAGCCGCCTCTAAAATATCCTCAGGCACATTGGCAAGACCAGCTAAAAGGAGCAGAGCTGCAAGAGGGATCTGTTTCCACAAAGCGGCTGTGGAAACGCCAAACATGGCCGTAGCCGGATTATTCAAAACGGCAAATTCCGTCACCCTGCCTCCGGTCAATATTCCCACGAAATATTTAACCAGACCGTACTGCGGCTGGAACAGCCACAGCCATATAAGTCCTGAAATCAGGGTCGGCACCACCCAGGGGACCATCATAATGCTTCTTATAAACCGGGAAAACCTTATGTCGCTGTTTAAAATCAGGGCCAGGGCCATTCCCAGAATAAACTGTACTGTAACCACACCGAACACAAATACCAGGGTGTTTGTTATGGAAGGAAGCAGCTTTCCATTGGAAAAAAGCTTTGTGTAGTTGGCAAAATCATTCCATATTCCTGGTTTTCCCGAGATGATATTTTTTACCTTATAATCGAAAAAGCTTCTGTATATGGAATCCGCCACCGGAATCAATATAAACGATACGGTTGTAATAATTGCCGGAAGCAGCAATGCAAATGCGAATACCCGATCTCCTGTCTGAGCCTTAAAATACGACCTCTTAATTGCCTTCTCCTTCAAGGTTCTTTCCCCACTTTCTATTTATTCTCTCCGTAAACATTGATTCCAGGTCCCAATACTCCGGCCATACAGCTCTGTCCCCCGCCCATGACCGGCTCCCTTGAACCGTCAACTCTTGGATCGGCATACTGAAGAAACCAAAGCTCCATCTTTTTTTTCATCCTGCCGATCACTTCCTTAATTTGCTTAAGTCAAATAACTGTCTGCGCCTTATGGAAGCAGGGGCTGTACCGTATTCTGGAAATTCTTAAGAGCAGTATCAACGTCTTCTCCTCCAACCGTTACCGCCTGGGCCAATGCACACAGCTCTAAGTTAAATTCAGATAAGGAAGGGAACATCAGCACCGGCTCCGCCTTTTCCACGGAATTTCCTGCGCCGTTTAATATCGGGCTGTTCTTTACGGCTTCCATGTCCTTCATGGCATCTTTTGCAGGAAGTGCTGGGGCAATATTGGCAATGTAATCATTTAAAACCTCCGGTGTAACCACATACTGGATAAAGTTCTTCACCGCTTCCACGCGCTCCGGTCCGTTGTCAACCGCCACAAAGCAATGAGACTGGAGATTGGAGGCTCCATCCCCGTTACCGCCCTTTAAGGGCTCTGCTGCTGCCGCAAAATTCACCACATCCGGGTTGATGGATTTGGCTCCGTTAAAGCCCCATGAATTGTCATAATACATGGCGAGCTGCCCCAGGGCAAATAAGTTTCTTAAGTCCTTTGGCTTGGCGTTCTGAGGGTTATAGCCCTTTTCATCAAGAAGCTTTAACATCTTAAGAGAATCCTTTAAGCCTTCATTTTCCACATTCAGCTTCCCGTTTTCGTCTAATACATACCCCCCGAAGTTTGCGGCAAAGGCCTGAATGGAAGACCCGATGACAATCACCGATGCAGTGGGCTGGCCGAATGCATACACTTTATTTCCATCGTCCGTAGTAAGCCCAGACAGCTTTTCCGCCATGGAAAGCATTTCTTCATAAGTCTTTGGAGGCTTGCTGGGATCAAGGCCGGCCTTTTCAAACAGGTTCTTGTTATAGAACAATAGGGAAGGAGATACGTAAAGCGGCGCTCCGTAAACTTCTCCGTCAACCTTATGAGCCTCCAGAATATTGGGATAGTAATCCTTTAAAAAGTCTTCATCCAAGACATCCTTCATAGGAGCCGCAAGACCTGCATCTACTAAGGCAGGGATCCAGATCATCTCACTGAAAACACAATCTACCCGGTCTCCGCCTCCTGCCATGTTGATGACCTGGTTTAAGATTTCACCGTATGGAGCGGTGACCCATTCAATCGTTACATTGGGATACCTGGCCTCAAAGCCTTCCTTCGTGCTTTTCCAAAACTCATCATACCCCTTTTCCAGAACCGCATAATTGGCAATCTTTAAGGTGATGGGCTCCGTGCTTCTTAAACCCTGGGCTTTCTCCTCTGTCTTTGCCTCCGCCTCTGTCTTCGGCTCCCCTCCGGTTGTCCCCGTCTCAGTCTTTCCCCCACCGGTGCAGCCGGTTGTGAGCGCCATGAGACTAACAAGTGCCAGCGCTGCTAATCTTCTTTTTTTCATAAAATACCCTCTCTTTCTTTAAGATTCCGCTTGTTTTATTAAAACCAGATTTTTCGGGACAATATCATCCCCATATTCCGTTATACACTCGTGTGTATATCATCCGGAAAAACCTGTGTTTTTCCTCCAGAATAAAACCATTACGTGCTTTCTCTTACAATCAGCTTTGTTTCAAATTTCCCATTCTCCGGATGCTTTCCGCCGATCATTTGTACCATCATATCAATGGCGGTCCTGCTTATAGCCTCCCGCTGCATCTCCAGGGTCGTAAGCCTTGGAAAACAAAACATGCTGATGCTGGAATTGTCAAAACCCACCACGCCCATATCCTGAGGCACTCTCTTTCCCCAGCCAACAGCCGCGTACATGGCGATGCAGGCCACCATATCATTCCGCCCCACGATTCCGTCTGTTTCCTTATGTTCCTTTAAATATTTAACAACTTCCTCTGCCAGTTCCTCTTCTGAATGACAGCCTGCAATGACCGTATCTTCACCGGCATAAAGCCCGTTCTCTCTCATCTCGTCAAGGTATCCGCTAAGCCGTAAGTCCGTAGGTCCGCTTACATTTCCTTTTTTGCTGATGCGGTCAATATATATGATATGCTTCCTCCCTCTGCCGACTAAATGGCTGACCGCCATTCTGGCTCCCGGATACAGGCCGGAAGCAAGGGTAGCCACATTCTCAGGAAGTTCGCCATGGGTCCTGTGCTCAAACAGCAGTACGGGTATTCCCGCCTTGCTGAAGGACTCCACATATTCCATGGGAAAACTGATGGAGCTGATGATGATGCCGTCATACTGCCGGCTGATCACCTGGGAAACAAATTCCGGCGTATTCCGGTTGGCACACAGTGAAATCAGGAATCCGGCCTCATAGGCGTATTTGTCCATCTCGCTGACGATCCGGCTGAAATATTCGTTGGTGATCTGATCTGCAATAAAGAGAAGCTGGTTGCTGCGCTTTCCCTTCAAAGCCCGTGCGACGTTATTGGGCCTGTAATGAAGGGCTGCAATGGCCTCCTCCACCCTCTGCCTCTTTTCCTTTGCCACATAGCGATTGTTATTGACTACATAGGATACGATTGTCTCGCTGACTCCTGCAGCCTTTGCCACATCCGACCTTGTCACCCGTTCGCCGTTCTGACTCATAATCCTGTCTCCTCACCATAAACTCGTATGTATATTTTTCATTATACCCGTCTGGTCCAAATGGTGTCAACGGTTATTTCCAGGCTGCATCTCAATAACAGGGATTCCAAGCAGCCCGCATACCTGCTTCATGGCTTCCGCCACATCCTCCCATACGATGCTGTAATGGTGAGGGATTCCCTCTGCTATGATCCCTTCTATCACTTCCCTCACAGGGTGTTTCACTCTTACGTTAGCCATGGCTCCCTTTGTATACCGGTCCATTGGCAGTGCCTCTCCTCCCATAAGGAACAGCTTGTAGCCTCCGTCTATGTTGCAGAATCTTGCAATGGTCACTTTCCCAGGCTTTAAAGCCCCATAAAATGCGGTGCCCTGGCCGGCCAGAGGATGATTTCTAAGCTGAACTTTATAATCTTTATTGCACAAGGATGGAGCAGGATTTCCGCAATGCCAGAAGGTGATCACGTTTTCCTCTTCATCGATATTGATTAAGTCTGTAATAAAGCTTGGCTTCCCCGTAAGATAGTATTCCGTCATCTGGGCCAGCTCTGCATCCACATCCCCTTCACAGCCGATGTTAATTCCCTCATCAGCCAGGCGTCCAAGGACTGCACAGGGCGTTGTATGGAGATTTCCCATTTCAGGCCAGCATTTGATGGTTGCAAAATCATACTTCTGCTCTCTCATCACCTCTTTAAGAGCCAGATACAGTCTGGAATGGTTCTCCAAATGTCCCTCAGGAAGCTGCGCCACGTCATATTCAGAGGACACCTTTTCCATGTCAGCCTTCCAATCTTCTCCGGATAACTCTGCCATCCGGTCAAAGATCACCTTTAAATCAGTTTCTTCGATCTTTACCCCAAAGGTCCTGCGGATCAGGCTTTCATCAAAACTGCAGTTGTAAAAAGCTGTGGGACGGTATCCAAAAAGCCCCAGGTTGGTATGCCGTAACGCCTTGACCACGCCGTAGGCCAGAGCCAGGTTTTTCACCTTTTCCGCCGCCCTTTCATCCTCCAGGCTTCCGTATACGGTATGATAGGTTGCCCCAAGCTTTCTGATGGCAGCCGCATTCATTGTCATGGAACAAAGTGCATTGGAATAAAGCCTGTCATCCTTTTCAAAAGGTATTTCATAGGGCGCCCATAAGATAAGGGGCACTCTTACCATCTCCGCCAGATAAGAAGGCACGTCATCTCCTGTAAACGCACCATAGACCAGAACGATCACATCAACGTCCTGTTCCTTAAACTCCCTTGTCACCTGTTCTACCGCCTCCCGGCTGCTGCCCAGGATGGAAGCCCTCACGATCCGGGCCATCGGAAGATGTTCAGCCAGCCAGTCCCCATATTCCCGGTTTCTCTGTTCCGGAACCTCCTTGGGCCACCTGCCCGAATAGGTAGTAACAAACCCAATATTCAGTTTTGTTTTCATCATTTCCCTCCAATACAAAAAATATTGCACAATATTTTTTAATATCAACTCGTGTGTATAATACATATGTACCACATTCTATTTATTTTGTCAATATCCCCCTCCTCTTTTTTATAATTTCTACAGCAGTGCAACGATCCCGGCGATTGCCATGAGCCCATATACGCACATGCTCATAGTCTTTCGGTCGATCCCCGCCACCAGTTTGCTGCCCCAGACACTTCCTGCCAATATCGCCGCAATCCCAATTGCCATATAAGGAACCAGATCCGCGGTCAGGAATCCATTGGAGATCCTGGCGATGATGTTAAAAACCACGGTAATGGAAAAAAATGCATTTAATGTCCCCAGATACTCCTCTTTGGAATCCAGGACAGCCAGATAATAAAGGCTCATAGGCGGACCGCTGATCCCAAAAAAGCCGCCGCATATGCCGGCCGCCAGCCCGCAGGCCGCTCCCATTGACAGTGACGGCTTTACTCTGGCTTTCCCTGAAAAAAAGAAAAAGTAAACAGCCAGCCCTATGAGAAACAGGCCAAAAATCCCTTTTCGCTTACCGGCATCAAAATAAGCGGACCAGTGAATGACAATGGTACTTGCCGCCAGATAGATCCCTGCCGGAAGTAGAATCGGCTTTATCCTTACCGACTTCCGGTACCGCCAGAACATAGAAAAGGACAGGATCATGGTAATCACATCACTTAAAGCCGGAGCCGCATTCATGGACAGGATGAGGGGAAGAAAAATCATAATGATGATCGCACCTCCAAAGCCTGTTACCGCCTGGACAAGACCTCCAAGAAGAGCGGAAAAAGCCACAACCAGTATTCCTATCATCAAAGTCTCCTTTCCTGATTCCGTGCAACAAAAAGAGCTGAAGGGAACCGTATCCGCAACAGCCCTGACGGTTTACATAAACTGATAAATATTATATATATTAATTCCAATAATGACTATCATCAAAAACAGGAACAGCTTGTCCACTACCTTCTCGTCAATCCTTTTATTGATCACCCGGCCGCTCATCCCGCCTAAGATCCCTCCTATCACCATGAGGACCAAAAGCCAGATGGAGAATTCCGGGACCGTTCCTGTTACCATGGAATTCAAAAGTCCTGTGATCTGGGAAAACAGGATGATGTACAGAGAATTCTGGGCGGCTGCCTTCGTATCCATGGAAAAGAAGAAAAACAGCATCACCAGATTGATGGGGCCCCCTCCAATTCCCAAAAAGGAAGAAAGGATCCCAAGCACCAGTCCGATCAGCACGCAAATCAACGGATGGGTCACATGATGAGTATGGATCTTGTCCTTTTTAACCGTATAGATCAGCGTTCCCAGAGTGATCACCAGGAGACAGGCCGCCTGAACAGCCCCCACCATGTCCTTGTCTGCAAACAGGGAAGAAACTGCCTGGAACATGGATTTTCCCACGACTCCCCCAATGGCCGCCCCTATGGCAAGAGGCGTCCCTGTCTTCATATCCACCAGGGACTCTCCGCTCATTTTCCCTTTGATTACAGAATAACAGGTCATTGCAAGCACCGTACAACCTGACAGAAAGCTTATGGCAGATACGCTTAACACCCCAAATGCATCCAATGTGGGCTTAATGATAACGCCTCCGCCAATTCCGCAGATGGCGCCTGCAATGGATGCGCCAAAACTGATCAATAGAAACAATCCATACATATAACCGCTCATTTTATCAAAATCCTTCCTCGCCGGTGTCAGCGGCATTCTCTTCCATGTACATAAGTCTTAAGAACATTGTATGCTTCATCAAGCACCACCAGGTTCGCTTCTTTTCCCGCCTCAATGGAACCCATCCTGTCATAAACGCCGATCAGCCTTGCGGGATTTTCCGTAAGAAGCCGGAGTACTTCCGTAAGTGGCTTTCCCGTATATTCCAGGAGATTCTTTAATGCGGCTCCCATGGTCAAAGTGCTTCCTGCCCGGCTTCCTCCGAAAGCCAGTCTGGCATCTCCGTTTTCCACAATAACATCATTTACTCCCAGCTTATATTTCCCATCCGGAAGCCCTGCTGCCATAATGGAATCCGTCACAGCAACCACCTGGTCCAGTCCCTTGGTCTTGATAATCAGCCGGACCGTTCCGGGATGGAGATGACGTCCGTCACAGATGATTTCACAAAAAACCTGGTCAGACTCCAGCACAGCGCCCCAGATCGCCGGAAAATGCTGGTGCAGAAGCTTCATGGCATTTCCCGTGTGGGTGGCGCCTCTGGCTCCCGCCTCAATGGCCGCACACGCTGTATCGTAATCAGCTCCGGAATGGCCGATGGCAACCTGGATTCCAAGCTTCTTTAATTTGGGGATCATGAGAATATTGCCCTCAATTTCAGGTGACAATGTGATATATTTAACATCACCCTCTGCCGCTTTCTGATATTCCTTAATGAGCTCCAAATCCCCCTTCCGAAGCAGGTGCTCTGGCATAGCTCCTTTATATTCCGGTGACAGAAAGGGGCCTTCTAAGTGGATTCCTAAAAGTTTTGCTCCCTGATGCTCTCTGGTTTTCCATTTTTTATACTCTTCTATGCACCAAAGGGTCTGCTCCTTTGTATCCGTTAGCACCGACCCCAGCCAGGCCGTTGTCCCCTGGGCGGCAAAAAAGCGGCAGATTGTTTCATAATCCTCCGCTGTTGCCTTGTTCACATCAACTCCTGCAGCTCCGTGGGTATGTATATCGATAAATCCCGGAACCACCAGCTTTCCTTCCATATCATAAACAACGGCTGCATCCCCGTTGTGAACTTCTGCTATCTCCCGTATGAATCCATCCTCTGCCAGCAAATCCCCCAAAATAAAGCTTCCGTTTACATAAAACCGCCCGTTTCTGAATAGCGTTTTCATAAAAATTCCCCTTTCTCATTCTTCAGACCGCCGCTTTTTCATACGATATGCTTCTATCATATCATAATTCGACAAAAGATTCCATTTTATTTAACCAAACGTTTGCTCCTCAAATAAATGGGACAAATTTAATTCCCTGATGATGGAGACGATCTCCTTTGACCTGCTGCAGCCGAATTTTCTTAAAAGGCTTTTTATCTGGGTCTTGACGGTTATGACTTCCACACAGCGGATCCCTGCAATTTCCTTTATTTTCCGGTCCTCCAAAAGAAGCTTCACCAGCTCCCGCTCTGCGGCAGTCAGCTGGGAAACATTATTAATGAAGTATAACAGGCTCCGTTCCGAACGCTGCAGCCTTTTGTATTCATTCATAATGGTTTTCTGTATTCTTGCTTCCATCACCGGTTTTCCCATGTGGGCATTTTTAACATGTTCCATCAGATTTTCTATTGCTCCGCCTTTCACAACATAATCCACAGCCCCGGTTCCCATAGCAGTAATGATGATGTCCTCGGTCTCGTGAACGGTCAGATAGATGATCTTCTGGTCATGCTTTATATCCCGGATGCGCTCGGCCGCCAGAATCCCGGCATTCCTGGATTCCATCTCAATGTCCATCAAGATCACATCTGCATCCATTATAAGGGCCATTTCCACGATTTCCTTTCCTGTGGAGGCGCAGCCTATTACCTTTATCTCTTCATCCCTTTCCAGCTGCTTTTTTAAATCATCACAAAGTATGGTAAAATCCTCTGCAATCAGCACCTTTATCATCTTATTCCCCTTCCTTATTCATCCTGGTTTTTACACTTCGGTATCGCAACAAAAAAGGTGGTTCCCTCTCCCTCCGTACTTTCTAACTTCAGCATTCCAAAATGGTATTTTATGATCTGTCTCACATAATATAGCCCAAGTCCCCAATTATTATTGGTATTCTTGCTGGTATAGAACGGGTCAAATATTTTTTTCTGTACCTGTCTGGACATGCCCCTTCCATTATCCTGGATTTCAATGGTCACATAAAGCCGTTCATGGTATGCCTTTATGCTTAAGTGCTTTTCCTGCCTGCCGGATTCCAGAATGCTTTCATAGCCATTGATCGCCAGGTTATACAGGGCTTCGCTTAAATGAACAGCGTCCGCCAGGATCAATGTTCTGGCTTCTATCTCCGTTTCCACCGCTACATCCGGATATTTTTCATGAAACCGGTCCAGAACCTTACGGACCACTTCTGAAGCTTCCGTAGGTACCAAAGTCATGTAATTGGATTTAATGCTCCTATATAATTCTTCCATCCGGATAATCATATTCTGATTGATGGTTTCAAGCATATGGGAATATTCCAGAAGCTTCTCCTTATCAGGATCGGCTTTTTTAAGTTCCTCACTGATCCTTTCCTGGATGACCCGGTTGGACAATAGCTGATTCTTCATACCATGGACAAACACGGAAAGGCCTTTGCTTGCCATATCCATTTTCTTTTGGATAATGACATCTCCCCTGGTCTCCTCATGTTCCATAACCGTATAGGATTTAAGGCTTAAGAACCCCAGAATTCCAAACAGCGTGGTAAACACAGACAGTACCATCCACCGGCTGACGGCTCCGCTTGCCGATGAAGAATAAAGAAGCCCCCCATAACGCATATACTCTGCGGAATACATCTGATATACCTGAATGGGATCCTGGCGGAAATAAAAACAGTACATAATTCCCATACAGATCAGAAACACCATAATGTAGCGAAACTGTCTTTTGCAGTAAGGAATGGTAATGCTTTTGTATTCATGAAGCAGAAGCCATAAAGCCGCCGCCAGATAACAGGCGATCCACAAAATTGTGAAATTAATAACCAGAAACTGCAGCCATTTTCCTGTTTTTGCAAGCCCTAAAAACAGGGAGGGATAATAGAGAATCAGTGTCATACAGGGCAGTGCCATAATCAGGATATGCCTGGATTTACTACGCAGGATCCAGGGAATCATGGAATAATCAAAGGCAAGCATAAGCAGAAATCCCGGAAACAGGGTTCTACCCATAGCGATCATGTATCCCAGCTTCCTTAATGGAAATATCATATAAGACAATTTTCTTTGGATCCTTAAATCAAAAAATAAGAAGAACTTCTGCCCGGTCTGCAGCCCGCCTGTCTTTGACAGATAAATGATAATCCCGATAAACATGCAGACAAAGCTGACGCAAAGCCCCAGCATGAGCTTTGTCTGTTTATCTCTTCTAAGGAAAAAAATCGCAATAGAGGAGGATAAAATAAAGAACAATACAACAAACAGCATAGCTTTCCTCCTGAATCATTTTAAGATCCCAGTGCGCCACAAATGGAGGTGTCCCGTTATTCCCGGATACCTCCATTTAAAATTACTAATTATTTGTGGTTTTCATCATATGCTTCCTGCATGATATCAAAGAGAACATAATTGTTTACATCTACCGGCTTCTCCAGACGGCCTGCGTCTAAGAACACCTTCTGCTGGTTCTCATAATAGGATTTGATGGTTCCGTCCTCCAGGGCTTTTCCCACAAATTCTCCGGTCAGCCAGTTTCCTTCTTCCGTAGTTGCCAGCATGGTGGCTTCATCAACCTCACACTGTTTTGCTACCAGCTTTGCGACTTCATCGATGTTCTCCGCCCGGTAATCCCCGGCTTTTTGAAGAGCCCTGGCAAAGCGCACCAGAACATCATGGTTGGAATCGGCATATTTCTGGGTGGTGATAAAGCTGGAAGGAAATGTGACCTGATCTAAATAATCCTGATTATTGGCTAACATGATTCCATTGTCTCCAAGAGCTTTCATGATGGTTCCGGTTCCCGGTGACCAGGTGGCACATGCATCCACATTACCGCTGATGACTGCTGATACGGTACCGTTGGCATCCATTTCCACCAGCTCCACATCATCTGTCGTCATTCCCTTGGATTTAAGAGCCAGGTTCAGAATGATCTCTGCAGATGTACCGCTGGTAACGGCAACCTTTTTTCCCTTTAGATCTTCAATGGAATTGATCCCTTTTGACTTGTTGCCGATGACAGCATCGGCTAAGCTGGTGCAGTCGATCTGGAAGATCACCGCTTCCCCTGATGCACAAAGAGCATGGGCCCCGTGTCCGATCTGGGAAATATCAATATCACCGGAAGCCATGGCTGCAATTTCGGCTGGACCTCCCTGAAATTCCACCATCTCCACTTCCAGACCCATTTCCTTAAAATAGCCTTTTTCCCTTGCCGTAACAGCCAGAGAAGCGCTTCCCATATTGGGCATATAGGCGATCCGGAGCTTTATGATATCCTGAGCTTTTGTTTCCTCTGCCTTGGTTTCTTCTGCCTTTGTTTCCTCTGCTTTCGTGTCTTCTGCTTTTGTCTGCGCCGCCGTAGTTGCAGGCGTCTTCGCTCCGCCCGTACATGCGGTCAAAGCCGCTGCCGTCATTACCATCCCCATAAGTAACGAAATTCTTTTTTTCATTCCTTTCTCCTCCTTATTTCCTGATCTCTAAATATTCCTGATACACCTGGGACCATATATAACTTTTTAATTCTAAAAATTCCGGTGTCATCTTTGTTTCCTGGGTTCTGGGATATGGAATCCCGATCTCTACGATCTCTTTAATCCGCCCTGGCCTGGCGCTCATAATGATAACCTTTTGAGCCAGAATAATGGCCTCGTCCACGTCATGAGTAATGAAAAAGCAGGTTTTACGCTCTTTCTGCCAGGTAGCTAAAAGCTCTGACTGAAGCTGGGTCCTGGTCTGGGCATCCAGAGCTCCAAAAGGTTCATCCATGAGAAGCACCTGAGGATTTACCGCATAGGCTCTGGCTATGGCAACCCTCTGTTTCATTCCGCCGGACAGTTCCTTTGGATAAGCGCCCGCGAAAGGTTCTAAATCCACCATTCTTAAATATTTCATGGCTTCTTCCCTGGCCTGCACCCCTTTTATCCCTTTTAGCTTTAAGCCGAATTCCACATTTTTAAGTACCGTGAGCCATGGAAACAAGGCGTACTGCTGGAACACTACCCCCCGCTCCGGTCCCGGGCCCTCCACCACTTTGCCATCCACGTATACGCTCCCTGTGGTAGTCTCCAAAAGTCCGGCGATGATATTGAGCAGCGTTGATTTTCCGCAGCCCGATGGGCCTACCACACAGATAAACTCATTCTCTTTTATGTCAAGGCTGACTCCGTTTAAGGCGGTCATCTCTCCCTTGCGGGTATTATATGTTTTTACCACATGATCGATTTTTACTTTTACTGCTGCATTGTCTCCTGCCATCCGGTCAACTTCCTTTCCAAGTATCGTACAATCTGTTCAAAGGCAAGGCCAATCACGCCGATAATCAGGATTCCCATAAGTACGGTCGCCATATCGTAATAGCCCTGTGCCTTTTGGATCATCATTCCAAGCCCCTTAGACGCTCCCGTCAGCTCTGCCGCCACCAGGGTGGTTAAAGAAGCGGAAAGCCCAAGCCTGGCCCCCACCAGGATAAAGGGCGTGGAAGCCGGTATGACTACCTGAAAAAATATGTCCCGGTCTGTAGCCCCAAGTACCTTTGCCGCCTTAATCAATGTTACATCCACATTGCAGACGCCCTGGTAAATGGTGACCACCAGTACGAGGAAAGAAGCGATAAATATTACGATGATCTTTGCCTTTTCCCCCACCCCTGCTCCCGCAATGACAAGGGGAATATAGGCCAGGGGCGGAATATTTCTCACAAACTGGATCCAGGGAGCCACCAGGTTCCGAAACGGTGCGTACCAGCCCATAAGAAATGCAATGGGAATCGATGCGATGAAGCCGCAGAGAAAACCTGCGATTACCCGGAACAGACTGATATAAATATGGGGCCACAAGGTTCCGTCCTGCAGCTTTCCTGCCAGTTTGGATATTACCTCCCACGGCTTTGCAAAGATGATTCCGCCTGCATCTGTAGACGCTATGAAGATCCATAGCAGAAATGCTGCCAGGATGGACATCAGCATCCATAGCTTTGCAGGAATGCGGTTTAACATACTGTTCTTTTTTTTACTGCTCATGCTACCCTTTCCCTCTCTGTCTTTCTCGAATGCTTTATTATCTGTAGTTTACACCCAAAAAAGCGGTCTGGGGAGGGGGATCTTTTATCATACCTTTTTTCCCAGAGCGGCAAACATGCTCCTCTTATATTCCTCCACCCCTTCCTGGTCAAAGGGGTTTATATTCATCATGGTACCAGAGATCCCGCATGCCATCATAAAATAATAAAACAGTTCTCCAAAGGTTTCCTCTGAAACATCTTTTGTTAAAAAACGGATGCAGGGCACCCCGCCCTTCCAATGGGCGTTCAGGGTGGCTTCCTCAGCCGCCTTGTTCATCTGGTCAAAATCCATGCCATTCAGATAGTCAAAGCCATCCCCAAAATTCGGATCAGGCTCAATCACCGCCTCTGCGCCTGGATTTTCTGCTGAGACAAAGGTCTCTATCAGGCTGCGTCTTCCCTCCTGCATATATTGGCCGATGGAATGCAAGTCCTCCGAATAAATTGCTGAGGAAGGAAATATCCCCCGTTTCTCCTTTCCCTCACTTTCTCCAAAAAGCTGTACCCACCATTTTGTCAGATAAGAATACCGTGGTTCAAAGGATACCAGCATCTCAATATCATATCCCCTCTCATATAACAGGTTTCTGGCAGCCCCGTAAAGTACTGCAGGATTGGAAGATGGATTGACCCGGCAATCCTTTGCGGCCCTCTTCATCCCGGCAAGATACTTGTCCGGATCAAGCCCTGCTGCCGCTATGGGCAACAGGCAGACCGGAGAAAATGCGGAGTACCGCCCTCCTACAGATGAGGGAAAGGAAAGAAACAGATAACCGTTTTCCTTTGCGATCTCCTCCAGCCGGGAACCTTTCGTACCAGTCACAATGATCCGCTTTGCCATCTCCTCTCTGTCATACCTCTTCTTCATCCACTGGCGCAGGATGCGGAAATGGCTTCCCGGCTCCAGTGTCTCAAAATTCTTGGCAATGACATTGATATAGACGTTCCGTCCCTCCATCCGCTTGAGCATTTTGCTGACAGAATAAGGAGACAGCGTATTTCCCATATAGAGGATCTCCGGCCCCTTCCCGTCTGCCAGGGCCTCTATCATAGCCCTGGCTGCCTGGTTGGATCCCCCTACTCCCACAAGGACAAAAAGGTCCCCCTCTCTTTTGATCTCCTCAGCCTTCGCCTTTATTGCCTCCAGTTCATCATCCGGTATGGCCGGGGAAACCCAGCCCAGAACTTTATCATGGTCCTCCATGGTAAGCAGCATGTTCATGGCCTCTCCTGCCTTTTCCCGGCTGGCATTAAAATCCTCTTCCCCAAAATATGTTTCTGTTTTTTTCAAATCTATTCTAACGTTCATGCCTTCCCTCCATTTCAAAAAGGCCGATCCAGATCTTTCTCTGAACCGGCTTTTCTTTATAGCCATTTATCAATTTTTCTGTAGCGCTCTGCCATTTCATCAAGGGTCACACATTCAACCAGCGGGGCCCTACCGTAGGAGCCGAACTTTACGATCAGGGTTCCTACCACTTCCTTTGCTCCCTGCTCCACGCAGTCCACAATGGCAGCTACATCCTCATCGGGAATGGTTCCGTACATCACCGTATCCATGATGGGAGGCAGGAATACCCTGGGGTCAAAAGCTTCCTTCATAGTTTCCAGCCGCTCATAAATGGCTCCGATTGTCTTGCTGCTCCTCTTTTCCGGATACTTTTCAAAGAATTCCTTCATGTTCCTGGTAACAGCTAGACGGATATCCGTATCCACGTTAATTTTATTGATTCCTGCTCCAATGGCAGCCGTAAGCTGTTCCATGGATATGCCTTCTGTACCTGACAGCTTTCCTCCAAGGCCATTGATCTCATCTACGATGTATTTCGGTACGGTGGAAGAGCCATGGGAAACCAGAGCGCCGAAAATTCCCAGATGATTCATGCATTCCCTGATGGCTATAACAATCTCCCTGCGCAGCTTTACATCTTTTCCCTTAGAGGCCCCGTGCATGGTGCCATAGGATATCGCAAGGGCATCAACGCCGGTTTCCCGGAAGAATTTTACAGCATCCAAGGGATTGGTATAAGTGGAAGAATCAGAAAATACGTGATCCTCCACACCGGCAAGCACTCCCAGTTCCCCTTCTACGCTGACTCCTCTGCCATGGGCATACTTTACCACTTCCCTGGTAAGCTCAATATTCTCTTTAAAAGGCAGGGAAGAACCGTCGATCATGACGGACGTATAACCGCCTTCAATGGCAGCCACGCAGGAATCAAAGTCTCTGCCGTGATCCAAATGGAGAACAATCGGAATATCAGAATCCATACCGTATTTTTTCACCGCATTCCCTATATTTCTTGCCCCGGCCTTTTTATCTTCCAGGGTTGAATTTAGAAAATCAACTTGTCCTCCCATGAATCCATTTGCCAGATCCGCCCCCTGCAAAATGGCAGGGGAGCGGAACATTTCATGTACTTCGATTACTGCTTTTGCCTGGGCGACCGCATTCACGTTAAAGCCTCCCTGACCAAAGCCATATTTTATGGAGGCCTCCATAAGAGGTCTCAATGGTATTAAGCTCATCTGTTTCTCCTATATTCAATCGGTTAAGGCAGCTACAAATTCTGTAAACGTAAGGGTGATATCCGGATGGTTCTGCAAAAGACTTACAGGGAATTCCGGGGTCGGCTCACCGTATCCGGCCCTCCGTACCACGGCTCTGTGCCAGTTTCGAAAACAGCCCAAACGGATTTTTCCCGCATGTGCAATCTCATGGATTCCGACTGTGACACAGTAAGAAGGCATATCCTCTAACGCCCCGTTAAAATCCCCGATGGCATTGGCCGCCCTTGTTTCCGGGCTTATTTTTAAAACCCTTGTCTTCTGGGCCATAAATTCCTCTGCACTCATGGTGCCGTCCGCCTCATTAAACGCCACATGGCCGTTAATGCCGATTCCTCCAAAGACCATGTCCACACCTCCAAGCCGTTCAATCAGCTCAGGAATATAAGAGAGGTTGTCCGGGTCCGGGAAAATTCTCTGCTCCCCCGGCATTATCAGGTCCGGCCTGATTTTGGAATAAACGTTTCTGTCCATAAATCCCCGGAAGCTTAAGGGGTGATCTGCTAAGATCCACCTTTTTTCTTCATCCAGGTATTCGTCCATATTTATGAACCAAACATTCTTTAAGCTTATATTTTCCTCATTCACCATTTCCACAAAGTAAGGATACTGACCAACGGGTCCTACCGGGCAGATGAATACGGTCTTTTCTCCCCTGGCATTATGGCTTTTTATCTCTTCCGCCATCTGCTCCGCCATCTGACGGAACACTTCACTGTTATCCTTCATACAAATCAGTTTCATCTTGGGATTCTTTAAAAGGGCTTCCTTATGGTATCCGTAATATTCATGCTTCATGTGAATTCCCCCTTATTTATGATGATGAGCCATGCATCCGCAATCCTCATTCCCTTTTCCGCCAGGAGTCTCCCCCTTCATCATCAGATGGACGGCACTTAACTTAAAGGTCTGGGGAAGCACCAGGATGTTTGGATTTGCTCCCACAAATTTCTTCTTTGCATCTTCCAGGGCCTCTTCCACCGTAGCTCTGGTCTTTAATCCCATGCCCCGGGCAAACCCGGGATCCTGGGCTCCGCATAGGTAAATGGCGGAGGTATTCATCTCCGCAACATGGGCGCAGCTGATCATGGAAAAACCATGGAAGGGATGAAAGGCATTGCAGTAGCGGTATTTCCTGATATACGCTTCATCGGTGGCAAAATACTCTCCGTAACGGTTCATATCCGGCAGAGTATTCATCTGGTCATGCTGGAACATCTCATACATTTCTCTTAAATACGGCCAAAGCTCGTCATGGAAATATCCGTTACAGGTGGAGGTAAAAATGATGACGCAGTTATCGCTCATGATCCTCTTATGGCGGATCACCTGGGCGGAAATGGCCTGCATCAACATGATGGGGTTAGTCCCCATCCCATCCCCGTAATGGAAAAACTGGGGCATGCCAAAAATCATTACATCGTATTTCTTTTCTGCCCATGGCACGTACGTGCGTTTATCAGCCGTAATCCAGGAGTGGGGCTGCATCACAGCCGCATACCCGCTGTTGATCTCGATCTGGCGGGACTTTGTATCCAGAACCGCATCACAGCAGAAAAATTTCTTTCCCATGCATTTTTCCATATGCTGCCCGATCTCGTCAAACTTTGTCCTCATAAGAGATTTTCCGCTTACAGGAGTGAAATCTGCCCGGTGCATGACCTCCGGTACGTGGTGGGAGGCAATGGAACGCCAATGGGTGATTCCCGTGGAACAATGCTTATAGCCGCCGGAATAGCCGCCGTATGGGTTTCCCTGGGTGTGCCCGATGAGGATCGCCACATCACTGTCGTACACGTATTTATTCATCAGAACCGGATCGCCCCGCTCTGTTGTCCCAAGATCCACCAGATGATCGTAATCCTCGCTGTCGTGGTTGATGATCTGATGGGTGTACCAGAACTCATGGAACAGTTCATTCCCAAGCACGGCCCTGATCTCCTTTTCCGTATTCTTTCTGTGGAGACCGTTGGAGCAGATCAAAAGGATGTCCTTCTTTTCCACGCCCGCATCATACAATTCTTTTAAAATCAGTTTTATGGAAATTTTCCTGTGAGAGGTGGGCTGTTCTCCCCCCTTTACCCGGTCGGGAAATACAATGGTTACTTTTGAGCCCTTTTGAGCCAGTTTTGAAAGCGGCTCCATGCCCATGGGGTTTCGTAAGGATTCTAGGGTCTTTTCCTCCAGCTGATCCTCCGGAATATAAGGCGGATCCGGTACTGTCTCCCCCGGAATAAATAGATCCGCAGTATCGGGCAATGTGACGTTTACAGTTCCCTGTCCATACTCTAATGCTACATTCATCTTACACGTCTCCTTTTCTCCAATTTTGTTTAAAAATAACTCAGGCCCTATTTTCCTAAATAGGCTCCTATGATCTCTAAATATTCCTCAGGGTAAAAGCCGATTTCCCCCTGAAATCTGGTCAGGGCGATCAGTCCTCCGTCAATGACAGGAATGGAAGCCAGCATCTGTGCATTGTCAGCCTTTAATCCACCGCCGTAGACGACGGGAAGACCTCCTGTGACTTCTTTGATATAAGAGCCGGTCCTGGCTATGTACTCCTGATCCGGCGGTGTTTTCCCCGGTCCAATGGCCCATACCGGCTCATAGGCGATGACTACTCCCCCAGTGTCCACACCAGATAATCCGGTCTCAAGCTGCTCCTTTAATACCTCCTGCCAGCGTGGCTGCTCCTCTGCGGTTTCCCCAATGCAGTAAAGCACGGACAGTCCGGCCTTAAGCGCCTGTAAAACCTCCTGATTCAACAGGCGGTTAACCGCATGGGAATCGGTTACTCCCGCTTCTGAAAGAATCCCTGCCTTGTCCCTTCGTTCCTCACAATGTCCGATGATCGTGGTGGTACAGCCAATGGCTTTTGCCGCGTTTGCCGTGCGGTTCGTTGTAAAGGCCCCAAAATTCCCCCCGGCTGCAGTATCCTCACGGAACACTCCCTGACAGCCGATGTTCACCGGGCTGTTTTCCTCCAAAGCTCCTGCCGCCTGGATCAAATGGGCTTCAGGAAAATACATGGCAAACTCCACATCATCATTCTCATACTTTTTTAAAGCTTCCTGGGTGTTTGAAACAATATAGCTTCCCCACTCCCTGACAGGCGCTATGGAATTCACGCCGCCCTTTTCCCGGGGAATATCAAACCGCTTTAAATTTAAAAAAATATGCTTCATTTACATTATCCTCCCTTTTATTTGTATTTCACTAATTTTATATATTTTCATGAAAGTCTATGAAATCCCTCAGTTCCGGGCCGATCAGTGGACGGCACCATGTTACAAACTCATTGGTCACGTCGTTTCCCCGCTCATTAATAAAGCTTTCCGGAATGACTCTTTCATGGAGCATGACCTTTTCAATGGGAATCCTTTCCATATGGATGCAGTATTCTCCATCCGTCCTTTCCTCCCGGATAAAACCGATCATTACTCCGCCCTGTCCTTCCATGGCTGCTTTTAAGGCTTCCCGTCCTGCAAGCACGGCCTCCTCCCGGTCGACCGGGGACTGCCATGCAATGGAAGAACGGCCGCAGATTCCAGGCTTTTCGCTTCTGGCCTTAATATCCAGCTTCTGAATCACCAGATTGGCAAGATAGGCGCTTACATCTCCGTAATAGGTTGCCCGCCCGGTCTTGTAGATCGGAGGTACCACCGGTTTTCCGTCTTCCCCCTTTAAGCCTTCGCTGGCAACCACGACCACACCGCCCTTTTCTTCATAAAGCTTCTTCACATCCGCTAAAAATTCCTCTTCCTTAAACGGACGCTCCGGCAGATAAATCAGATGAGGTGCATCTCCCGGTTTTTTACGGGCAAGGGCTGAAGCTGCCGTGACCCAGCCTGCATTTCTTCCCATGGCCTCTATTACGCATACGTGGATGGGCAAAGATTTTACATCCATTCCAACCTCCGCCGTAGTAGCCGCAATATACCTTGCCGCACTGCCAAATCCCGGGGTGTGATCGGTAATTGCAATATCGTTGTCAATGGTCTTTGGGATCCCAACCACCGTAACTCCTGATTTTTTGCAGGCTTCATGAATCTTTCCACAGGTATCCATGGTTCCATTGCCTCCATTAAGAAGTACATACCTGATGTGATATTTCTCAAATATGGCCGGCATGGCCTCATAATCTTCCTTCTCCAGCGCGTACCTGGAGGAGCCGATGGCCGTGGCAGGGGTTTCCAAAAGAAGCTTCAGCCTTTCCTCCGGAAACTCCATGAGATCCAGAAAATTCTCTTTTAAAATCCCTTCGCTGCCTCCCAAGGCAGCATATACCTTATCAACCTTTTTGCTTTCCCTGGCCTCTTTGATCACGCCGTAAAGAGATGAATTGATCACCGCAGTAGGACCGCCTCCATGTACCACCAGAACATTGCCATTCATATGTTTGATCCACTCTCCTTTTCGTAAAAACATTTCACTGTTTCTCTACGGAACCCGCCGGTCTTCCGTCCTTATGTTATCAGCGTACCATATTCTCCTCCGGATTTGTGCAAATTTTACCCAAACGTTTGGGTTTTATGATATACTGTTTTCACTGATCATGGTTTATAATAACATGAAATATAATTCTTTTCCGGAGGTAGCCTATGACATTAAAGGAAATAGCGGAAGAAGCCGGCGTGTCCATTTCCACCGTATCCAGAGTCGTTAACAAAAACATTCCCGGCGCCGCCAGCAAAGAAGTCCAGGACCGGATATGGGAAATCGTCCGCCGGACCGGATACACCCCCAATCCCACAGCCCGCAGCTTAAAGCTTGGAGAAAATAAAGCTTCTTTGACCTCCTCCCGTTCCATCGCCTGCCTGTTTGCAAGGACCACGGATACGGTAACTGACTTATTTTTCTCCTCCCTTGCCCGGAGCATCGAGCAGGAAGCCTTTAAACGAAACTATGTATTAAAATATTCCTTTTCTTCTTTTGATATCAGCCACCCCGGCACTTTCCGGCTGATCACCGACAACCACGTAGACGGCATGGTCATTTTGGGGCGCTGTGATAAACCGCTTCTCGGCCTTTTAAAAAAGTATTTCAACTGCCTGGCCTATACGGGTTTAAACAATCTGGAGGCAAAATACGATCAGATCATCTGTGACGGGCATCAGGCCGCCCTTGCTGCCACCAGCTATTTAACCGGCCTGGGGCACAAGAAGATCGCATACATCGGAGAAACCAAAGCGGAAAACCGCTATACCGGATACTGCGGAGGATTAAAGGCCGGCAGGCTTCCCCTGCGAACAGAATATCTAGCCAACGTGGCCCTCTCCTCTGAGGGAGGATATCAGGGAGCCAAGCGCCTTTTAGAAGCAGGCTGCGACGCTACCGCTTATTTCTGCAGCAACGATATCACGGCCATCGGAGCCATGAAAGCCTTTCACGAATCCGGACTTCGCATCCCTGAGGATATCTCGGTCATCAGCATTGATGATATTGACACGGCCCAGTACTTAACTCCCATGCTCACCACGGTCCACATCCCGGTAGAGGAGATGGGGCAGATGACGGCAAAGATCCTGATCGACCGTATCGAAGGCGGCCACCGTCTTCCTGTTAAAATTGACCTGCCGTTTTACATTGCTGTCCGTGACAGCTGTGCAGCTCCCAAACGGTAAAATTCGATTGAAAAATTCATGATTATTATAGGGATTGCTGGGTTAACCGTATCTATCCTGAATTATACACATAAGAAATAGCCGCCCTGCTCCTGACAAAGCAGACGGCTGTTCTTAGTAAAACTATTTGCCAGGGCGGGGAGCCTTAACCTCCCTTGCTGACTGTCTAGTTAAATATTTTATTTGTCAATTCTATATATTTGTCAAACAAGAAAAACCGCCCGATACCGGACGGTTTTTCTTGGATTTCTCTCAATTCACTTCATTCGATTAACAAGATTACCTGTACTTTCCTTATTTCGTATTTAAATATTCCATAACCCCCATGTGGATCGTCCAGGCCACCCGGTCCTGGTAATCCGAGGTATTCAAAAGAGCTGATTCCTTCCAATTGGTTAAAAAGCCGCATTCCACGATTACGATCGGGGTCCGCACATGTAAAAGAAGATAGTAGTTATCATTGGGCTTTGCCAGTCTGGTATTTTTCTCGCCCAGCACATAATCAAACCGGCTCTGTAAAATCTCAGCCAATTCTTTTCCCTTATCCGATTTTTTATAATAAAATACCTGTCCTCCGTATACGTTTTCCTCATGATAGCTGTTCTGGTGGATGCTGACGGTAAGTGAAGGACTTACATCATTGATGATCTCACAGCGCTTGCTCATGTCCGCCATCTTTTTTCTGTTGTCCCTTTCCGAATACAATCCGTTGTCATCTTCTCTGGTCAGAACCACTTTCACATCAGAAGCTTCCAGATACTTTTTTAACCGGTATGCTATCTGCAAATTTATATCCTTTTCCAGGGTTCCGTCAACGCCGATCTTTCCCGGATCATTTCCTCCATGCCCCGCATCTATGACGACGACTGGCCTTTCTTTTCCGGCCTTTGCCTTGACCCCTGCCGTCATCTTTCCAGCCTGACTTGATATTACATATACCAGCACCAGCAAAACCAGTGCCATGAGGGGTTCCCACTTCTTAAATTTCACATTTTCTACCTGATTCATCTTCTTAATGAATTATATCTTTTAGTGAAATAAAAAAGAACTGCTCCCTGCGACTTTCCTGTTATTCTGAGCTCAATACATTATAGTCTCTTGTCCCATCGCTGGTAATCCACTCCAGATATTGAGCCAGGATGCTGGGATACCCTTCCTCTTCCCACAGCTTGTAGCCGGCCTTGGCTTTGGCCTTATCCCGGATGTCTGTAACGTTTCCTGCATAACAGGCTTCGTTAAGCTCCGCATAGACCTTTGCCATCTGTTCCTTCTGAGATTTGGTCAATCCCTTTAGTGTATCAAGCCTATTGAACTCATCCTGGGCCTGATTGTAAAATACCTTGCTTAAAAACTTTTTCCCAAACTCATCGAAGTTCAAAAGATTTTTATCAGTGCTTCCCGTCTTTTTTGCCCATTCCTTCATATCCAGCGGCTTTGTATGATAGCGGAAGCTTCCGTCGTCTCCATAATATAAGATCCCATACTGGCAAGGCGGTGTGGATAAGGAACTGGTCACGATCTCATAGATCCCGGAGTCGCTTCTGGACCTCATATAGTGCTGCACATGAAGGTGACCGCTTAAAAACAAGGGGACCTCCCAGCTTTCCAGCTGGTCAATAAGCTGTTCACTGTGTTCAATGGTGCAGTCCTGTAAGTATACTTCACTTTCATCAAGAAGATTATGGTGGCCTACCGGAATCACATTCATCCCCAGATTCCAGGCTTCCTCCATCTGCTCCTCAATCCAGTCATATGTATCATCCCGAATCATTCCTCCAACCAGATTTCTCGGTTCATACTGGCATGTATCAAGCATTAAGGCTCTGGTATAATCATTTACCTGATAAACATAGCTTAAGGAAGCAGGGTCCCGGCTGACCGCCTCATTGTATCCGAAATCCTGGTAAATCTCCTCGAATTCATCCGAAGTTACATTTTCCGCCCCCAAAAAGGTATCTCCCACAAATTGAGCTGCCTTTGAATTATTGATATCATGGTTTCCAGGAATAACGATTACAGGAATTCCGGCTTCTTCAATTTTACCAAGCTTTTCGGCAAATTCTTCATGGCTTTCCTTTTCGCCTTCATAGGTCAAATCTCCGCTTAAGATTACCAGATCGGGCCGTTCCATCTTTACCTCTTCCACAAAAGCGTCCGTAATCTCCCAGATGTATTGCATCACCTTGCCGTCACCATGGTCTATACTGTATTGAAAGCCCTTCTGAAAATCCGTCAAGTCCCTGGCTAAATAATGCATATCCGTAGCGACAATGATCTTGCAGCCACTTTCAAAGGCTTCCTTAAGAGGCTGTGAAGCCGGTTCCTCCGAGGTTTGGGGGAATTCTTCAATGGTTGCCGGTTCCGTCCCCGTTGTTTCTGTCTCCTGCAAAGCTGTACTCTCTGCGCTGGTGCTTTCCGGCTCTGTTCCTTTGAACGAGCAGCCTGCCAGCATACATGCCACGCCCAGCAATGCTGCCAATACGATCCTGTTTCTCATAACCTGACCTTTCTGTCTCTTACACGTCTTTCGTTTACTTTTTATCAAGCCGGATTTCATCCCACAAGTCTGACGGTTCAAATCCCAGCTTCCAGCAAGCCACGCCTGCCAGGCCATACTGCTTTATTAAATCCATCTTAAGTCCTATGGACCGTTCTTCTTCCAGCCACAGTTTTTTTAGCCCTTCCTCTGACTGCAATTCTCCGTAATACTGGCCCAGTTCCTCCTGCCAGTATAATTCCATTTGCTTTTCGCTGACCCATTCCTTTGCACGGGCAATGCCCAAGGAGGAGGAGGTAACCTTTCCGTCAGGTCCCTCGGTCCACACCCTTGTATAGAGGGGGATTCCATTGATCACCTTTTCCTTTGGCACCTGGGCCAGGGTATCCTTGATACCGTTTTCCACATATTGAATGGAAGCCACAGAACCGGCGTCCCCGCCTGCATAATGTTCATCATATCCCATAATAATCACGTAATCAGCCACGATCCCCTGCTCTTTCCGGTTATAAAACTGATTGCCGGGAGCCGGAACATAATTATCCACGGATAAGACGATCCCCTTCTCGCGGCAAGGTATGGAAAGCTCCCGTATGAACTGAACATAATGGACCCCTGCTTCTTCCTTGATCCCTTCAAAGTCCAGATTGATCCCGTCAAGGCCGTACCGATCCACTTCCGACATAAGGGCATCAATCAGCTTCCGTCTGATGGAGGTTTTTGACATCAGGATCTCCGTATTTACATCAGGGCTGAAATTATTAATGAGGGCCCAGACCTTTAAGCCCTTGTCATGAGCCTTCTTTACATAATCCTCCTGGGCCAGGGACCGGAAGTTTCCTTCATTATCCGTAAGCTCAAACCAGGTTGGAGAAATGACATTGACCCCTTTTGTATTGGCGATCACGCTGTCAAAAGAACCATTTCCTTCAAGGGTTGTCATCTGGTGCCAGGCAAGGCAAACCGGTTCATTCATGGAAACATTGGTGTAGACCGGCGCTGCAAAAGTACTTTTAAGAACCTCACTAGTCACTTCCCCCAGCCGTTTGCGTTCCACATAGCCTACAAATCCGTCTTCCGTCCGCACCTTATCCCACTTTCCCATGGATTCCAGAACAGTGACCTGGCTTCCTGGAGAAATCCATGTTACGATGGGACTCTTCACTCCGCCTTTTACCCGGACATTTCCCTTTTCGGAAACCAGCGCCTTTTGCTGGGCCTCCCAGTTATTATTAATAAAAATCCGCTTATGCTCTGCGCTGTCATAGGCAGTCACACGGATATCCGTATAATTTGCCACCAGTCCGATAGACAAATAAACCTGGTCCTCATTCACCCAGATCAGGGGTTTCCCAGACATTCCGACCGTGGAATGATCCGCATAGACAATGGAGTCCGGCAGGGCATACACAAGAAGATTTTCATTGCTGTCCCAGTAAAACCGCTCATTTAACATATCATTCACCCACTCAATCGGGAGATAGGTTTGTTCCTGCAGGTAAAGCCCTTTTGCCTCCTGCAGATCCTCATTGAGATAAAGGGCTACTTCATCTCCCTTTACTCCCAGCAGTCCGGCTATATCTGCCTGTTCCTTTGAGGGAATATACCGTTCCAGAAACCACACCCCCGAAAATATGGCGGTCACTAACAAAATCAATCCTAGCGTCGCAAGAACCGGCGCTGTTTTCTTCTTCATCTGTTTTCCTCCTGCTAATGGATCGTATCGTCTTTTGCCTGTACTATCCTTTGGATTATATCATGAGCGAACTCATCTTCGCTCTCTTTTGCCCATTATATCACAATTCTTATTTTTTGGAATTTACATTTTCATTACATTCCATATCCCCTATTCCCACCCTGACGCACTGAAACAGCCAGCTTAAGGCTGAAGATGGCATCCCGCATGCGTCCCTTTTGGCACGATCCAGCATTTACCGGTAATAAACCCGGTCAAATCTTATTTCCCGCAGTTTTCCAGTCTCTCCGTCAGGAACAAAATCGGCCATATAAAAACTATCGTCCTCCCTTATTTCAAAGATTTTATTCCAGTCTTTCTCCGGCAGTTCTTCTCCATCTATAATGATGGCGATTCCCTGATCCCGGTATTTCTTAAGCCCTGCCAGATACTGGCCTTTCTCTGTCTGCCCGTTCCTTTCCCTGGCATCTTCTGTTCTCATCTGCATATCCCCCGTCTGATTCTCTTTTGTTACAAAGGCCGGGGGAGGACCACAAGGGTTTTGCCGTGACACAATTCCTCCCCCGGTATTTAAAAAAACTGCTGGTAAAAGCCTATGGTTTCACCGGTGACAGCAAACACGTCTACTGAAACCGGAATTCGGGAGATGGGTATGTTAAGCCTCTTTTCTGCATTCTTTCTGGCTTCCTCGCTGCCAAATGACACGAGCGTCTTCCAGCTCTTTTCCGCTTTTTTCCCTTTTTTCTCAAACTCCAGAAACGTTTCCATCTGCCACTCGCTTAAGCTCCCGAGAACAAATTGCCTGCCGCATCTTAAAAATTCTTCCAGATTGCCATCCCTTACGGTTCCGTAATCCACAATCACTGCCTGGTAACCGGACTTTTTGCACAATAACAGCGTATCGATCCCCGCCCTTTCATAATAATCCGCTTCCAGTATATGAAAACATCCGGCCTGGGACTGTTCCTTTGCGCACATCTTTCTCATATTCCGGAAATCCCCATGGCTGTTCCATTCCAAAACCGCGCACCGCTTTCTTAAGACTCCACCTAAGTATCCTGCTGTCATAACAGTAAAATGGGTCACCCCCACTCCTCTTCCGGTTCCGATGATCCCAATGATCTCCTGATTGACCGGCTTTTTACCGGATCGTAAAAGCTTCCTCACCTTTATTACCGTTCTATTCATAAGGCGTTTATCCTTTCCCTATGGCACAAAAAACCAATCGCTGATCCGTCTTCCATACCTTCCTTTCCCTTTTTTCCTCCTGCTTTTTATTTCTAAAATCTCTTCCAGAAGAGTCTTGTAAAAGCCTCCTGTTTCTGCATTTGTCTCAAAAGGGTCCGGAAAATAAGGGGCCTTAATGCACCTGGAAGGGGCTGCCCCTTCAGGCAGCCTTATCCTGGCTGTCCTGGCTGCATGATTATAAACGATCCCGTAGGAGCGTTGGCCTTTCACTACATATTCTGCGGAGAAATAGGCACTGTTTCTGCTCCAGCTGCTGCCGTCGCATACCAGTATCAATGCATCCGGGCTGCCCATCCGAGCCAGCTCAACATTTTTTCCGTAATCCAGAATACGAATTTTATAAGGCGGCTCTTTTAATTTCACTCCAGGCCCGTAATAGGGTCTCCAAATAAACCCCCGGTACCTCATCAGGCCAAACTGGTCCCGCTTTGCGGCTGCATGATCACCAAGCCCGGTGCCCATGCCGGAGTCATTTTTTTCTTCAAATAAATTGGGATATCCGTGATTTCTAAGATAGACAGACAGGCCGATTCCAATATGAGTCGTTCCGGCCCCTGATTTGCTCCCTGCAAGAGCGATTGTAAGAGATGACGATTGTAGACGGTCTTTTGCAGCCGTTCCCATGTTTTTAAGCTGTCCAAGCCTCTCACCCAGCTCCTGTGCTGATGAAAACCGTTCTTCTTTTTCCTTTTTCATACACCGGTTTAAGACGGCAGCCAGATCTGCATCCATTGATGAAGCCGGTTTATAGGGCAGTTTGGGGAATTCTCCTGTAAATAGAAAATGGATGATAGCACCAATGGCATATAGATCTGTCCTTTCATCCAATACTCCATCCTTTGAATACTGCTCCGGCGCCGCACATCCTACGGTTCCATACCGCTCTCCGGGCATATTTGCATCATCCACGGACGCGGCAAGTTCAAAGTCAATCAGTTTAACGATGTCATGACACAATAACAGGTTTTTCGGCTGTAAATCCAAATGTAATATGGGGTTTGGTCCTGCGAGATGCAGGTAACTGATGATGCTGGTCAACTGGATTCCATATGAGATGGCCAGTTCCCGCGATAGATGGCCCTGTTTTTTCACAAGGTCATATAAAGAATCTCCTTCCAGATACTCTTCGATTAAATAACTATAAAATTCGTCTTCCTCTACATCATAAATAATGGGAATTCCAGGATGGCGAAGTTCCTTAAGAACAAGCGCTTCATGCCTTAGACGTTGGAATTTCAGAAAGCTTTTGGGTACCCGCTTGATTGCCCGGTATTCCTCAAGCCCAAGATGAACCGCCAGAAAAACTGTCCCTGCCCGGCCGGTTCCCAAGATGCCGTATAACTGATATTTGCCAAACAGAACGGCGCTTACTAAAACCACCTCCTTTAGTCTGTCCAATATCATCTCTTGGGGTATATTCTAATATATTCTATTTGTTTTTTCAACTATTTTTTACGGAAACTTGAAACTTCCTGGATGTCTTTACCTTCCATATGGGCAATGTATAACTCTCCCCATTTTTCCAGACTATCCAACACCGGTTTAAATTGAAGGCCCAATTCACTCAAAGAGTATTCCACTTTGGGAGGAATGGTATGATAAACGGTACGGGTAATCAGACCATGTTCTTCCAAATTACGCAACTGTTTTGTCAGTGTAGCCTGAGTAATGGGAGCCAGTGCACGCTCTAATTCCTTAAACCGAAGTGTTTGTTCTTCCAGATAGTGAAGAATCAGCAGCGCCCATTTCCCGCTCAATACCTTTTGAGAGGTAAAATAAGGACAGATACCGAACAGGTCTTTTTTTTCACTTTCATTATTCATAATAAAACCTCCATTACTATCCTATTAGATACTTACTATACTAAAAAATCGTACTTGTACTTTGATCTGTGCACACTATAATTATAGCATAAGGCAAGACAAAATACAATTTGCCAATAAAAGAATAGAGGATCAGTCATGATTGATTATGCAGCTGTTTTGAAGAAGAACCCCAACGGCGTCCTGGCTACACAGGATGGAAGCAAGGTAAAAACCCGGGTATTCCAGTACCTGTTTACAGACGGCAACAAAGTATATTTCTGCACCAGCAACAAAAAGCCGGTCTACGAACAGATTAAGGCCAACCCCAATGTTTCTTTCTGCACCTACCCAACTAACTTTACGCCGGTGGTATCTGTAAACGGCAAGGCTGCCTTTGTCAACGATCTTTCTTTAAAAGCTCGTGCACTGGACGAGAATCCCGGTATAAAGGGCCTGTACAATACACCAGACAATCCTGTTTTTGAGCTTTTCTACATTGATGTAGAGGGAGTTGAAACTTTCAGCTTTACGGATGGCCCAAAAACTTATACCATTTAACCGCAAACGCCAATGAACCATTAAAATTCCTTTTTTATGCAAACTTGGAAATTAATCTTTTAGATTATATTTACATAGAAACTAATGGTTATTGAAGCTTTCTTCTAAATCACCTTGTGAAGATTACGAAGAAATTGAATAAATCTATATTATATTATCATCATACCTAAAATAAAACCGGGAAATTCCAATAAGCAAATAGGATTCCCGGTTATTAGCATTCAAACCTTAAAATTATATAAATTTTTTCACATAGTAATTGCTTTTTCGCTATATTATATAGTATAGTTATGTTGAGGAAGTATGTAAACATTCATTCACCATTTTAAAAAGAACAGGAAGTGATCCTATGAAGATAGAACGTATTAACGAAAATCAAATTCGCTGTACGCTTACCAGCTTTGATTTAAGCGTCAGAAACTTAAATTTAGGCGAGCTTGCCTATGGCAGTGAAAAAGCCCGCAACCTGTTCCGCGAGATGATTCAGAAAGCCTCTAACGAAGTGGGATTCGAAGCAGAAGACATTCCTCTCATGGTAGAAGCAATTCCATTGTCCAATGAAAGTGTGATGTTAGTAATCACAAAAATCGAAGATCCGGAAGAATTAGATACAAGGTTTGCAAAATTTTCACCATCAGCCGACGAAGACTTGGATTCCATGCCAGGAGACTTAGCAAGCGAACTTTTGGAAGGCGCCGACGGACTGTTAAACCTGTTAGGACTTGACAAGAAAGAAGAACCGGAGACCGAAGAGCCAAAAGAGCAATCAAGCGCTTCCTCGATACGAATCTATTGTTTTCAAAGTCTGGACCAGATATCTGATGCTGCAAGGACCATCGGGCAGGTTTACGATGGCGAGAATACATTATATAAAAAACCTGATACCAGGCAGTATTATCTGGTGATCAGGAACACTCCTGACAAATCTCTGGATTTCAGCCGTGTCTGCAACCTGCTTGCGGAATATGGTTCCAAGATTCACCAGGACTACGCCTCCGAAGCGTACTACAGGGAACATTACGAGGTGCTGATTGAAGGTCACGCCCTTCAGTCTCTTGCCAAACTTTAATCCGTTCCTTTGTTCATAGTACTTCATCACAAATCAAAAATGAGGTTCGGCCCCTTAAAAGGGCCGAGCCTCATTTTAAAATCCCAAACCTTCTTCCAGGAAGAATGCAAAAATCAATTCTAACGTGGCATCCGTTTCCTTGCTGGGGATCAATATCCAGTTATGAACCATCTTAGCCCCTTTTTTATAAATGATTTCCGTTCCCTTAAATTTTCCCGCCTTTTCGGCCAGAAGCTCACAGTCCGGCGTAAGGATCTCATCTGTACCGGAAAATATCAGAATCTGTCCAAGCTCATCCCAGTTTCCATAAAGGGGCGAGACAAAGGGGTGATCCGGTTCCAAAGGGCCGCAGTAGCGGGCACCTGCTTCCTTTAACGCTTCTACAGGAAGGATAGGATCCGCTTTTTTCATTATCTTTATCTTCGGATTGTTAAGGGCAATGTCCAGCCACGGGGAAACCACGGCAGTTCTCACCGGCATAGGCAGATTCCCCATGTCCCGCAGCTCCTGCAATAACGAGAGAGCCAGACCACCGCCGGAAAAATCCCCAAAAAGAAAAAGTTCATCTTCCGGATACTCTGCCGTCAGCCAGGTGTAAACCCGGACCAGATAACGGTGGACATCTATCGCCGTATATTCCGGAGCCAGAGGGCAGGAAGGTATGGTCACCTTTACCTGCTTCTCTATGGCAAAATGCTCCGCCATTTCCCTGTAACGCTCTGACGGCTCCAGGGTATAGGCCCCTCCCGGCAGCATGAGGATATGGGCAGTCTTTGTATAACTTCCGTTTATGGTGACTCCGGGGAAACCGTCTATGTTCCAGGTTTTTACCCGTACTTTTTTTGTAAATTGTTCCTGGGTCAATGCCCCCGTTCCTCTGGGCGGCTGTTCCAGTTCAAGGGCCATCTTTTTGTCCGCTTTTTTTAGCTCTGCAGCAAATCTTGCCATCTCCGTCTTCATGCTCATGATTTCCACATCTCCTTTCCCTTTATTCCACACGTTACGATTCTTTGCATAATAAGTTTAATTTTTTCATTTCATGCAGAACAAACTGGCTGACAATGATCATTGAAGTAATATCCGCCACAGGCCCTGCATACAGGATTCCTTCCAGTCCAAAAGAAAGAGGAAGGATAAGTATCAGCGGGATCAATAACAAAAGCTGACGAAGCATGGATAAAATGGAAGCCTTTAAGGGTTGTCCCGTTGACTGGAAATAGCTGGTTGTCACAACCTGGAATCCGGCCGAAAAGATTCCAAGCATATACACCTTCAGGCAGCGGATGGCAAACTGGGTGAACTGCACATCCTCCGTCCCAAACAGACTTAAAATCTGCCTTGGGAACAACTGACAGGCAAGCCAGCCCGTAAGGGCAACTGAGGTTGCCGCCACAGCCGCCGAAAGATAAGTCTTCCTCACACGCTTTGGCTGATTCGCTCCCTTATTAAACCCGAGAATAGGCTGGGAGCCGATGCCGATCCCAACACAGATGGAGATCAGGATCATGCCGATCTTATTTACAATACCCATGGCACTTAAGGCCACATCGCCGCCAATGGCCGTCTTATTTCCATAATACACCAGGGAATTGTTCATGACAACCTGCAAAATGGTGGACGCCATCTGGGTGATACCGCTTGAGATCCCAAGAGGCAGGGCCAGTCTGCAGATATCCATATCAATGCGTAAACTATTTCTATTAAGGCGCATATGCTTTCCTTTGTACACAAAATACAGGACCAGCACAACTGCGGAAATGATCTGAGAAGTAATGGTGGCAATGGCCGCTCCGGTCACGCCCCAATGAAATACAAAAATATAAATCGGATCCAGTATGGTATTTAAAGCGGCACCGATCAAAATGGCATACATGGATAAGGCAGGACTCCCGTCTGTCCTGGCCATATTGCTCAGCACTACGGAGAGCATGTTAAAGGGTGTGCCCAGTAATATGATAGAAGTGTACTGCCTTGCATACTCTATGGTATTGGCGGTAGCTCCAAAAATCTTTAACATAGGCGTCATAAGCGGGAATCCTACCGCCATAACTGCTATGCTGGCTGCCAGGGTCATCAGAAAAACGGTTCCAAGGGTCTTGTCTGCCTCTTCCTCATTTTTTTCACCCAGCTTAATGGCAGCATAGGCGCTTCCCCCCGCTCCCAAGAGAGTCGATATGGCTAAAATGATGGTGACAATCGGAAATGCAATGGTGGTTGCCGCATTTCCCAGATACCCAACGCCCTGACCGATAAAGATCTGGTCAACAATATTGTAAACCGAATTTACCAGCATGGAGACAATTGCCGGAAGTGCAAACTGAAGCAGCAAATGTCCCACTGGTTTATATCCCAGGGGATTTTCCCCCTGTCTTATCCTGTTTTGTTCCATAAAGTATTCTATTCCTTTCCCTTCTGTTCCACGATGTGATCGAGAGCATTGTAAGCCATGCGAATGAGCAACTGCTCTGCTGCATCACGTTCCTCTTTGGTAAACCCCTTTAATATAATATCTGCCCATTCATTTACGCTCTCCAAGGTCTTTCCCACGACAACTGCCGCTTTGTCTGTGACGTAAATCCTCCGGATGCGTTTATCCTCCTGTGCCATTTCCGTCACAACATATCCTTCTTCTTCCAGCTTCTTAACCGCGCGGGTGGCAGTGGCCTTATCGTAATGTCCAAAAGAAGCCAGCTCATGCAGACTCATACCAGGTTTTTTAAAAATTTGCAATAAAAAAAACTGTTGTCCACAGCCTATCTGATAAGTAGATAATTGATTTGCAAAATACATATTATTAAGTCTCTGGATAATCGAGATATATTTCCCGATTTCCTTGTGCTCGCACATGATTTCCACCTCCAAGCCTATTGGACAGCATTTCATCTTATTTTAAGATGATAAACAGCATAACATAAAGTGGTTGCATTCGCAACTATTTTTTATCCGGGACCTGTGATTTTACACAGAAACAGGCGGTATCCTGTGTAATTTCCCGATACCGCCTGTTTTATCAAATCCCGTATAACATCATACTGCCCTTAAAACAACACCCTGCCGATGCGTTTATTTGGAGATTTTCCTTCTGCTGGCAAAGTCCCCCCGCACGAGATTGCCGTCCTTATCCCGGGAATAAGCCAATGATTTGTCTAACGAAACGAACGCACTATCTGACAAAACCTCTCCGTCCAGAACTGATTTCCTGCTGTCGTCAAGGATCAGCGCTGAATTGCTCACGCTGCCCGCCACAGCATCAATATAGAATTTCCCAGGTTCAACAGTCCGGTAAGAAATACAGCCTGCCAATTCCTGTTTTGGAGTAACGTTTGGATTATCCCGCATGATAAAGTTCTGAGTCCCGTTGTCGACGGCAGTACAGTTGATCAGCTTTACATTGCCAGGATTAAAGTTATCGGAGAACCCTGCCATGCCATTGTCATAGGAAAGGCAGTTTACCAGCTCCATTGGCGTCGGCTGGCCCTCGCCGCCAAGCTTGAAGCCATTGGCATTATTGCCGTAGGCGATGCAGTTTTCATAATAGATATCTCCGCCGGGACCTTCACCCACACGCAGGAAATGATCCCAGCCATCATCGCCGGCATAGGCAGCCACGCAGCCGATGTACTTATTCCCCACACCAAAGCCCTGCATCTGGAAACCGTCGGAATTCTGCTTGAACTCATCCTGGTTATACATGGCTGTACAGTTTATATAGGTATTGTACTTTGCCCAGGTCCCTTTGTTTCCGCCGCCTCCGTTATGGGAAAAGCCGGAACCGGTGCTGTACATGGCCGTACAGTTTTCAACGATCATGTAGTCGCTCTGCCCCATGTCAAACACGCTGCCATTCTCGTCGCCATCAGTCCCTTTATAGGGATTGCCTTCCTCCCCTCCTGCATGAATACCCTTGAAATGCATATAGGTGCTATGGTCTTCCGCTTTTACGTTGCGCGCGCGGACATAGGGTACGCCCGGCTCCGGCATGATGGTGACGTAATGATCCGGCGAACCACTGCTGCTGTTTCCGATAGATATTTCAGTGTACGTCTCGTCAATTAAATAAATTGTCTGACCCGGCTCTGCGGCAGCTGTGGCAGAGGAAATATCCATGGCATTTGCCCGGTCAGTGCCGGTACCTTTCCCTTTCGCCTCCGGCGCCGCCCATATATAGGTGATATCCGTTGTGGGGGTCGCAGCGTTTCGGGTGATGACAGCTGTACCCCTGGCAATTTTAACGTTTACATCTGGTTCCTTAGTTTCAAATTCATAATCGAAGTCATTGTCTCCCATCTCAAGGTTTACGCTGATATAAGCCTCGTTGTATGCGGTAACAGGCTCGTCAAAGACCACTGCGCCGGTACTTTTTTCAGTTACTTTCATCACGCCGTTGTGGTTGGGCCGAAGGGCAAGGACGCTGCTGTCCTTTGCCGTCTGGCTGCGGCTCCTCAAGTCGACCTCTGCATCCGGGTTCATATCCGTAACAGCAGGCGGAGCCGGGACAAAGTTCGCTTCTCCCTCATCAGTCAGGACAACGTTTTCAACCAGGATACGAATTTCCCGTGCAGCGGCAAACCCCCAGTACATATTAACACCGTCTATTATCTGAAGCATATCCGGGGTGGAATCAGGTATTTTTGTACGGGGTACCAACACCTTCCCTCCATTTGCTTTTGTTTCGCCTACCTGATAATAGAAGCCATCGTTCCCACGCTCTAACGTATAGGTAAAGGTAAGGCCAACGGCAATCGCATTCATGTCGGTATCATCGGTTCCATATACGGCGCTTCCCCGTTCGGTGTTGTGGCCTACTGCATGAATTGGTGAGGTAACGCCTGTCCGGCTGGCATAACTGGGCCTGCCGTCTGCCGCATTCCACAGACCGATTCCGGCAAAATTGGAACAAACAGGGGGTTCCTCATATCCATCCCTGTAAGGCTCCGCACGCTGCTCTCCCACGAAGTCGCGGGCCATGATACCGGCTCCGGCCTGGTTACTGGTTCCATTTGCACCGGACGCTGGATTAGAGGCTACGGAGCTTTTGGTGATATCGGCGGTCAGCTTGTACAGCCGGTCAGTGGGCAGTGTGACGTAAAAGAAGGTAATGCCGTCATGTCCATTGGTAATCTTACCTCCCCGGCTTTCAAGCACAATTTTGTCGCCTTCCTTCAGCTTAACCGGTTTATCATGCTCAAGTGCGCCCTCTAACGGCGGAATAAAGGCCGAGCTTTTTGTAAAGATATAAGGACGGACGCCTGATTTCCCCACCTGTCCGTTAGGGTCGACATGTCCGGGGCGGGTAGAAGGTTCGCCCACAACCGGCGTTGGATCATTTAAATCCGGCCGATCCAACCATGACGGGTTGATCCATACATTGTTGATGCCATCCTGCTCCGGAACATTGCCTGAGGCTTGAAAGCGCAAATCAACCGACTGGCCGAAAGCACGGTAATTCCATTCAAGCTCATGAGCCATATTGCTTACAGACAACGGCTCTGCCTCAGATGATGCTTCGGCTGAAGGCTCCGATGATGGCTCCGCTTTAGCTGGTGAAGCTTTACAGCCGGACAGCGCCAAAAGCACGATACTTACACAGATTAAAATGTAATTAAGTTTCTTTTTCAACGTCAAATTTCCTCCGATCTGGTTTAAAATAATGACATGTGAATCTGTACGACTCAATCACCTCCCCAGTAATGCTTTAAAGAAGAATCCTTAGGGTTTCCATGAAGCTGCACGAAATAATCACGGTACTCCAATGCTCTCTGCAAAGCTCCTGGTAACGGACGGTGGAGGCCGTATCCAGAAGTGCTTTCCTGCACCTCTTCAATATAGCATTCATTTTTTCCTCTTCCATAATAGTAGTGTAAGCGCTTACATTTAAATATTACTGCGCAGAAAATTAATAATCAACTATATTTTTACTTTTATTTTAATTTTATACATAAATACCAGTTTCTATTAGAATATTTCATCATACCCATTAAGTTTCAGCATAGAAATCATTGTATATCATTTACATATTTACCATTTATTTTTGGTCATTATTTTATATTTATTTTTTGTTAAGCACTTACATTCCCTGACATTTTTCTATTTTAAGGAGGAGCCAACTGATTTTCAGCATGAGAATCATGGTTTCCGTTATACACAAATGATCGGGAGAGCCCGAATGGAAATGAAAGCCGGACTGACCTTTGCATGTATGGATCTGAAAAAGCTGTCAAAAATGAAGCAAAGATTAGGGCTTATGGCTGAGCCTATTGATTGTATATTTATTAAAACACAAAGAAATTTACATTAAAAAAATCGGTGCCTGGAATTGCGTCCTGAGCACCGATTTGTCTACATACTGCGGTACCGATTTTACAAAACCGGTACCGCTTATCATACTAATTTTTTATTTTGTTTTAAAAATCTCACAGGTTTTCCTGCAAGCGGCCTCCGTAGCTGCGCATCCGCCAAGGGAAGTTTCCCTTAATTCAAATGGGATCGAACGTCCCACCATCATCATGGTGTCCACCGTCTGATCAAATGGTATGAACTGCTCTACTCCTGATAATGCCATTTCGGCACATACCAGTGCATTGGAAGCTCCCAGAACATTTCGGCTCTGGCAGGGATACTCCACCAGACCGGCTACCGGATCGCAGACCAGCCCTAAGAGATTCACGATTGCGGAGGAAGCCGCATCCATGCACTGCTTTGGCGTTCCGCCCATGATTTCCGTTGCAGCCGCCGCAGCCATTGCGGAAGCAGCGCCAACCTCAGCCTGACAGCCGGCCTGTGCTCCGGCCACGGTAGCATTCCGCATGATCAGATAACCAACCGCACTTGCTGTAAAAAGGCCATCTATGATCTGTTCGTGATCTAAGGAAAACTCTTCTTCCAAAGCAAGCAGCAGTCCAGGAAGAACCCCGGAACTTCCGGCCGTGGGCGCCGCTACAATAAGGCCCATGGAAGCATTGACTTCCAGAACAGCCAGAGAATAGGTAATCGCCTTAGACAGCATGCTTCCGCATATGGATTTTCCTGATCTCCTTCTGTTGCGTACCTTTGCAGCTTCTCCCCCGATCAATCCGCCGATGGAAGCCACCGGCTCATCTAACGGCTTATGACAGGCTTCCTTCATGATCCGGTAAGCTTCCTTCATCCGGCTTATGGTCTCTTCCGGTTCGGCACCGAACTCACTGGCTTCCCGTTTCCGCATCACTTCTGAAATCCGGCAGTGATTTTCCTCACACAATTTCAACAATTCACTTCCTGATATAAAGTCCATAAAAGCCTCCTAAACCTGTATAAGCATAACATCTTCTACTTTGGGGTGTTCCCGCAGCTTATCCAGCAATTCCTGCGGGATTTCCTCATCAGATTCCACCACAGAGTAAGCAGTCGCCCCTTTCTGTTCCCGGAACAGGCGCATGAAAGCAATATTTACATTGCGCTCACTTAAACTGGTGGCAATATAAGCCACCATGCCGGGATAGTCCAGGTGGCGTATAACCAGTGTGGAGTATTCCCCGGTAAAGTCTACATCAATGCCGTTGATCCTGATGATTTTAACTTTACCGCCTCCTACGGAGACACCGCGGACCGATATGGTTCCGCCCTTTTCTCCGGACACATGAATCTCTACTGTATTTGGATGAACTTCTGTTTCCTTTTCATCCACTTGGAAGGAATACTTTATCCCACATTCATCAGCCAGTTGGAAGGAATTCTTGATTCTTAGATCATAAGTCTCAAACCCCAGGATGCCGCCAAGAAGCGCACGGTCGGTTCCATGGCCTTTGTAGGTCTTTGCAAAGGAACCGTACAAAATAAACTCCACTTCGCGAATGGGTTCATTGAACATTTTTTTAACCAGAAGAGCAATTGCCACAGCACCCGCAGTGTGGGAACTGGATGGCCCTACCATATTAGGGCCGATTACCTCGAAAATACTGATAGACGGCATAATCAGCCTTCTCCTTTCGCAATCACCTTAGCCTTTGTTATCTTTCTTAATATATTTATGGTAATACATATCAACCAGCGCGCTGATCGCATTATCACCGGATACGTTACATGCAGTTCCAAAGCTGTCCTGTGCAATATACATTGCCTGAAGAAGGCTGGCAATATCTCCTACTGCAGGTATTCCTGCAATCGGGAAGAATGGAGTCGCCGTAAAGATAGAGCCTCCCGGAGCTCCAGGAGATGCAACTAAGGCTACTCCCAGTACACAGATAAACGGGAACAGGGTAAGGAATCCATGAGGCATGCCGTAAATTAGCAGGGTTGCAGTCACACAGCAGGTAATTGTGATCATAGAACCTGCCATATGAATGTTAGCGCACAGCGGAATTACGAAGTTACGGATTTCTTCTGAAATACCATTGCTTTCCGCACATTTAATATTAACCGGAATGGTAGCCGCAGAAGACTGGGTACCAATCGCAGTTAAATAGCCGGGCAACTGGTTCTTTAACATGGTAAGCGGATTTCTTTTTGTCAATATACCTGCAAAGGTAAAGGCCGCAAGCAGATAGATCAAATGAAGCAGTATCACGATCACAAATACCTTCCAAAGCACTGACATAATGGCAAAGGTAGTTCCCTGATAAGTCATCTTGGCAAAGGTTCCGCAGATATACAAAGGAAGAAGCGGAATGATCACCCGGCCCAGTACCTTAGTAATAATCTCGGAAAACTCTTTGAATACATTATACAGGGCATCTCCGATCTCTTTGCCCCTCATGGTGCTGATGCATACTCCCAGTACAAAGGCCAGCACAACAGCCGCTGTTGTTTCAAGTAACGGTGTGATTTCAAGGGAGAAATATCCGCTGATCGCCTTGTCACTTGCAGATGCAACTTTTGCAACAACCTCTTCATTCACAAAAGAAGGGAAAAATGTACTGGCTACCACATAAGATGCGCTGCCTGCCAGCAGCGTGGAAGCATAGGAAATCGCTGCGGTAAATGCCAGCAGCTTTCCGGCTCCCTGAGACAGGTCCGCAATTCCCATAGTAACAAAAGCCACTACCATAAGAGGAATGATAAACATTAAAAACTGTTTAAACAAATCTGATACTGTAATTAATATTGAAGTTACAAAACTGGGACAATACATTCCAATTAAAATACCAATGATAATTGCAATAATCAGCCTTGGTACCAATCCTAGTCCCTTCTTACTCTTTTTACTTTCCTCCATATCAATACCTTCCTTTCATACAATAAAATAAATTTTATTGTATTCGTTTATATGATGTAATTTATTTTACCATATATGCTTTTTAATTGCAATATTATTATGTTCTTCTAACAAATAACCAAAAAAATCTGCAGGTTTTTTGTGATTTCTCACAAAAACCTGCAGGAATTTTCATTATCATCTATTCCGCTGTATTAATGTTTATTCGTTCTTTTTTTCTGTAGTTCCTCCCACATTCCGAATGTGCATATATACGGTATTTTTAGATATTCCCAGATAGTCGGCTACCTTTACAACCGCATCTTTCATGGTAAAAACCCCCTGTTGATGCAGGGAATTAATGATTTCCTTATTTTTAAGAGACGGAAGTATCCCTTCATCTGCCAATACCGTTTTCCGAACCTCCTGGACTTTGCTGAAAATTAATTCATCCACATTTTTAGCAAAGGTTTCAGTTTTAACCATGGAATGAGTAGATATTGCAGGGATATAGCTGGTCAGGATTTCAGAAAAACCTGTATTCAAATAAAAATTGATACATAAAAGACCGATAATCCGTTTTTCCTCCCCCCGCACCACAATGGTAGAGGATTTTAATGGTTCTCCTTTTTTGTTCTTGGTAAAATAGGAGATGTAACTTTTTTCGCCATCCTTTTCAATTTCTTCCAGCATCTGAAGGGCCAGGTCCGTAATCGGCATTCCTTCCGTACGTCCTGTGTGGTGTCCATTGATGATCTTAATGACGGAATGCTCCGTATCCTCCAGACTATGAAGCACCATCTCATAGCCTCCCCCCAGATAATCTGCAAGCCCTTCCATCATGGTCATATAGGATTCCAGTATGATTCGGTCAATCAGTGTTAAGTGTACATTATAATCCTTCATTGTATTCATCCCCTACATTCATTTTTTTTAAGGAATCATGCATTATTTTTAGGAATTATAGCATGCTGTAAAATATTTTTCAATAAAAAGGCAGATTACTTAACAGTAATGTAATTTATTACATTAAAAAAGTCCAGGCAATGCCTGCCCGGACTTCTTTCTTTATTCTGTTTTTTTATTAATAAAGATGAGGAAAGAGGCAAAATCCCCTGATTCTCTAAAAAGGCGGCTTCTGTTAATGGGAATGCCGGCGTACATAAGCTCGCTTCCATAGTATTCCCCGGTCTCTCCCGGCAGGGAAACTTTATAGAGCATATCCTCGCAAAGCCCCTGGAGCTTTAACCGCAGCCAGCCTGCATTGGCAGGATTCAAAACCTGATAATAAGCGGCGATTGCCTGTTCCAGATCTTCTGATACTGCCATCCATGCCGTGTCATTTCCTTCAAATGGACTTTTTAACCGGTAAAATGTTCCCTGGTGTAAAAGTTTCCGGTACTTCTTATAGCATGCGATCTGCTGCTTTACCGTCTCTATTTCCTCGGGAGACAGGTGATTCAAATCCAGTTCATATCCAAAAGCACCGAAAATCGCTGCATTTCCCCTGGAATCCAAAGGCGTTATTCTGTGTACCTGATGGTTGGGCACTGCGGAGACATGGGCTCCGATGCTGGATATGGGATAAACCATGGTGGTCCCGTACTGGATCTTTAACCGGTCCATGGCATCCGTATTGTCACTGCACCATGCCTGTGGAGCAAAGTACAGCATTCCAGGATCAAACCTGGCCCCTCCGCTGGCGCAGGATTCAAACAGGATCTCCGGGAAATCCCTGGTGAGCCGGGTATATAAGTCATAGACTCCCAGGATAAATTTATGCATCACCATTCCCTGCCCGTCAGGGGTGGTTCCTCTGGAGTAACATTCCGTCAGATACCGGTTCATGTCCCACTTGATATAGGAGATTCTTGCATTGGAAATAATATCCTTTAACATGCCGTAAACCGCATCAACAATTTCCTTTCTTGAAAAATCAAGAACATGCTGATTCCTGCTTGGCGTTTCATAACGGCCGGGAGCAGACAAAATCCAGTCTGGATGGGCCTCATAAAACCGGCTGTCTTTATTGACCATCTCCGGCTCGATCCACAGACCGAATTTTAAGCCCAGGGCCTCCACCTTCTCAGACAGTCCGGATATTCCTTCCGGCAGCTTATTCCGGTTCACTTGCCAGTCTCCCAAGCCCCTGTGGTCATCACTTCGTTCGCCGAACCAGCCGTCGTCAAGAACAAACAGCTCCACGCCCGTTTCCTTCGCCTTTTTGGCGATTGCAAGAATCTTTTCTTCGTTAAAATCCATATAAGTTGCTTCCCAGTTATTCAAAAGCACCGGTCTTTCCCTGTCTCTCCAATACCCTCTCGCAAGCCGGGTCCTGTATAAGCGGTGGAAGATCTGGCTCATAAAGGAAAGCCCCTGCTCCGAATAAACCATCACAAGCTCCGGAGTCTGGAAGGATTCCCCTGCTTTCAAAGGCCATTCAAAGGTATCCGGATGGATTCCCATGAGCACCCGGGTAGTATCATGGGTGCAGACTTCCACCTGGCCTAAGAAGCTGCCGCTGTACACAAGGCTGAAGCCATATACCTGGCCGCTTTTCTCCGTAGTCTCTTTTCTTGCAAGTGCCAGGAATGGATTGTGCTCTGCGCTGCTGATCCCTCTCATGCTGTAGATGGACTGTATTCCCTGTTCCAGGGGACGCCTCTTTAAATACCGCTCCCTGGACCATGCCCCGGAAAGCTGAATCATCTCATAATCACAATCCGGCAGGTCAACAGCTCCGCTCATAGCCGTTAAGAGAACGATCTCCTCCTTGCCATGGTGGTCAAAACGGGCATGCCTTGTAAGGACCGGCATATCTTCATAGATCGTATAGGAAAGGATCAGGTCCGTATCCATCACATCATCATGAAGGGTGATCTCTAAGGTGGCAGCCTCCCTCTCCTCTTCCACATAGGTGGCAGGAAGAGGCTCTATGGAGTGCTTCCCCTCAAAGATACGGTGGGACGCATAGGTAAAGTTTGTGATCCTGCTGCCATTCTCCTGCTTAACAATGCAGGCGCCATACCGGTAATCCCCAGTACCATAAGCAGGATATTCCTGCTTCGTATATTGGAGACATAAGCGGTCCGGCTCCGGGCAGCTTATGGCGGCATGGGCGCGCTCTCCTGTCTCAAGGAGATATGCATAGGACTCCCTGTCCGTAATCCGTTTCCCATAGTACAGATTTCCCAGTTGGCCATTGGCCATGATCTGAATGATATAACTCATGGACTGGTTATACAGGTGGAACTGGTTCGCTTGTTCATGATAAATGATAGACATAATTCATACTCCTTTTATAATTTTCCTCCGGATGTAGCAATTCCTTCTATAAACTGTTTCTGGAATATCAGATAAATGATGATCATGGGGATGCAGGCCAGCAAGGATGCCGCCATAAGCTCCGGATAATTTGTTTCAAACTGTCCCTGCAGCTTTGCAAGGGCTGCAGACAGGGGCATGGTATTTTGCTCTGTGTTGACGACCAGAGGCCACATCAACTCCTTAAACCCAAACAGCGCGGTAAAGATACCCAGCGCCACCATGGAGGATTTTGTAAGGGGAGCCATTACATAAAGAAAGGTCTGGCCGATATTGCAGCCGTCAAGCCTGGCCGCCTCCTCCAAGGAAGATGGAAGCCCCATATAAGCCTGCCTTAATAAAAAGGTTCCAAAAGCTGTCACGAGCCCCGGAAAAAGCAGGCCAAAGGAGGTATTTAACATTCCCAGCTTACTCACCATTATGTATTGAGGAATAATAAAGATCTGGGATGGAACCATCATCTGGAACAAAACCAGGGAAAAGGCCAGATTCTTTCCCTTAAAGTGAAGGCGTCCAAAGGCATATCCTGCCATGGTCGCAGTAAGCACCGCGCAAATGACCCGTTCTACGATAAGCAGCAGCGTATTCCAGTACAGCCTTAAAAAGTTCATTTTGCTTATGATGGATAAAAATGCTTCCTTTCTCCATACCGTGGGAAAAATGATGAACGGATTCATCTGCGTTGCCTCCGACGTGCTTTTAAAGGCCGTTAAAAACATCCACAAAAAGGGAACCAGCATAATGACAGACCCGATTGTAAGAATAAAGTAAACGATGGCCGTTTTAATTTTTCTACTCTTA
>NZ_DAMAUN010000008.1:18240-110503 GCF_032078915.1 Lacrimispora sp. | reverse complement strand
TAGAATCCTCTCCTTCACCGGTTCTTCTGCCAGATCATTCATGAAAATTGCAACAGCCAGAAGATCTGCACATCCTCCGGCACTTATATTTCCCTTTATAAAATCCGCATCCATTCGCTTTAACGTCACCATGCTTTTGTCCCCGTAGGCCCCGCCTGCCTCCAGGAAATTTCTTGCCATGGACTGAACCTTCAAAAGAACGGATGGATCATGTCTTGCAATGATGTTGGAGTCCTCTACCCTGCTCATGAGCATAAACAAGGTTTCCAGTTTGATCCGGTTCCAGTCCCGGCCCTCCTTCCGTCCATTTGCCATGACAGGAAGGGCGATCCTGCGTACGGAAGCATAGCCGCTTATGGCCTCTCCCCTTGCACCGGTAAGCCCGTATTGATCCAGATTTTTTTCACCGTTGCTGGTAAACTCCTGCATCTCCTTTAATTCCTTTATAAGGGTCTCTCTTGCCATGGCCTGCTCCATTTCCACCAGGCACTGGTTGGTCACGGTTCCATGAGCCTCCATGCAGGCCCCGGCAGCCGCACTTAAGATTCCCAGGTGAAAGATCAGACCTTTATGAGTATTTACTCCGGCAGTAGCCTGATACATGGCTTCCTCAGCAGACAGGCCGATCCGGCGGATGCGCTCCAATAACAGCCTTGGCATGTTGGGAAGCCTCATGCCTTCTAAAGCCATGGAAACAAAATACGGCTCCAGGGCTCTGGCACTCTTCTCAAAGGAGGTAACGTCCATGTCTTTATGAGCGCCTGTGGAATACAGATCCACCAGGCCGGGCTTGGGAGTCGTATAAACCTCCTCAAGCATGGCCCGGTAAGCCATGTTCCCAATGTGAAAAGCCGCCTCTTTCCTTGTCTCTTTTGGTTTCACACAAGAACTGCTAATCATTGTTTATTCTCCTGTAAACTGAAACTCCCTGATCTTACGAACCACATCCATAACAGTGCCATCCCGGCTCTCGATGATACCTACCACCTTATCATCAAACTGTACCTTTTCCGGTTCTCCTGTAATGGAATATGCGATGTCCCGCAGCTCCTCAATGGTCTTAAACGGCAGATCCACATCTTTCATGCACTGGATCAAATCCTGCCTTCTTGGATTGACTGCAATGCCATAATCCGTGATCACCACATCAATGGATTCGCCGGGGGTAGTAACTGTTGTTACATCGGTGCAGACTGCCGGAATCCTTCCCTGCAGCAGCGGGGTGATCACTATGGTGCATTTTGCTCCTGCCGCAGTGTCCGGATGACCTCCCTGGGCGCCGGTAATCATGCCGTCAGAGCCAACCACTACATTGCAGTTAAAATTCACATCCACTTCCAGAGCTGCCAGGATCACAAAATCCAGCTTGTTGACAACAGCTCCCTTGTTAAAGGGATCCGCATATTCTCCTGCACTGATTCGAAAATGCCTGGGATTCATGACGGATTCTACCGCATCCAGATCGAAATCCTGGGTATCTAACAGGGCATCCACCTGTCCGTTCTCCAATAAATCGCACATGGGCTTTGTCAGCCCTCCCACTCCGAAGCGCATACGCACATTTCTCTCCTTCATGATTTTAGCAAGAGAAATGGTGGAAGCGATGGAAGCTCCGCCTACTCCGGTCTGGTAAGAAAATCCGTCCTTAAAATACGGGGTATTCACGACAAAATTGGTGCAGTAATCAGCCATCATAAGCTTTCGCATATCTGTGGTTGGTTTTGCGGCTCCGGTAGCAATCTTCTCCGGATTTCCGATCTCATCAACAACTGCCACATAATCTACCTTTGTCATGGAAATATGGGCAGGGAAGTTTGGAAATGGAACCAGGCAGTCTGTGATTGCAACCACCTTATCCGCATAATCTGCATCCACCATGGAATAAGAGAGAACGCCGCAATCGGATTTTCCGCCGATGCCCCGGCAGTTTCCATAGTCATCGCAGGTGGGTGCACCGACAAATGCGATATCGATCCTCACCTCGCCGGTCTCAATGGCACGGACTCTTCCGCCATGGGAACGCATAACGGCCAGGCCCTGTAATTTTCCTTCTGATATGGCCCTGCCGATCTTTCCCCTGACGCCGGAGGACTGAATCCCGGTAATGGTCCCATCCTCTATGTAATCCACCAGTTTATCATGGGCTTTTCCAAGGGAGCTTGCACAGATGGTAATATCCTTGATTCCCATGTTGTGGATCTCCTCCATTACCATGTTTACCACATAGTCGCCTTCCCGGAAATGATGATGAAAGCCCAGGGTCATGCCATCCCGGATCCCGCATTTCACCAGACAATCGTGAATGCTGTCCAACAGCTTGCTCCCCTGGGAATTGATCACACACTTTGTAAAAGGACCATCTTTTTTATACACAGATCCATCAAAGTGATGAACTCCCATAAAAGGTTCTTTTCCCGTGAGTTTTAAGATTTCTTCCGGAATATCTCTCCCTACTGCATTAATCATCTTACAATCCTCCTTTGTATACGCCAGAGGCCTTGGCAAGCTCTATGGTTCTCTTGGCTCCGTCATAGAACGCTATGTCGATCATTTTTCCGTCTACGATAAATACTCCGATTCCCTTTTCCCTTTTGTCCTCGATTTCCATAACCACCTTTTCCGCAAAGATGATATTCTTCTGTGCCGGTGTAAAGATCTCATGGACAACCGGGATCTGGCGGGGATTGATAATGGATTTTCCGTCAAATCCCATCAAATGAATGGTTTCCACATCCCGCCGGAAGCCCTCCATATCATCAAGGTCAGTATAAACCGTATCAAAGCACTGGATCTTTGCTGCCCTGGCCGCAATGATCAAGTTCTGTCTGGCTCCCATCAGCTCAATTCCGGTTCCTGTAATATAGGTCTGTAAGTCTTTGGTATAGTCACCGCCGGAAAGTGCGATTCCAAACAGCCTCCCGGAAGCCTCGCAGACATCAAGGGCCTTTACCACACCTCTTGCAGATTCTATGGCCGCCATAATGAGGGTCCTTCCTTCCGGAATGCCGAAATCCTCTTCTGCCGTCCGGATCTCTGCCTCCACTGCTTTTACATCCTCAGGCCTTTCTGTTTTCGGGATCCGGATCGCATCACAGCCGCCTGCAACCGCACAGCGAATGTCCTCCTTCCAATAAGGAGTATCCAGTCCATTGATCCGGACTACCCGCTCGCAGCCCCTGTAATCGATCTCCTGCAATGCATGATAAAGGGAAAACCTGGCTGCATCCTTCTGATTTTCTGCGACCGCATCTTCTAAATCCAGCATAATGGAATCCGGTTTATATATATGCGGATCCTTAATGAGGCCTGGTTTTTGGGCATTTAAAAACATCATGGTTCTTCTGAGCCGTTTCTTATCCGGATTCATTGTTTTCTGCTGCCTCCCCATAGAATATTTTCAAACTGGTCCGTGGAACGGGATACCGCACCTTCCACCCGCGCCTTAATGGTGCAGTCCAGTGCTCCCTTATCAACAACTGTGATTCTCACATTGTCAATTCCCAGATTCTTAAGGGTCTCCATAATTACCTTCCGGATCCTGTTGCCATACTGGTTTATTACTGCACTTTCCAGCACAAAATCGATTTTACCATCACCTGGCTCTACAGTCACCTGACAGTCGCTGGACTCTAATGTACCGGCCATGGCTGGTTTTTTAATTTCCATTTTGCTTAAAGCCTCCCTTTTATGTTCTATTCTTTCATTTTAAAGGGAGAATCTTAACCAGGGAAAAAAGGAATCTTAAAATTTATTAAGAAAGGGGCAGATTCTCATCTGCCCCCTTCGATCAACCAGGAATTTATCATACTCTCAACACGTCCGTAAAGCTCCTCTACCGTATGGCTCCGGCTCCGGCCGCATAACTTTGCATCCGTTTCACATATCAGGCATCTGCGCACAGGGTATCCCAATTCCGCTCTGCCGATCCCGTTTCCAGCCTCATCGTATACGTCGATATCAAACAGCCTTCCAAGAGGATGGGTTTCTTCCATATGAATCGTTATCTTTTTCACAAATAGGGAGTCCTGGCTTTTCACTGCGTAGAGTTTTATATAGCCGGCCTTCTCTTTTACCACGGTCTCTTCCATTACAGCCAGCCCATGTTCCAAAAACAGGCGGTCAAGTTCTTCTTCTCCCGCGGAAAACGCCTGAAAGATACCGGGAGAGGTTTTCCTTGGACCGGGAATGTTCATCCCAAGAGCCACAATCGTGGCTTCCTCATGCTTTTTATGAAGTGCTTCCTGCATGCTTACTTTCTTTTCCCGGAAAGAAAGCATCTCCTCTAAAGTCACATTCTCTTCCACTTTTGTCTTTTCCTCTTTACTTCCCGTTAAGGGTATTGCTTATTCTCTGATTTCTATTATTCCGAAGCTTCCGTCTGATCGTTCCTGAAAGGTGATTTTCGATGTTCCTTCTCCCATGGTCACGCCTTTATCCGTCATGTTCAGTGAAACCGTATCCACATTAGCCACCGCTACCATCAGGTCATCACCAAACACCATATCAGGGTTCTGCTTAAATAAATCTTCCCGTTTTTTAAGGGTGATCGTCTCCTCATCCGCTGTTACGAAAACACAGGGATAAAACAGCAGGTCTGCAAATGCTTCCAGATCCCGGTCTCCTACCGCTTCCTGAATCTTTTCGGCAAACGCCTCCACCTTTTTTCCCGCTCCAGTGCTTTCTTCACTCTCCACGGCCTCTATTCCCGGCCCTGGCTGGCCCATATCCTCTTCCGAAACGGTTTCCTCATCTCCTTGATTTGTCCCGGATTTCTCCATCCTTACGGCCGCAGTCTCTGTATTTGCCGCTTCCGAAGGAGCTTTGCCCAAATCTGCAGCTTGCTTCCTGCCGCAGCCAGCTGTCAACAGCACAGCAAACGCGACGGCAAAACAAAATAAACTGATTTTCTTTTTCAGCATTTCCTGGTTCCTCCCTGCGTCCATTTTCTAATCCGGGTACAGTTTAGCACCTGCCAGACTGTTAAGTCAATAGGGTTTCTAAAACCGTAAACCTTAGTCATCTTTCCGTAAGATTCTCGTCTGTTCTTTATCCACTATTTATATTCTTTATGAAGGGTAAACCCCCTTCCTCTCACCTCATTGACCTGGTTAATGATCATGAATGCATTGGGATCGATCCCCATGACCAGTTCGTTCACCTTTGAAAGCTGTCTCCCGGAAATTACGGTAAGAACCGTAAAGGAAGCCGTTCTTAGATATCCTCCTTCACTGGCAAGCAAGGTGGTTCCTCGGTCCATCCGGGATTGGATCGCCTGACTGATCTCCTCATACTTTTCACTTATGATTTTCACCTGCATCTGGTTGCGGCCGATTAAGAGCACCTTATCAAGAACCGTGCTGTAGGTGAGCACCAGCAGAATTCCATAAAGGATCTGCTCCTTATTGGATAATAACATCTGTGACAGAAGGATCAGGCAGTCAAAGGCCGACATGGTCATGGATACGGACAGATTCATTTTTTTATTAAGGATCAGAGGGGGAATATCCATTCCTCCGGTGGAAGCGCCGGCCCGTATCACCATGCCGATGCCAACGCCGATCAAAAGTCCGGAAAAAACAGTGGCCAGCATCCGGTCATCTGTCATTGCGGCCTGACCGAACAGATTTTCAAATACTCCTAATATAAACGGATAATAAAAAGTACTGATCATGGTTGTAAATGCAAACTGCTTCCCCAAAAAGAAGGCTCCCGCCACAAACATGATAATATTAAAAGCTCCGATAAAGGCAGCTACGGGTATGCCAAACTGGTGATGGGCCACCAAAGCAAGACCGGTCGTTCCGCCTGTGATCAGTCCCCCCGGCAGAATAAATAAGGATACGGCCAGAGCATAAATGGTATTGCCCACAAGCACTGTTGCGATCTTTTTCATATTCATACTTTTTAAATTTCCTTTCCTTGTATAAGCAAACACTCTTAATATACCATGCGCCGTTGGTTTATACAATTTATTTTCTTCCGTTTCTGTCAGGAATTCCTTTGAAATATCAGTATATCCTTTAAACCAGAATGTACTCAGACTTGCCGTTAATAAAGAACAAAAATAAGGCGTAAGGGAACGATTAAGTTTCCTTACGCCTCATTCTTTTATGTATTCGGTCAGTTGGGGATAAGTCCCATAACTCCCGGCATGGATAAGTATCTATTGAAAATATTTTTTATGCACCAGGCCGTTGTCAGGCGGTCTGCTCCGACCGTCAGATATACCGGATAGCTTTTTACGACCTCTCCGTTTAAACGGTAGATGACTGTCCCCACCGTCTGCCCCTTACGTACCGGAGCCTTTAATTCCTTGGGGATCTCAGTCTGTACCGTGATCTCTTCCTCATCCGCCAAAAGAAGACTTAAACTCTTTTCTTCCTCCCCGCCTATGCTGCAGGATACCAGGACCGGTTCATCCAGGCGTCCGGAGGAAGGAATCCCATCTAGTACGGGAATATCCGGAAGACTGACGTCTTCAAATACGTTCCTGTAATGAAAGCGTTCCATCCCGTATTGGAACAGTTTTCTTGCATCTGACCATTTATAAGCCTTATGAGGCGGCCAACCGCAGCCTAAAAGGGCGATGGTATAAACTCTTCCATCATCCTGGACAGCCCCCACATAAGAATAACCGGCTCCTCCGGTAAACCCTGTCTTTCCTGAAAACGCCCCGTCCATCATGGCCAGAAGAGTATTGTGGTTATTGCAGGAATAGAAACGTTTTCCTTCCAGATCAGCAAAGGCATAGCTTCTTGTTGCGGTAATCTGAAGGAATTCTTCTTTTTTAGGCGACTGGCCGATGCAGTAATTCATGATCCTGGCTAAATCTGCGGCTGTGGTGGAATGTATCTTCACCTGTCCATCCTTTTCTTCTTTGGCATCAAGCCCATTGGGTGTGATAAAATAGGTATCTTCGCAGCCTAAATCCCTGGCCTTCTGGTTCATCAGCCTGGCAAACCCCTCCTGGCTCCCTCCTATGTGCTCTGCAATCATCATGGCGGCATCATTATGGGATTCCAGCATCAGGCTGTAAAGTAAATCCTTTAACAGAAACGTCTCTCCCTTATAGACTCCTAAATGAACCTTAGGCTGGGAAGCCGCATTCTGGCTGGCAGTTACCGTGTCAGAAAGATTCCCGCTCTCCAGAGCGAGGATGCAAGTCATGATTTTAGTGGTGCTGGCCATGGGCCGGGCCAGATTCTCATTTTTTCCATATAAAACGCGGCCGGTTGAGGCATCCATCAAAACTGCTGATTGGGCATAAAGATTCAGCTCATCCTCTGTCTGAATCGTTGTATTTTTTTCTTTCTTCTCCTCTGTTACTGTTGTGTTTTCATTAACGGCCTCTTTTCCCGTCAGCCAAACCGCGGCAGTCCCTGTCCCTATAAGAAAGACAAAAGCTGCTGCCAGCAGAATTCCTATGGCATGCCTCATGAAAGAGCCTCCCCCATGGATTTATTTTATCCTATTCCAATGGTTTTTTAATTATTCCCCTTTACTTTCCGAACGTATTTTCGGTATAATAGGAAGAGAAGGAAATTTAAGTAAAAGATGCCAAAGGAGGGACTGACATGGCACCGGAGCCCTTAATTTTTCACATAGACGTAAACTCCGCATTTTTAAGCTGGGAATCTGTCAGCCGGCTGGAAGCTGACTTTAACGCCCTTGATTTACGTACCATTCCATCGGCAGTTGGCGGCGACGCCTCGTTAAGGCATGGGATCGTTCTGGCAAAATCCACGCCCGCAAAAGCATATGGAATCATAACCGGAGAGCCCATCAGCCAGGCTCTGCGCAAGTGCCCTGCCCTCACTGTTGTTCCGGCCCGGTTTGACGTATACCTTGATAAATCCCGGAAGCTGATGGAGCTTTTGTCTGATTACACTCCAGATATTGAAAAATTCAGCATCGACGAAGCATTTCTTGACATGACCTCCACCATCCACCTCTTCGGCTCCCCACTGGAGGTGGCAAACCAGATACGGGAAAGGATCTGGCGGGAACTGAAGTTTACGGTGAACGTGGGTGTGGCTCCCAATAAGCTCCTGGCTAAAATGGCATCGGATTTTAAAAAGCCCAATCTCTGCCATACCCTGTTTGCCCATGAAATACCTTCCAAAATGTGGCCCCTTCCCATACGGGAACTGTTTTTTGTGGGCCATTCCGCCCAGAACAAGCTGGAAGGCATCGGCATCCATACCATAGGGGAACTGGCAGCCTGCAGCGTAAGCCACTTAAAACCCCTGCTGGGGGAAAAGTATGCCCTGCTGATCCATGATTATGCCCTGGGCATCGATCACTCGCCCGTAGAAGAACGGGAGCCCTTAAACAAGGGTTACGGAAACAGTACCACCCTTTCCCATGATATCGACGACTTGGACGCAGCCTGCCAGGTTCTCCTGTCCCTATGCGAAACCGTGGGCGCCCGCCTCCGTTCAGACCATGTCTTATCGGACTGTGTCTGTATCGAGATCAAGGACTGGAATTTTCATACCAAGTCCCATCAGATGACCTTAAACAATCCTACGGACTCCACGACTGTGATTTATGAAAACGCCTGTAACTTACTTAAGGAGCTTTGGGACCGCACCCCTCTTCGCTTAATCGGCGTGCGTGCCACCAAGATTTCTGAGGAAGGGTTTTGCCAGCTTAATCTATTTGAGTCAGAGCAGGCCCGCAAGATGAAGGAAATGGAAAAAGCCGTGGATCATATCCGCGGCAAATTCGGAACTGACAGCGTCAAAAGAGCCAGTTTCTTAAAAAAGGATTCGATTGTGGACCATACATCCGGCCGGGGGAAATCCGGCATAAAATAAGGGGGCGGCTACAGCTGGCCTCCGATGGATTTAAACCCTTCGCCGTAAACCTCATTGGAATCCGTGATGATGAGAAAAGCCTCTTTGTCTGTTTCGTGAATCGCACGGCGGATGGGCACCACCTGACTGTTATTGCAGGCGCACATGATCACCTTCTTTTCATCCAGCGAATAAGAACCCTGGCCCTGAAGAAAGGTGCAGCCGCGTCCGGTACTTTCCTCGATTCTCTGTGCCGCCTCTTCTGCATGGGAGGTGACCACAAAAACCAGTTTACCGGCTCCCAGGCCATACATGATCTTGTCGATCACCATGGTGGTTACAATGGTAGAAAGCATGCCCAGGATGACCGCATCCAAATTGCGGAATACCAGTCCTCCGGCGATGATCACCACGGCATCCACCACAAGGGATATCTGCCCGATGGTTAAGTGAGGGAAAATCTTCCGGATCGCCATGACCAGAAAGTCCGTACCTCCTGTGGAGCAGTTTCTTAAATAGACGATGGTTAACCCCAGGCCGGAAAAGATTCCGGTGCAGGCGGAAGCATACAGAGGATCTCCCTGATAAACCGGCAGATAAGGAACTGCATAGTCCAGCACAAGTGCAAAGATGATCATGCTCTTCATGGAACGAAGCAAAAACCGTCTTCCCAAAAGCCTGTAACTGACTAACACAATGGGAATGTTTAAGACTATGCTGGTAATGCCCATTGGCAGGCCGAACAGATAGCGCAGGATCAGTGCGATACCAGATACCCCAACGGGAGCGAACTCCGCATTTACTGCAAAATTATAGATTCCAATATTAAATAAAATTGCTCCCGCCAGATCACACAGAAGATCGATCCCCAGCTCCTTTGCCGAATATTCCTGTTTGATTGTCATCATGAGTTTGCTGCCTCCATTTCTTCCGCCCTGTTTTCTCCTTATAGAAAATAATCATTAATTTCAAACTCTTTTTTTCCGATCCGCACCTGCTTCATTAAGATGTTCACTTCCCCCTCCTCTTCGGAGCAGACTCCGGTCACCTGAATCTGTGTCTTACCATAGGATTCCGTTAAAACCAGTTCTTTATCCATAATTCCCCTGTCTGCAAGCGCTTCCGCCAAATCCAGCAGAATCTCATCCACATCTTCCCTAATGTGGTTTCTTTCTAATTCCATTTCCAATGCTTCATAAATATCCTGATCTAACATTTTCAAACCCCCTCTTTCATTTTCTACCAGCTAATTATAACCCATAGATTCTCCTTGTCAATCACCACCCGCCATGTTAGAATCGGTTTATGAAAATGACTATGAATTATACCATAACACAAGCCTTTGAAGATATGACTGTAAAACAGTATTTATTAAATCTGGGATACTCCCAGAGCCTCATAAGACAGCTTCGGAACCGATCAAATGGAATTACGGTAGGAGGAGAACCTGTCTATACAACACACGCCCTTAAGCCCGGCGAGCTTTTATCCGCTTTTATCTGCGAAGAAGAAAGTTCTAGGAATATTGTTCCCACTCCCATGCCGATCCATATCCAGTACGAGGATGAACATATCCTGGTCATTAATAAGGAAGCCGGTGTCCCCATTCATCCGTCTCAGGGGAACTTTGATCATACCCTGGCTAACGGGATCGCTTATTATTTTAAGGAAAAGAATGAGTCCTTTATCTACCGGGCCATCAACCGCCTTGACCGGGATACCACCGGACTTCTGGTGGTAGCAAAAAACCCATTAAGCGCCTGCATTCTTTCGGATATGGTGAAAAAAAGAGAGCTTCACCGCCGTTACCTTGCGGTTGTCCAGGGAGAGCTTCCTTTAGAAGGAACCATCGACGCTCCGATTGCCCGGGTAGACGGCTCCACCATTGAACGGTGTGTGGACCCGGTAAATGGGGAAGAGGCGCGCACTCATTATAAACGGCTTTATTATGACCCTGCGACAGGGCATTCCCTTGTAAGTCTTTGCCTGGAAACCGGCCGCACCCACCAGATCCGGGTTCATTTAAAATCCATCGGTCATCCCCTGCCAGGAGATTTCCTTTATCATCCGGACTACCGTTACATTACCCGTCAGGCTCTGCATTCCTTCCGGCTGGATTTCCTTCACCCAATCAAAAAGGAGCCTCTTTCTTTTGAGGCGCCCCTTCCTGAGGACATGCAGTTTCTTGGGATCACATCCACCGAAGGCCTTTGGGATAATGATTTTTAAGAATCCCCCCGGCCAGCTTGGCAAATCCGATGGAATATCCATCGGTATTAACAAGCACCCAGCCTTTTTTATTGTCAAGAGAAAGGGAAGTCTCTCCCGCCAGAGTTTCTCCCTTTAAATACTTTATAATTTCCTCTCCGTCAGCCGGCAGGTCGATGAAACGGTTTACTTCTTCCTTTTTAAGGAAAAGAGCAAAGCCATGAGAGGGCTCAAACCGGTTCTTTTTCACAGTTCCCAGGTGAAGCCCCGGACGAATGATTTTCATGCCCTTAAAATCAACCATTTCCGGCGGGATCAGATACAGCTGGTCCCCAAAGAGAATATATTCCTTACGAAGAAGTAATGGAGCTGGATTTACCAGAAGGTCTTTTAAAAACATTTCTACTTCTTTTATCACGGATTTGTCGCTGCTGTACTCCGGCTTGGTCCGCTTTTTTTCAGAAATCCCATCTTCGAACTTTTTTAATACTGCCAGGTAATGGCCTTCCCCTTCTGACTTATCAGGCCAGATGCGGAAGGTCTTTTCTAATTCTGCCATACCGGATTTGCTCCATTCTGGCCGGCCCGGATAAAGACCGGGACGCGTTCCTGCATCTGCGATGGAAAAATCGGGATGAGTAAAAAGAAATTCTTCGATGACCTGTTCATTTTCCTCCGGAGAAAAGGTGCAGGTGGAATAGACGATGGTTCCGCCGGGTTTTAACATGACCGCTGCATTGGAAAGGATCTCCTCCTGACGGGCCGCGCAGGCACTAACATGCCCAGGCGTCCATTCCAGTCTGGCCGCCTCATCCTTGCGGAACATCCCTTCTCCGGAACAGGGAGCATCCACCACAATCCTGTCAAAAAAACCGGGAAACCGAAGAGACAGGCTCCCGGAATCCTCGTTGGACACAACCGCATTCCCGATTCCCAGCCGTTCTACGTTTTGGGAAAGAATCCTTGCCCTGGCCGGATGGATCTCATTGCTTAGAAGGAAGCCTTTTCCCTGCATCCGCCCTGCAATATGAGTGGTCTTTCCTCCTGGCGCAGCGCATAAGTCAAGGATCTTTTCTCCTGGCTTTGGATCTAACAGTTCCACAACGGCCATGGCGCTCGGCTCCTGGATATAATAAAGACCTGCCTCATGGTATGGATGCTTTCCCGGCCGCTCGGCCGCATGGTAGTAATACCCTTCTGCTGCCCATGGTATCTTTTCCAGATGAAATGGGCAGATCCCATCAAATTTCTCTCTGGAAATCTTTAAGGGATTTACCCTTAAGCCCTGTACCCGTTCCTTATCATAGCTTTCAATAAAAGAATCATACTCCGCTCCTAAAAGCCGTTTCATTTTTTCCCTGAACTCATCCGGTAATTGAATCATTATTTTTCCTCTGAAATTAAATTTTATATAAAAATAACATATGTTTATTATTATTTTCCGAAGTAAGTGCCAAACTAGGAAGAGACGAATGACCGGAGGTGCCTTATGTCCCTATTAACCATTACCGCTTACTTCATTATACCCATATATACCATTCTGTTTGCCTGGGGAACCGACTGGTTCACATTGAATTTTTCCGTATTAGGAAATTTATCCTCCAGAAAAAATCTGTTTCTCCTATGGGGTATCATCATAGGAACATACTTTTATTACATTTTAAAGCGGATCATAAACGGACTTCCCCGAAACAGAAAAGAAACCGTAATGAGCATCACTTCCCTTTTGCTTCTGGTTCTGGCAGTCATCACGCCTTATCTGCCGGACTCACAGCCTCTTCATGCGGTCTTCCATGTTATTTTATCCTTTTTAGCATCTATTTCTCTTCTTATCTGCCTTTATATGGTCGTCTGGAAGCTTTACTGCATGAATCAGGAGGTTTACCGGCCCTATCTGCATTGCTTAATGGTGATTACGGTATTGTCCGCCTTTTTATTTTTCCTGACTGGAATCGTAAGTACCGTGCTGGAAATATTTTTCATCCTCTCCTGTACCTTTCTGCTCCAAAGGCTTTACCGCAGGGTCCAGGTCCCCAAAAACAGGTGGAGATACGATCGGCTATGATAAAATATGATAAAAAAGGAAAGTGCCCGGAAGAAAGAGATTTTCTTACGGGCACTTCCACTTTTCTGGTGCCATGCCAGCGATGTTTAAAAATAACTGAATGAATTATAAAACGAAACCCCTGCTTTGTCAACAAAAAATATCCTCTGCCCATGAAACCGATGATGGTTAAGGCCGGATCACCAGACGGGCTCCTGCCATTTTTTCCGCAATTTCATACATATTGGTTACTGAGCCAACCTTCAGCTTGTCTGATAATTCATAAAAATTCAAGCAGGTTCCGCAGGTAAGGATTTCCACTCCCTGTGCTTCTAAGTTCTTTAAATCCTCCAGGGACTGGGAGCCTTCTACGGATAACCTGGCTCCTCCATTGTAGAGCAGTACTGTTTCAGGGAGTTCTTCCAGCTGGGTAAGGGCATAAACAAATCCCTTCATCAGAATCCGCCCAAGTTCTTCATTGCCTCCTCCCATCTGATCCGATGAAAGCACCGCTACAAGACCTTTTTTTCTGGCATCGGGAAGGCATTCTTCCTCTTTTACAGTTTCTTCTGTATTGCCTGATTCTCTGTTTACGTGGAACAGGATCTCAAATTCCCCTTCCGCTTTTTTCTCTGAAACCGGAGAAACGCCCTCATAATTCCCCAGCTTCATTACATTCTGAACTGCGATTTCATTGTCCACAAGAACTTTTAACAACCCTTTTTCCATACCCTTTAATGCCTCTTTTGCCTTAATAACCGGCTGTGGGCATGTCAAACCTCTGGCATCAACAATTTTCTCCATATCAACGTTCTCCTTTGCTTCTATTTTCTCTTTCCAGCTCTTCCATTACAATAATCATGGACCTTAAAAGCCGTCTGTTATTATTTGACAGCGTTGCCGCCTTCTGCACCATCTCAATGATTTCATAATCATTCTGGCCAGATTCCCCGTCATCTGCCTCTTCCTCCAACAGGGAAAAGAAATCCGACATTTTAAGCCCGAACGCCCTGCAGATCCTGCCGAGTTTCGGCAGGCTGATATTGGCTCTTCTTCCAAATAAACTGGACAATGTGGACTGAGCGATCCCGCTTTCTTTTGATAACCTGTACATAGACCACTCTTTGCTTCTGTTGATTTCCTCGATTTTCTTAAGTACCGCCTCGTTGTCCATACAGCTATCCCTCACTTCCATAGATACAATTATAGTAGTATATAGAATGCAGCTTTGATAGATTGCAATACTCGCTGTATATGCTTCTATTATTTGTAGTGTCTATGATCTGCAAGGTTTCAAATTCACATATTCCTTATGAATCTTAAAGCCGGGACCAGTCCTTATAAGGACCGCCCCGGCTTTTCCTCTGTTTATTCTTCGTCTTCGTCTACCAGCTCATCATATTCCGCTTCGTCCAGTAATTCGTCAAAGGCTTCCGCAACGATCTCATATTCGTCGTCATCTTCGATATTTTCAAGATTCGGCTGCCCATCCTCCTTCTCAGAATAACGGTACAGATAAACTTCTCCCTCTTCCGCCTCAGGGCCATTCATAGGCAGCAGTGCAATATAATCTCTTTCGCCTGCTGTGAAAATGGTAAGTACTACGCATTCCAGTTCTGATCCATCATCCAGGGTCAGTGTAACTGTCATTTCCTCCTGCGGTTCCATATCATCCCGCTCTAAATTAGGATCCTGTGCCATTCTGATACCTCTCTTTTTTCTTAATCTAGTTGTACGGCGCATCTGTCGCCTGTTTCCACTCTATCAAACTATCCGGCAAAAATCAAGGGATTTTACCTTTAAAATTCAATTCCCTGCCTTGCTGAAATGCCCCTGTCGTATGGATGCTTCACCTTTCTGATTTCCGACACATAATCCGCCATTTCTACAAGCTTTTCTGAGGGTTCTCTTCCTGTGAGAACCACTTCAAGCCCCTCAGGACGTGCAGAAAGAAACTCCAGAACCTTACTTTCCTCTACAAGGCCAAAATTGCATACAGCCATGATTTCATCAAGGACAAGCAGGTCATAATTCTCCTTCACCGCCTTGTTTAAGGTCATTTCCAATAGCTGGGAATAGTAGATCCCCGCTTCCTTTTTCTGTTCAGGGGACATCCTGGAAAAAAAGCCAAAGCTTCGCTCACAGGGCGTTACCGTAATACGGTCAAGCCTGCATAATGCATTAACTTCACCGGAATGATCGGTTTTTAAGAAACGGGTAATGAGCACCCGTTTCCCGCTGCCGCAGGCACGCACAGCCAGTCCTATGGCAGCCGTGGTTTTTCCCTTTCCATCTCCACAGTATATGTGTACACAGGATTTCATATTTCTTTCTCCTCTACTTATTATAGCCCCGGTCATTCCCGTTCCAGATATTCCCGGACAAAGCGGGAAACGTCCTGCTTTTTGCTGTATCTCTCCCGCACATAATTGACGTGAAGCCGTTCCTTAGACCTTGTCATGGCTACATAGAACATCCGCCGCTCCTCTTCCAAATCCGCAGGGAGCACTGCCTTCTGATGAGGCGTCACGCCTTCATTGGCGTCCAGTATGTAGACGATCCGGTATTCCAGGCCCTTGGAGCTGTGCATGGTCATAAGGGCGACTCCCTGGGGATTTCCTTCCCTTAACTGGGCCTGAGTTTTTAATTCCTCTCCATATTCCTTCATATGACGGAACCATTCCGCTGCAGTGGGATAACCGGCTGCACTCTCCTGAAGCTGGTCCAACACCTCCAAAAGCTCCTCCGGCTTCATCCTCCGGTACTGGGCGTATTCCCGAATATAATCGTCATATCCCACCGCTTTCCGGATATAGTTTACAGCAGCCACAGGCGCCATATTCCTTATCATCTTTAAATCGTATTCCAGCTGCTCGATCCGTTCCACCATCCAGGCCCTGTCCTGATAAAAGGATTTTACCGATTCCCAGTTTACCGGATTATTTTCCACCGCATCCCGGCTGATATAGCGATTCGGCCGGTTGACGATCTGGAGCACATTGGCCCTGGACAAATCTCCGGACGCTGCCTGGATATAGGAAATTATGTTTTTTGCAATCCAATGATCGTATAGGTTGGGAACGGTATCCTTCATGGAGAAGGGGATGTTATATTCCATGAACTTTTCGATCAAGAGCCTGGGGCCCAGATTCGTCCGGTAAAGGACCGCAATCTCCTGCCAGGCAAACCCGGCTTTTGCATAAGCCATGATTTCCTGGACAATCTCTAAGGTTTCCTCCTGAGGATCCTGCCATACTCTTGTGACAACCGGCTTTCCATGTCCTTTTTTTGTAACGATCTTTTTGGGAAAACGCATCTCATTGTGAGCGATCAGCTTTCCTGCAGCCTCCACGATTTCTCTGGTGCTTCGGAAATTGATATTTAAAAGGACCTTTTTTGCTCCCTGATAATCCTTTTCAAAGCCCAGCATGATTTCCGGTTTTGCTCCCCGGAAACGATAGATGGACTGGTCATCATCCCCTACGATAAACAGGTTGTTTTCCGGCGCGGCCAGCATCCGGACAATTTCGTACTGCACCCGGTTAATATCCTGAAACTCATCCACCAGGATATACTGGTACTTTTTCTGCCATGCTTCCAGGATGTCCTTCCTCTGGACAAATAATTCATAACACATCACCATCATATCGTCAAAATCGATGAGATTGGCCTTACGGAGCCGGTCCTCATACGTAAGATAAAGCTGTTTGAATATTTCCTCAGAGCAGTTTTTGGAATAGTAGTGATCCAAGTCAATCATCTCTCCTTTTACAGAGCTGATTTCCGACAGGATGGAAGTCACGAATTCCGCCTCATCCTCCACCTCTACCTGGTTCTTATCCATGGCTTCCTTTATGTACTGGATCTTCTGCTCCTCCCTTACAATGCTTCTGGCATCGTACCGGTAGGCAAACTTTAAGATCCGGAAAAATATGGCATGAAAGGTTCCAAAGCTGATTGCAGACGGTCTGCCATCCACAAGGCTTTCAAAACGTTCCTTCATCTCCCTGGCAGCTGCTTTTGTAAAGGTGATGACCAGGATATTTGACGGATCCACACCGTATGTCTCAATTAAATGGCATATCCGGTGGGTGATGGTAAAGGTCTTTCCTGAACCTGGCCCGGCAAGTACCAGCATGGGACCTTTGTGGTGAAGGACCGCCTCCTTCTGGGCTCCCTCATATGTGACCTGTTCCTTCATGTTTTCCTCCGTTTTGGGAATCATGCCTTACGCAGGATTCCAGTCATCCGTTTGGCGGGCAGTCCCGTCAAGTCAAAACAAAAGCGGAGGCCCGGTCACATCCGGAGCCTCCGCTTCTGCAATTATCATTTAACACGCTCCATTGCTTAAAAGCTGGATTCCCTTTCTTATTCTCATAAGGGTCTCCTCTTTTCCAAGGATCTCCATAATCTCGGTAGCGCCTGCGGGTGTCATCTGCTTTCCTGAAACCGCGGTGCGGATGGGCCACATAACAAAACCGGTTTTATACCCTTTTTCGGAAACATACTTTGAAAGCGTTTCATACAGCGCATCATTGCTGTATTCCTCCTGAGCTTCCAGGATTGGAAGCACATCCTGCAATAAGTCAAGGGAGGTTTCGCTGCTTGTCTTCATCTTTTTATTGGTGTACATGGCAGTATCGTATTCCGGCAAAGTCTCAAAGAAATCAATATGGTCTGCAATATCCGGAAAAACCTCAATTCTTGTTTTAACCATGGCTGCGATCTTCTTTAAGTCCATATCCTTCTTAATAACAGCCTTCAGATAAGGCTCCGCCAGCTGGTAGAACCGTTCAAAGTCCATGGATTTCATATATTCACTGTTCATCCACCGCAGCTTGGTCATATCGAAAACTGCCGGGGATTTGCTGATATTGTGGAAGTCAAATTCCTTAATCAAATCATCCAGGGAGAAAATCTCCTGATTGCCCACCGGGGACCAGCCCAGAAGAGCAACGTAATTCACAACAGCCTCAGAAATGAAGCCCTGCATGATCAGATCCTCATAAGAGGAATGGCCGCTTCTTTTACTCAGCTTCTTATGTTCTTCGTTGGTAATCAGCGGACAGTGCACATATACCGGAACGTCCCATCCAAATGCGGCATAAAGACGGTTATACTTTGGTGAAGAGGACAGATATTCGTTCCCTCTCACTACATGGGTAATTCCCATGAGATGATCATCTACCACGTTTGCAAAATTATACGTTGGATATCCGTCGGATTTGATGAGTACCATATCATCTAACTCTGAGTTGTCCACGGAAATGTCTCCGTATATCTCATCATGGAAGGAAGTCGTTCCATCCGTAGGATTGTTCTGGCGGATGACATAAGGCATACCTGCCGCCAGATTGGCTTCTGCCTCTTCTTTGGAAAGATGGAGGCAGTGCTTGTCATAAGTCATGATCTCCTGGCCATCCACGGTCTTTTTAAGGGAATCCAGCCTCTCCTGAGTACAGAAGCAGTAATAAGCTTCCCCTTTTTCTACCAGCTTTTTCGCATATTCTAAATAAATACCGGAAGCCTGGCGCTCACTCTGTACATAGGGGCCTACGCCGCCATCCTTGTCCGGACCTTCGTCATGGATAAGCCCGGTCTCTTCTAAGGTTCTATAAATGATCTCGACAGCACCTTCCACATAACGTTCCTGATCCGTATCTTCAATGCGGAGAAGGAAATCGCCGCCCTCATGTTTAGCAATCAGATAAGCATACAATGCAGTTCTTAAATTTCCTACGTGCATACGGCCAGTAGGACTCGGTGCGTATCTTGTTCTTATTTTACTCATTGTGAACACACTCCTATATCTTCTTTCTCGTTTGGGCCGGTTAAAGGAAGTCTCGCCAAAGCCACGTAGTCCATTATATAACGAACCACTGGAAAAAACAATGATTTGGCGGAAATTTCCAAAGCAATTATAATCCCATCAGCCGGAAATATATGATCAGGCTGACCGGATCCATATGAAACACCTTGGCTGCAATGCTTCTCTCTTATTCCATACCCGGCCCTACTGCCTGTGCACCGGAATCAGGGCCTCCCGGACCAAAGCCGGGAGCATAATCCTCGTCGGAATCAGTATCCCCCGGAAATACCGGCGGAATCGTTTCTTTCGGCCTGGTGACTCCCGGACCGATCTCCTGGGGCTTCCCGGAAGAGTCCTCCTGCTTTGGTAAGTATGCAGCGTGGTTTGCCGCCTCATCAAGCTGAGCCTTTAACCCATCATAATATTCGGTGCCGGCCAGCTGGTCTAAAAGTCCGTAGGCAGTACTTATGGTTTGCTCTGTAGAGCTGTCCCTGTGACTTAGTGCAGATAACTCCCCGATCAGGGACTGAAGGGAAGAAACTGTCTGCTCCACCGCCTGCCTGGCTTGCTGGGAAGCCTCTAATTCTCTCTGGGCCTGGGCCTCCTGCTTTTTACGCTCTTCCACTTCCTTCCACTTACTTCCATTGGCTTTGGCTGCTGATTCTGCAACAGAAGAAAACAGATCCTTCCTTCCTGTTTCAGCGTCGGTTTTTTCCCCTGTGGAATCCACATTCTTAAGGGAAACGGTTGCCGGCATATCCCAATCCAGAACCGGAAGCCCATCGTTTATCTTAGCCATAAATTCCTGCCAGATCTTTCCCGAATAGGTTTTACCGTAAACTCCGGGCATGGCCTTCGGAGTGTCATATCCGACCCAGACAGCTGTTGTGTAATGCTTTGTATACCCGCAAAACCAGGTGTCCTTATTGCTGTTAGTGGTTCCGGTCTTTCCAGCGGCCGGAACTCCAAGCCCCAGGCCATTACCTGTTCCGTAGGGTTTATCCAGCGTACCCTTTAACACATCGGTGATCATGTAAGCGGTATCTTCCGTGAATATTCTTTCATCCGCCTGGTTTCCATTATATATCTCACCGTCATACTGGCTTTCCAAGCTGACGATACATGTTTTATTGCTGTACAGCCCTTTGTTCGCCAAAACGGAGTATCCCCTTGCCATATCCACCACTCTGGCACCTTCCGTAAATCCTCCGATGCTCATACTGCTGTTTCCGTTATCCAGATAGCTGATTCCTGCAAAATGCATCTTTCCCAGATAACCGATGCCTTTGTCAACACCGATATCTCCAAGCACCTGCCAGGCCACCGTATTAAGACTTCGGTTCAATGCCTCTCTCACGGAAACATTGCCATAATAGTTTCCGCCGCTGTTTTTGGGCCCTTTATCAAACAGATGGTCATTCACCAGCCTGGAGGGATAATAATATCCGGTTTCAAAGGCAGGAGCATAATCGATCAGCGGTTTTATGGTAGATCCTGGCTGACGCTTGCTTAAGAATCCCCGGTTGTACTCATCATCCGTACCCCGGCCGCCCACAATAGCCACCACATATCCGGTCTGGTTGTCAATGCATACTGCCGCCCCCTGTAAGGCGAATTTCCCGTTCTCCTGCAGATCCTTAAAACCTTTCAGCCGGTTGTCTATAATCTCCTGCAGGGAGTTCTGGATAGGCGTCTCCAGGCTGGTATGTATTTCAAAGCCTCCGTTTCGGATCATATCGCTCTTTGCCTGATAAAGTTCCTGGTACTGTTCTCTATAAGAATCGAAAGAGGCCTGGTTATTAAATACATACTGAAAAACAAAATCTTCGTTCTTCATTAATTCCAAAGCAGCGCAGTGTATGGCATAGCTTGTCAGATAATTTTCCTTTGTTCCCGGCTCATAGATCTTAGCAACTGTCAAAGGCTGAGCCTTGGCGTTTTCCTTTTCCTCTTCCGTAATAAACTTACAGAGAGCCATATTATCAATGATCTGATTCCTCTTCCACGTTGAAGTTTCCGGATGAGCCACCGGATCATACCTTGACGGATTATTGCTGATGCCCGCTAAGGTAGCTGCCTCCCACACGGTTAAATCCTTTGCTTCCTTATCAAAATAATAGCGGCTGGCCTCAGATACGCCATAACACCGGTTGGCAAAGAAATTGGTGTTGCAGTAAAACTCCAGGATGTCCGACTTGGAATACTTATCCTCCATTCGGGGCGCCGCGAAAAATTCGGTCAGCTTTCTCTGGATCGTCCTCTCCTGGGTCAGATAGGTATTCTTAATCACCTGCTGGGTGATGGTGCTTCCTCCCTGGGTAGCCGTTCCTTTGTTTTTTAAGTATACGACACCTGCACGCAATAACCCCTTGTAGTCGATGCCATGATGCTTATAAAACCTTCTGTCCTCCTGGGCTACATAGGCATTCTGAAGGTTCTTGCTGATTCCTGAAATCGGGACATACTCATAGTGACCGGAATTGATGGTTCCGATCAAAGTTCCGGCAGAATCATATATTCTCGTATCCGTTGGCTGGGAAAAATCAGTCTTGACCGTCTTGCTTATAATGGCGTCCGCTTTTTCTTTGCAGGCCATAATCTCATTCTGATATTTTAAGAATACAATGCCGCCGGCAAGGCATCCCAAAACCATAATTCCCAGAAATACGAAAAGTATGACTTTAATGGGCCGAAAGAATATGGACCAGGGATTTTTTCGTTTCTTTTTATGTTTCGCCATATTAATGTGCCTCCTTTTCATCAATATCTGTACGCTGTTTATAAGCTTAATGCTGAAAGATATCTTTCTTTCAACCTCTGTATATGACAAAAACGGGAAGCCTCTTTATTAAGACTTCCCGTTTGTTTTCAGAGCTGATGACGGGACTCGGACCCGTGACCTCCTCACTACCAATGAGGTGCGCTACCACCTGTGCCACATCAGCATCTTTTTACGTTCATCGCTGAACCTCGTATATCATAGCATGGAGAAATCTGTTTGTCAACGATTATTTTAATTTTTTACTAAAATACATAAATTAGCAAAATCTTCAGATTTTTACCATAAAATCCAGTCTTATGTCAAGATCCATAAACCAGGAAGAGAGCAGAAAACCGGCTTCCTGTTCCCTGTTCTCTTCCGCCATTTTTTATAATATGCCTTCAAAACTTTCCCGAAGAGTATCACACGAATTATGAAACTGTTTCATCTCTTCATCCGTTAATGACAGGGAAATAATCCTCTGAATCCCGTTTTTATTGATGATACAGGGAACTCCTGCGTATACCTCAGACTGCCCGTATTCTCCCCTCAGCATAGCAGATACTGTAAAAACGCTGTTTTCATCCCCCAGGATAGCCCTGGTGATTCTGGTGAGTGCCATGCCGATCCCATAATAAGTGGCCTGCTTGGCCTCAATGATCCGGTAAGCTGCTCCCCGGACCTCGTCTTCGATCCGTTCCAGTTCCCTCTTACATACCATGCCCTCTTCTTCGCAAAGAGATAGGATGGGCTTAGTGGCGATCATTGCCTGGCTCCAGGGCACAAACTCACTGTCTCCGTGTTCTCCCATGACATAGGCATGGACATTTCTTGGATCCACCCGCAAGGAATCTCCTAACAGGTACCGGAGCCTGGCCGTATCCAGAGTCGTGCCGCTTCCAAGCACCCGCTTGGGATTAAAGCCTGACAACGAATAGGTAATTCTCGTCATAATATCCACCGGATTGGTCGCCACCAGGAAAACCCCGTTAAAGCCTGATTCCGTTACCGGCTGCACAATGGACTGGAATACGGCCGCATTGCGCTTTAGCAAATCAAGCCTTGTTTCCCCGGACTTCTGGGCTACTCCTGCGCAGATCACAACAATGTCTGCATCCGAGCAGTCTTTGTATTCTCCTGCATAAATCTTCATATGAGATGCAGAAAAAGCAAGTCCATGGTTTAAATCCATTGCCTCGCCCTCCGCTCTTTTCCGGTTGACGTCGATCAAAACAAGTTCATCGCAAACTCCCTGGTTCAAAAGGGAATAGGCATAACTCATTCCGACCATGCCTGTACCGACTAATACAATCTTTCTTTTATCTGTTCTCAAAATACGGCCACTCTCCTCTCATTGTTAAAGATAGTGTATCTGCCTGAAATGCAATCTATGCACTCTTACAGTCCCCGATCGATTTTTTTTGCCATCAATTCGCTGTTTCCGCTGTAAATGATTGCGTTTTCCCTGGTGATCTTTCCTTCTTTATATAAATTTAAAAGACTGGTATCCATGGAGATCATCCCTTCTCCCTGGCCGGTGGCGATCACAGAATCGATCTGATGGGTTTTGGACTCGCGGATCATATTGCGGATGGCATTATTGAAAAACATGATTTCAAACGCCGGATAGACACTTCCATCCACAGCAGGGATCAGCTGCTGGGAGACCACGGCCTGAACTACCATGGAAAGCTGCATCCGGATCTGCTGCTGCTGGTTTGGAGGGAAGTTATCGATGATGCGGTCTATGGTATTGGCCGCTCCCACCGTATGAAGGGTTGAAATCACCAGATGACCGGTTTCCGCTGCTGTCATGGCGATCCGTATGGTTTCATAATCTCTCATCTCACCCACAAGGATCACATCCGGAGCCTGGCGCAGAGCCGCCCGAAGGCCGGTCACATAGCTGTCCGTGTCTGTGGTTACCTCCCTCTGAGTCACCACGCTCTTCTTATGGCGGTGCAGATATTCAAGCGGGTCTTCCAGGGTGATCACATGGGAGTTGCGGGTATTATTGATCTTGTCAATGATACAGGCCAGGGTGGTAGTCTTGCCGCTTCCCGCCGGCCCTGTGACCAGGACAAATCCCTTTGTCATCCTGGCAACATCCATAACAACCTCAGGAATATGAAGCGTTCTGTAATCAGGCAGTTCAAAGGTCACCACCCGGATCACCGCTGCAAGGGAACCTCTCTGACGGAATATGCTGGAGCGAAACCTGGAAACCCCGGGAAGGGCAAAGGAAAAATCATCATCCCCATGCTCCCTTACCTTCTCCATGGTTCTGTTTCCCGCTAGCTCATACAATTCCGTGATTAATACCTCCATTTGAGCCGAGGATAGCTTTTCTTCATTCTGATTTATGATCCTGCTTCCTATTTTATATGAAAACGGCATGCCTGGCACCAGAAAAATATCCGATGCTTTCTGCGCCACAGCAGCACTTAACAAATCTTTTACTTTCATCTCCCAGTCTCCTGTTTCTTAAGTCTCCCCGCCTGTCCACACCGGCATGGAATGATCAATTTCATAATCCTCTGTCTGAATTACCTTCCACTTTGATATCTGGATATCTTCTTCCCCTTCCGGAGGGAAAACCAGTTCTATAGAAAGGGCCTGGGACCGTTCCATGGGGATATTTACAGTCACGGTTCCCTTATCCGGCTCATAGGCATCACCAAACTCCCGGGAGAAAAGCCGTTTCCGTTCCAGGGGATCCTGGCTCTTTTCCCGGACTTTCGCCGCCGTATTTAAAACCATCTGATAAAAGACCTCTCCCTCTCCGTCAGCCCGGTAGTACTCCGTCACAGCAGAAGCATTGCGTTCTGCCAGATTCCGCTCACTTTTGGCGGTACTAAGGGAAAGCATCCCAAAGGTCATCAGGCACATGACAATAAATATGAGTATAAGGGAAGGGCTGCCTATATTGGCCTTGTATCCATTCTCCTGTTTTGCCATGGTTCCACCTCCGTCATTGTTGCGTCTCATGTCTGGTCACCGTAAGGGTAAAAATCTGTTTCCCGTTTTTGCTTACGGTCACTTCCGCATGTCCCGGTCCGGCAAGGTCTGTTCTTACATCAAAAACAGCCTTCTCTTTTTCACAAGGATTGCCGGACTTATCAAAGCCCATAGCATAGCCGTCAGAGCCGTCCTCCTGCGAATAAGCCAGCAGCCTTTTTTCAAGGCCCTCCGGGCCCTCCGCTTTCCAGACCTCTGCTACGCTTTGGGCGATCAGCACGCCCTGATTTAAATCCGCTGCCTCCCGGCTCATGAAATCCGCTTTTACAAATGTTTTTATGCAGATGCCTGCACAAAGGATAAAGAAAAAAACAACGGCGATCATCTCCATCATAAATACGCCTGAGGGGTGTTTTCTATTCATCATCTGCCCCTCCGCTTCTTAGGGAAAGCCAGAGGCTGTCTCCGCCTTCCATCTCCGTTTTTATATGTAAAAGCCTGCCATCCAATTCCATGAAAACCGGGCTGCATTCCAGAATCTCATTCCCGTCTCCTACTCCCAGGCCGCTTTCTTCGTCTGTAAATAGCTCCCACAGCCTGCCATCCTGATAATAAATAAGGGTCACATAAACCGAATCCTGAATCTCCTGTTCCAGCTTAAGGACAGGGGTTCCTGCCATTTCCGTCAAAGTAACCCTGCCGGCTTCATCTCCCTGTCTCACTTTATTGGCTATGTAACTTAAGGCTACATCCTTTTGGTAGGTATTCTCTGCTCTGGCATTGATATTCTCATAGACTTTGCCTCCGATGAGCACCGAGAATAAAGCACAGAGCACAAATACAAGAAACAGCAGTATGGTAAACAGAGCATTGGCCATCTGGCCTCTCTGGTATTCTTTTCCGCTCACTTGCCCACCTCCCGGCTATCGTTCATGGGGATTGACCGTAATATCCGGCATAAAGTTCGAAGCAAAACCGCTATAAAACACATCATACCGGTTTCTGTCAATCTGTATTCCATAATTTTCTTCCAGATATTCCACGGTTGGCGGATATCTTCCCTCAATGGCATAGCACTGCACCGAAGCCCTGCGTATGGCATCCCGAAGGGTATCAGCTCCCTTTGCATCGGCTTTCCTCGAGAACATGAGAACTCCCGAGACAAAAAGGGCAACCGCACAGGCAAAAGCCAGCAAAGAGAACAACTGACCTATGACCTCTCTGGGAGATTGTTTCCATTTTATCATCAAGACGCCCCCTATCCGATCGCTGACAAGACGCTGACAAGAGGAAGCATGACAGATAAAAGCACCAGCCCCACTGCAACGGCAAGCAATGCTACCACCGTAGGTTCAAACCGGCTGACCATATGTTCCATAGCCGTATCCGCTTCGTCTTCATAGCTTCTGGAGATTTCCTCCATGACCCGGTCCAGCTGTCCGCTTCTGGTACCTACTTTTATCATCTGCGCATAGAAGCCGTTAAACAGCCCGGTATTCTTCATGGCGGTATAATAATCTGTTCCAGCCTCAAGCTCTTTTGCACACTGTCTGATCTTTTCTTCCACTGTCTGATTCTCAACCAGCTGTTCTGCCAGCTCCATCCCCTTTTCCAGCTCTAATCCGCTGTGCAGAGTCAGTGCCAGGACCGCAGTAAAACGCCGGTTGGATACTGCAAGAGCCATGCGGCTTCTTTTTTTTATCCACTGGATCAGCCGTTCCGCAATCAGAAGCTTTTTCCCTTTCCTGCCAAGAAGCCATACCAGGGAAGCTGCAAGGGCCAGAAGGATCCCAAGAACCAGGGCGGCTGCACAGAATACGCCTCCAAGCCTTGTTGCAGCAAGAGAAACCGGCGACATCTCTGCCCCCAGCTGTTGGTATACATGTTCAAATATGGGCATAACCCTGGTGAATAAAACCAGAAGAACCACCAGAAGCATGAAAATCATGATGATTGGGTAAGTAACTGCATTCCTGATGTTTTTTATAAGGATATGCTCTTTTTCATAATATCCGGCCAGGGACTCCATGATCTGGTCCAGAGTTCCTGTCTCCTCCCCCAGCTTTGCCATCCGGATCACATAGGCTGGATAAATGCCTGTATTCTCCAGTACTTTTGAGAAAGGAACCCCCAGCTCAGCCTCTTCTGCCATTTGCTTAAGAATTTGTTTCTCTTCCTCCCATACAGTATCCTCCGCCATAACAGACAATCCCTCATCAAGAGGGATTGCAGCATGGAGAAGAATTGATATTTGAAGGCAGAAAGCGGAAAGTTCCCTTGCGGAATATCGCTTTTTCGCTTTCATTTTCATCTGTCGTATCTCCTTTAAATGAAGTTCTTTAGTATGTATATTTCGCCTTATAATTGGAGCTGTTTGTAATATATTGCTGTATGGACGGATCACTGCCTCCGGAGGATGCAAACGTAGGGTCCATAAGCTTCCAGTCATATCCGTCAAAATAGATGATATTATCCACCCAGCCCTGGCCTTCAATATAGACATTGACCCAGGCATGATACAGGCTGCCAGTATAACCCACCACAAGCTTTGTGGGGATATTCTGGGAACGCAGCATGGCAGTCATAACTGCCGCGTAGTCAAAACAGATTCCCTTTTTCTGAGACAGCACCTGATCCACAACAGGCAGATAGCCGGCCTGAACAGAGCTTGCCAGCGCCGTATCATAGGTAAAATTCTTTACCACATAATTATAAACATTGGTGACAACGCCAATGGCATCAGGTGCAGAAGCTGCAAGCTCCTCCCCCTTTTTCACCACCGCACTTCCGGCGGAAAAATTCACATATTGATTGGGGTAAAGAAACGGCTCAAACTGGTCTGTAAGTGTCACATTGATATCACTGCTGGATTTTATGGCGTACTGGTTCCCCTGTACCTGCTCCAAAACCCGGACCGTATATTTTCCGTTTCCTTCTGTTAGAGGAAATACCTCATAGGCAGATCTGGCATTCAGATCATAGGAATAGGTCTCTCCTCCGCTTTTTATTACCTGGACTTTTATCTTGGATGAATTTCCGCTATACTGGACCATCACATAGCCATGACTGGCGTTGGACGCATCTACCAGAGCCGTACCGTTTCCATAGGTAACTGTTCCCGGAGCCTGAGGGATTCTCACATTGCTCCCGGAAGGCTTTGAATAAAGAGGAACCGCTCCATCCCCAATGCTTACTACAGTCTTCCACTCAATGCTTTCTTCTGTGGTGTCCGCCACAGCAGTATTACCGGCTGAAGCAAAGCCGCTGAAAGTAAACAGGATCGCTGCGCAGGCAGCCGCCATAGCCGTACCATTCTTTTTAATGATCATCGATCATCACTCCTCATCTATTATCCCAAACGTTGTCTTACGATCTCATAAGCTAGCACACCTGCTGCTACAGAAGCATTCAGAGAATCAATATTCCCCTTCATGGGTATGGATGCCACCATGTCACAGGTTTCTTTGACCAGTTTTCCCACGCCGCTTCCTTCGCTGCCGATCACAAGGCCGATCGGCCCCTTTAAGTCAAGCCGGTACATCAGTTCTCCATCCATATCGGCACAGACAAACCACATTCCCTTTTTCTTTAATTCTTCCATAGTAGCTGTGAGATTGGTAACCTTAGCCACAGGCGTATAATTAAGCGCCCCTGCCGAGGTCTTTGCAACCGTTGCCGTAAGGCCAACGGCCCGGCGCTTGGGGATGATAACCCCATGGGCCCCTGCTAAATTTGCCGTACGGATGATCGCTCCCAGATTGTGAGGGTCTTCAATTCCGTCTAACAGAAAGAGGAAGGGAGGTTCTCCCTTTTCTTCCGCTGCCTTTAGTATATCTTCCACCTCTGCGTATTCATAAGCCGCAGCATGGGCGATTACGCCCTGGTGATGCCCTTCCTCGGACATCTGGTCCAGGCGCTCTCTTTCTACAAAATTAATGATGGTATCTTTCTTTTTCGCTTCCCTGATAATGGACTGGATGGGGCCATCCTGGACTCCCTTTTGTACATACAGCTTATCAATGGTTTTTCCGGAGCGGAATGCTTCTAATACCGCATTCCTACCCTCTATGGTAAATTCCTCTATCATTCCAGTTCTCCTATTCGTTCAAGTCCTCGGCCTACCAGGGTGACCAGACGGTCTAAATTGCCGGTTAAATACAGATATCCGCACAGGGCCTCAAATCCGGTTGCCGTCCTGTAATCGGCAACGGTTGCGTGTTTCGCGGTTGTCACAGCCTTGGCATTGCGTCCCCGTTTGTATGTTGCCACCTCTTCCGGAGTTAAGTCCTCATCTTCAAGAAGCCGGCGGATGATATCTGCCTGCGCTCCTGCGTTCACCAGCCTTGCACTCTTCTTATGCATATTATTCACCTGAGTGCTTCCATGGTTCATCACCTTTGTCCGTACGATCAGTTCATAAACTGCATCTCCGATATATGCCAATGCCAGCGGGGAATAGGTTATCACATCTACTTCCTTTAGTTTTAACGTATCCTTAAAAAAATCAGAAAACGCTTCCAGTGATGTTATATTCTCTTCCATTTCACACCTTCCCTGGTGTCCTCCAGAACAATACCCTTTTCTAAAAGCTTTCCGCGGATCTCATCGGCAAGGGCAAAATTCTTGTCTTTTCTGGCCTGCTGCCTGCCTGCGATCATGGCTTCAATTTCATCATCCAGGATCTCTTCTTCCTTTTCCGTAATGATTCCAAGAACATCGCACAGCCTTACAATGGTTTCCTTTAAATAAGTCACATATTCTTTCGAGCTGTTTTCATCTGTGGTGGAATTGCTTAATTTTACCAGCTCAAAAATAGCAGATATGGCATCTGCCGTATTAAAGTCGTCATCCATGGCTGCCTCATATTTGGAAACCAGCTCCTGTACGGCATTTTTATCCTCATGATCAAGAACCTTTTCTGTCTTTGCAGAAGCTTCCAGATCCTTTAATTTACCAACTGCTGTTAAAATTCTCTCTAATCCGTTCTTTGATGACTCCATCAATTCGGCGCTGAAATTAATAGGGCTTCTGTAATGAGCGCTCAGCATGAAAAAGCGCAGCACCTGTAAATCGTATTTTTCACTGATTTCCCTGACAGTGAAAAAATTGCCCAGAGACTTGGACATCTTTTTATTGTCAATATTTAAGAAACCATTGTGCATCCAGTATCTAGCGAATTCTTTTCCATTGGCTGCCTCACTCTGGGCGATCTCGTTCTCATGATGGGGAAAGATCAAGTCTTCTCCACCTGCATGGATATCGATCTGATCTCCAAGATATTTCCTGGACATGACAGAGCACTCAATATGCCAGCCAGGCCGTCCTTCGCACCATGGGGATTCCCAGAAAGGTTCTCCTTCCTTTTTCGGCTTCCAAAGCACGAAATCGGTGGGATCCTCTTTTCCGTCTTCACCGGTCACCTTGATCTCACGGAAACCGGACTGCAGATCATCCAGATTCTTATGGGACAGCTTTCCGTATTCTTCAAAGGAACTGGTACGGAAATAAACCGTTCCGTCTTTCGCCGCATAGGCATGACCGGAGGCAACCAGCTTTTGGATCATTTCCAGCATACCGCATATTTCCTCTGTCGCCAGCGGGCTTCTGGTTGCCGGCTTTACATTCAGCCCTTCCATATCCTTTTTGCATTCTTCAATATAACGCTTGGAAATGGTGTCTGCATCTACACCCTCTTCAATGGCTTTTTTAATGATCTTATCATCTATATCGGTATAGTTTGAAACAAAGTTTACCTCATAACCCTTATATTCAAAATATCTCCTAACCGTATCAAATACGATGATGGGTCTTGCATTTCCAATGTGAATGTAATTGTAAACGGTTGGTCCGCACACATACATCCGAACCTTTCCAGGCTCCAGGGAAACGAATTCTTCCTTTTGTCTGGATAATGTATTATATATTTTCATAGTCTTTTCCTTTCCTTTTTATTGCCAACGCCTTTTGGGCATATAGGGATACCCTCAGGGTGTTTCTTCCCGTAATCCTCTTCTTATCTCCCGCAGCCTCCGCAGCAGCCCTTACAATCAGCAGACATGATCCTGTCATCATAACAGTAATCGTCCATGGAGGTTAACAGGGCTATGGCCTGTGAGGATATCCCCTCTCCCATTCCGGTAAAGCCAAGTCCTTCCTCTGTAGTAGCTTTTACATTGACCTTTCCTTTGGTCAGCTTCAAAGCTTCCCCAATGTTTTCTGCCATGGAGCGCCGATAGGGAAGAAGCTTTGGATTTTGAGCAATGACAGTTGCGTCAATGTTCTCGATCACATATCCCTGCTCCTCCAAAAGCATGCCTACGTGCTTTAAAAGTTCAATGCTGGATACTCCTTTATACTTTGGGTCCGTATCCGGGAAATGTTCTCCGATATCTCCCAGAGCTGCCGCTCCTAAAAGAGCATCTATAACTGCATGGACCAGCACATCTGCATCTGAATGGCCCAAAAGTCCCTTTTCATAAGGAATCTTTACGCCGCCCAGGATCAAATCTTTTCCTTCCGCTAATTTATGCACATCATATCCCTGTCCAATTCTCATAATTCTTCCTTTCCTCTTTCTTGCCCATGCTTTTTGGGCATAGTGGTATACCCGCAGGGTGTTTCCTCTTTCTTGCCCACGTTCTTTGAGCATAGTGGTATACCCGTAGGGTGTTTCCTCTTTCTTGCCCACGTTCTTTGGGCATAGTGGTATACCCGTAGGGTGTTTCTTCTATAATATATATATTTCTATACAATCATACGCAGCTTTTTGCTAATACATCGAAGCTGCACATCGTTTTGGCAAAAACAGCTTTCTCCATCTACATGGACTGCCATTGGACGGTCCATATGAATCATAACTTCCTCACAAGTATAAAATCTGATGCCCATGTGTAAGGACTTTCTTCCCATAAGGGATCGGATCAGCACAGGGATCAGTTTCCTTTTTTTCCGGTTATTCATGACACAGACTGACAACTGTCCGTCTTCAAAATTTGCATCCGGTGCAAATTTAAATCCGCCGCCCTCATAAGGGTGGATGTGTACGGATATAAAATAAGCATGGCTAAACTCAACTTTCTGGACCCCGTTTAAGAGAATATACCCTTTTGAGGGCTTGGCAAGGATCAGCTGCTTGATCCCTGCAAGAAGATAGATAAGTTTCCCGATGCAAAGCTTATGGAGCAATCCCTTTGACTTTGAATAAAGGATGTTATGGCAAACAGCCGCATCCATCCCAATTCCGGCACTGACCATAAAGCGGCGGTGGGATATCTCTCCATCTCCATAGGACAGAACACCGTAATCCATGAGCTTATAGTATTTTGGATGCAGTATTTTTTTTAAGCACCGGACCGGATTCTTTGGCAGCTTTAAGCTTCTTGCCAGATCATTACCAGATCCGGCGGGAATATACCCAAAAGTAACAGAGCCGCAAAAGGAAAGCCCATCCAGGATTTCATTTACAGTTCCGTCTCCGCCTACCCCTATGATAACGCTTGATTCCCTGCAGCCTTCCGTCAGTTCTCTGGCAAATCTCCTGGCATCTCCTGGCTTCTCCGTAAGAAATGCTGAATATTCCACATGACCGGCTTTTAACACACTTTCCAATTTCTTCCAAACGTTTCTTCCCCGTCCGCAGCGTGAATTCGGGTTTACAATAAAATAGTACATGGAATCCCTCCACTTTTTACTATTTGTTAGTATAACATAAAACCGGAGAAATGAATATAAAAATTATGGAAAAACCCATTGGCACTTATACCGTAACGGAAAAGAGCGGCTCTGCCCAGGCTGATCACTCAGTCCGGGCAGCGGCGCCCTTTTTACATTCCTGTATTAATCCCGTTTTTTATAATATCTCATGCTTAAATGATTCCACATCATCAATCAAAATCGCCTTTGCCAGTTCCAAATCTCCGGACTCAATGGCCGCTACCAGATGGACATGGTTGGTTCCATCGGAAACCTTACTTTCATTCCATAGCTTTGTAAAATATTGGTTGGATATCCTGGTACAGATATTCATAGCATCTGCCAGTGATTTCTGTATATAGCCGTTCCCGCAGTAGCTGCACAATGTTCTGTGAAAAAGATTATTGGCTTCCCAGTGTATCTTTGAGTCCCTGGTATCGATAAGCCGTGCCGCCTCTTCGTTTTGACGTTTTAATTCATCAATCTGTTCTTTGGTAAGGCGGAAAAAACATAACTCCAGAGCGCCCAATTCAATCACTTTCCTGTATTCTATAATCTCCATTATCTGGCTTGGAAGTATCGCAGTAAGCTGGTAGCCGAATCTTGGAATATTATTAAGCACCTCTTCACTGCACAGCTGTACCAGGGCCTCTCTCACCGGAGTCTTGCTGACCCCGTATTTTTCTATGATTGTTCTTTCATTAATAATATCATTTGCCTGGTATACGCCATCCAGGATATCTTTCAATATGCCCTCATACACCTGGTTTTTTATAGATTGGCCCTGCATCATGTTTCCCCTTTTTCTTTTCGTTATTAGCCTTTTACAGCCCCTGCCATCATTCCAGCTTTCTGAAATGTCTGTAATATTAAATATAACACAATTATCGGAATAATTACAAGTGTTGTACCTGAAAGAATTACAGGCCAGGGCGTTGAAAGCCCTTCACTGACAGGCAGCAGAGAAATGGTGACCATCAGTGTATATTTCGCCTGTTTTCTTAAGAAGAGCAAAGGCCAGAAGAAGTCATTCCATCTGGCAATCAAGGTTACGGATGCCCAGGAAGCCAGAGCCGGCTTAATAACCGGCAGGATAATCCGCCAAAAGATCCCAAAATCCCTGCATCCGTCTATTTTAGCCGCCTCAATCAGTTCATCGGGCACGTCGCTTATATACTGGTGCATATAGAAAATACCTACAGCTGTAGCAATCCTCGGAATCACCAGGGACCATAAGCTGTTAATCAGATTCAGTTTCTTCATGATGACAAACATGGGAACAGCCCCTACCTCCGGCGGAACCAGCATGGTTGCAATAACAAAATAAAACAGGAAATTTCTTCCCGGAAACTTGTACTTTGCAAAGGCAAATCCTGCCAGAGAACAGAAGAACAGAGAAGTCACCGTTCCCATAACCGTGGTAAATACACTGTTAAAAAAGTTTGCAGCAACAGGTATCATGGAAAATAACTTGTTAAAGTTGCTTAACGTAGGATTTGCAATCCAAATGGACTGAAATCCGCTGATGCTTTCTGAAGTTGGCTTAATGGAAATCAGGCACATCCATAATATAGGAAGAATGCAGATCAGGGAGATTATGATTAATGCCCCATGAACTGCAAAGGATGCCAGATTTTTCTTATTCGTATATCCCATAATCTTTCCTCCTATAATTCTCCCTGTCTTTTCTTCACTGTCATCTGTATCATTGAAAGGACAGCCAGTATCACAATCAGGATTACGCCGATAGCGGACGCATAACCCATATTGAAAATATTAAATCCTGATTCATACATATACTGGAACAAGGATGTGTTGGACGTTCCCGGCCCAGGCAAAATGTAGGATTCATTAAAAATCTTCCAGCTGTCCACGGTAAGGGTAATGGAACAGAAAAACAGAATATTGCTCAGGGAAGGCAGGGTAATATAAAAAAACTGTTTCCACTTATTGGCACCATCCACAGTGGCTGCTTCATAGTAATCCCTGGGTATGTTTAACAGGCCGGAAAATACGATCATGGTAAACCAGGGGGTATTTCTCCACACGTTCAGCATAATAACCGGAATCTTTGAATACTTAGTACTGGTGAGCCAGGGGACCTTTTCCAATCCAAGGGAAACCAACAGTTCATTAAACAGGCCCACATTCTCATCAAAGAGCATTCTGAAAATCAATCCCATGGCAATGGCCGCACAAATATTAGGCAGGAATGTAACTGTCCTGAAAAATGCTTTTCCTTTGAGCAGATCGGAATTTAACAGGCTTGCAATGAGCACAGACAGCACCAGTATGAATAGAAGGCCTGTAATCCAGTATACTACGGTATTCCCCAGAGCATCCCAGAACATGTTGTCAATCAGCAGCTTCTTATAATTGCCAGCTCCACAAAACTTCGGCGTCCCGATCCCCTTCCAGCTGGTAAGGCTGATGTAAAAGGTCCAGATGGCAGGGATCAGCTGGAATACAAGAAACAACAGGAAAAACGGCAGTATGAACAGATAGGGGGCTTTATATTTATTCAATGTTTTAAGCATATGATTTCTCCTCACATTTTACAACGAAGAAAAACGGACTATGGGAGTTTTTCTTCGTTAACGCGGCACTTGCCTGATGAATGTGCTGGCATATTCCTCCGGCTTATGGCTGGCGCAAATACAAGGGGAAGGCAGTTCCTTCCCCTTATAAAGTTTTATGCTACTTGATGATTTCCGCCTGGCCGATTTTAGCCTTTAAGTTCTTATCCATATTGGCGATGGCCTGATCCATGGTCTGGTTGCCTGCCACGTAATTCTCAATCTCTGCCGAGATAATTCCATCTGCCTCTGCATCCTGAGGTGTGACAACCAGATTGGCTGCACCGTTCTCCAGACACTTGCCCTCTATCTCCCGGAAGGACATACCACCATAGAAACTGGAAGGCTCTTTCCAGAAGTCATCCTGAAGCATCTCTAAGGAAATAGGGTTGGCATATGGAGCATTCTGGGACTCCATGGATTTTACCCATGTATTCCTGGACTGGGTATCAAAGGTAAAATCTTTCCAAAGCTGTTCCAGAAGCCCGGCATATACGTTATCACCCTTGTTTACAATACAGAAATAGGATGATACAGGAGCCCCTGCCTTGCCAACGCCGTCAAAGACAGGGGAAGACATGACCCGCCACTGTCCTGCCGTCGACTGGCAGTTCTTTCTCATGAATTCATCCCAGAAGGCACCGATATAGAAGGTGGCCACTTTCTGCCCATTGATTTCATCATATAATGCAGGTTCCATGATTTCAGATTTTAACAGCAGCCCTTCGGAATATAAAGTGTCCAAAGTTCCCAAAGCCAGCTTTGTTCCTTCATCCTCTCCTATTACAATACTGCCGTTATCATCCCAGATTCTCCCATTGGCCTGAGGCATAAGGCCTCTTCTTCCCCAGTACCTCCAGGTCTTGCTGCTGGGGCTGATGTAGGATAAATATACCTCACCATTGCTCTTTTCCTTTAACAAGCGCCCTGCTTCCACATAACCGTCAAAAGTTTCCATCATCGCCGGATCCACACCGTATTTTTCAAATATGTCTTTGTTATAGAATAACACATTGGGGCGTACAGATTCCGGGAGTCCGTAAATCTTGCCATTTAATGCAGCATCATTGACGGCGCCTTCCACCATCTTATCCATGTAGGGCTTTAGGAAGTCTGTCTCATCCTTTAGGATCCCAGCCTGAGAAAGGTCCATGATATTCACCGGATCAAGATATGTAGCATCAGGAAGGTCGTCATCTGCGCCTGCCAATGCAGTCATGGTGATTTTTTCACGGCTCTGGGCATGTCCCTCTGTCTGCACAATCTCAATCTTTACGTCCGGTGCAATATCCTTGTGATCCGCCAGCCAGGCATCATAGTACTCCTGAAGATACTGGGGCTGGCCTGTACCGTAAATGGTGATGGTACCTGCCGGATAAACGGTTTTATCTTCTGCCGTACTTTTCTCCTCGTCTGCTGTCTGGGTGCCGTCACCGGCGGATGCCGTTGTACTGCCCGTACCGGCGCCGTTTCCCCCGCAGCCTGCGACCATGCCTGCTGTAATCACTGCTGCCAAAAAGCCTGCTACTGTTCTTTTCATTTTTTCTCCTCCTCTTACATCTCTCTTGCCGCTTCTGTGATTGCACGGATCCTCTCATAAGGAATCTCTGTAGGAAGTGTACAGTCAGCGCCAAGGATGAATGATGTTTTTCCATAATCACGAATTACCTTCTTAGCTTCTGCTTTCAGTTCATCTATGGTCCCTTCTACCATGACTCCGCTTCTGTTGGCAAGTCCGCCCATGACGGTTATGCCGTTGAATAGCCGTTTCCCCTCTTCAAGGCTGAAATCTGTCTCATAAATACCCCAGTTTACCACATCAGCCAAGCCGTTGTAGGATTCATATCTCTTCATATTTAAATTATTTTTACACATATGAAGGAAATTAATACCTCCTGCTTCTTTGGAAGCCTTTAATATCTCCTTGTCAAAAGGCTCCATCATTTCTGAAAATTCTTCATCCGTAAAGTAATGCTTCTCTCCGCCTAATGCTGCGTAATATATTCCATTGAGGCCCAGCTCCTTATATTTTACTGCCAGCTGGCACATGCCGTCTGCTATTCTCTTAAATGCTTCCAGAACCGGCTGTTTATTCTCCCTGATATGGGTACAGAACAATTCTCTTACGCTCTCATAACCATAACGCGCTTCAATGGGATGAATGGCGGATGCACAAATGCCGTGAAGCGTGCCCAGAGAGAATGCATCAGGATCTGCCTTATCCATGATTCTCTTTACCATCTCAATCTGGCTTTCCATGAAGGCATCATTCAAGGAATAGCGAGGTATTTTATTCCAGTCCTCAGGAGTCCTGATTTCCCCTGCGTCAGGAACCAGGTTCTCATTCATGATCTTGATGATATCCGTATCTGTCTGACGGAAAAATTCAAGATGGGACTCCACTCCCTTCTCTCCTTTTGCCTCGCTTTCCGGAAAATGTAATGAAAATCCGGTGGGCACATAATCCACCTCTCTTCCCTGGATTGCTGCCAAAACCCGCTCTCTCTTTGTCATAACCATATCTCCTTTGCTCTTCTGTTTATACTACTGATATTATCACTGTTATTATCAATTGTCAATATATCTTTCGTCATATTTTATACTTTTCTTGATATATTTTTTTAATTTTGTGCATTTTGTCTTTACATGCTGCTTTCTGACTACAGGAAGATGCACTTTACTTTACAAGGTTACGTATCATTACAATCCTGGGATTGTAACAGTTCCATAAATTTTCTTTTAAACACCTTGGAATGCCTCTGGTTTATACGGAAATGCACAAAAAAAGACATCTGTTATATAACAGATGTCTTAAAAAGTAGCGGAAGGGAGATTCGAACTCTCGACACCACGGGTATGAACCGTGTGCTCTGGCCAACTGAGCTATTCCGCCATATTTAATTGAATGGATAAGCATGTCCGCTTATCAATGGGACCTACAGGGCTCGAACCTGTGACCCTCTGCTTGTAAGGCAGATGCTCTCCCAGCTGAGCTAAGATCCCAGTGCTTTTTTTGTCCGGAAACCGTTTCATTTTCTTTCGTTCCCGACTGCTACATTAGTATAATATTAATTGTATTAATTGTCAACACTTTTTTGTCAATTTTTTTCATTTTTTCCTGTCTTTTTAAAAACCTCGGTTTTACGGGGAATCCTGTCATTTTTATGGGGTTGAATCGAGGAAATATGTCAGTAAATCTGGTTGATTCGCAATCAGGAGGTTGATAGATGCCTTTTCCCACCATCATTCCCCATGGAGAATATCAAACAACTCCTGATAATAAGATTTATAAATACTTCCCTTTCTCCATATGAAAGTAAAATCATGGATCAACTGAAAATCCTCCAATTCTATTCTTTTTAAAATGCCCCTGTTTAATTCCTCCTTTACCGCAGCCTCATAAAGAAATGTAATTCCCTGCCCTTTTGCCACCATTTGTTTCATGGCGCCAATGTTGCTGATTTCCATTATATTAAGGAAATCATGGAGCAGTAAATTCTTCCCTTCCAGATAACGCTCAAAGACATACCTGGTTCCTGAGCCGGGTTCCCGGATAAAAAGCCTTTCCCCCAGAAGATCTTCCACTTTTACGATCTCCCGCTGAAACTCATAGTCCGGGGCACAGACGGCTGCAAACGGTTCCGAGGCAAATACCAGAAAATCATATTCCCTTTTCTGGAAAAACCCCTCCACCAAAGCGAATTCAATCTCCCCTTCATTCAGTTTTAAAAGCAGCTCCCTGGTATCCCCAACCACCATCTGAACCGCTGTCTCCGGATAAAGACGAAGGAACCTTATGAGAGCTTCCGGCATCACATACTCTCCTATGGTCATGGTAGCACCAAACACCAGCCTCCCGCCTTTTCCCGATTGCTGCTCCATGATCTTCTTTAAATGCAGCTCATCATCCTTCATGGTTATGGCCGCCGATAAGAAGACTTTTCCCGCCTCCGTTAAATTCACCTTTTTTCCATTGTATTCAAACAGCCTGACTCCATACTTGTTTTCTAAATAATGGATATGATGGGATACAGCAGGCTGGGTGATATGAAGTTCACCGGCTGCCTTTGTAAAGTTCATGTAACGGCATACTTCAAGAAAAGTATCAATCCGAAAATCCAGCATAAATTATATTCTCCTTTTGATTCCTCCAATAACCATAACATATTTTTATGATTTAATAAATATAAATAATTTTATTTTATTGTTATTATCCAATATAATAAAGCCAGATCAAAAAGGAGGATTTAACTTATGAAAAAATACGCCCCAGGCGTTCTTCTCTGCCTTTTAATATCCGCTCCCGCATGGTTTCTAGGAAAAGCCTTCCCGGTTATCGGCGGCCCTGTTTTTGCCATTCTCATCGGCATGGCATTGGCACCGCTTGTAAAAGAGAAGGAATTTTTCCGGCCGGGAGTGGCTTTTGCTTCCAAAAAAATCCTGCAATACGCCGTGATACTCCTGGGCTTCTCCATGAATCTGGCTACGGTTCTTCAAAAGGGAAGGGAAGCCCTGCCAATCATCCTGGCAACCATCTCCACTTCCCTGTTGATTGCATACTTCCTTTCCCGTGCGCTGCGGCTTCCCGGCAAAACCTCCATTTTAATCGGCGTGGGCTCATCCATCTGCGGAGGTTCTGCCATTGCCGCAACAGCTCCGGTTATTGACGCCGATGACAGTGAAATCGCCCAGTCCATATCTGTCATCTTTTTTTTCAACATCATAGCCGCTCTGCTTTTTCCTGCTTTAGGTTCGGCTTTGGGGCTTTCCAACGAAGGCTTTGGCCTGTTTGCCGGAACTGCAATTAACGATACCTCTTCCGTAACGGCAGCCGCATCCGCCTGGGATGGCATGTACGGCAGCAACACCCTGGAAGCAGCCACTATCGTAAAACTGACCAGAACCCTGGCCATCATCCCCATTACGCTGTTTTTGGCGTGCTACAAAACCGGAAAAGAGAAAAAAGCTTCGGAACGCTCCATCTCCATTGGGAAAGTTTTTCCGTCTTTTGTACTCTTTTTCCTGCTTGCTTCCATAATCACCACGGCATTTCCCATACCAGCAGGCATTACCGGTTCATTAAAAGACTTAAGCAAGCTCTTTATTATCCTTGCTATGGGAGCGATCGGAACCAATACTGATTTAATCAAGCTGATACGGACAGGCAAAAAGCCTCTTTTATTAGGTTTTTGCTGCTGGCTTGGAATATCTGTGGTAAGCCTGGTCCTTCAAATAATTCTAGGAATCTGGTAAAGCCAGATGCAGGAATGGAGTAATTCCTGCGACTGACGCATTAACAGAAATAAAACGGCCAGGAAACATGGATTTCATGTTCCTGGCCAACCTTATTTAATCTTCTTTTTTCAAATACACTGTCTTATTATTGTTTTTATTCTCCCGGACCTCTAACTGTCCAATGCTGTTGACAAATTTTGAGAAGGTGGAATACCCGTAATCCTTTACCTTGAAATCAGCAAATTTCCGGTGTATGCCATTTCCCAGAGCCGCCAGCTCCATACCGTTCTTTCCGCTGCCCTTTACCATCCCCACTGCAAAATCATCCAGTTCCTGCTTTTTGGTGCGGTTATCCTTCATCCGGACAGTTACCACATTATTGGATTTTTTCAGCTCAAAGCCGCCCATTTCCTCCAAAAATTTGGACAGGGAGCTGTAACCGTAGTTTCTCACATCAAAATCAGAGTATTTTTTCACAAGGCGGTTGCCGATCTCTCCCAGGCCTGTTGCCTTATTTTTATCTTCATTTTCTAAAAGAATCGAAGTGATATCCTGTTCGATCACCTCTTTTCCTATGGCGCCTCCTCCTGTACCATCCTCTTCCTGATCGAGGAGGACCTCAAGATTGGTGAAAACCGTGCAGGCCGCCCGGAAGGATTTGGGAGTCTTATCCTCCCCCATTCCGATGACTTCCTTGCCGGACTCCCGAAGTCTGCTGGCTAAGCGGGTGAAATCGCTGTCACTGGATACGATGCAGAATCCATCTACATTATCCGTATAGAGCAAGTCCATAGCATCAATAATAAGGGCTGAATCGGTTGCATTCTTTCCTACGGTATTGGAGAATTGCTGGATTGGGGTGATCGAATTCTCCAAAAGCTCCATTTTCCATTTTCCCATCTGGGAACTTGTCCAATCCCCGTAGATCCTTTTGTAAGTAATAACACCATATCGGGTCATTTCATCCAGAATACTTGTAATATACTTTGCCGAGATATTATCCGAATCAATCAATACTGCAAATTTCTTGTCACTCAACACTCTGCTCTCCCGTCTTTTTAATTTTCTTTTTTTCTGTCAATTCGATTCTGCTTTTCCATTATATTTCATTTTTCCATTTATTACAATATCATTACAGTGGTTAAAATGGGAGAATTTTTGTAACGTATTTTAATTTATTTCAACCATACTAAGAAAGAAAGGTCAAATGAATCAATGAAACACCTTTGCCCTGAAAGGATGGGCAGGAAAGTAGAAAGGAGTGTTATTATGAATTCATGTGAATGTGGCACAACAAAGCCTAATCTTGCTACACCAACAAAAACAGTTCAACTGGGTATTGCTACGATCCCCATGCAGCCCTGGGAACAGCCTTATGATCCTCAGACAGCTTTAAAACATGGAACTATTTTTCCATCCCTCAATCTTCCTTTTTATGTAACGGGAGGTGAACAGTAATGGCAGATCAAAAAACTCTTTTAAAGCAGATCACGGAAGTAAGCTTTACTGTTAATGATTTAACATTGTATTTAGATACTCATCCAGTGGATGAAAATGCATTAACAGCCTTTAAGCAGGCCATGGAACAAAGAAAACAGCTTTTAAAAACCTATGCGGAAAACTTTGAACCTCTCACCATAAACTGTGTCTGCCCTGATACCAACAACAAAACAGAAACTAATACAAAATATGCGGGTCAAAAGCATTTCACCTGGGTAGACGGTCCGTTACCTTGGGAAGGAGGTAATTTATAATGTGGAATTATGAAAAAAGATTGCAGTTCCCTGTAAACATCAAAGAAACATGCCCGAAAACAGCCTCTCTCATTATCAGTCAGTTTGGCGGACCTGATGGAGAGCTGGCAGCTTCCATGCGTTATCTTTCCCAAAGATATTCCATGCCATGCAAGGAAGTTGGGGGACTTTTAACAGATATTGGTACGGAAGAGCTTGGGCATCTGGAGATGATCTGCTCTATCATTTATCAGCTGACGAAAAATCTGACTGTGGAACAGGCTAAGACTGCAGGGTTTGATGCCTACTATATTGACCATACAACAGCCCTCTGGCCCACTGCTGCGGCCGGAGTTCCTTTTAATGCCTGTGAATTCCAGTCCAAGGGCGATGCCATTACCGACTTGACCGAAGACCTGGCAGCCGAGCAAAAGGCAAGGACAACCTATGACAACTTGATCAGGATCATACCGAATCCTGATGTAAGAGAACCATTAAAATTCCTTCGGGAAAGGGAAATCGTGCATTTCCAGCGGTTTGGTGAAGCTCTTGAAAATATCAAATCCAATTTGAATTCTAAAAACTTTTATTATTTTAACCCGGAATTTGATAAGCAATTTGTCAAATCCTCAATGCAATAATAAAAAATGCTGGAACAGGTTTTCCTCCTGTCCCAGCATTTTTTATTTATTTTTAATTCTGGCGATATCGACCAGAGTCAGTTCTTTGGCTTTGTTCTCCATGCTTGTCACTAAGGCCGCTGCCGTATCTAAGGAAGTCAAAACCGTTACACCGGTCTCAATAGCATTTCTCCGGATAACAAATCCGTCCCTGCTTCTGTCCGCTCCCTGAGTCGGCGTATCAATGACCAGATCGATCTCATGGCCCAGGATTAAGTCCAGAAGGTTTGGTGATTCCTGTTCCAGCTTGCGGACCATAAGAGCTTTTATCCCATGGCTGTTAAGCACTCTGGCCGTTCCTGAGGTGGAAAATATCTTATATCCCTGAGCCTGGAATCTTCTGGCGATGTCAATGATCTCCTCCTTATCGGAATCCTTCACGGTTATGATCATGTTTTTATGCCTTGGAAGCTTGATCCCTGCTCCTGCAAACGCCTTGTAAAGAGCCTCATTAAAGGTCTTTGCTATCCCTAAGCACTCTCCTGTTGATTTCATCTCCGGACCAAGGCTTACATCGGCGCCCCGGATCTTTTCAAAGGAGAATACCGGCATTTTAACAGCGATATAATCTGCTTCCGGTGAAAGCCCTGGTTCATATCCCAGTTCCCTGATGGAATGCCCGCAGATGACCTGGGTCGCCAAGGGGACGATGGGAATTCCGGTCACCTTGCTGATATAAGGCACGGTACGGGAAGACCGGGGATTTACCTCAATGACATATACATCCTCCCCGCTTACAATGAACTGAATGTTGATCATTCCCTTAACGTGCAGGGCTTTGGAAAGCCTTCTTGTATATTCCACCAGCTTTTCCTTTACTGTTTCACTTATGCTCTGAGCCGGATATATGGAGATGCTGTCGCCGGAGTGCACGCCGGCCCTTTCTATATGCTCCATGATCCCGGGAATCAGAATATCCTCACCGTCGCAAACCGCGTCCACTTCGATTTCCTTGCCTGGGATATATTTATCTACCAGAATGGGGTGATCCTGTGCGATCTGGTTGATGATCCCAATAAATTCATCGATATCCTGGTCAGAGATGGCAATCTGCATCCCCTGGCCGCCCAGCACATAGGAGGGTCTTACTAATACCGGATATCCAAGCTCTCCTGCCACCCTCTTGGCTTCTTTTGCCGTGAATACCGTCTGGCCCGCAGGTCTTGGGATCCCGCAATCCTCCAGAATCTTATCAAACAGCTCCCGGTCCTCTGCTGCATCCACATCCTCTGCAGAAGTTCCCAGAATGGGGATTCCCATATTCATCAGGGCTTCCGTCAGCTTAATGGCCGTCTGGCCCCCGAACTGGACCACAGCCCCGTCAGGCTTTTCCATGTCAACGATGCTCTCCACATCCTCCGGGGTAAGGGGTTCAAAATACAGCTTATCTGCAATATCAAAATCCGTGCTCACAGTCTCCGGATTATTATTGACTATGATCGTCTCATAGCCTTCCCTTCTAAAGCTCCATGTGCTGTGGACCGAACAGAAGTCAAACTCAATTCCCTGGCCGATGCGGATAGGACCGGAGCCAAGGACCAGCACTTTCTTTTTTCCGGTTGTTTTTACTGCCTCATTCTCACTTCCAAAGCAGGAATAATAGTAAGGAGTTTCAGCGGCAAATTCGGCGGCGCAGGTATCCACCATTTTAAATGCGGCTGTAATGCCGTTATCTTTTCTCATCCGGCGGATTTCTTCCAAAGAAATACCTGTCAGCCTGGAAATGACTGTATCCGGAAACTCAATCCGCTTTGCTTCCTTTAGCAGCTCCAGAGTAAGAGGCCCCTTCTTAAGGGCTTCTTCCATTTCCACAAGGATTGCCAGCTTATCAATGAACCACACATCAACTTTTGTAATATCATGGATCAGTTCATAGGAAAAGCCTCTTCTTAATGCTTCGGCAATGATCCAGATCCTTCGGTCATCCACAAGATGCAGGGTCTCAGCCAGTTCTTCATCCGTAAGCCCTGTAAAATCATAGGACATCAGGCTGTCCACATGCTGTTCCAGTGAACGGATCGCCTTCATAAGACCGCCCTCAAAGTTGGTGCAAATGCTCATGACCTCACCGGTGGCCTTCATCTGGGTTCCCAAATTCCTCTTGGCGCTCAAGAATTTATCAAAGGGAAGGCGGGGCATCTTGACCACGCAGTAATCCAGCATCGGCTCAAAGCTGGCGTAGGTTTTCTTTGTCACCGCATTCTTTATTTCGTCCAGGGTATAGCCCATTGCGATCTTTGCCGCAACTTTTGCAATGGGATAACCGGTTGCCTTGGAGGCCAGAGCCGAGGATCGGCTGACCCTGGGATTTACCTCGATCACGCAATACTCAAAGCTTTCCGGGTGAAGGGCATACTGTACGTTGCAGCCTCCTGTGATTCCCAGCTCGCTGATGATCTTTAAGGCAGAGGTGCGCAGCATCTGGTATTCCTTATCCCCCAGGGTCTGGGAAGGGGCCACCACAATGCTGTCTCCGGTATGAACGCCCACCGGATCGATGTTTTCCATATTACATACGGTGATCACATTGCCGGCGCCGTCACGCATCACCTCGTATTCGATCTCCTTCCAGCCTGCGATGCAGCGTTCCACAAGAACCTGTCCCACGCGGGATAAGCGGAGTCCATTCTCTAAAATCTCCCGACACTCTCCTGGATTATCAGCAATTCCTCCCCCGGAGCCTCCCAGGGTATAGGCAGGACGAAGCACCACAGGATATCCGATCGCTTCAGCCACCTTAAGGCCGTCCTCCACATGTTCTACGATATCAGAGGGTGCCACCGGTTCGCCGATCTTTTCCATGGTCTCTTTAAACAGCTCCCGGTCCTCCGCCTTCTTAATGGTAAGAGCCGTAGTTCCGATCAGGCGCACCTTATGCTCTTTTAAAAATCCCTTATCTTCCAGTTCCATGGCAAGGTTTAAGCCGGCCTGTCCACCAAGAGTGGGAAGTACGCTGTCCGGTTTTTCTTTTAAAATGAGCTGTTCCACCACCTCTACGGTAAGGGGTTCAATGTAAACTTTATCCGCAATATCCTTATCCGTCATGATGGTTGCCGGATTAGAGTTTAGCAGGACCACTTCGACCCCTTCTTCTTTCAGGGAACGGCAGGCCTGGGTTCCGGCATAATCAAATTCAGCTGCCTGGCCGATGATAATAGGCCCGGAGCCAAGAACGAGCACTTTTTTAATATCCTGATTCTTCGGCATTATTTTCCTACCTCCATCATTTTTATAAACCGGTCGAATAAGTAGCTGGAATCCTGGGGACCCGGACAGGCTTCCGGGTGGTACTGTACGGTAAATATGTTTTTGTTCGTATATTTCAGTCCCTCATTGGTCCCGTCATTTACATTGATAAAGGCAGGAACCGCCACTGCTGGATCGATGGTATCCACATCCACCACGTAGCCGTGATTCTGAGAGGAAATATACACCCGGCCTGTTTCTAAATCCTTTACTGGATGATTGCCGCCCCTATGGCCGTATTTCAGCTTATGGGTATCCGCACCTGTGGCAAGGGCCATGAGCTGGTGTCCCAGACAGATGGCAAAAACCGGCACATCGGATTCGTATAATTTCTTTATCTCTTCAATAATCTCCACACATTCCTTGGGATCCCCAGGCCCGTTGGACAACATGATTCCGTCCGGACGGCCGGAAAGGATCTCTTCTGCTTTCGCCGTTGCAGGGTAAACGATCACCTCACAACCTCTCTCCTGTAAGGAGCGGGCAATATTTTTCTTAGCTCCAAGATCCAGAAGAGCCACCTTTTTCCCGCCGCCGGGAAGAACATATTTCTCCCTGCAGGTAGCTCTCTCCACCACACCAGTCACGGAATATGTTTTCATACGCAAAATGACTTCGTCAAGATCAAAACTTTCATTCGTAGTGATCATGCCGTTCATGGTTCCTTTTTCTCTTAAAATTTTTGTAAGGGCTCTCGTATCGATACCACTGATACCTGGAATGTTATGTTCATTTAAGAAATGCTGAAGGGTATCCCCGCTTCTAAAGTTGCTGGGAATTCTAGATAATTCTCTGACAATGTAGCCATCCGGCCAAGGTTTTAATGATTCCATGTCTTCATGACAAATTCCGTAATTACCAATCAGGGGGTAAGTCATAACAACCGCCTGCCCTGCATAGGAGGGGTCGGTTAGGACTTCTAAATAACCTGTCATGGAAGTATTGAATACGATTTCACTGATCACTTCCTGGGTTGAACCGATGCTCGATCCTGTAAACACAGTACCGTCTTCCAGTATTAAAAAAGCTTTCATACGCAAAGTCCTGTCCTTTCTTAATGCTATGGTTGTTGAGCCTGCTTAAATGTTTCTGCATGTCTGAACATTAATGCCCAAATTGAATAGATTATACATGATACTGCGACATTTTTCAACTGTTTTCTTCTTATAAATTTTTCTTTTATTTTCTTATAAATACTGCATATTTAATTATTCCGGCTAAAAACCTTGCATAATAATACAAAGTACAAGGATATTCTTTCAAAAGTATACTTTCGGGACAATCCGCACAGACTAAGGCTGAGGTGATAAATCATGATTGATAACAGCGAACTGCCCATTGGCTTTACCATGGAGTTAGCGCAGCACTCGGATATTCTGACTCGTTTTGCCGGCCTTTCAGAAAAAGAGAGAGACAGGATCGTAGACGGAGCCAGAAACGTTGACAGCCGGGATGAAATGCGAAACTATGTGGAGTCCATGTTTCAAGAAACAAAATCATCCTTTTTTTAAAAGCTTCCCGCAGGATTAAAATTTATCTTAACCTGCGGGTGCTTTTGTAATTATTCCTTTTCCCCCTTAATATATTTAATAATAATCAATTCATTAAGGGGCATTCTATGAAAAAATACATAACAGCCGTAGCCCAGGAAACCAACGCTTCCGGCGACCAGCAAGCCACATATACCGGCATTCTTCAGGTAAACGTCGTTTCCCAGGAAAACAACTTTCCCGTCCGGGATGCGGAGGTTTCCATTGCCTACAAAGGAGATCCTGAAAGTACAGTGGAACAGCTTACCACCAATTCTTCCGGCCAGACGGAGCAGGTCAGCCTAGCTGCTCCTCCCCTTGACTTAAGCTTATCCCCCGGCCTCGCCCAGCCTTACTCGGAATACGTCGTTAATATCCGGGCCCAGGGATTTGAGCCCGTCGCCATCTCCGGCACGGAAATCCTTCCGGACACCACAGCCATACAGCCGGTACGCATGGTTCCGATCCAGGATGCAGTATCTCCGGACGTTCCCATTGTTATTCCGGACCACACCCTATATGGAGAATATCCCCCAAAAATTGCGGAAGATGAAGTAAAAGCAGTGGCAGAGACCGGAGAAATCGTTTTAAGCCGGGTGGTAATCCCCCAGACAATCGTGGTCCACGACGGAGTCCCTACCGATCCGACGGCTACCAATTATTACGTCCCATATCTTGACTATATTAAAAACGTGGCTTCCAGCGAAATTTATGCAACCTGGCCCCGGCCTACGATAACTGCCAATGTCCTTGCTATTATGAGCTTTACTTTAAACCGGGTTTATACGGAATGGTATAGGAACCAGGGATATAATTTCACCATTACATCTTCCACAGCCTTTGACCATAAATGGATCTATGGACGAAACATTTATGAAAGCATTTCCCAGGTCGTTGACGAAATCTTTAACAATTACTTATCCCGCCCCGGCATCCGGCAGCCCATACTTACCCAGTACTGTGACGGCAACAGGGTCCAATGCCCGAACTGGATGACTCAGTGGGGGAGTTTAAGGCTTGGAGAACAAGGCTACTCCGCTATTGAAATATTGCGGCATTTTTACGGAAGCAATATGTATATCAACACCGCCGAACAGGTATCCGGAATCCCCTCCTCCTTCCCCGGTTATAACTTAACCATCGGCGCCAGCGGAGATAGTGTTCGCCAGGTCCAGGAACAGCTTGATACAATCGCTACCGTCTACACTGCGATTCCACGCATCACGGCCGACGGAATCTATGGCCAGGCAACCGCAAATGCAGTCCGGCAGTTCCAGTCCATCTTCGGGCTTCCGGTAACCGGTATCATCGACTTCGCAACATGGTACAGAATCTCTCACATTTATGTAGGAATTACCCGAATCGCAGAATACTCTTAAAAAAAAGTTCATAATGCCCTAAGATATATCCGCATTTTTATCAGGCAAGCATATAAAAAAGGAGGAAACCATTCCTCCTTTTTCTATACTCTTTATCCTTCTCCCCCCAGCATCTCAGCTGCCACATATCCCAGTAAAGCAAGAGCGATTCCTCCAAGCAGCTCATACAGCTTCACCATTTCCCACGGCATATCCCATAATATGACAAAAGGAGAGGAAAACACCAGGCCTATGATAACCCGGTACATCTGGCGTTTATGGCGGGTAAGAAGACTTTCCACCACTTTTGCAAATAGAAAAACACCTATCAAAAGACCTGCTGCATAAGGCGCAAGCACCCTTCCATTGAACAAAAGGCTTGGGACATCAAAGGAAGACAGAGCTCTTATGCAGGCATTGTTTGTTTGCAGTATAGGTTCATAAAAACCCAGCATCATCATAATCATGGACCCGCTCACTCCCGGAACCACCATGGTGGCCGCTGCTACCAGGCCTACCAGAAACATCGTGAATACCCAGAACTTTTCGGAAGAAAGATAAGCCGCACCGGAAGCCATATTCATTCCCTCTCCGCTGCTGCCGGAGGTAATGGTTGCTTCAGCGATAAAGGTGATGAGAATGACTACGCCGCAAGTGAGAGCAGCCGTTAATATCCCTTTTCTTCTGTCTGCCCGGTCTTTTGAAAATGATTTTTGAAACAAGGTAGGAAGCCCGCCCCCAATCAATCCCAAAAATGCCATTTTGGTCTGGAGCGGATATGTATGGAAAAGATATTCAAATGCCAGAGACAGAAAAACAATGCCGGCCACCGCTCCCAGCCCATAGGGAAGGAGAATCCGCAGGCTTTTTAAAGGCTCCCGAAACAGCTGCGTTACCGCATGAATGATCTTATCATACACTCCCATGGTAATGGCTAACATTCCCCCGCTGATGCCGGGAAGTATGTTCGCCACACCAATGATAACACCCTTTAGAAGTTCACTGATATACTCCAAGCAATTCCTCCTGAATTTATAGATATGGTATATCCTATGCCTTTTTAACCGCTTCTAATACATTTTTCCCCTGGTTCCAGCTATCACCTGCCAACACGTTAAGCGGATGACAAAAAGCCGCAAGGACATTGCCTGCTCCCTGCGGCCAGATCTCAAAACACAGCCGGTCTTTTTACCATGAACGTGATATATCCGTTCCGCCTGAGAGTATGCTCCATGCGCACCGCATTATCAATATTGCGGAATGCCCCCACACGGACCTTATAAAGTCCATCTTCATAAACAACAAATGCCGGGAACCCCTGAGCCTTTAAAGTATTAACCTGATCTTCGGCCAAAGTGTGAACCCGGAATGCTCCTGTCTGCACCTGATAATATTCGGGGCATGTTGCAGTCTGTTCGTTTATAGAATTCAGAGTGCCTTCTGCAATCCCCTGTGCAATCATCTGAAAATTCTGATCAAACAGATTATTATCCTCTTCATTGTCAATAAATCCTGCTTCCACCAGAACCGATGGCAGCTTTGTCCGTCTGAGTACTACCAGCCCCGGTCGTTCCACTGTGCCTAAGTTGGTAAGACCCGTCTTCTTTAAGGCTTCACCTATGTTTCTTGCCAGCTTGCCCGGCACCCCTTTATCTTCAAATACAAGAACCTCTATTCCGGAACCGGTACCTGGAACCGGCATGGCATTTCGGTGAATGGAAACGAGAAAATCTGCTTCCGCATCGTTGGCCATCACGGCCTTCTCAAGGGGCGTATTGTAGGTATCGTCAGTTCTCGTATACCTGACATCCATTCCGTTGTCTGCAAGAATTCTTCCCACAGCCATCGCAAGCCTTAAGTTATCATCTTTTTCCTGCCGTCCGTCAAAGGTCGCACCTGGATCTGTGCCGCCGTGACCGGCATCTATTACTACGATCATTCTCTCAGCCAAAAGAAAAACTCCCTTCACATACTTCTATTATATAAAGTATGTAAGGGCAGCCTTCTCGGTACCATTTTTTCGTACTACATTTATTCTTTTTCTCCTAATTCCGCCATTACATCCATGTCTCTTGGCCCAACCGGAGTAGAAAATACAATCTGAGTGCTGGTCTTTCCATATTTTTGGAGCTGCCCGATAAAAACATCCAGCTCCATGGTGCTTGGAAAGGCTACCTTGACCAACATGGAGTATTCTCCTGTGACGCAGTTGCACTCCAGCACATTGGGAATGGACTTCATATCTCCATAAAACTGGATCTTATCCGCCGAAGAAACATCAAGACTTATAAATGCGGTGATATGATATCCCAGCTTCCTTGAATCCACCGCCGCATGATATCCGGTGATGATTTTTTCCCGTTCCAGCTTTTCAATTCTGGCAGAAACTGCAGGAGAAGACAAAAAGGCAATTTCCGCTATATTTTTTAAGGATGCCCGGGCATTGTTCTGCAGGGTCTTCACTATTTTTTTATCGATATCGTCCATTATTTCCTCCCAAAAATAAGAAAAGCGCCAGTACCACCAGGGCACTGAACGCTTTTGTTCTGCTTAAACTCATCATAACCAATCATTAAAAACTTGTCAATATTTATTTTTTTAGGGATGGCATTTCTTTCATCCGATCAATGGCTTCTACGGTATTCTCATAGGTTCCAAATGCGGTCAGACGGAAATATCCTTCGCCGCTTGGCCCGAACCCGCTTCCAGGAGTTCCCACCACACCGGCCTCCTCAAGAAGCCGGTCAAAAAATTCCCAGGAGGTCATTCCCGCCGGTACCTTTAACCAGATGTAGGGCGCATTGACACCGCCGTAAACTTCACACCCGGCTTCCTTTAATCCTGAGTAAATGATTTTCGCATTTCTCATGTAATAAGCCACCTGTTCCTTTAACTGGGATTTTCCCTCGGCGGAATAAACCGCTGCCCCGGCCTTCTGAACGATGTATGGAGCTCCGTTAAATTTGGTTCCATGGCGTCTGGCCCACAGGGAATGAAGGGAAACCCCTCCCCTTTCCAGAGCTTTGGGAATGACGGTAAATCCCAGACGGACCCCGGTAAAGCCTGCATTCTTGGAAAAGGAACGAAATTCAATGGCACAGGTTTTCGCACCTTCAATCTCATAAATGGAATGGGGGACATCATCTTGAGCGATATAAGCTTCATAAGCTGCATCATAAAGGATCACCGCACCACATTCATTGGCGTAATCCACCCAGACCTTTAACTGGTCCCTTGTCAGAGTCGTACCGGTCGGATTGCCCGGAACGCATAAGTAAATGAGATCCGGTGTCTCTACCGGAAGCTCGGGCACAAAATGGTTTTCAGCCGTACAGGGCATATAAATCACATTGCTCCACTTACCGGCCTCTTCCTCATATTCTCCTGTTCTTCCTGCCATGGCATTAGAATCCACATAAACAGGATAAACCGGGTCGCAGACTGCGATTCTGCAGCTTTCATCAAAGATCTCCTGGATATTTCCGCAATCGCTCTTGGCTCCGTCCGAGACAAAGATCTCATCAGGGGATATCTCACAGCCTCTGGCGGTGTAATCTTCCTTTGCAATGATTTCCCTTAAAAATCCATAGCCCAGATCCGGCGCATAACCGTGAAAGGTCTCCTTTTGTCCCATCTCATCCACTGCTTCATGAAGAGCCTTAATAATAGCAGGTGCAATGGGCTGGGTCACATCTCCGATCCCCAGCCGGATGATCTTCTTCCCCGGATTTGCCTCGGTAAAGGCATTTACCTTTTTTGCAATGGTGGAAAAAAGGTAGCTTCCCGGTAACTTCAAGTAATTTTCATTAATTTTTACCATTGGTTCCTCCTGTTATCCTAAAGATTTGTAATGTCAAACTCTCCCTCAAATACTTCTACCGCCGGACCGGTCATGAACACATGCCCGCTTCCGTCCCTGTCCCAGTGGAGGTGTAAATTGCCGCCTTTTAATTCCACCTCAACCGTATTGGAAGTACGGCCGCTTAAGGCAGAAGCAACCGCGCTGGCAGCCGCTCCCGTTCCGCAGGCATAAGTTTCCCCGCTGCCTCTCTCCCATACCCGCATTCGAATGTATTCACGGCTCACCACCTCAATAAATTCGGAATTCGTGCGTTCCGGAAAACGCTCATGGTTTTCAAAGGCAGGCCCCATGGCCACAAGATCCAGACCGTCAATGTCAGACATGTAGTAAACGGCATGGGGATTGCCCATGGAAATACCAATAAACTCGTAGTCCTTTCCTTCTATGCGAATTAACTCCGGCACCTGGCTGGTGATCTCCGGTACTCCCAAGTCCACCGTAATTTTAACAGCCTTGCCATGTTCCGGTTTAACCTTTAAGTGTTTGATTCCTGCTCCGGTTTCCACATCGAATTCCGTCTTTTCCACCAGATGACGATCATAAACATATTTCCCTACACAACGGATCCCATTGCCGCACATCTGGCTTTCCGAACCGTCGGCATTAAACATCCGCATGCGGCAGTCCGCCGTTTCTGACGGACAAATGAGTATCAGCCCATCCGATCCGATCCCAAAATGGCGGTCGCTGACTTTTCTTGCAAGCTCCGCCGGATCTTCCACGGATTCCTCAAAACAATTAATATAGACATAATCGTTTCCTATTCCCTGCATTTTTGTAAATTTCATCATTCTCTCCCATAGCTATCGATTGATCAGGCTCATGATCATCTGGGCGGTTTCCACCATATTGGTTCCGCTGTCCATGCTGCATTTCTGGATGTAACGGTGAGCATCTGTTTCGGACATATGGTTTCGTTCCATCAAAAGCTCCTTTGCCTGTCTGATTATTTCTCTTTCTTCCATGCTCCGCTCTTTTGGCTGGCTTTTTAATTTCTTCCGCCTTCTGGTAAAGGATTCTACCATCATTTCCAGAGTACTTAGTAAGTCCTGTACCTTTAAGGGCTGACCCAGGCAGACCACGCCCTCAGGCACTCTGCCGCTCCACTGGCTCGGCGACACAAGAAGGAGCATCTCCATGCCTTTTGGGAGGCATTCGTAAATCTCATGAAATACCATATCAGCAAACCTGCAGCCGCATACTACGATTCCGCTGCCCAGCTCATCAGCACTGTTTACCGCCTGGGCGCCGGAGGTGCAGACCGCCGCCACCGAAAAGCCATTTCTCACAAGAATATTTTTAATATTTTTTGCATCCTCTTCTCTGGAAAATGCTACTATCACATTGGTCAAACACTCTCACCTCCAGATAACCGTATCAGAAAACAGAAATCATTAGTACTTATACAGGTATTCTTCCACTTCCCAATCCGTCACCTGCACCCGGAACATGTGCCATTCGGTTTCCTTGGCTTCCAGGTATTTGGTGTAGATATGTTCGCCCAACACTTCTTTCATAAAATCGTCTTTCCGGAAGGCCTCGATGGCCTCACCCAGGGTCTCCGGCAGATGTTCAATGCCTTTTTCCAATATTTCCTCCGGCTGCATGGTAAATATATTCCGGTCAACGCTCTGCGGCGGGGTCATATCTTTTTCGATCCCGTCAAGACCGGCAGCCAGGCAGGCGGCCAGAGCCAGGTATGGGTTAACGGCAGGATCCGGGCAGCGAAGCTCGATCCTGGTGCCCGCCCCTCTGGAAGAAGGGATTCGAATCAGGGGACTTCTGTTTGCCTTGGCCGACCATGCAATATAAACCGGAGCATCATATCCGGGAACCAGGCGCTTGTAGGAGTTGACCAGAGGATTGGTGAGTATGGCCATTCCCTTCATATGGTAAAGGATACCGGCTATAAACTGGTAGGCAGCCCTGCTTAAGCCCAGCTCATCTGCCTCATCCTCAAACATATTTTTGCCATTTAAATCAGACAGGGACATATTGATATGCATTCCGGAGCCGTTGACCCCTGCTTTTGGCTTTGGCATAAAGGTCGCGTGAAGTCCGTGGCGCTTGGCTATGGTCTTTACCGCCATCTTAAATGTCATGATGTTATCCGCAGTCACCATTCCCTCTGCGTATTGAAAGTCAATTTCATGCTGTCCCGGTGCAATTTCGTGATGGGAAGCTTCGATCATAAATCCCATCTCCTCCAAAGTCAGCACCATATCCCGGCGGACATTCTCAGCTAAGTCAATGGGAGCCACGTCAAAGTAGCTTGCCGTTTCATGGGTATCCGTTGTGGGGCGTCCCTCTTCATCCATATGGAAAAGGAAGAATTCACATTCCGGACCGGCGTGAAATTCATATCCCATGTCCCTGGCTTTTTTTAACACCTTTTTCAGCACAAACCTGGGATCTCCTTCAAAAGGCGTCCTGTCCGGACAATACACATCGCACATCAGGCGGGCAACCTTTCCCTGCTGTGGACGCCATGGCAGGATCTCAAAGGTATCAAGATCCGGATAAAGATACATGTCGGATTCTTCCATTCTTACAAAGCCTTCAATGGAAGAGCCATCGAACATGCAGCGGTTCTCCAAAGCCTTCCCAAGCATGCTTCTGGTAATTGCAACGTTCTTCAGCATACCGAAAATATCAGTGAACTGAAGCCGGATAAATTCCACATCTTCTTCCTCTACAATCCGGAATATATCTTCTTTGCTGTACTTGTTCATAATGCTTTCTCCCTTCTTAAAAACCATAAGAAACACGTTTTCCCCTAATAGGAAAAGGGGTAGGCAAATACAGTCTCACATCAATGGACCATCTTTGCACCACCCCGTCATATGTGTAAAATATAACAGCTAGAAAAAAATTTGTCAATATTTTTTATTGATTACTTTGATATGCTAACGCCCGGATGGCATTTAATATGGCAATCACCGAGACGCCTACGTCTCCAAATACGGCTGCCCACATAGTCGCTATTCCGGCTGCCGATAATATCAGGATGAGCACTTTCACTCCAATGGCGAAAATAATATTCTGCCTTACAATTCTTGCGGTTTTTCTTGCGATAGCAATGGCGTCTATAAGCTTTGACGGTTCATCCGTCATAATCACCACATCGGCAGCTTCCACTGCCGCGTCGGAGCCGATTCCTCCCATGGCGATCCCAACATCGGCACGGGCAAGGACCGGAGCGTCATTGATGCCGTCACCCACAAAGGCCAGGTTATGTCCTTCCTGTTTTTTGGACAGCAGTTCCTCTAGCTTTCCTACCTTATCACCAGGAAGCAGTCCGCCGTGAACCTCATCAAGCCCCAGCTTTTCGCCAACCGCCTGACCAACTTCCGGCTTATCACCAGTCAGCATTACCAGTTTCCTGACTCCGGCTGCTTTTAACCCTTTTAAGGCCATGGGCACATCTTCCCGGATGGTGTCGGATATGGTAATGGAACCAAGATAGCGCCCTCCATCTGCCACATAAAGGGATGTTCCTGTCACAGGCCCCTGGTCAGTGATCTCAATTCCCTTCTGCTTCATAAGCCTTGCATTGCCGATATAAAGCTCATTTACTCTTTCCCCATCTTTAAGCTCTGCCTTAATGCCATATCCTGCAATTTCTTCCACACAGCCGATCAATGCCTCATCAACAGACTTTCCGTAAGCTTCCTTTACTGATAAAGCGATGGGGTGGTTGGAATGAAACTCGCCATAAGCCGCCAGCCTTAAAAGCTCTTCTTTTGTTCCTTCCACAGGATCCACATCTGTGACCTGGAATTTCCCTGTTGTAAGGGTTCCTGTTTTGTCAAAGACAACCGTATCCAAAGAAGCCATGGCTTCCAGATAATTGCTTCCCTTCATGAGAATCCCGTGTCTGGACGCTGCTCCAAGCCCTCCAAAAAAGCTAAGAGGCACGGAAATCACCAGGGCGCACGGACAGGAGACAACCAGAAAGCTGCAGGCACGGTAAATCCAGGTACCCCATTCTCCGCCGAAGACCAGGGGCGGAATCACTGCCAGAATAAGCGCCAGGCTCACCACAACCGGTGTATAAATTTTTGCAAATCTGGTAATAAAGTTCTCAGCTTTTGCTTTTCTAAAACTGGCATTTTCCACCAGCTCTAAGATCTTAGCTACCGTGGAGTCATCAAACAGCTTTGTTACTTCAACCTCCAGTACACCGTTTAAATTGATGGAACCGCTTAATATGGCATCGTTTTCCTTCACTTCCACCGGCATGGATTCTCCGGTCAGGGCCTTGGTGTCCAGTCCTCCGGTCCCTTTTACGACGATGCCGTCAAGGGGTACTTTTTCTCCCGGCTTTATTACGATTCTGTCTCCAACGGAAACCTCATAAGGGTCTACCTTCTCTTCCTTCCCATCCTTAATAAGATTCGCATATTCCGGATTAATATCCATAAGATCGGTAATTGATTTTCTGGATTTATTTACCGCGTAGTCATTAAAAAGTTCACCTACCTGGTAAAACAGCATAACTCCTACCGCTTCTTCCAAAGCACCGATGCCGATGGCACCGAAGGTTGCCACTGACATAAGAAAGTTTTCATCAAAAAACTGGCCGTTCATAATATTCCGTACTGCTCTTAAAGGTATGTCATAACCTGCTGCCAGATAGGAGATCAAAAAGAATATCCAGTACCAGGCAACCTTTCCTTCCACAAACATCCCTGCTGCAAAAAACAGGGCGCTGGCTAAAAGCCTTATTGCCATCCGTTTCTGTTTTTTTGTCATAACTGCTCCTTTGTTCTTACCGAAGTACCTTGAATTCTGCTTCTGGCTCAATCTTGTTTGATATCTTTCTGGCTGCCTCTACGATTTCCTCCGACTTACTGTCTTCTATTTCCATGGTCATCCTTTGAGTCATAAAGCTTAAGGATGCACTTTCCACACCAGCCAGTTTTTTTACCTCTTCTTCAATCTTAGCCGCACAGTTGGCACAGCATAAACCTTCCAGTTTAATAATCTTTTTCATAGCCATTCTCTCCTTTTATGTTTTTTTATCAGCGTCTTCATCACTCATTGATATGCTCCATCCCCTGAGCCAGAATTGACTCGATGTGGCCGTCGGCCAGAGAATAAAATACGGTCTTTCCTTCCCTGCGGAACTTCACCAGGCGCATCTGCTTCAACACCCGAAGCTGATGGGAGATGGCTGACTGCCCCATCTTTAAAAGATTTGCGATATCGCACACACACATCTCCGACTGGCTGAGTACGTAGAGTATTTTTATTCTGGTAGCATCACCAAATATTTTGAAGAAATCCGCCAGATCAAGAAGCTCCTGATCCTGGGGCATGACCTTTAGCACCTGGTTCACAACATTTTCATGAACGCAGATAAAATCGCATTGGTCGATCTCACTATCCCGAATGTTCTTTTTGTTATCCTGCTCCATTTGGTACCTCCTTGATCCTTATATTATTATATGAATAATTGTTCATATGTTTATATTATCACTTTTTTTATAATTGTCAAGAGTTTTTTCTTCCTCACTTGACAGCCATTATCCGCGGTGGTAGACTAAAGGTCCTTTTCCAATCTAATTTCAAATCTGACATTCAGGAAAAGAGAATATTGATACCACGGTAGAGTCCCCGGAAAAAGAAAATTACGGATTCCGGAGAGCAGCGTTTCCATTGGTTTCCCCAATGGCGCTCACCGCTTGGAAAGATATTAGGATCCTCTGACTGGTCATGACAAGCTTCTTTTTTAACAAAGAGCTGCCCGCTGCCGGAACGAACGGATTCACAAATATTACTGCCAGGAGGAACTTATATGATTCAAGTGGAACACATGAACAAGACCTTTAAGGTCGCAAGAAGAAGTGCCGGCTTTTCAGAAGCAGTGAAGGCTCTTTTTCACAGAGAGATGGAACTCATCCTCGCTCTTAACGATATTTCCTTTACCATAGGAGACGGAGAAATGGTAGGCTATATCGGACCGAATGGAGCAGGTAAAAGCTCCACCATCAAAATTCTTAGCGGAATACTGACACCGGATAACGGCACCTGCATGATCAATGGCCGTATCCCATGGAAGAAACGCAAGGAACATGTAAAGGACATCGGCGTTGTCTTCGGCCAGCGCAGCCAGCTTTGGTGGGATGTCCCCATCCTTGATTCCTTTGAACTGCTCCGCGACATCTACGAAATCCCCACACACCAATACCAGGAAACCCTTGACGAGCTGACCGGGCTGTTATCCTTAGGCGAGCTTTTGCGCACTCCGGCCAGACAACTGTCATTGGGCCAGCGGATGCGCTGTGAAATCGCAGCATCCCTTCTTCACAGGCCTAAAATTCTGTTTCTGGATGAGCCCACCATTGGTCTGGATGCAGTATCCAAGCTTGCGGTCCGGGATTTTATCCGAAAGCAGAATAAGGAACACAAGACCACGGTCCTGCTCACCACCCATGATATGCAGGACATCGATGCACTGGCAGACAGGGTCCTCTTAATTGGAAGAGGACGGCTGCTTTTGGACGGTACCCTTTCCGATTTGAAATCCCACCGTCCCACAAAAGAAGCAACACTGGATGAGATCATTGCCGCCCTTTACCGGGATTACCGGATATAGGAGGAAGGTATCATGAGAAAATATTGGTCCTTTTTCCGCATCCGTTTTATCCACGGGCTTCAATACCGGGCAGCGGCCCTTTCCGGCATGGTTACCCAGTTCGTATGGGGAACTATGGAGATTCTTTTATTCCGGGCCTTTTATGAGGCTGCTCCGGAAAGCTTTCCCATGGAATTCCAGGCTCTTTCCACCTACATATGGCTGCAGCAGGCCTTTCTGGCCCTTTACATGACCTGGTTCTGGGAGTCTGAGCTTTTCAATTCCATAACCACCGGAAACGTAGCCTATGAATTATGCCGTCCAATCCGTCTTTACCATATGTGGTTTGTCAGAGGTCTGGCTGTCCGCCTTTCCAAGGCAGTTCTGCGGTGCATGCCCATCCTGCTGTTTGCCTGGCTGCTGCCGGCTCCTTACGGACTCGCACTTCCCGGAAGCCTCCATACATGGTTTTTTACCCTTTTGTCTATGACCCTGGGGCTTCTTTTTGTAGTCGCCTTTGGTATGGTGGTATATATGTCCGTTTTTTACACCATTTCCTCCCAGGGAATCAAACTGATCGTCACCTCCCTTTCCGAGTTTTTAAGCGGCGCGGTCATTCCTCTTCCGTTCCTGCCGGACGGGATCAGGGAATTTGTGAACTTTTTGCCTTTTGCATCGGCCCAGAATGTCCCTTTCCGGATTTTCGGCGGCGACTTGAATGGACATGATATGTATGTCAGCCTTCTTGGGCAGGTATGCTGGCTGGCGGTGTTCCTGGTTATCGGACGGGTCATGGAGCGCAATGCCTTAAAGCGTGTTGTGATCCAGGGCGGTTGAAAGGAGGAAACATGAATTCAATACAATTATATAAAAAGTATCTTCTCATACACTTAAAGGGCATGATGCAGCATAAAGTATCCTTCCTTTTGACCACCATCGGGCAGTTTTTAATATCCTTTAACATATTTCTTGGAGTCCGCTTTATGATGGACCGATTTAAAGAAGTAAAGGGGTTTTCTTACGGTGAGGTCCTGCTCTGTTTTTCTATTACGCTTATGGCCTTTACCATCGCTGAGACCATCTTTAGAAGTTTGGACACGTTTGAAACCATCATCGGAAACGGAGAATTTGACCGCATCCTCCTCCGTCCAAGGGGTAGCCTGTTTCTTGTCCTGTGCAGTAAAATAGAGCTGACCAGAATCGGCCGGCTTTTGCAGGCTGTCGTTATGCTGGCCTACGGCCTGTATTCCAGTTCTATCATCTGGACCCCTGTCCGTGTTATGACCGTTGTCCTTATGATCATAGGCGGGGTGGCGGTGTTCGCGGCCATTTATCTGATTTTTGCCTCCATATGCTTTTTTACCCTTGAGGGCCTGGAATTTATGAACATATTTACGGACGGAGCCAGAGAATACGGGAAATATCCCATCGGCATCTATGGAAAAACCCTTTTGACCATCTGTACTTACCTGGTTCCCTTTGCCCTGTTTCAATATTATCCCTTTTTATATCTCACAGGAAAGACCTCTGAATCATGGTACAGCATCCTTCCTCTGGCTGCCTGTCTCTTTTTGGTACCGGCCGGCCTCTTATGGAATTTTGGACTGTCCCGTTACCAATCGGCCGGTTCTTAAGTCAAAACAAAAAGACCGGGGAGCAGGCGGAATCTTAAGATTCCGTTTGCTCCCCGGTCTTTCTTTATGGTCTAGTGCCCATCTTTTCCATGATGGCTGTAGCACGCATCCAGGTTATAAACTAAGCTGCCGTCCAATAAGGCTTCCACCGCAGGATCAGCTGCCCCGGTCACTCCTGGATACAACTGAATCCCGGCTTTGCTTAAAGAAGTCCTGGCACCCTCTCCGATTCCTCCGCAGATTACGGCATCAGCCCCAAGCCCTTTTAAGAAGTCTGCCAATGCACCATGTCCGTTTCCTTCTGTATCAACCACTTCTGTGGATGCTATTTTTTTCTCTTCTATCTGGTAAACTTTAAACTGCCCTGTTTTTCCAAAATGCTGGAATATTTCTCCGTTGTCATAAGTTACAGCAATCTTCATAAATATGACCTCCATTCTTAAGTTCCTTTGTTTTCCGCCCCACTCTTTTTAATGACCCGGTCAAGCACCAAAAAAGTCACGATCAGCGACACGGCTACGCTGATAAAATCTGAAACAGGCTCCGTATAAAATATCTTATCGATTCCAAACCAGATCGGGATCAGGGCGGCACCGGCTAAAAATATCACCTTCCGGAACATGGAAAGGGAAATTGCGACTTTTGCGACACCCATCCCCACAAATCCGTCAACAACTGCATACTGCAGGGCCAGAGGTATGATGCCCATGGTATAGATCTTAATTGCCCATACCGTCAGTTCCACGTAAGCCTCATTCTTCGTAAAGATAAGGACAAAATACTTAGGAACCGTATGAGCAAGGATAAACATGATGGTAGTAAAACCAAGGGCCAGACCTGAAATATGAAGGCTTGCCTTTTTAATCCGGTCAGGCCTTCCTGCACCGTAATTATAGCCTAAGATGGTCTGGGTTCCGCCGGTAATTCCTCCAAGGGGCATGGTAACCATTAACATAAAGCTCTGCACGATGGTCATACAGGTAAGAAGCATGTCTCCCTGGCCCTCTCCGCCGTAACGCTGGATCATCATATTTAAGGATATGATCAAAATATTATCAAATGCGATGATAAGAAAGGGGCTTAGGCCCAGCACCAGAACACGCTTCATAATCTGCCAGTCGTAATCCCCAAAGGTGATCCGGATAGGGGGCCTGTTTCCAAACAGAAACCGGAGCACAAAGATGCAGGAAGCCATCTGAGACAAAACTGTGGCGATTGCAGCTCCCTTTACTTCCAGACCAAACACAAACATAAACACCGGGTCCAGAATGATATTGCATACGGCCCCCAAAAGAACCGACTTCATACCCACCTTTGCAAAGCCCTGGCAAATGATGAACTGGTTCATTCCCGTAGACAAAAGAGCAAAAATAGTGCCAAGTAAGCATATGGTAATGTAATCATTGGCATAAGAGAAGGTGGCCTCGCTGGCCCCAAACCACATCAAAAGCCTTCCCTTTCCCATAAAGGAAAGAACGGTGATTACCACCGATAAAATCGTTAAAAGTAAAAAACAGTTTGCAAGAATCTGGCTGGCTGCCCGATGGTTTTTCTCTCCCATGCGGATACTCATTAAGGGGGAGCCGCCTACTCCTACTAAGAATGCAACAGAAGAGATCATGGTCACAATTGGACCGCAGATTCCTACTCCTGCCAAAGCGGTCTCGCCTATTCCGGCGATGTTTCCTATGTACATTCGGTCGACAATGCTGTAAAAAACACTAACAAATTGGGCCAGCATGGAGGGAATCGCCAGTCTCCACACCAGTCCTTTTATTTGGTCCGTATCTAAATTATTTTCTGTCTTCACATCAAAACTCCATTAATCCGGTCACTGAACCATGGCTCCGTCAGAGCCAAAGGTATAGGTAACTCCGTCTATATCCATGGTTGTATCATGAATCATGATACCATTGGAATCAAGATAATACCAGGCGCCTCCCACCTGGATCCAACCAGTCTGCTTACTATAATTTTTAGTATAATACTGGTTTCCGTCAATATTCTTCCAGCCTTCCGAAGGGATCAGTGCATTGTAATCCGCAAAGGAAAATTCAATGGTCACATCACCGTCGATTCCCTCCACTCTTCCCTGGTCCGTACACTGCCAAATGGTACGGTTCTTATAATTGTTTACGGAACCGTATCTGGCATACCAGACATCATACGGGATCTGGTTTATATCAATGTAATTGGTCAGCCATTTGTTATTGGCATAAACCACCGGCCGGTATCCTGCGTCTGAAATAGTCTTGCAGAATGCATTGATATTATCCGTAATCTGCTGCTTTGATAAATGATTGTCAAGCAGGTACTGGGATTCCACATCGTATGCAATCGGATAGGAAATCTGGTAATCCTTCACCATCCGGAGCACATACCTGGCTTCCTCTACCGCAGTCTGGGTATCAAGAGCCTGGGTATAGAAAAACACGCCGGTCTTAAGCCCGCCTGACGCTGCGCCTGCCATATTTATGGAATAATAAGGATCCATGTCATTGAGATAACCGATCCGCACCATGGCAAAGGAAATCCCATCCTGAGCCACTTTCTTCCAATCGATTCCGCCATTTAAGCCAGTCTGACGGTTTTGATACTTTGATACGGTAATTCCTTTTTCCAGCGCGCCTGGGATGGGAATACCGGAGGCATCCACATATTGTCCGTTTTCCAGCTTCCATGCCTCCGCAGAAAATCCTTCCTTGGGCACAGCCGTGGCTTTTAACGTCATAAGTCCGGCAACAAGGCATAAGGCTATTCTTATCTTTGTATTCTTATTCATCATTTCCTCTTTCCTGTTCATGCTTTCCTGGTATACAGTATACCTACAGGGTGATTTAATCCGGTCCCCTGCGAAACGCATTCATATCATGGATCAATGTCTTCACGCTGTTAATAAAAGAATCAAAGGCTCCGAATTCATATAGATTTAAAAACAGCATACCAATGGGCACTGCTAAAATCATACCGGCAATCCCACTGATCTTAAATCCCAAATATAAAAACAGCAGCGTCATGAGGGGGTCAAGACCCATGGTGTCCCCTACGATCTTTGGCTGTATGACCTGCCTTAATACCAGGGTCAGAACATAGATGACCACCAGGCCGACACCAAAGGCATACTCACCTGCAACAAGGCGGACCAATGCCCATGGAATCAGAATGGTGCCGGTACCTAATATCGGAAGAAAGTCAAGAAGCGCTATAATAACTGCAAGAAGCAGCGCATATTTTATTCCCAATATCAGAAATCCTGCCGCCAGTACTGCTGCAATGATAAACATGATTTTAAACTGGGCAAGAAAATAACCGCTCACCAGACGCTTTGCATCCTTCTTAAGATACTGGTAATATTTTGTCCCTCCCTCCGGTATATACCGGCGAAGCACTTCCATAATCCTATCCCGATCCACAATAAACAGATAGGATGAAAAAATCGTAACTATGGTATAAACCAAAGCTGCCGGAATGCTCTTTACCACATTTCCCGCCACCGTCACCGTAGGAGAAGCGATCTTCTGAACCATCACATTTAAATATTCGCCCATGTGGGTAAAAAACTGGTTCACAGAAACTTGAATGTTCTGAGGCAAAAACTGCAAAAGCCTCTCCACCTGCAAAAGCAGCTTCTGGGTCTCGATCCAGGCAGATTCATAATACTTGGGAATATCTCTTGCAAATCCGGCCGCTTCATAAACCAGCTTAGAGATCAGGAAATAAAGCACCGTGATAATAAGGGCCAGCACTGCAACTACGATGAGCACAGAACTGTGTTTCCTGACAATCTTCAAATGTTTCTCAAGGAAGCGCACCAAAGGATTTGCAATGATCGCAATGATCCAGCCAATGACAAAGGGAAGGAAGAAATTTAAAATCTTCGGTCCCCATACACAAATCAAGTATACAAATAAAATCGGTATAACAATATTGAGAATCAGTCTGCAATACTTTCTAACTTTTTCCATTTTAATCACCCATTATATGATACTACTTAAAAGTCTTCCTGGCAAACAAAAAAAATCTAAAGAAATTCTTTTAAAAAAGTGTACAGCCCTTCCATCTCCTCATCTGTTCCTATGGAAATACGCAAATGATTGTCAAGTCTTGGCTGATTAAAATACCTGACATAAATATCGTTTTCCCGGAGAGCCTTGTAGATCTCCTCTGCCCTGCGTTCTTTATGAGAGGCAAAGATGAAGTTTGCCATGGAATCCGGGAAAGTAAATCCAAGTTCCCCAAGCCTTTTCTTAGCCTGTTCCCTTGTGTATATGATCTTATCCAGGGTTTCCTTAAAATATTTATCATCTTCAAGGGCTTTTGCTCCCAAAACCAGGGAAGGAATATTCATGGTATAGGAATTGTAGGAATACTTCACGTCATTCAGCGCACGGATCAGATCCGGATGTCCGTAAGCACAGCCGATTCTCATTCCGGCCATGGAACGGGATTTGCTGAAGGTCTGCACCACCAGGAGATTTTCGTATGTTTCAGTCAGCCTTATGGCGCTTTCTCCGCCGAAATCAATGTAGGCTTCGTCCACAATCACCACTGACTCCTGGTTATGGGCTATGATATCTTCCACTTCAGAAAGGGGCATAAGAATACCGGTGGGCGCGTTGGGATTCGGGAATATGATTCCCCCATTTTCCCTGTAATAATCTTCCTTCCGGATACGAAAATCCTCATCAAGGACGGGTGTTTCATACGGAATCCGGAATAAATCCGCCCAAACCTTGTAAAAGGAATAGCTCACATCAGGAAACAGGAGAGGTTTCCCGGAATTGAAAAAGGTCATAAAAGCTACGGCGATCACATCATCAGAACCTACACCTACGAAAATCCGGTCCTCTTCGATCTCATAAACATTTGAAAGGGCTTTAATAAGAACTGTGGCAGCCGGATCCGGATATTTGCGGAGCCAGTCGCAGTCCATCTGTGCCAAAGCCTGCTTAACGCCGGGAGACGGGGGATAGGGATTTTCATTGGTATTTAACTTAATTAACTTCTCTCCTTTTGGCTGCTCCCCTGGCACATAAGGGGCAACTCTGCGGATGTTGGCTTCCCATGGCTTCATTATGCTTCCTCCCTTTTTCCTGTAAGGCCATACTCCTCTGCTATCTTCTTAAATGCAGGCAGAGAGCGTTGGATCTGCTCATAGGATACGCAATAAGCGATCCTTACATAACCCGGACATGCAAAAGAAGTTCCAGGCACCAAAAGCACCCGGTGCTCTTTGCAGGACTGGCAGAATGCCTGATCATCAACAGGAGTTTTTACAAATAAGTAAAAAGCTCCTTCCGGTTTGATGCAGTCAAATCCATATTCCTTTAACTTGTTGTAGAGAAGCTCCCTGTTCCTGTCATAGGCTTCCAGATTTACCTGGCTATCCACACAGCGGACGATCACCCGCTGCATAAGGGAAGGTGCATTGACGCAGCCCAGCACACGGTTGGCAACAGAGACAGCAGCTATGACCTTTGGGGAATCCTCCACTTCGTCGGGAATTACCAGATATCCGATCCGTTCCCCAGGCAGGGATAATGATTTGCTATAAGAATAGCAGACTATGGTATTATGATAAAACGGTGTGACAAAAGGAACCTCCACCCCGTCATAAGCCAGTTCCCGGTAAGGTTCATCAGAGATCAGCACAATCTGGGTATCAAGCTCTGTTTCCTTTTTCTTAAGGATGCCTGCGATCTCACGGAGAGTTTCCGCAGAATAAACCACGCCGGTAGGATTATTGGGAGTATTGATGATCACTGCCTTTGTCTTAGAGGTGATCCGCCGTTCAAACTCCTTTAAATCAGGCTGAAAGGTGGATTTATCCGGAGGTACTGTCACAAGCACACCGTCATAATTCCGGACATAAGAACCGTATTCCATAAAATACGGCGCAAACACCACCACTTCATCGCCGGGATCCAATATGGTTTTTAATATGACGTTCATTCCGCTGGCCGCTCCAACGGTCATAAGGATATTCTCCAGACGAAAATGAGTTCCAAACCGCCTGTTTAAGGACTGAGCAACTGCTTCTCTCGCATCCTCAAATCCTGCATTGCTCATGTATCCATGAATGAAAGTGGTTTCCTCTTCCCTGATAATGTCAAGAATGGCCTGGTTTACTGCCGGAGGAGCCGGTACATTGGGATTTCCAAGGCTGAAATCATAGACATTCTCACTGCCGTACACGGCAGCCAACTTCTTTCCTTCTTCAAACATGGCACGGATGGCGGAATTGTTTTCTACAAGGGGTCTCATCTTGTCTGCTATCATAATCTTATTCCTTTCCCTGAAGTGATTTTATCTTCGCTCTCTTGCGCTCATTATATCATGAACCTGCGGTTCATGATCAACATTCGCCGTTCGCGCCGATGAGCAAGCTCATCTTCGCTCTCTTGCGCTCATTGTATCACAAGTGTAGGAAGCGGTCTATTCCAATTTCACATTTTCTCTATCTGAAAGCTTACTGGACTGTACCAGAGCCAATCTTGCCTTATCACAGCAATCTTCAAAATTCTTGTCCTGCGCCTCGATCACAGCAAAGGCGGTATTGATCCAAAACAGCGGTTCTTTCTCATTTCCCTTAAGTTCCCGGGTTAAAGCATTCGCCACCCGCTTTAGCTTATGTTCCATATCACTGCTCCGGATATTTTTGCAAAGTACCATTGCTTCATATACACCGTTCAGGCAGATGATATCATCTTCCCTGAAAAAGCGCTTTAAGCAGTCCACATAAGGTGCAAAAATCGGTTTTTCAGCCTTACAGCCTTTTTTGCTTATATCTTCCGGTCCCTGGATCTCAAACAGAACTAAAGCAGAAGGCTGGAAGCGGCGGCGCTTCACATAAGTCTCCATCATGGAAACGGCGGCATGACGGTCCGGCAGCCTCTCAAAGGAAAGGTCTCTCCCGGAAAGCCTCAGCACATCTCCCAATATTTTCTGGGAGTCCTCAAGCTTCTGGCGCTGCTCCATCTGCTCAGTCGCATCCCTTACCGCTCCATAGTACAAACGGTGTTCATCCTGTTCCCTTAAAAAGAATACGCGAAGATGTACCCACATCAGTTCCCCGCTTAAACGGTACTGCCGGAAAATACCTTCCCCTCCCCGGATCGGATTGCTGTATGCGTTCTCAAATATATTCAAAACCCAGTCTCTGTCATCTTTATAGATCCGGTTTAAGAGAAACCACCTGCGTTCTTCCATATCCCCCGGATTATCCCCTGTAATGCGGTAATATTCCTGATTTACCCGGAGAACCTCGCACCGGTCCTCATTCACTTCATACAGGGCGATTGCTCCAAGCATGTTATTCAACATCGCCTCACTGGTGATGTTCTCATTAAATAAGTCCTCCAGTTTCAGCTGCCCCAGCTGGCGGGCCTGGATCCCACCGTAATCTACGTGATCCTCCTGCATCAGGAGCTGCTCCGCTTCTTCCACAGGAAGCGGCTTATAATAATAATATCCCTGCCCGTAAATACAGCCGATATTTCTTAAAAAATCCACCTGGTCCTTTGTTTCGACTCCTTCCGCAATGATCTTCATCTGCATGACCCTGGCCATTCTCACTATGGTCTCTAAAATTCCCATTCCACGGCTCTGGCTGTTCTCATTCATATCCAGGAATTTGGTGTCGATCTTAATGACATCAACATTGACATCTTTGAGCATGTTAAGTGAGGAATAACCGCTTCCAAAGTCATCCATGAACACCGGAAAGCCTGCCCTGCGCAGGTCCTCCAGTACCCTTTGCATCTTATCATCATCCTCTGCATAGGCACTTTCCGTAATCTCGATTTCCAAGTACCTTGGATCGATTTCGTACCTCTCCACCAATTCCTTGAATTTCTCCACAACATCAATGGCATAGATATCCATGCGGGACATATTGACGGAAATGGGTATCAGCTTTTTCCCAGCCTTACCCCATTTGTTTAATTGTCTGCATACCAACTCCCAGATATAAATATCCAGATAAGTGATAAACCCATTCTGTTCCAAAAGCGGTATGAATTCTCTGGGAGAGATCAGCCCGCGTAAGGGATGCCGCCATCTGACCAGGGATTCCAGACCGATGATCTTGCCTGTAAGCATATTGCATTGGGGCTGAACGTAAAAAATAAACTCCTTTTTTTCCAGTGCGCTCTGAATTTCCGAGAGAAGGATCTGATCATTTTCCATTTTTTGTTTCATGCCAGGGTCATACCAGCCGATTCTCTTGGCATAATTGCCCTTTACGGAGTTCAGTGCGATCGCTGCCCTGTCATACATCATACTGACGGAAAGGCTGTGATCCTCGATCCGGTAGACGCCAAATGCCGGAAGAAATCCCGCATTTCCGCCATATTGTCTGGCATAGTAATTGATCTCGCCTTCCAGGTTTTTTAAAATGGAGATATCTTCCGGAAGGATGACGACAAAATCGTCGCCTCCCATATACCCTGCAATGGAACCATACAGCAGTTCTAAGGACTTCAAATATTTTCCGATCTTTATCAGGAACCGGTCCCCTTCCTCTTCCCCATACCATTCGTTAAAAAGCTTAAAATGCTCAATGTCAATGGCCACCATAAAATATCTTGTGCCGGATCGAGCTTTTAAAAGCTGCTCCGCTTTTTCAAAAAAAGGACCGTATCGGAAAAGCCCTGTCATGGAATCCGTTTCTTCCCGCTTTTCCTTAAGCTTTTTCTTTTCTTCCTCTTCCTGTTTCTTTCTTATGTCAACATCCTGGACATAACTCATGATAATAGGGTCCGCACAATCCCCGCACCGGAACAAAACAGCAATCACACTGGTCCAGCAATAACTTCCGCCCACCAGCAGCCTGCGGAATTCTCCCCTGATGATCTTTCCGCTGGCATGCAGGCGGTCCAGCAGGGTAGGCCCATCCCAGAATTCCAGGAACCTCTCCCTGTCTTCCGGGTGGATCATGAAATCCGCCACCTCCCGGCACATGGCGTCTAACTGTCCTTCCAGTTTTGGAATCCTGAATTTATCTTTCTGATAAAACAGGATCCTATATGAATTTGCTGCAATGTTCATTTCAAAAAGTTCATCATAAACGGTGTTGTCCGTCAGATGATAAAAGAGATTTTTATTCTTTTCAGCCACCGGCCGGAACATGATGAGCCTGCATCCGTCATGTCCTGGCCAGTCAATTGTGCCTGAGGATACATCCATCCAAAGCTCTGAGGCAGAATTATATAATATCGCATGCCCGGACTTTCCTCCTGTACCAGGACAGTCTTTACAGGGTTCCAGTCCTTTCCCAACCCCCTGATAACAGTACATACCTTCTCTTAAATCCGGATAATATGATTTAGCCGCATCATTGAGATAAATGATTCTGTAATCCTGGTTAACTATGTAAATACCGGCTTCTGCATTTTCAGCCGACATAAGATTCATAAGCCCCCGCCTCTCCTGCATCACATTATCTGCGACCATATAAATTATTGTAATATTATAGTATGAAAACGCTATTTCCGTCAACCGGTTCAGCCCCAGATCATGAAACAGGAACACGAAAGAGGCACTACGATCCTCCGTTTATCCCAGACCAGCAGTTCCCTCCTGCTCTGAGTTTACGGTGATCGTCGTGCCTCTTTGCCAATCTGTTATATTTTACTACCGAAGTGCCCGCAGCTCCTCCGTCATTTCATGAGAAAGGGTGAATCTTCCCACGTAACCGACTTCCCCTGTCATCAGTACGCTGCCATCCTTTTCAATTTCCACCTCAAGCACGCCTCCCGGCATGTGCACGTACATCTTGGGATCTGTAAGCCCCATGCGGTATGCCGCACCAGCCGCCGCACAGCCGCTGGTTCCGGAGGCAAGGGTATATCCTGCTCCCCGTTCGTAAATCTCAATTTCAATATTAGTCCTGTCCACAACCTTCAAAAGCTCCGTATTAATCTTTTCCGGGAAATAATCGGCTGTTTCTGAATGCTTTCCGATCCGGCAGGCCAGTTCCTTTGATATGTCATTCAGCCAGATGACGCAGTGAGGATTGCCTATGGTCACACAGGTGACCCGGTAAGGGATGCTTCCAAACATCAGGGTTTCATTCAATACCTCTCTCCTCGGCCCTGTTACAGGAATTTCATCGCTGAAAAAGCTTAGTTTTCCCATGGACACCTTTATTTTGGTCCCGGACTCATTTAAGTACTGGATCGTCTGCTGCCCGCTTAACGTATTTACAATAAAGCGGTTTTTCTGCACGTATCCCGCATCCTTTAAGTATTTTCCAAAGATCCGGACTCCGTTGCCGCTTAACTCTGCTTCGCTTCCATCAGGGTTTAAAATCTTAAGCTCCAGTTTATCCTGCCCCAGAATCGGACCTACCAAAAGCCCGTCAGATCCTACACCAAAATTCCGGTTGCAGATCAGCCGGACACTTTCCTCTGTCAGCTCCAATTCATTTTTATTAGGATCAAAGATCAGATAATCATTGCCCAGTCCATGGTATTTTTCCAATGTGATATTCATGATAAAACTCCTTTCCCGTGTCTTGCAATATCCTCACATAATTCATAATATGAAATTCCGGCAGCTAAAGCTTCCTGCGGAAGAAGGCTGAAAGGCGTCATTCCCGGCAGCGTATTGGCCTCCAGACAGGAAAGGCTGCCATCTTCCTCCATGATGAAATCTACCCTGGAATAATAGCCAAGTCCCAGAGCGCGGTGGACTTTTAAGGCCATAAAGCCCATGGCCTCCTCCTCTTTTTCTGTCAGCCTTGCCGGAGAAATCTCCTCTGTCATACCTGCCTGATATTTATTTTCATAATCATAAAACCCTGACTTTGGTATGATCTCGATTGGGGGAAGGGCCCTTTCTCCCAGGATTCCAACAGAAAATTCCCTGCCAATAATTTTTACTTCCGCCAGTATCCGGTCTTCATAGGAAAAGGCAGAATCAAGGGCCGGCTCCCATTGTTCCTCCTTATCCACCATGGTAATGCCTACGCTGGATCCGCAGCCGCATGGTTTTACCACACAGGGGAATGAAAACGGTTCCAAAGGCTCTCCTCTCGTATAAACGCGCCAATCCGGGGTTGGTATGCCTGAAGCTTTCATCAGGAGTTTTGCCATGGGCTTATCCATGGCTTTTAAGCACCCTTCATAACCAGTTCCTGTATAGGAAATGCCATAGGCATCAAAAACGGCCTGTATCTGTCCGTTTTCCCCCGCACCTCCGTGCAGTGCCAGAAATACTACATCTGCCTTACTGCAGATTTCAATGACCCGGTTTCCTATATATCCTTCTCCCTTTCGCTCTTTACTCAAACGGTCAAGCTCCGGTACCTTTTTTCCGATTTCCCAGGAAAGGTCTGTACCATCTTTAAGGCTTTTAAAGCAGACCGCTTCTCCGTCAGCAACTCCCAGATAAGAATCCAGCAGGTAAACCTCATGTCCGTTTTTTATCAGGGCGTTTGTGATCATCGCACCTGAAGATAATGAGACTTCTCTTTCCGGGCTGTAACCGCCCGCCAACACGACTATTTTCATTCTTGTCTTCCTTCTGTTCCTGCACATTTGTTTTATATACTCCATTATATACAGCACTATTTATCATTTCCATCAATATAATGCTTTTTTTATTGCAAATTATGTTGTATTATAAAAGGAAGCATACAGGAGGTTTAAGATTGGCATGGACAACTACGAAAAGCGCGGATATTTAAACAGTGATTTCCGGCTGTTTCATCTGACCGATACAATAAAACAGGATTTTGAATACCATTATCATGATTTTGATAAAATCATCATATTCATCCGGGGATCTGTGACTTACCGGATTGAAGGATGCGCTTATAAACTGAAGCCTTATGACATCATACTGGTCCGCCATAACGATATCCACAAGCCTGACATCGATCCTTCGGTGCCTTATGAAAGGATTATCGTCTATCTTTCTCCCGGCTTCTTACTGGCTTACCGGTCCGACAGCTATGATTTGAGCACCTGCTTCCAGAAATCGAAAGAGCTTCACTCCCACGTCCTGCGGATTCATTCCATGGAAAAGAGCGGCTTATACCGCACATTGGCGAACCTGGAGTATGCCTGTACCCATGATGGATATGCCAGGGATTTGTACTGCCAGGTGGTTTTTCTGGAATTCATGATTCAGTTAAACAGGGCCTCCCTGGCCAACCGGGTACAATACCTGCCCCCTACCACCGGTGACAGGCGCATTATAAACATTATGGACTACATCAACAATCACTTAACAGAGGAGATAACCGTAGAAACAATTGCAGAGGCCTGTTATATCAGCCGCTATCACCTGATGCACTTATTCAAAGGGGAAACCGGCTACACTCTGTTTGATTATATCACGGAAAAACGGCTGACTTTGGCAAGGGATCTTTTAAGAACAGGAATTCCGGTTACCGAAGCATGTTTTGCCAGCGGTTTTAAAAATTACTCAACGTTTTTCAGAGCCTATAAAAAACACTATCACGTTTCCCCATCTGAAGCCGTAAAAGAACGTGTAAATATATAAGTTTTTCTTAAGCTTTCTCTGCCTTTGTTGAAATGGTCAGGGCGTCATGCTATTCTAAGGATATCACATGATTCTTAGAAATATGCTGATAAAAGGAGGGGTTCCATGAGAATAAGAAAATGGGGATTTATTCCGTCTCTTCTGATCGTTTTCTGCTTAAGTGCATGTTCAAACAAGTCCGCAGCAACGGCTCAGAACGCCGCATCGGATTATGGGGCTGCCATGCCTGCAGAGATCAATGACTCGGTTAGCGCAGACAGCAAGTATGAAAATGAGACGGAGGAAAAGCCGGTGACATCACTGGCAAGCGAAACCGGAAGCAGCCAGATGCTGCCGGCTGGAAGAAAGCTTATACGTAACATATCCATGAACGTGGAAACAAATGAGTTTGAAACACTTCTTTCAAACCTGCAGTCCAAAATTACACAGCTTGGCGGATATGTGGAACAGTCCGACATGTCAGGCAGCCGCCAGGACCGCATGGGAAGTCCGGGCCCAAGATTTGCCAATATGACCGTCCGGGTTCCCGTAAACCAGATCGACAGCTTTATTGATACCGTAGAAACAAACGGAAATGTTACAAACAAATCCGAATCCACCCAGGATGTCACGCTGCAGTACAGCGATCTGGAAAGCAGAAAGAAGTCTCTGGAAATAGAGCAGGAAAAGCTGTGGGAATTCCTTGAAAAAGCGGAATCAATTGATACGGTCATCACCCTTCAGCAGAGGCTTTCCGAGATACGCTATCAGTTGGAATCCATGGAATCCCAGCTTAAGCTTTTTGACAATCAGGTGGATTACAGTACGGTTTCCCTCAGTATCAGGGAAGTCACCACGTTTACTCCCATTGCTCCGGAATCAGCCGGAACCCGTATAAGCAATGGATTTACAAGCAATCTTAAGCTTTTTAAGGACGTCGTGTTAAGCCTTACGATCGGCATCATTACCACTATCCCATTCTGGTTCCCCATTGCAGCCATTGCCTCTGCCATTATCTTCTTCTGCCGGCGCAAAAAGAAAAAACTCCCTGCCATCCCTCTTACCAAGGAGGAAAAGGAGACTTTCGGCACACCTAAAGTTTGACATCAAATCATACCAAATAAAAAAAAGCTCCCGGATTTTTCCAGGAGCTTTTTTATTGTCATCCGTGTCATCCATGCCTTCCATTGTTCTTCCACGAACAGAAAGCGAATAAAATCCCTGTCATTCCAAAATAAAACCAGGTGGAGGGATTGCTGAACCAGGTCGTGAAAAAAGAAAGGATCATATACATGGCAAATTGGGCATAGAACAGATAGCCGATGGGATTGCGGATACGCTTTGACATCCTCACCAGGAAAAACGCAATTCCCCCAAGAATACATCCAAAAAGCAGGACGCCCACGATGCCGAAATCATAAAAGGAATCATAAAACAGGGTAACCGTAGTCAATTCCTCTTTTGTCACATAGATGGGAAAGTCCACAAGGGCCGGGACAAGGAATTTAAGTCCTGTAAGAGCCCATAAGGGAAAGAGCATCCGAAGACCAAAGGTATGGGACGGAAGCCACTCCACCAGACAGTTAAAATTGTCGTAGTTGTTCGCAATGTACATATAAGGCTGGGTGATAAAAATGGGCATCTGGCTGTTTTTCATCTGAAAAATACCATTTAAGTAAGAGACATCATGGCCTCGTGCAATGGTGAGGATCACATAAATGGGAATCATGCCGATCGCTAAGCCCACCCCATAAGCGATCTTCAGCCTGTGCTCCATCGCAATATAGGTGAGAACTGCCAATCCTACAGAAAGGATCAGCTGGAACCTGGACACGCATAAAATCGGAATCAAACATGCGATGACGTCCATAAGTATAGCCAGAATCAGCCTTAAGCCGTTTCTCCCTTGTTCTATGCAAAAATAAAGGACCGACAGCGCAGGCACCAGCACGCAGGATACAGTGAAATAGTGAATTCCTGTTATGTGGAACGTAGAGTAAGCATGGGGCACTCCTTTCACAAAGAATGGGATGAACCCCAGTACCGCCGCCTCAACGATAAAACCGGCAAGGGATACAAAGGTGACAAAAACCATGGATAGAAACAGAGGCCTTTCATAGCCTTTAAAACTGAACCAGCTGGAACGCTGCCCTCCTGATTCTCCCTGCAGCTTTGCAAAAAATTCAAAGGTGACCCAAAATCCCAGGAATGCTACCAGAAAGCAGAGCCACGTAATAATATTCCAGTCAAAAGAAAGCTCTGAGAGCTTTAAACAGGCGATGCCTTCTCCTCCTACCCAGAACAGAGAAAACAATCCCCTTAAATGAATGATATTCTCGGTCCGGCGGTAATCCCGCCAATACAGGAAAAGAGCTGCCAGTATTAAAATAATACCAGACAGCCAGTAGAAACCTGCTCTTGCAAATAAATAAGACGCTCCATAGCTGATCAGATAAACACTCATCACAAAATATCCCCTTTTGCAAATAATAGAAACGCCGTCTTATATGGAAAAAAGGCAGCCGCCGCCAGGCGACAGCCGCACTTCCCCTTTGGTCGTCCATTATATGCGGCTGATGAACTCTCTCATATAATCTTCTACCTCTTTTACAGTGTAATAGGACATTGCCTCTTCTGCCACTGCCTGCAGTTCTTTTATGCTGTAGCCGGTGATCAGCTTTCTGGCGTTTAAGATAGCCGACGCACTCATGCTGAACTCATTTAAGCCGAATGCCAGAAGCAGGGGAATGATCATGGGATCGCTGGCAGCCTCCCCGCACATTCCCACCATAATCCCTTCTCTGCGTCCGCATTCAATGACATGGCGGATGCTTCTTAAAACTGCAGGATTTAATGGGGAATATAAGTAGGATACCTTATCATTTCCCCTGTCCACAGACATGGTGTACTGGGTTAAGTCATTGGTTCCGATGCTGAAGAAATCAACTTCCTTTGCAAACGCATCCGCCATCAAAGAAGCGGCAGCCGTCTCCACCATGATTCCCACTGAAATGTCTTTTTTATAGGCGATTCCCTTTTCATCAAATTCTTTCTTAAGCTCTTCAACAAGGGCCTTTGCTTCTCTGAACTCTTCCAGACAAGTCACCATGGGAACCATGATGCGGATGTTGCCGAACGCGCTGGCTCTTAAAAGGGCCCGCAGCTGAGGCTTGTACACATCTTCCTTCCGGTCCAGGCAGAAACGGATCGCTCTGTAACCCAAAAATGGATTTTCGTCCTTTTCAAGGCCCATATATGGGATTTCCTTATCTCCGCCGATATCCAGAGTCCGGATAATCACAGGCTTGCCGTTCATTGCAACCGCAACCTTCCGGTAAGCTTCAAACTGCTCGTCCTCTGTTGGCATTGAGGTACGGTCCATAAACAAAAATTCCGTACGGAACAGTCCGATTCCTTCCCCGTCATAATGAAGAACCTTTTCCACATCCTCAGGCTTTCCGATATTGGCTACCAATTCAATGGCCGTGCCATCCTTTGTTACGGTAGGCTTTCCGATGTACTGCTCCAGTTCCTTCTTTTCCTTTAAAAAGGCTTCTCTTTTTACGGTATACTCCGTTTTTAACGAATCTTCCGGATTTACGATGACAATTCCCTGAGAACCATCCAGTATCATCTCATCTCCATCGGATACCTTGCTTAAAAATCCCTCAATGGCAACCACTGCAGGAATTTCGAGGGCTCTGGCAAGAATCGCGCTGTGGGATGTCTTTCCTCCCAGTTCTGTGACAATACCTACTACCTTTTCCGGATTGATCCCGGCTGTCATGGAAGGCGTTAAATCTCTTGCAACGATCACACTTCCCTCCGGCAGCGCGGAAATATCCACAGAGCTTACCCCCATGAGTATCTTCTGCACACGGGTTTTGATATCGTGCATATCTGTTGCTCTCTGCTGCATGAGCTCGTCTCCCATAGAAGCAAACATATCGGCATAGGTATTGCATACTTTTTCAACCGCATATTCGCTGTTAACACTCTCCCCTGTTATGGAATTTTCGATCTCACCTGTCAGCATTGGATCGGAAAGGAGCAATAAATGACCATTTAAAATCTCCGCTTCCTTTTCTCCCACTTTTGTTGCCAGATCCTGTGCCAGAATGCCGGTCTCTTCCATGGCCTGTTTGACTGCTGCCTGAAAGCGGGCCTTTTCAGCCTCCGGATCTGTGATTGCCTCTTTCCTGATCTTAAGTTCTGCTTCTTCCACGTTGACGGCCTTCCCAATACCGATTCCCGCAGATGCACTTGTTCCTTTAAACATAATTAGCCTCCTTATTAATTACTGGATCATTCATCTATTCGCCAAGACCCTCTTCAACGGCCTTGACCATGGTTGCCAGAGCTTCCTCCTCATCTGCTCCCTCACAGACAAAAGTAATCTCATCCCCGCTTTTTACGCAGGCACCCAATACGCTAAGCACGCTTTTCGCATTGGCGGTGGTGTTCTTAAATCGAAAACTCACCGAAGAATTAAAGTTCATGGCTTCCTTACAAAGAATCCCCGCCGGCCTTAGGTGCAGGCCGGTAGGATTCTTTATAACAACTTTAGCACTAACCATACTGAATTCCCTCCCTCCATTCCTTCATCAAACGTTCTCATTGTGACTCAGGCACTTCCGTAGAAGTGGCTGTGGTACTTTCATCCGTTCCGGAGACAGGATTTTTATGGGCTACCGTCACATTGAAAGGTGTATAACCAACCACTTCAAATCCTCCTGAAACCTCAAATGTCACCATTCCGGGATGAGGGCCAGCCTCCTGGTCCGTTACGTCAAGAACTGCATTTAAGTTCGTTTCGGTCAAGGCATCCAAATCTGCTTTGAGCCCTTTTACCGTAACATCAGAAGTTTCTTTATCAAAACTGTAATCGTAATCAGCTTCTGCACCCTTCTTATCCAGATTCTTCAGTTTTAAAGTGAATACCCTGGTAGTCAATGGCTCTACCTTCAGCTTCACGGTTACATTCTTATATTCATCCCCTGCAATAGAGGTGTTTGGCGGCAGATACTGGCTTAAATCCAGCTGTACCACCTTATCAGTGGTGGCGCCGTCAATATTCAGCTTATCCGAAGAAACAGATATGCTGGTCAAGGAGGCAAGAAGGGAATTCGTACCTACCACGGGCACGGTTTTAAAGTTGGATTCCAATCCCGTATACCGGTATCCTTTTGCCACATCTCCTGAAACCTCGAAATTGATCGTAAGATTCTTTGCCTTTAGCACGGATACCGTATATTCGATCTCATGCCTGTTGACAGTTACCTTATTTTCCAGTTCCGGCATCTTGTTGCCGTTGGCATCGAAAAAGACCGGATTAGCCACTCCCTTTATATCCGCATTGGCATTATCCACATCGATTTCGATTCCCATATGGTTGATCTGGCCGATCTGGGATTCAGGACCTTCCACTGTCACATAATCCGGTGACAGGGTGATCATTCCCAGTTCATACCCGTCCTCCTGGATTCCTTTGGTCTGAACCTGAAGATCAAACTTCTTGCGCTGAAGCTCTTCCGTTCTGATCCGCATCACCATGGGCTTAGCCGTAATGGTATCGCTCTTTACAAGGTTTTCTTTATCTTTATTAATCTCCACCGTGATTGGAATGGCCCCAGTCACGTTATAGTCCTTTAAATCAACATAGGCATGAAAGTCCGAAGCCCTCAGCAGGGAACGGTCTCTTGTTCTCACCTGATAACTGACTGTTACCGCATCCTTTCCCACAATTTCATAGGTTAAATTTGCAGCCTCCAGCACATCCTCATTGCGCACCTCCACCGTAACCATCTGAGAATCGTCAATGATAGGATTGGAAATATTGACAACAGCCATCCATACTGCAAAGGCAAGCACCAGAGACGAGAGCTTCAGTCCAAGATTATTTAACAGCTTTTCCTTCATTCTTACGCCTTCCCTTCAAAATCCTGAATCTGCTTCCTTCCTCCTGCGACTGTTTTACACCTGCAAGGACTGACCGGAGCATATCAGCATCTGTAATCTTCCTAAGACCGCCTTCCATAGCCACCGTCACACGCCCGGTTTCTTCCGATACCACAATGGTAATGCTGTCGCTTACTTCACTGACGCCTACTGCGGCCCTGTGTCTTGTACCCAGTTCCTTGCTGATGCTCATATTATCGGACAGAGGCAGGTAACAGGTAGCCGCTGCAACACGGTTTCCCCGGATTACCACCGCTCCGTCGTGAAGCGGTGTATTATGCTCAAAGATGTTGATAATAAGCTGGCTGCTTACAACTCCACCCACTTCTATTCCAGTTCGTTCGATCTCCTTTAAAGAATCCACTCGTTCGATTACCATGAGTGCTCCGGTCTTGACCTTTGCCATCTCAAAAGTGGCCTTTACCACCTCGTTGATGGTTTTATCCGTAAAACCGGAATTATCCCTGCCGTCATCAAAGGTGAGAATTCCCGTAAAGGGATTCTTGCTTCCTAACTGCTCCAGAGCCTTCCGAAGCTCCGGCTGGAAGATCACAATCGCCATGGTAACAGCCGGCGTAGCAATTTTATTGAGAATCCAAAAAATATTATCCAACCGGAATACATATGCAAAGAGATAGAAAAGAAGGATCACAATAATTCCCTTTAATAATGTCCATGCTCTTGTATTCATGATCCAGGTCAGCAGCTCATACAGCAGAACGGCTATGATAATAATTTCAACTAAGTTTGTTTTCGATATTCTGGGCAGAAACGATACCCAGGAGTACATTCCGTCTAAAAAATCTGCTATTGTCTCCACCTCCCTTTCCTTTTCCTTATTACTGCCCGTGCTTTTTGGGCAGGGCCGCCCCGCTTTACCGGGTGTAAAGGTATGCCCGCAGGACGCTTCCTACCTCTGCGGCCTTTGGAGTTTTCTGGCATTGATTTTCTGAACTTTCACGTCAGGTGCGCTGACTGTCAGCTTTGGAACTGCCTTGACGTAATAATAATAATCATCATCTTCAAATTGTACGTATTCTGTCCTGGAATAATCCACTGCAAAGACAAAAAATGTATAAATTCCTGCAATTACGATGGAAAACAGGATTCCCACCAGGAGCCCGATAACCGATACCGATACATCTGCAACGATATCTCCGACAAAAATCACGCCAAGCTGCGCAATGGTGCCTGCCACAATGGCGATGATCCAGGAATAATCCATGGATAAGCTCCGGGTAACCGCCACCACTAAAAGAGAAAGAGCAAACGCCGTTACCATCACAAGCATCAGCTTATTAGACAGCAGGACCTTCATGAGCTGCATGAATTTAACGATTTCATCCACCGACATATCGTTGGTCAGCACTCCTGCATTCTGTTTCACATATAAAAGCGTATAATAAATAAATACACCGCAGCTTACCGGTATCACAGATATGGCGCTCCCTGTCAGCCCTACGATCAATGGGATCGCATAAGGGATCTTTAACAGGAAAAATACCGGGGTCAGCACCAGTAAATAACTGTCACCCGGCTGGAATCCGTAATAAAGAAGTCCTGCCACCACAATAAAAACTGCCATGACCAGAGTGATCTCAAGGGAAATTCCCGACAGATGGGCAAGCATAAAGCATGCCGCCAGAAAGGAGATGGCTCCATAGGGCAAAAAAGAGCATACCAGAGCCAGTACCAATGGAATGTATGGCTCCGTCAGCTTTGTCATAAAGCCAATATTCTTATTCATCAGAGAAAACGCCAGGAGACTGAATAGAAACTTGATCACAGGCGTTATATAGATCTCAAACCTGGCATAAAACTCTTTCAATCGTTCTTTAAATACAAGAAGGCTCATCATGATGTCCGTCCTCCCTTAATTCTTTTTAAAGGTCTGGTATTTCCCTCGTACCGCTTGTCCAGCCTTTTTAATTTTGCCAAATATACCTTTGTACCACGGCTGGCATATTCGTATCGCTTCATATATACAACCGCACTGATTCCAAGGTAAATGATCAGTCCAACGAGATAAATCAGTCCAATTCGCATACCGGCTGCCGTTAAGCCCTTCAGTTCCATGGTATTCAGCAACTGTTCCATACCATATAATTCCCATAAAACCAGACATAAAACAAAGCTCAGGGTGTAGCTGAAAAAAGAGCGGAACAGCTTACTGCTGATGTAATCACTTTTAAAGTACCGGTTGATGGGAAATATCCTTTTTCCTTCGTGTTTTTCAAACATTGCAAGGCTGGTCATGATCTTTATTTTCTCTTCACTAAGCATATAGTTCCCTCACTAAACCATAAGATATCACCCTATTATATCATAGAACCTTTTACTTTGCGAGCCGTTTACGGAATTTTTATTAATTTATTAGGTTCTTAAGACAAACCGGCGCTCAGGACGTAAGTCCCGGCACCGGTTTCTTTTTTAGAATCCTCATCTTAAAGCCATCTGAAGCCGTTCCATCTCATAGAATTCTCCCTTTTGGGCCATCAGCTCCTGATAACTTCCTTCTTCTCTTATCCTTCCCTTATCTAACACCACGATACGGTCTGCCCCTCTGACCGTGGAAAGCCTGTGAGCCACAATAAAGGTGGTTCTATCCTGAATCAGATGATCCAGGGCATCCTGAATCTCCTTCTCCGATATGGTATCCAGGGCTGAAGTGGCTTCATCCAGTATGATAACTCTCGGGTCCCGTATGATCGCCCGGGCAATGGAGATCCTTTGTCTCTGCCCGCCGCTTAAATTGGAACCGTGCTCACCGATCATGGTGTCAAGGCCCTTGGGAAGCTTTGCGATGACTGACTTTAAGTTGGCTGCTTCCACTGCATGTCCGATCTCCTCTTCCGAAACGCATTCCAGGCCGTAAACAATATTTTCCCTGACCGTTCCTGTAAAGAGGACCGGAGACTGGGGTACCACAGAAATAAATCTCCGGTAGCTTCGTAAGTTGATGTCATTCACATCCATGCCATCGATCAAAAGCCTTCCATCCGAGGGCGTGATGAACCCAATAATCAGGTTAAGGACGGTCGTCTTTCCGGAACCGGATTCTCCTACCAGAGCAATGGTTTCTCCCGCCTTTACCTCCAGCTGGAAGCCATCAAGCACCTGTTCTTCGGAATTCTTATAGGAAAACTGCACGTTATGAAAAGAATAGTCTCCTTTTAACTCCTTCATTTCTGTCTTTCCATCGTTATGTTCCACATCGTCTGAAACCAGAATCTCACCGATGGAGGTAACGGATTCCAGTCCCTTTGTCAGGATCGGAAGAAGGTTTATAAGGGAAGTGAATTGGTTTACAACCGTTGTAAAACTGGACTGATAAAAGGTCACATCTCCAATCTTTATGAGTCCCTTTAATGCCATGAAACCAGAAAAGCCCAGGCAGAGAGCCTGAAACACCTGGAACACACACCAGCTGACCGCGCCGAAATGAGCCTGTATCATATCCAGACGGTACCCCTTATCCGCAGTTTCTTCCAGCTGCTCCTTGATCTTTTCCACTTCCTTCTGTTCCAGGGCATGGGCCCTTGTCACAGGAACCAGCTCCACCATCTCCATGACCCGGGCGCTGGTCTCTTCCATTTCCTGACGGAATGCCCGGTTTTCCCTGTGTATTTTCTTCCGGAAGGCAATGACTGTTACTGAGGTCAAGGGCGCCACCATGAGGAAAAATAAAAGGACAACTTTGTTTTTTACTGCTGTAATGGACAGGGTGATCACCAGATTCATTATAATGTTCATCAGGTTTACAAAGAGCTGGGATGACAGGGTTTCTACCGCTTCTACATCCCGGATAATCTTTGACTGAAGGCGTCCCGACTGGATTTCCGTATGGTAGGGAATGGAAAGCTCCTGAAGCTTCCTCACCAAAGCCCCTCTTAAGCCAGCCTCAGTCTTACGGATGACTTTATTTTTATATTTGTTATGAAACCAGTTGGCAGGCAGATGGATGACCAGCAGCCCAAGCCAGACCGCCACATTTAATAAAATGGCCTGTTTTCCAGCCTCACCTCCTTCCAGGGCCCCATTGATCACATTGGCAATCAGCAGAGCCGAAAAAAGGCTGGGAGCATGCTTGATCAGAAAAAAGAAGGTGGAGATTAAGAACTTATGATACTGGCCCTTATAAAAACCCAGAAGAACCATGACGGAATGATTCCCGTATTTTTGATAACACCGGACAAAACGGCGTTCAATTTCTTCATAATTTTTCATAGCCCGCTCCTTAGGAAACATCAAGTCCCGTATTTTCCGGATACTCTTCCCTGGTTTCCAGGAGATCCCCATAGGGAGATCCCAGTTTTTGCAGCTCGTCACAGAGAAAACCGGCCATAAGGACTGCTCCCTCAGGCTTTAAATGGGTATTGTCCTTCGGCCACATAAAATAGGCTTTTGAGGCCAGATCTCCCAGAGATGCCAGATAGGTTTCCGTAATCGCTGTCAAATCGATAACAGGAACACCTGCTTTTCTTCCGGTCCGCTTGACCGCCTCCGGGTACGCACCGTGGCTGCCCGGCCGGAAGACTCCGTTTTCATCAAATATCCTTCTGGCTATGGGGGTGATCAGGACTGGCCAGGCGTCCTTTTCCTTTGCGGCGTTAATAAACCGTATGAGATTTTCCGGAAAAGTAGTGTCCGGATCCGTATGCCTTGCCGGATCGTCTTTTTCATCGTTGTGACCGAACTGGATAAAGAGATAATCTCCTTTCTTTATCTCGTTTTCGATCAGAGCAAGGCGCCCCTCATCAATAAAAGATTTTGTACTCCGCCCATTCTGGGCAAAGCTTTTCATTTCCACGGAATCCTTTAAGTATAATAACAGTGCCTGGGATATCCCGGTCTGTGGATAGGTGGATATCTTATTGAATTTCACTGTGCTGTCTCCAGCATAATAGATTACTGCCATTTACATACACTCCATACATGGCTCCTGTAAAGCGCTTGCCTTTTACCAGGCCCTCCGAACAGATGGAGGTCACATCTGTCCATTGCCACAGAAGCTTACTGTTTAATAAAAAGTTTCTTATAAGTCCGTTTGTATCCACCCGGAATGTCACCGGGCCCTGGAACCGGAACGGCTTTGTTTCTGTCCTTACATAGGTGTCGTCTACATATTCAGATACAAATACCTGGTCCCTTGTCACTCCGAATTTTATGTAAGTATTCTCATCATAATAAAGGGTCACGCCTGCGTCCGAGGTAAACGCCTCTTCTCCCTCATGGGGAAAACTCATTTCAAATTCCACGGAAAAGCGAAAATCAGGCTGACTCTTCACTAAAAGGCTCTTGCACTCCCTCTGGTTTAAGTCAAGCCCATCCCCCTTGATCCATATGGTTCCATCCGAATTTTCCCCTACGATTTCCGGATCTTTTGTTCTGGGGGAAAGCCATACCTCTGGCGCCTGCCCCTCAAAGCTCTTCCCCTCAAAGTTCTGCCTTAAATCAGCGGGAAATGGTAAAGCTGCCATGTAGGATGGCCCTCTCCCCCGATTGATGACTGGCCAGCTATCGGCTGACCAGGTCATTTCATCCAGACAGGTTTCTCTGCCTAACATCCCCCACCGGCCTTCCAGGAAGCGGGAACACAGGTACACGATGAACCATCTTCCATCCGGAGTCTGTACTGGTTTTCCGTGACCGCAGCACTGGATGCTTCCGATCTCATCCTTTTGCTGCAAAATGGGATTATAGGGGCAGTTTTCATAAGGGCCAAACAGGCTTTTGGACCTTGCCGCAGTGATCATGTGGCCCTTTCCCGTTCCTCCCTCTGCAAGAAAGCAGTAATAGTATCCATCCTTTTTTATGATATGCGGCCCCTCCGGTGCATGGCCGGAATGGCCGTACCATATAAGAGAAGGCTCTGTGAGAATCCTCGTTCCATCCTCTGATATCTCCATGATCCGGGCTCCCCGGTTTAAAAGCATGTACCGTTTCCCGTCGTCATCAGTAAAAAGAGAGGGGTCGATCCCCAGTACATTGTGGATGACCGGTGTTTCGTAAGGTCCCTCCGGACTCCCGGAGCTGGTGATCATCTGGGTCTGGATAAAAGGGGCATCGTCGTTCCTTCTTAAGGTGGCGCAGATATAGAACCTTCCGTTGTGATAGCTGATATCCGGAGCCCAAAAGCCCCTTCCGCCCTCCAGCTCTCCTAAGTATTCCTCCGCCCACTTCGGGTCCGTCACCCCATATCCGATGGTTTTCCAATGGACTAAATCCCTGGAATGGGAAATAGGAATACAGGGAAAGCAGATAAAGCTGGAATTGACCATATAGTAATCTTCCCCCACCCGAACGATGCTGGGATCCGGATGCATCCCCCTGCACACCGGGTTCCGGTAGCAATCCTCATAGGAAAAACCGCAGGACGACTGAAAGTATTTCTCAATGGGAGAAATGCCCCGGGCCAGATCGTAGGGTGTTACCATATCCTGATTGGCCCATGCAGGATCCATACCGCATGTTTCCACCAAATATTTTACAAGATCCGGATTCTTCCCTTTTACTGCATAGTGAAGCAGGCTGTTTCCCTTTTCATCGCAGTCTTCCGTATTAAAGGAGTGATCGATCAGACGGATAACCGCCGGCTGATCCCCATTTTTTGCTGCTTTAAAGGCCTGTTTCGCAATTGCTTCTGTCTTCGATGTGTATGAAATCATATTCTCCGTACCCCTCTGAAATTACATTGTTTTTGTTTGAGCTCCAGAGGCAGAGCTTTGCCCCGGTCCAGGTGGCTCTCCGCAGTGGATTGGCCTCTCCTATGGATGTGTAGCGTATTCCATCCGCAGACCAGAAAAACCGGTAGGTCTTGTTTCGGAATACTTCTACCTTAAGATAAACCGTATCCTTCTCATAGGGGCTGGAAACTTCCTGGTTCTCCTTTGCTTCTCCCTCATATTCCTTATATGTGACGGTTCCCGAATAGAGCACTAGCCGGTTGCCGGCCTCTGTTTTCATCAGCCCCATATAAGCATATGAATGGCCGATCATGCCGATAACCGCCACATCTCCTGTTTCCTTTCCCTTAAGCTTTACCTTTGTCACCGCAGAAAAGGCCTGGTGCTGGGGGATCTGGGTCATGGCGTTGGGAGCATACCATAAGAGATTTTCTCTTGCCGGGTTCGCAAGACAGAAAAGCCGGATTCCGGAATGTCCATTTATGGAATAGAAGGTATCCTGCGGATTGGCCTGCCATTGCCACTGAAGGCCCAGGCGGTTCCCGCAAAAATCATCGGACTGGACGATCCGGTACTCCGGCTGTCCTTTGGCTGGAATATCCCACTCCTTTACAGGTTCTCCGATGCCATCCCCGTTCTGCTCGCTTCCAATAAAGGGCCATCCTGCATGAAAGCACAGGGGCTGAAGGTGGGTGATTCTCCCCAGCTCGGTCACATCCTGGAAATGGACAAACCAGTGTCTTCCGTCGCCCGCTGTTACCCAGCCTCCCTGATGAGGGCCATTTACCTCTGTATTTCCCTGGTGCATGACGATCCGGTATTCATATGGACCTGTGACAGCTTCTGCGCGCAGAGCGGACTGCCATCCGGCTGCCACGCCTCCGGAAGGCATCAGGATATAATAATATCCCTGATACTTGTAAAGTTTTGGTCCTTCCGTGGTTGGCCCAAGCTGCTTTCCGTCAAAAATGGTAACCGGCTCTCCCAAAAGCTTTGTGCACTGGGAGTCGATCTCCACCAGATCCAGCCGGTGCTTGATGCCGCTGCGGCTGTTTGCATAGGCAAATACCATATAGGCTTTCCCATCGTCATCCCAAAAAGGACATGGATCGATCCAGCCTCTGGCTGGATGCAGGCAATTCAAGGCAAACTCTCCATATGGATCTGCGGACCGGGCCACAAAGATCCCTTCATCCGGCAGCGGAACGAACACGTAGAATATCCCGTCATGAAATCGAATGGACGGAGCCCAGGTTCCTGAACCATGGGAAGGCTTGTTGTATTTATCAAAGGGAAGAGTGCGGACACAATAGTTGATGATTTCCCAGTGGACCAAATCTCTGGAATGAAGAAGGGGAACCCCTGGAAGATAGGTAAAGGAAGAGGCCACCATATAGTAATCCTCTCCCACCCGGATGACATCCGGATCTGAATAATCTGCATACAAGATCGGATTTTGATACATTGTTATTACCCCCTTGTCATATTATTAACATAGAGAAAAAGGGACAGACATTCTGCCCCTTTCCCTGCCAGGCCGTTATTCCTTTACAGCTCCGATATTCACACCCTGAATAAAATACTTCTGGCAGAACGGATAAATGATCATAAAGGGCAGGATTGCTACGATGACTGCAGCATTTTTCACCGTATTCTCCGTTGCTCCCCCAACTGCCGTTGGCAGATCACTTCCCATTATGACAGATCTTAACTTCATTTGGAAGTTGTAAAGGTTTTCATTGGTAATATAAAGTTTATAATTGGTGTAATCGTTCCAGTAACCTACGGCATACATCAGGCCAATGGCCGTAAGAGCCGCCTTGGAAAGAGGAAGGACAATCCCGAAGAATATCCTCATCGGGGAACAGCCGTCTATTTCCGCGGATTCAAACAGACTTACCGGAATTCCTTCAAAGAAATTTCTCATCAGGACCATATTGTAAACATTGATGGCCGGAAGAAGGATCACCACAAACAGGGTATTGGTCAGGTGAAGCCCCTTCATCACCAGATAAGTTGGGATCATACCGCCGTTAAATATCATCGTAAACAGCAGAAGGTTAGCAAAAAAATTTCTGCCGGGCATCTTCCACTGAATCAGGACATAGGCTCCAAGAGTGGAAATGGTAAGGCCGATAAAGGTTCCGGCGACTGTGGTAAGACAGGATACCAGGAACGGCCGGTACAGAGTCGGGTTTGTGAATACGGAAATGTATCCCTCAAGGCCAAACTCCTCCGGAAACAGCTTCATACCGTAAGCTGTTTTTAAGTCCAGGGAGTCAATCAGTACTTTGTAAATGGGGATAATCATAACTAAGCTTATGAGCACGAATATCATCACCAGCACATAGTCAAATGCGGTTGCTTTCTTTTTCATTTCTTTCTCCCCTCTATACAATTCCTCTTCCGCGGACCTTGTGGCTTGCCTTGTTGCAGATCAGGACAAGGAAGCAGCCAACCAATGAAGAGGTCAGGCCTACTGCCGTGGTATAGCCGTAGTCAGGAAGAGCGCCGGAATTGAATGTTTGTGTGTAAATGTAAGTCTGAAGAACATCCGCTTTCTGAACAACCGCATCATTTTGCAGTACGAATACGGATTCAAATAAGTTCATGACTTTGGCCAGATTTAAAATCAGAACCGTGATGATGGTATTGGAAAGGCCCGGCAGGGTAATGTAACGCATCTGGTTCCACCTCCCTGCCCCGTCCATGGAGGCAGCCTCGTAAAGCTCCGGGCTGATCCCGGACAGCGTCGCCATGAAGATGATCGTTCCCCAGCCGGTGTCCTTCCAGATGTTGATGATGTAAAACATCGGCCGCCACCATTTCTGGTTTCCCAGAAAATAGATTCCATCGTTTACAATTCCAAGCTTCATTAGTATGGAGTTGACCAGTCCTGCACCGGTGGGAGAAAGAATTAAGGTAAAGACGGAGGCAGTAACCACCCATGACATGAAATGAGGAAGGTATACCACTGTCTGGGAAAACTTTTTGAAAACCAGGGACCTGATCTCATTAAGCATAAGAGAAAGTACGACTCCCATGAACGTATTTAACAGTAGCTTGGTGACACTTAAGGTGATGGTATTGCCGAAAGCGCTCCAAAACCCGGGCATGTTAACCATCTTTTCAAAATTTGCCAGGCCTACGAATACAGGATCCTTGATTCCTTTATAGGAAAAGAAAGCAAGCCGGATTCCGAACATGGGAAGATAATGAAAGATCACTGCAAAAATAAGAACAGGAAGGAACATTATGTAAAAACCTCTGTAATAATAAATCGAAACAAGCAGAGGACGTTTATTTTCGCCTGCAGCATTTGCTGCAGGCCTTCTTCTTAATTTACTCATACTCTACCTTCCTGAACTATTTTGCAGATGTCTGTTCATTTAAGGAATCAACGATCATCTGGGACCATTTTGCCCCATTTTCAGCCTCAAAGCGCTTATAACCCTCCTCGATGGAGATCCCCTGGACAACAACGTCTGCAATGATGGAGTTCTTTAATGTGGTCAAATCTCCGTTGTAAGTTGCCATTACTTCAGTGGAAGGAACGATCTGAGCCTGACGGCAGTTTTCATTGAACATGATCTGGGATTCCCTGGCTGATTCCTCTACCGTATCTTCACCGGGATTATTCTCCCATTCCGTAATGGAGAGCATGGGATCCATATGCTGTTTTGTATACTGTGTACCTGGAAACTCCAGGCTTTCCTTTAAATGAAATACGCCATCCCCATATGTATTGTCCAGCACAGCCTCTGCCTTTGTTGACCAGTGGATGTCTTCCACACCGTAAGTCCACAGGGTCTGCATATCGCCTCCATCCAGCATGGATTCGATGAGATACTTATACACGCCTTCCGGATTCTCACAGGCAGATGTAATTGCCCATACGGGAGGAATTCTTTCTATATATGTACCTGTTTCCTTAAGTGGTTTTAAAGCGACCAGCTCGCCGTCTTTTCCGTTCTTCTCCAGATTGCTCTTTAAATTTGTTGCCCATGTACCTGCCCAGTAAGTAAACACACCAAACTTATCCTCATAAAATTTGTTGCGGCAATCCTTGCTTCCGTTGGTCAGGGTTTCCTTATCGATATAGCCGGCTGCATAAGCTTCCCTCAGCCTTGTCAGGGCTTCCTTAAAGTTATCCTTTGTAAATCCGTCGTACCATACGCCGTCCTCTCCCTTTATAAAGGAAGGATATGCATCCTGGTAAAATTCAGGCAGATAATTTACATAGGGAGCCTCTGTTCCAACGATTCCTGGTGCGGAAACACCGTAGGTATCCCCATTGACTCCGTTTCCATCCGGATCACCCTCTGTAAACGCCTTCAGCATGTCATAATACTCGTCATAGGTTTCTGGTACTTCCAAACCGCAATTATCCAGCCATGCTTTCTTTACATAGGTGATGCAGCCATTTCCCCTGGTAACAGGGAGGCCATATAAGTGTCCGTCGATCTTCATATTTTCAATTACATCTTCACCTGTCACACGACCGGAAGCCTTTAATTCTGAATTCTCCCAGGTGTCTGTCATGTCCCACAATGCCCCCTCCTGCGCATATCCGGTATAATAGGAAGAAGACAGAATGATTGCATCCGGCCAGTTATCAGGGCCCGAAGCAAAGGTCTGTCCAACTACATCATAATAGGCATCATGATCCGGCTGTATAAACTCCAGTTCAATTCCGGTAAGCTCCTCCCATCGTTTCTCAAAGGCATCTCTGTTATTAATTTTGGTGGTAACCGTTCCGTCTACTAAAACAGTAATCTTTTCCGGTTTTTTGATCTCATTTTCCCCTGTTGCCTCACCGATAGCAGAGCCGGAACCGGTGGTTGGTACTTCTGCAGTCTTTGAAGCGCATCCGCTTAAGATGACGGAGGCCGCCATTGTCACGGCCATTCCAGCTGCAAACATTTTCTTGATTCTCATTTCATACCTCCCATAAGAGTTTATTTGTGGTGCGAATTTTTTTCGCATTGCCATGATAGCATCCGGCACCTCCATTATCAACGCTCAATTTTACATGCCATTGTACACTTTTTTCTATGCCCGGATACAATTCATTTTTTCATTGTGCAATTGATATGTTTTTTTCCTTTATCATTACCTGGAAATGAATGATATGTTAAAATACAGGCTGTTTTTGAATACATTTTTTACTATCAGTGTGCAGATTTTACCCTGTTATTCCAATTTGTTGCTTTTGATAATAATTCATACTATAATTTCTTCATATGAAAAAAGGAATGGTAAACATGAAAAAACAAAATAGCGGCATCTCATTTAAAAATCAGTTAATGTTGTCCTACATTCTGATACTGGCAATAATTCTTATTATCGGAGTAATATTGTACTACATATCCTGCTGCCAGGTTAAAAACGGTATCAACAAACAGAACCGGCTCACCCTCTCTTCCTCTGTCACTCAGCTGGATTACACCATGAAACTGATGAATGCAGCAGCGAGACAGACCTCTTCCAATATCCTGTTCAATGATCTTTCTCATCTGACAGGGGATGAAGAACCCGATTTTTACCACCTGGCCTATAAGACCCAGCAGAGTTTAAAATCCATCACTCCGGTTGAGCTGCTGCTTCCTATCAGTAATTCATTTATTTATATGAAAAATTCCAAATACGCAGTTTCTTCCACCCTGTTTTCGGATTACGATTTTTATATCCGGCATAACACAACGTATCAGATCGAACCCAAACAGTTTTCCGAAGCCCTTTTAAACAGTGAATTCTGGAACAAATTCATCCCCTTCGGACATTTACAGAGTACCTCCAGGAGCTTCCTCTACATCCAGCCCCTCACCGCCTCAGTTCTTAAAGCAGGTGCGGATTCTGTTCTTTGTTATGAATTTGACTATGACCTGATCACAGCGTATTTTTCAGACATGAACTTATATGGAGAAGGGTACCTGGTTGCTTATGACAAAAACGGCTCCCAGGCGTTCCTTCTGTCCGGAGCAGGGGAGGCAGAGAACTCTGATGCCTTAAAAGGACTGGATTACGGAAACCAGACAGCCCACTTTACCCCCAAGGGGCACCGCCAGGAGATGCTGGTGACCACGGTTGCTTCTTCCTATAATAATTGGACCTACTATCTGGTCCAGCCTGCGGATAAGGCTTATTACTCTATCCTCCCTTACCAGCGTTTTTTTACGGCCATTACCATTGCGTCCTTATGTCTGGGCGGAATCATAGCGGGAATTTTTTCTTCCTTCGGCAGCCGCTGCCTGACCCAGCTTGCAAATGAGCTGACTGTAAAGGAATCCATGGCTACCTCTTTAAACCTTTTGGTGGAGAAACAGAAGCCTGTGGTCGTTGAATCCTACATGAGAAGGATTATGGAGGGAAGCATCACCACCAACGATGAGATGCAGTACATCATAGGTGAGCTTTCCCTGGACCG